>DASZOL010000107.1:0-77873 GCA_035550795.1 Candidatus Methylomirabilota bacterium
GGTTTGCCCGGCGCCCCGCGTCGGGCGCGGCCCAGTCCACATCGGCGTGAAACCGCGCGATCGCCCGTTCGCCCAAACGGAGGGCACAGCCGCCCGGCTGGCATCGCTGCAGGGCCGAGAGCTCTCCGCCGTCGAGAACGAGGTCACCGAAGTCGTTGATCGTCGGCGGCGTGCTCAGCTTGCGTGAGACACCCAGGTCGGCTGCCTTGCGGAACCCCTCCACGTCCCGGATCCAGCGCACGAGCCGTTCCCGGTCGTCATGGATCCGGACCACGCCGACGACGCCAATCTCCCGGCCCTGGGCCGGGAGGGTTTTGACCACGACCTGGCTCCCGCGCAGCTGGCCGATCTCGGCCCCCGAGAATCCGAATCGCTCCACCAGCGTCCGCTCCATGTCGGCGGGCTGAGCCGGCGCGAGCCGCGGGCTGGCCGCCAGGACGGCGCCCACGCAGACGAGGAGCGGAACCCACCGCGTGAGCCTCCCGCCACCAGGCAGCGCGAGCCGGCCCCGAGGGTCGCCGCCGGAGCCGCGGGCTGGACCGGAGCGACGCATCGCGCCTACGGCCAGCGGATCGTGATCCCGCCGGCCACGTGGACCGTCTCGATGTCGAACTCCGTGGTCCTGCCACCCGGGTTGGTGCTGAACCACGTGTAGCGGCCCTCGACGAATGTCCCGACAGCCGGCGTGATCATGAACGCGATGCCGGCCCGTGCGTCGACGCCGACCTCGAACTGCCAGTCCGTGCTCTCTTCGCCGAGTCCCGGCACGTCCACCTTCACGCTCGTGAGGAAGAAGCTCGGCCCCCCGGCGAGGTAGGGCTGGAGCCGGCCCTTCGGGAACTCCGGGCTCTCCAGAAGAGGCAGGCGGAACATGACGAGCGGCGACAAGGGCACGACCTCCAGGCGCGTCTCGGCCGTCGTGCCGTCCCCCGCCGGGGCGAAGTAGGAGGCGTCCGCGGCCACGCCCAGCCACGGGAGCGTCTCGAGCCAGTAGCCGAGGCGTCCCCCGCCCATGGCCTCCGTGTCGAACTTGACCTTGTCGTCGAAGGTCGTGCCGTTGCGGATGGTGACATCGGCGTCGGCCGTGAACGAAGCGCCGGCGTAGCCGTCAAGGAACCACTCGGCCGCTGCCGGACGGCTCGCCACGACGATTGGACCGAGGCCGATCAGCAGCACTGTGAGGCACCGGACGAGGACTTTTCGCACGTGCGCACCCTCCTTCAGGGATCAGGGACCAGCACCGCCCCTGGTTGTTCTCGGGACGAGGCAATGCCGGTGCCACGCACGCTCGCGTTGCAAGTGCCGGTGAAATCAGGAGCGTTACCCGTCCGGACCGCGACGAGGTCACCACCGGGAACGGCGCCCGTCATATGTGGCGGGACGCCGCCCCCCGGCGCATCACCCGTCGCGCTCCGCCCACGACCCCCAGCACCAAGGCGCCGGTCACGACGCCGGTGCCGGCGTCCAGCAGGAGGGTCATCGCGGCGCCAAGCGCGCCGCCGACGCCAGGGAGCCTGGAGACGCTCCCGGCCAGGCCTTCGACCCAGTGGTGCAGCCCGGGAATGCCGTGCACGAGAATGCCGCCGCCCACGAGGAACATCGCGGCCGTGCCGGCCAGGGACAGACCTTTCATCAGCCAGGGCGCGATCGTCAGGATGCTGGCACCGATGCGGCGCTGGGCCCGGGCGAGCACCGCGTCGCCGGCGCGCCGGCGCAGATGCAACCCCACGTCGTCGAGCTTGACGATGCCCCCGACCAGGCCGTAGACGCCCACGGTCATGAGGAGCCCGATGCCGACGAGCACGGCGACCCGCGTCGGGAACGGCGCCTCTGCCACGACGCCCAGCGTGATCACGATGATCTCCGCCGACAGGATGAAGTCGGTCCGCACGGCACCCCTGATCTTCGTCGTCTCGGCTGCCACGAGATCCACCGTGGGATCGGACGTCACGTGGACGAGCTCGGCGTGGTGCGCGTCGTCCTCGGCCCGGCTACGCAGGAGCCGGTGGGCGAGCTTCTCGAAGCCCTCGTAGCAGAGATAGGCGCCTCCGACCATGAGCAACGGCGTCACGGCCCGGGGCGCGAGGGCGCTGATCGCCAGCGCCGCCGGCACCAGGATGGCCTTGTTCAGGAGCGAGCCCTTGGCGACCGCCCAGACGACCGGCAGCTCGCGGTGGGCCCTCACGCCGGCCACCTGCTGGGCGTTGAGCGCGAGGTCGTCGCCCAGCACCCCCGCGGTCTTCCGCGTGGCGACCTGGGCGAGCGTCGACACGTCGTCGAGCAGCGTGGCGATGTCGTCGAGCAGTGCCAGCAGGCTCGTGGCCATGGCGGCTATCGTGCGTGGGCGCCAGCGAGCGGCTCGGCACCCTGCGCGTTCGGTCGCACGGGGACGGCGCCCGGGCCCAGGCCGGTGATCGGCTACGCCTGCATGAGCCGCTGAACCGGTCTGCGAAGGAGCAGAGCCATACCGCCCGCGCTCAGGACGACGAGCGCCATGCCGAGGGCGAACGTCGGCGCCGAGACTCGCCCGGCGAGCCCCAGGATCCGGCCGGCCGTCAGGTTGCCGAGCGCCATCGAGAGGAACCACACGCCCATCGCCTGGCCGATGACACGCTCGGGCGCCACGGCACTGAACGTCGACAGACCCACCGGGCTCAGGCAGAGCTCGCCGACGGCGCTCAGGAAGTACGCGGCGAGCAGGAACGCCGGGCTCACGAGTGTCCCGCCCGCAGCCAGCCGGGTCGCGGGCACCAGGACCACGAAGCTCAAGCCCATGCAGATCAGGCCGATCGCGAACTTGACGGGGGTGGAAGGCTCCCGGCCGGCGCGCGCGAGCGCCGGCCACAGCCACGTGAATAGCGGCGCGAGCACGAGCAGGAGGAGGGGCAGGGTCGACTGCAGCATGCTCGCCGGCAGCGCAAGGCCGACGATGGTCAGGTCGACGCTCTTCTCCGCGAAGATGTTGAGGCTGGACCCGGCCTGCTCGGACCCGGCCCAGAAGATTCCGGAGAACGCGAAGAGGAACGCCAAGGACCCGACACGCCGCTTCTCGGCGGCCGAGTACTCCGCCGAGCCGAGCACGCTGCCGAAGAAGGCCACGGCCGCCAGGAGGATGATCCACATGACCCCGCGCGCCAGGCCGTCGACGCTCCGTAGGTCGACCACTCCGAGGTACTGCAGCAGGCCGACCACGGCCAGGAGCAGGAGACCCCGCTTCAACCGCCCCCGCTCGGCGGGTTTGCGGTTTCCGCGCGGCGGAGCTGCGGTCGGGTGGACGGCCGCCGGCACGGCGCCGAGCCGCTTCCATCCGAGGAGATACTGGCCGATGCCCAGAACCATTCCCACGCCGGCCGCGCCGAAGCCGACGTGCCAGCCGATTGTCTGGCCGAGAAAGCCGCAGACCAGGGGCGCCAGCAGCGCGCCGAGATTGATGCCCATGTAGAAGATGGAGTAGCCGGCGTCGCGGCGGGCGCTCTCGCCCTCCCCGTAGAAGAGGCCGACCATGGAGCTCACGGTCGGCTTCAGGAACCCGGTCCCGGCGATGATGAGCCCCATCCCGAGGTAGAAGGCGGCGAGGCCCGGCAGGAGCATGACGAAGTGGCCGGCCGCGATCACCACGGCGCCGATCAGGATCGCGAGCCGGAGCCCCAGATAGGTGTCCGCGATCCAGCCCCCGGGCGTCGCCGCCAGATAGACGAGCGAGGTGTAGAGGCCGTAGATCGCGCCGGCGTGCCCGGGGTTGAAGCCCAGCCCCCCCTGCTCCGGCGGGGAGACCATGTAGAGCACCAGCAATGCGCGCATGCCGTAGTAGCTGAAGCGCTCCCACATCTCGGTGAACGAGAGGGTGACGAGCTGGATGGGATGCCCCAGGAAAGCCGCTGGTCGACTGGACGCCACCGCCGTGTCCCCCCTGTCCGGTTCCCCCGCCTACTTCCTGCGCATTGCCCGTTCGGCCTCGAGCTGGCCCTGGGGAGCGGGGGCGATGACCTGCCCCCGGATCCGCGCCAGCTCCTCGGGGCGCGTGGACCCCATGGAGTTGTCCGCAGCCACGAAGTCGAGCCGCCACTGCACCTTCCGGTGCCGGGCCGCCTCCCTCTCCCCCGCCTCGGACTTCTTCGCGTCCGGTGGCGTCGAGGATGTCGGTGGGCGACCCGCGCCGCGCCCTGGAGAAGCGCGTGATGGCGGTCCCTGGATCGCGAGCACGCGCGCCTCCAGCTCCTTCTCCGGCACCGCGTGGCAGGTCTGGCAGGCGCGGTTCAGGTTCGGGAGGGCCGCGGCCGGCGTGACCCGACCGTCAGCGCGCCGCGGTCCGCTGCGTCGAGGACTCGGACTGCCACCCGCCCCCGAGGGCCCGGTAGAGCTGGACCACCGCCACGAGCTCGTCGCGCCGGGCCCGGGTCAGCTCCAGCTCCGCCTCGAAGAGCTGGCGCTCGTTGTCCAGGACCTCCAGGTAGCTGGTCACGCCGCCGTCGTAGCGGACCCGCGAGAGCGCCGCGGCGTTCCGCAGCACCTGGACGAGTGCCTCCTGCTCCCGGCGGGCAGCCTGTCGCTTGCGATGCTCGACCGAGGCGTCGGAGACCTCGCGGAGCGCCTGCTGGACGGTCTGCTGATAGCGAGCGACGGCCTCCTGGTAGCGGGCATCCGCGGAGTCGACGCCGGCCTGGACGCGGCCCATGTTGAAGATCGGCACGCTGAGCGTCGGCCCGATGCCGAAGAAGCCCATGGGGCCGAAGGACACGCTATTCTGGACGCCTCCCGCAACGCCGATGTTGCCGAGCAGGAAGATCCTCGGGAGGAACTCGGACTTGGCGACCCCGATCCGCGCATTGGCGGCGACCAGCTGCTGCTCGGCGAGGCGGATGTCCGGACGGCGCTCGAGCAGGGCGGCCGGCAGGCCCGCGGGAAGCGAGGGGTAGACCGTTTGCGCGTCGAGCGCGCGGCCGCGCGGGATCGGTCCCGGGCTTCGTCCGAGGAGCACGCTGATGAGGTTCTCCGTCTGCTCGATCTGCCGCTCGAAGTCGGGGATCTCGCGGAGAGCGCCCGAGAGCAGCGTCTCGGCCTGGTGGACGTCCATCATCGAGACCACGCCCCCTTGCTCCCGGAGCCGCACGAGCCGCAGCGAGTCCTCCCGCACCGCGACCGTTCGCCGGGAGATCTCGAGGTCGAGGTCGAGCGTGAGGAGCTGGAAGTAAGCGATGGTCACGCTGGAGATCAGGTCGCTCAGGACGACGTGGCGCCCTTCCTCGGTCGCGAGCAGTTCGGCCCGGGCCGCCTCCGTGGCCCGGCGCCAGCGCCCCCAGAAGTCGAGCTCGAAGGAGAGGTTGACGGCGCCCTGCGGGATGAACGAGTTCTCCAGCGTGAAGAGCGGGGGTCGGTCGCCGAAGGTGGTCGAGTACGGCGCCTGGGCCGTGCCGTCGATCGCGGGGAACTGGAACGAGCGTGTCGCGACGACCTGGGCCTGGGCGTCCAGGATGCGCGCCGCCGCCACCCGGAGGTCGTAGTTCTCGACGAGCGCGGTCCGGATCAGCGCCTGGAGCGCCTCGTCCTCGAAGACCGCCCACCACGCCATGTCCGCGAGCGATCCCGGCCCGGCCGGCGCCGTGGGGTCGAGCCCGCGGTAGACGGACGGCAGCGGCACCTCCGGCCGGCGGTAGTCCGGCCCGAGCGTGCACGCAGCCAGCACGATCGCCGATAGCGCCAGGAGACCGGCGCGTCTCACGGATGCTCCCCATGCAGCGCGGCACCGGCCGCCTCGGGCGCCGGGGTCTTGGCTGGACCCTTCGCACGACGGTGGCGCCGCCCCAGGCCCTCGACGAAGGCGAAGTTGCCGGGAATGATGAAGACGCCGAGCGCGGTGGCGACGAGCATCCCCCAGAAGACCGCCGTCCCCATGACGTTCTGCGCCCCGGCGCCGGCCCCGCTCGCACGCATGAGGGGCACCACGCCCAGGATGAAGGCGAACGCCGTCATCAGGATGGGCCGGAAGCGGAGCCGCGCGGCCTCCAGCGCCGCCTCCTGGACCGACTCGCCCGCCTCGTGCCGGGCCTTCGCCACCTCGACGATCAGGATCGCGTTCTTGGCGGCGAGACCGATGAGCATGATCAGCCCGATCTGGACGTACACGTTGTTGTCGTAGCCGGCGAGCCAGACGCCGAAGAAGGCGCCGAGGGCGACGAGGGGCGAGCCGAGCAGCACGGCCCACGGGAGCCGCCAGCTCTCGTAGAGCGCGGCCAGCAGGAGAAACACGAAGACAATGGCCAGGACGAACGTCGGCCCCGCTGGCGGCGCCACCTTCTCCTGGTAGGAGAGCTTCGAGTAGGCGAAGCCCATCTCCTTGGGCATCGTCTTGGCGAAGACGTCCTCGAGCGCCGCCAGGGCCTGGCCGGACGTGTAGCCCCGCCCGGGCACCCCGCTCACCTCCACCGAGCGGAACAGGTTGAAGCGGGTGGTGATCTCGCTCCCCGGCAGCTCCCGGATGGACACCAGCGTCGAGAGCGGAATCATGGTGTTCGTGGTGCGGCTGCGGACGTAGATCTGGCCGATGTCCTCGGGCCTCCGCCGATAGTCGGCGTCCGCCTGGACGTAGACCCGGAACAGCCGTCCGAACCGGTTGAAGTCGTTGACGTAGGCGCCCCCCAGGACAGCCGACAGCGCCTGGAACACCTCGTTCACGGGCACGCCGAGGGTGCGCGCCTTCTCGCGGTCGAGGTCCACCTTGACCTGGGGGTAGTTCGGATCGAACGACGTGAAGAGGTTCGCCAGCTCCGGACGCTGGCGCGCCGCGGTCAGGAAGGCCTGCGTCTGGGCGCCCAGCTCCTCGACGGTGAGCGTGCCGCTCCGATCCTGGAGCAGGAAGTTGAAGCCGGCCGAGGCGCCGAACCCCGAGATCGTGGGGATGTTGAACGGAAAGACGATCGCTTCGGGGATCGCCGCAAACTGCGGTCCGAGCTGCGCGATGATCCCCCGGACGTGCAACGCGGGGTCATGGCGCTCCTCCCAGGGCTTCAGCCGGACGAGGATGGTCCCGAAGTTCGGCTGGTAGGTGTTCGTGACGAGCCCGAAGCCGCCGATGGTCGCGAACGAGTCGACCCCTCCCGCCTTCGCCACGATCTGCTCGACCCGGGTCAGGGTGGCCGCGGTCCGCTCGAGGGAGGCGCCCGGCGGGAGCTGGACGTTGACGCCCAGAAGCCCCTGGTCCTCGTCGGGGATGAACCCCGCCGGCAGGGCCCGGCCGAAGAGGCCGGCGCCGACCGTCACCGCCAGGACGATCAGGATCGTGAGCACGGCGCGCCGGACAAGCAGGCGGGACACCCCGACGTAGCCGGTTGTCGTCCGGTCGAAAACCCAGTTGAATCCCCGGAAGAAGGCCCCGAACGGCCCGCGGCCGGACCCGTGGGTAGGCTTGAGAAGCAGCACGGACAGCGCCGGGGACAGCGACAGCGCGCTGAAGGCCGAGAGGAGCACCGAGATGGCGATCGTCAGCGCGAACTGCTGGTACATCCGGCCGGTGAGGCCGCCGAGGAACGCCACAGGAACGAACACCGCCGAGAGGATGAGGGCGATGCCGATCACGGGCGCCGAGACCTCCCTCATCGCCTTGATCGTCGCCTCCCGAGGAGCGAGGCCGTGCTCCATGTGATGGATCACCGCCTCTACCACGACGATGGCGTCGTCCACGACGATGCCGATGGCGAGGACGAGCCCGAACATCGACAGCGTGTTGACCGAGAAGCCCAGCATCGGGAAGAAGATGAAGGTGCCGATGATGGAGACCGGCACGGTCAGGAGCGGGATGATCGTCGCCCGCACGTTCTGGAGGAAGATGAACACCACCAGCGTGACGAGGACCAGCGCCTCGATGAACGTGTGCACGATCGACTCGATCGAGGCCTCGACGGCCGGCGTCGTGTCGTAGACGATCTTGTAGTCCATGTCGGGCGGGAACAAGGTCTTGGCGTGGGCCATGGCCTCGTAGATCCGGTGGGACGCCTCGAGCTGGTTCGCCCCCGGGAGGAGGTAGACGGACATCGCGCCGGCGGGCTTCCCGTCCAGCCGGCCGAACGAGTTGTAGTCCTGCGAGCCGAGCTCGGCGCGGCCGACGTCCTTGATCCGCACCTGGGCCGCGGTCTCCGTCCCCCGGATGATGATGTCCTCGAACTCCTCCGGCGTGACGAGACGGCCCGGCGCGGCCACCGTGTACGTGAACCGCTGGTCCTTGGGCGAGGGCGCGGCGCCGACGCGTCCCGCCGGCGCCTGAAGGTTCTGCTCCTTGATGGCCGCGGTCACGTCGGCCGGCGTGAGCCCGAGCTTGGCCAGCTTGCCGGGTTCGAGCCAGATCCGCATGCCGTAGTCGGTGCCGCCGAAGAGATCGACCTGCGCGATTCCCGGGATGCGAAGGATCTGGTCCCGCAGGTTGATGCCGCAGTAGTTGATCAGATAGTTGGCGTCATAGCTGCCGCCGGGCGAATAGACCGAGATGACCATGAGGATGCTGGGGCTCTGCTTCTTGACGGTGACGCCTTGCTGGGTCACCTCCTGCGGGAGCCGCGCCTGGGACACTGTGACCCGGTTCTGCGTGAGGACGTTGGCGGTGTCCTGGTCGACTCCCACCTCGAAGCTGACGTCGAGCAGCATGCGACCGTCGCTCGTGTTGGACGACTGCATGTAGATCATGTTGTCCACGCCGTTGACTTCCTGCTCGATCGGCGTGGCGACCGATTGCTCCACGGCCACGGCCGAGGCCCCCGGGTAGGTCGCCGTGACGCGGATCGACGGCGGGGCGAGGAAGGGATACTGCTCGAAGGCGAGCTTGACCAGGGTCGCGGTGCCCAGCAGCACGGTGAGGATCGCGATGACGATCGCGACGATCGGGCGGCGGATGAAGAACTCGGCCATTGGGGTCCTAGCCGCCGCTGGGAGGCTTCGCCGCGGCCGGGGGCGATGCGCGCGGGGCCGACGGACCCGGCGCGGGGGCGCTCCCCGGGGTCCCCGGGGCCGTTGCGGACGGGGCGCCGGCCTCCGGCTTGACCTGCATGCCGGGACGCACCTTCTGGAGGCCCTCGACGATGACGCGCTCGCCGGGCTCGAGCCCGCGCGTCACGATGAAGAGATCATCGATGCGCTCGCCCAGGGTCACGGTCCGCAGGACAACCTTGTCCTCAGCGCCCACCACGAGGACGGACTTCGCCCCCTGCACCTCCTGGACGGCCTGCTGCGGGACCAGAACCGCGTCCGGGCGCTCCTCGACCACCGCTCGCACCCGCCCGAACTGGCCTGGCTTCAGGAGCTTCTCGGGATTGGGGAACAGCGCCTCGATGACGATCGTGCCGGTCTTGGGGTCCACGGTCCGGTCGAGCGTCGTGGCCTGGCCCGTGAGCGGGTACCGCGTGCCGTCGGCCAGGACGAGCTCGAGCGGCGTTTCCTTGCCGGCTTTGCGGTCGGCTGCGCGGCGGGCGAGGCGGAGGTAGTCCACTTCGCTCATGGTCGCCGAGATCTTGATGGGGTCGTAGGTGGACATCGTGGCGAGGAGCGTGGGCTCGCCTCGGCCGACCAGGTTGCCCTCGTTCACGTCGAGGCGCCCGACAATGCCTGTCACCGGCGCGCGGATGGTCGTGTAGCTCAGGTCCAGCTGGGCCTGGGTGACGGCGGCCCTGCCCGCCTCGACGGCGGCCTGCGCCTGCTGGATGCCGATCCGTTGCCCCAGTTCCGTGTCCTTGAGGGCAGCCTCCGCCGCGGCCACACCGGCGACCGTCACCTGCTCCGCGGCCAGCGCATTGTCGAGGTCCACCTGGGGCACGGCCTTGGCCTGGGCGAGCGGACGGAGCCGGGCGACGTCGAGGCGCGCCTTGGCAAGCGCGGCCTGGCGCTGCTCGAGCTCGGCGCGGGAGCGGAGGACCTCGACCTGCTCCTTGGCCTGGGCGAGCTCGGCCTGCGCCTTGGCGAGCTGCGCGCGGGCGCTCTGGAGGGCCGCCTCGTACTGGCCCCGCTCGATCTCGAAGAGCACCTGGCCCTCCTTGACCTCGGAGCCTTCCTTGAAGCGGACCCGCTCGAGGACGCCCTGGATGCGCGCTCGAAGCTCCACGGTCTGGACCGCGTCGGTCTGCGCCACGAACTCCGAGACGATCGGAACCGTCTTCCGGACGACCTCTGCCACGACGACCGCAGGAGGCGGTGGCGCTGCCGGTGCGCTCTCCTTGGCCTTGGTCCGGTCGCAGGAGGCGATTGCCGGGAGTAGCGCGAGGAGCGCCAGCATCGGCCCCCAGGCATAGCGCCCGGGCGGCGGGCGACGGATCCGACGGGTCCACCGGGGGGGGGAGTCAGGAGTTGTTCTCGGGCGGCGTCCCGTCATCTGATGACCTCCCGCTCCCGTCGAATCGTCGTCCGACGTCGGACGACCGCCGTCTCCGCGTGATCGGCTGGAGGGCATACCCCTCGCCAAGTGCACCGGTGTTCTCTCGCGTACGTCTGCAGCGACGCGTGATGGTATTGCCGTAGCTCTGGCCCACCCCGCGGGCCCTTCAGGTAAGGTGAGGCAAGATGCGTTCCCGGTGAAGAAAACACGCGAAACTCCCCGTCGCTGAAGGCATACTGCGCGACGCGCCTCCGATCGTCAAGAGGGGTCGCCACCACGGGTGGCGGGAAGCCGTTGCATGCGACGGCAGAATGCCAGGCGATCCTCGCGCAGACGAGCCGTCTGCCGGGCTCACGGCTCCGGATCGGCCAGATCCGCCGCTGGTCGACTCACCTCTCGAGTCAAGTCGGGTTGGCGTGGGATCTGCCTCGCGATGCGCGGATTGGATCCACGGCGTCTGCGGTTCCGGACAACGGCTTGCATCAAGGCGGAGGAGCGAGACAACCGGGAGCTCGCGGAGGTCTACGGCGGCCACGACCTCACGAGCTGCCGCGTCGCCCCGCGCTTCCCGGCTCCGGCGACGACGCCGACGTCGGTCTCGAGGAGCTGCCGAACGCGGCCGACGCTTCGCGCGGCTCGGCGGCGCGATTGCCTGAGGGCGGCCGTCGTTACTCCGGCGCCTTGGGCATGAGGATCCAGAGGACCACATAGACGATGATCCCGGGAAAGGCGGCGGAGAGCACCGAGACGACCACGTAGAGAATCCGCACGACCGTCGGATCCCAGCCGAGCCACTCGGCGATGCCGCCGCAGACACCGGCGATCATCTTGTGCTTCCGCGATCGGTGGAGAGGCACGACGGTGCTCCCTTCCCGCCGGGGCCGTGTGACCCGGCCGTGGGGCCACCGTACCACGCCGGTCAGAGGCGCGCATCCCGAGGCGGCCCTGGCACGTGTACCGCTCACTTCATGCTCGCCCGAAGGTCCACGAGCCCCTGATCGAACCGGTCCACCCGTATGAGCCCGACCCGCGGATACTCCAGATCCACGATGACGTAGGTGGCGACCGCGATCGTCGCCGCGAAGCCCAGCACGTGGATCCAGCTGCGCGTGCGCCCGCCCGCCATGCCGTAGCCCGCGAGGAGAGCCCCCGCCAGCGCGAGCGCGCCAAGCATCACGAAGACGATCGTTGGCGGGTGCATCCGCGCGCTGAGGGTTCGAAGCGTCGCGACGTCGAACATCTCATTCATCGCCGGCAAGAGCAGCATCCTGGCCGGCGCCCCGGCCTCCGTCCGGCACACCTCGGCCGCCTTGGCCCAGATCTCACCCTGGATTCGCTGGGAGATGGCGAGCTCCTGCAACGCCGCCTCGAGGTCCGGCAGCTTCCGGTACACCGCCAGCCGCGCATCGACGTACCGCCGGAACCCGTCCCGGATCGCCGGGCGGGCGTCCGCGGGCAGGAGGTCGGTCCGCAGCCACGCGGTGCCGATCGCGTTGACCTCCTGGGTGATCAGCTGCCGCCGGTTGTCGAACCGGGAGGCCGCCCCGGAGAAGGTGAACGCGAGCAGCAAGCCGAGCAGGCCGAACACCGAGCCCTCGACCACGCCCAGCCCTGCCCGGGCGCCCTCCGCGTCGTGCGCCAGCCGGCGGCGGCCGACCCGGCGACCGACCTCCAGGAGCAGGAGCATGCCGACGAACAGAGCGCCGGCGAACACGAGCGCCCACAGCGTGAAGCGCATGGCTCTCTCCTATCCCCTGAGGACTGGAACGGCGCCGTCTTCATCGTAGACGAGAACACGGGCAACCAGATCGACGGTCCACCCCACATGATGCCTCCGCAGGAGAGCGCCCTGCCGAACGCAGGGTACTGGGGGTGGCTGACCTGCGACAACGTCCCGATCGCGCAGTGGCTCGGCGAGGGGGCCCCGACTCGTCCTTCCAGACCCCCTGGCGCTGGAGAGCCGCCTGGCGCCCGCGGCCTCTCCGTCGTTTGACGCCCACCGGCGGCGGGCCTACACTGGCGCCGCGCGTGCAGGTGCTCGATCCTGGTCTCTGCTCGAGAGGATGACGATGGGGCTGCTCCACCCGCGGGACTCGGTGACGGCGCCCACGACCCTGCGCCCGCCGCCGCAGCGCGGGCGGACGGATACGCCGATCGCGGAGCACCGACGCCTCACCGGCCGGACCCCGCCTGAGCGCCCGTCCAGGTGATCGAGCCTTCCCGCGATCGCGGCGCTTCGTCCGTCCCGCCCGCGGAAGCCGAGACAGGTCTCGAGCGTCCCGGCGAGGGCGACGCGGCCGGGTGGCTGCCGGACGGCCCTCCGGCGCACGGCCCTCCCTTCCCGGAGCCGAGCGAGGAGCGGAAGGTCGTATCGATTCTGTTCGTCGACCTGGTCGGCTTCGCCGCCCGATCGGATCGCGCCGATCCGGAGGACATCCGGGCCACGCTCCGGCCCTACTACACCTGCGTCCGGCGAGAGCTCGTGCGGTGGGGCGGCACCGTGGAGAAGTTCATCGGCGATGCCGTCATGGCCGCCTTCGGCGCTCCCGTGGCTCGCGAGGACGACGCCGAGCGGGCGGTGCGGGCCGCCCTTCGCGTCGTCCACGCGGTCGAAGAGCTGAACGCGGCTGAGCCTGGGCTCGAATTGGCCCTCCGGGCCGCCGTGACCACCGGGGAGGCGATCGTCGCGCGGGGGGCCAGGACGGTGGGAGGTGGGGGCGTCGCGGCAGGCGACGTGGTCAACACGGCAGCCCGTCTCCAGGCGATCGCGCCCGTCGGAGCGGTGGTGGTGGACGAGGCAACGTATCGGGCGACCCGGCATCTCGTGGACTACGAGGCGATCGATCCGGTCTCGATCAAGGGAACCGGCGAACCGATCCGCGTGTGGCAGGCCAAGGCCGCCCGCAGTCGATACGGCGCCGATCTCGCGCAGGCGACGCCCGCCCCCTTCATCGGCCGCAACCACGAGCTGGCGCTTCTGAAGGCCACGTACGCTCGCGCCGCGCGACAGGCCTCGGCGCAGCTCGTCACGGTGACCGGCGAGCCGGGCGTGGGAAAGAGCCGCCTGGTGCGCGAGTTCCGCGCCTTCGTCGACTGGCAGCCCGAGCACGCGCGCTGGCGGCAAGGCCGATGCCTTCCCTACGGGGACGGCATCACGTTCTGGGCGTTGGGGGAGATCGTCAAGGGTCAGGCGGGAATCCTGGAATCGGACAGTCCGCAGGAGGCATCCGACAAGCTCACGGCCGCCATCGGAGCGATCGTGGAAGACCCCACGGAGCGGGATTGGCTCAAGACCCGGCTGGCCCCCCTCGTCGGGGTGAGCGCTCCTGGCGGCGGGGCGCCGGTGGAGCGGTCCGAATCGTTCGCCGCCTGGCGGCGTTTCCTCGAGGCCGTCGCGGGTGGCCGACCGCTGGTCCTCGTCCTCGAGGACATGCACTGGGCCGGGGCGGCGCTGCTCGATTTCGTGGAGTACCTGGTGGACGGAACGGTCAGCCTGCCGCTCCTGGTCGTCTGCACGACGAGGCCCGAGCTCTTCGAGCGCCATCCGGGCTGGGGCGGGGGGAAGCGGGACTCCACGACCCTCTCGCTCTCGCCCCTCTCGCGCGAGGAGACGAGCCGGTTGATCGCCGCACACCTGTCCGGGGCGGAGCTTCCCGGTGAGACCCAGGCCGCGCTACTCGACCGAGCGGGCGGCAACCCGCTATACGCGGGGGAGTTCGCCCGCATGCTCGCTGACCGCGGGATGGTCGAGCGACGGGGTCAGACCGTGCAGCTGGCGGTCGGCGCCGACATCCCGGTCCCCGAGACCGTCCAGGCCGTGATCGCCGCCCGTCTCGACACGCTCCCCGCCGAGCGGAAGGCGCTCGTTCACGACGCTGCCGTCGTGGGCACCGTCTTCTGGTCGGGTGCGCTGGCCTTCATGAGCGGGCTCGACGAGCCCGCGATCCAGCAGGGTCTCCGGGCCGTCGCGCGGAAGGAGCTCCTGCGCCCGGTGCGGAGCTCGTCGGTCAAGGGCCAGGTGGAGTATTCGTTCAGGCACCTGCTCATTCGAGACGTGGCATACCAGCAGATCCCCCGACCGGCGCGGGTGCGCAAACACCGGGCGGCGGCCGCGTGGATCGAGCGCCTCGCCGGGGACCGGGTGACCGACCACGCCGAGATCGTCGCCCACCACTACGGGCAGGCGCTTCAGCTCGCGAAGGCCGCCGGCATGGATGACGACACGCACGAGCTCGAGGCCCAGGCCCGGCGCTTCTTGGTCATGGCCGGGGACCGTGCGCTCGAGTTCGACGCCGGGAAGGCGGAGGCCTTCTACCGGCAGGCGCTCAAGCTTTGCCCCCCGCGTCAGCGCGACCGGGCGAGGCTGCTCGTGAAGACCGCCGAGGCCGCTCTCGTCCGCGGTGGCCTGTCTGAGGCCCAGCGTGACTTCGAGGAGGCGATCGGCGAGTTCCGGGCCCAGGGGGAGAGCCTGGGTGCGGGCGAGGCGATGGTGCGCCTGGCCAGAACGTACTGGTTTCGGGGCGAGACGGACCGGAAGCGTGCGCTTCTCGCGCAGGCGGTCGAGCTGCTCGAGCGAGAGCCGCCCGGGCGTGAGCTTGCCCTCGCCTACACGCACACGGCCGCCGACCACATGGTCGCCAACCGTTCCCATGACTGCTCCGTGTGGTCGGAGAAGGCCCTGGCCCTGGCCCTGGAGCTCGGGCTCGACGCCGAGGCCATCCGGGCGCGTCAGCTCCGGGGCCTGGCGCGATGTCAGCTGAGCGACGTGGCCGGAGGTCTCGCCGACCTCCGGGAAGCGCTTCGCCTCAGCCTCGACCGCGGGCTGGGCAACGAGACGATCCGGTCTTACGGAAACCTCGGCGACTGGGTCTGGGTGGCCGAGAGCCCGGCCCGGGGCCTCGACATCAAGCGGGCGGGGATAGACTTTGGAGAGCGGCGCGGGCTGGCCCTCCCCGTCATGTGGGCCCGAGCCGAGACCCTGTGGCCGCTGTTCGACCTCGGGCAATGGGACGAGCTGCTGCGCATCGCCCAGGACCTGACCGACCGGGACCGGCGACAGGGCGGGGGTCTGGTCGCGGTCGTCGCGCTCACCTACATGGCGTACGTGCTCGTGTATCGCGCGGAGCTGGAACGGGCCCATGCCCTCGCGGAGGAGTTCCTGCCGCGCGCCCGGGAGATCCGGGACCCGCAGGTCCTCGTCCCGGCCGTGGCCGTCGTCGCGCTGATCGAGCAGGCCCGCGGCAACCGGTCGGCGGCCGTTCGGCTGATCGAGGAGCTCGAGGAGGTCACCCGCGATCGGCCGGTGTTTCGAGCCCGCCACCTCCCCGAGGCGCTCCGAGTGTGCGCGGCGGCGGGCGCACTCCGCCTGGCCGAAGGTCTGCTGGACACCGAGGTGCACCTCGCCGCCCGCCACCGGCACGCCGTGCTGGCGAGCCGGGCCGTGCTCGCGGAAGCTCAGGGCAAGCGTGATGCGGCGAGCGCGATCTATGGCGAGGCGGCGGAGCACTGGGCGGACTACGGCTTCGCGTTGGAGCACGGCCAGGCCGCGCTGGGGGCGGGCCGCTGTCTCGTCGCCGCGGGCCGGCCCCGCGAGGCGGTGCCCCGGCTGGTCGAGGCACGCGAGGCATTCGACGCGCTCGGGGCCGGGCCCCTGCTCGCCGAGGCCGACCGCATCCTCGCGCAGGCCGGGGGCGAGGCCTCGTGATGGCCCCATGGCCCGCCGTGGGCTCGGCGCCGGCGCCCCGGGAGCATCGCGCAGGACGGTAGTCGCCCGCCACTGACATGGCCGAAGAGCGCCGCATCGTGACCGTGCTGTTCGCCGACATGACGGGCGCGACCGCGCTCGGCGAGACCCGCGATCCCGAGGACGTTCGCGCCCTCCTGACGCGCTACTACAGCATCGCGAGCGAGGTGGTCAACGCGCACGGCGGCACCCTCGAGAAGTTCATCGGCGACGCCGTGATGGCGGTCTTCGGGCTCCCCCAGGCGCACGGCGACGACGCCGAGCGCGCGATGTCGGCGGCGCTCGAGATCCGCGACCGCGTCCGGGCGGACCCGAAGCTCGGACCGCAGCAGGCGCTGCGAATCGGGGTGAACACCGGGGAAGTGGTCGCCACCCGCGACGACGCGGCCAGCGACTTCCTCATCACCGGCGACGCCGTGAACGTCGCCGCGCGCCTGCAGCAGGCCGCCGAGGCGTGGTCCATCCTGTGCGGCGAGCGGACTGCCCGGGCGGCCCGGGACCGCTTCACCCTGGGCCGTTCGAGCGAGATCGACGTCAAGGGCAAGCGGCTGCCGGTCCAGGCGCTCCCGCTCCTCGGGCGAGCGGCCGACGCCCCGCCGTCCCGCTATCCGCTCATCGGCCGGGAAGACGACCTGGCGCAGCTCGAGCTGGTCGCCCGGCGGGCCTTCACCGACCGCCGCCCCTTCCTGGTGAGCCTCATCGCGCCCGCCGGCACCGGCAAGACCCGCCTGGTGGAGGAGCTTCTCCATCGCCTGCCCGCCGTGTCGCCCGACGCCACGGTGGCGATCGCGCAGTGTCTCCCGTACGGTCAGCGCGTCACCTACTGGCCGCTCCGCGCCGTGCTGATCCGGCTCGTCGGCTTGAAGGAGGACGCCGCGCCGGAAGCCGTCCGGGAGGCGATCCGCGGATGGCTTCACGACCACGGCGTCGAATCGCCCGAGCGGGCGACGGACCTTCTCGCGGCGACGATCGGCGCTGGTGAGCCGGAGGTCATCGACCGGGCCGCCCTCTTCGCCGCCTGGCGCACGGCCATCGAGGCGGCAGCGCGGCGGTCGCCGCTCGTTCTGGTGTTCGAGGACTTGCACTGGTCGAGCGACAGCCTCCTCGATCTCGTGGAGTTCATCGTGCAGCCCCGGGGCGACGCGGCGGTGCTCATGATCGCCCTCACCCGTCCGGAGCTGCTGGATCGGCGCCCGGCGTGGGGAGGAGGCCGGCGAAACTACGTCGCCATGTCCCTGGAGGCCCTGAACGACGATTCGGTCGCGGAGCTGGTGCGTCACATGCTCGGCTCGACCGCGCCGCAGATCGTCGAGCGTGTCGTGGCCCGCGCCGAGGGCAATCCCTTCTTCGCGGGTGAGATCGCGCAGTCGCTCAGGGAGCGGGTCCTCTCGCTGGGCGACGTCGCGGCGGTCGAGCATGCGCTGGCCGCGCTCCCCGACACGATCCAGGCGACGATCCTGGCCCGGCTCGACCTCCTCGAGCCCGCGGAGCGGCGGCTCTTGCAGCTCGGCGCGGTGTTCGGCCGGGCGTTCCGGGCGGCCGGCATCGCGGCGCTGGGCCCGGACCTCGCGCCTGACAGCGACGCTCTGGCGGATCGGCTCGTCCAGAAGGACCTCATCCGGCCCTCGGCCGGGGACAGCTTCGCCTTCCGCCACATCCTGATCCGTGAGGTCGCCTACCAGACGCTGCTCCGCGCGGAGCGGGCGGACCTGCACGCGGCGGCCGCCCGCTGGCTCGAAGGGCTCGCCGGCGGCCGAGAGGATGCGCTCGCCGAGCTGATCGCCTATCACTTTCGCGAGGCGGCCACCCTCGCGAGCGCGGCGCGGACCCCACCGCTCGACGCCGTCGAGATTCGGCGAAAGGCCGTGGGCTGGCTCAAGCGCGCGGCCGACGTCGCTGCCGCTGCCGCCGCCACCGCCGAGGCGGCCCGGCACCTGCGGGCGGCGATCGAGCTGGCGGCGACCGAGGATCTCCCGGAGCTCCAGGAGCGCCTCGGAGACGTGTCCGGAGGGGACGCGGGAGCGGAGGCTTACCGGGCCGCGCTGTCACTCTGCCGGGAGCTGGGCCGGCCGCCCGATCAGGAATTGCGCATCCTGGGCAGCCTCCTCACGCGGTACATGCGTTTCCAGGGCACGGTCGGGGATCGGCCGTCCGAGGAGGAGATCCAGCGGCTCCGCGCGGACGGCCGGGCCCTGCTCCCCCGGGCCCGCGATGAGCGGGCCATCGCCAGCTTCCTCGTCGCCGACGGGTTCTACCCGTTCTGGCGCGGGGCGCAGGCGACGGTGGCGGATATCGCCGAAGCCGAGGCGAGCACGGGACGCGGTCTGGCGATCGCCGACCGCCTCGACGATCCCCGCCTCCGGAGCGCCGCGCTCGACGCGCTCACCTGCTGCGCGCAGGCGCGCGGGGCGTGGATGCAGTCCCGGCACTTCGCCCAGCAGCGTCTCGCCTTCGAGGATCGCCTCGATCTCCACGAGCGCCTCGACGCCCACACGATGGTGGCGTGGGCGTCCGCGCTCCTGGGCGACCTCGCCCAGGTGGACCGCGCGACCGCCGCCGCCCTGGGTCTGTTCCAGTCCGGGCAGGTGCACTGGTGGGGGCTCCACTCGGCGTCCTGGCGGGCGTATGCCCTGACCCTCCTCGGGCGGTGGGACGAAGCGCTCGCCGTCGCCGAGCACGCCCGCAAGATCTGGGCCGAGGGTGGGCTCATCCCGGCGGCGTACTGCGTGCATGGCTTCATGGCCGCCCTCGACGTCGGACGGGCACGTCATGACAGCCAGCTCGTCGACCGGTATCGCTCGGTGCTCGACGAGATCCTGAGGCACTTTGCGGCGGACTCCCTGTTCGGGCGATTGCGCCCGTACGGCCGCGGAGATCTCGAAGCGCTGGACGCGGAGCTGGTCCGGGGCTTCGGAACGGTCCCGCGCGCGCGCCAGCAACTGGTGGAGCGCACGCTCTCGCTGTGCGCCGACCTCGAGCACGTGCTCCCACCCGACAGGATCCGGCCCATCGTGGACAGCGCCGCCGCCGACGGCCTGAAGCTCCTGGAGGCCCAGGCGCGACGGGCGCTCGGCATCGCGCTGCGAGACGCCGCCGAGCTCACGCGCGCCCTCGGCATCTTCGAGGAGGCCCGCGCCGCCCCCTACGCCGCGCGAGTCCGCTGCGAGCGGGCCCTCCTCACGGGCGACCAGGCCGAGCTCGAGGCCGGCATGCACATCCTCGAGGCGCTGGGCGACCTCGACCAGCTTGCCCGGGTGGAGCGCGCGCGCGGCAAGCGTCAGGGCTCGCCGTGAGACGCATTCGACGCTGAGCGCCCGCCCGTCGCGCCGGCGCGCCCTCGTTCCCATGGTCGAACCGGCCGACCTCGGCTCGACGGGCCCCCCCCCCGGGGGGTCGGCGTCGTCGACCTTTGCCTTCGCGGCGAGAGCCTGACCGTGACCGGATGGCTCGCCCGTGCGCGTCGATGCTACACTTCCGCCGGAAACGGCCGTGGAGCCCGTCGTCGAGCCGCTGGCGGTTCTCGCGCGCCACCAGTTCTTCGCGGGGCTGGACGCCGACGCCCTCGCGGCGGTGAGCCGCCGCGCGGTTGTGCGCGTGTATGAGAAGGACGCGCTCATCTACGTCGAGCGAGAGGCCGTTCCCGGCCTCTACCTCGTGGCGTCCGGACGGGTGCGCGTCTTCAAGGCCTCCGAGACCGGGCGAGAGCAGGACCTCTTTCACGCCTCGGCCAGCGAGTCCATCAACGAGGCCTCCGCCTTCGACGGCAACCCGACGATGGCCAACGCGCAGGCCACCGAGGCGAGCGTGCTGGTGCTCATTCGCCGGGAAGAGCTGACCGCGCTCATCCGCGAGTACCCGCAGATCGGAGCCGCGCTCGTGCGCGTGCTGGCGGGCCGGCTCCGGGAAGTCGGACAGCTGGCCGGCGACCTCTCCCTACGAGACGTGACCTCGCGCATGGCGGGTATCCTGCTCCGCCTCCTGGGCCGCGGCACGGTCGCCCGGCTCCCGAGCCGGGCCGAGCTGGCCGCGATGATCGGCACGGTCCGGGAGGTGGCGACCCGGGCACTCCGGCAGATCGAGGCCAGCGGCGCGATTCGACTGGAGCACCGGTCCGTGGAGGTGCTCGACCGCGCCCTGCTCGAGCAGCTGAGCGGTCAGCGGTGGCCCGGCGTCTCCTGACCCGGGGCTACCGAGCGGGCTCTGCCCGACACACCGGCCCCCCCTGGAGCTGACGCCTTTCCGCGGCCGGGGCCCACGCGAAGGCCCTCGTACGGGGAGGCGGCCGACGCCACCTCATAGCGCGTAACCGGGGCGAACCAGCCGCGGGAGCGAGACCCAGGGGCCCCGGCGCACCGGCGCCAGCGACCCGCTCTCCGCTCGTGTCGCTGCCTGAAGAGGCGCGACCGCCAGCCGCTCCGGGAGCGTCTCGGCCAGGACCCGGGAGAGCTCGGTCCTCGGCCCTGGCCCGAGCTGACCAGTCGTGATCCCCGGCTGCGCCCGGCCGATGGCTCCATGGAAGGCGCCCCGCCACTGCGCGCACAGAATCGGGTGGACGCGTTCGGCAGTCTCACGAAGCGTCGAAGCCTTGGCGACGAGCACGAGCGTGTCCCGCAGCCAGCCGGCGGCGAGACACCTCCGGGCCAGCGCGCGGGACGGCCTCTCGACCAGCCGCCGCACCGCGCAGACCCGCGGCAGGCCCGTTCCGCTCAGGAGCTCACCCGGCTCGATCCAGTTGCACTCCGCGAGAGCGTCCGTCGACGCCATGCCCAGAAGCACGGTCCACCGCGGGTGCCGCTCGACGATTCAACGGTAACCTCCAGGGCCGGTCGACGGAGGCCGCCGCCTGGCTGAGTCCAGGACATGCCGTTCGAGACTCGCGCAGAGTCACAGGCCGCGTAGCACAGCTCCGCGAGGCACGCTCGGGCCTCGGAACGCGGTTCGACTCGACGAGACGGGACAGTGCCGCCACGGCGGTGCGTTCGGCCTCGAGGAGCCTTCGCGCCGGGGGCCGCTGGACCTCCCCAGGGTGTTCTCGCTCATGCGCATCGCCACCTCGCCTTCATCCATCGCTCCTGGGCGTCCCGGAAGCGCCCGGCGTGGCGCGGCACTGAACTCAGGCGATGTCTTCCGCGGCATGGGCGAACGGCGGCGGGGCGGCGCCCCGGGTCACGAGAAGCCGGTTCCGGCAACCCGGGCAGCTGACCACCAGCTTCCCGTCCTCGGATCCGCCGGGAATGAAGTCGTCGGCGCGTCCGCATCGAGGACAGGTGCCGTGGATCCGGACCAGCCGCTCGCGCTCCCGGAACCGGAGGAAGGCCCAGATCACGCCCGCGACGGCGAGCGCAGGAACCAGCAGGAAGTGAGCCACGGGGATGAACACCGCGACGACGGCGGCGCCCCAGCATGCCGCCAGCGCACCGAGCGCCCGGCCCATGCGCCGGCCGAGGTTCAACGTCACGACGGTCACGGCGGCGCGCGTCGGCGCCGCGCCGAACACGGTCAACGTGGCGACCGTCTCGACGGATGGGTTCATCCGGATCTCCCGCCAGCGGCCTCTCGCCCGATTCTAGACGCTGGGTCGGCGCCGCCAAGCGGCGCGCAAGGGATCGCTCGTCCGGTCGAAGCCGACACCATCAGCAAGCGTCCCATGTCACTCTCCGTGTCCAATCGCAGCATGTCGCCGGACCGCGCGCCGCTGATCACGGGCCCCGCCTCTCACCCCTGCCCCTTTCGTGGCCGGCACCCCGAGCCCCTGCGCTTCGACCGGCACGCGCAGCTTCGACAGGGCTCTGACCTCGATCTGACGGATTCGCTCGCGTGTGATACGAAACCGCCGGCCGACCTCTTCCAGGGTCAGCCCCCGCTCGTGGCCGATGCCGAAGCGAAGCCGGAGGATATCAGCTTCCCGGGCGTCCAGCGTGGCCAGGGCTCGCTCCAGCTGTCGCGAGAGGTCGTGGCCTAGCAGGAGGTCCGTGGGCGACGGCGTGTCCGCGTCCGCCACGAAGTCGGCCCATTGCGAGTCCTCGTTGACCGCCTGGTCGAGCGGCAGCACCGTCCTGGACGCCCGAAAGACGCGCTGGACCTTCTGTAGCGGCATGCGGCTCCGCTCCGCGGTCTCCTCCAGGGTCGGAGTGCGGCCGAGCTCCTGGGTCAACCCGGTCTGCACTCGAGAGAGTTGCCCCAGGGTCTCGACCAAGTGCACCGGTATTCGAATCGTCCGGCTTCGATCCGCGATCGATCGAGTGATCGCCTGGCGGATCCACCACGTCGCGTAGGTCGAGAACTTGAACCCGCGGCGGTACCGGAAGCGGTCCACCGCCTTCATGAGCCCGATGTTGCCTTCCTGAACGAGATCCAGGACCGGAACGTCGTGCCGCATGTAGCGCTTGGCCACCGAGACGACGAGCCGGAGGTTGGCCTCCGTCAGCACCTGCTTGGCTCGCCGGCACTCGGCCCGCGCCGCAGCGACCCGCCGAAGGGCCGACAGGAACCGGCGCGAGGGCAACCCGATCTCGGTCAGGATCTCGCGCCGCCGCTGACGACGCGTCCTCTGGCCCCCCGCCGCTGCCGCCGGTGCGCTCCCTCCGCCGCTCTCCAGCTCCCGGGCCAGGGCCCGCGCCCGCACCAGCCAGCCCTCCACCACGGTGTCCTTGAAGGGAAGGTCACCGGCCAGGCGCGCGGCGGCCTGGCGATGCAGTGCGATCTGCGCCCGGAGGAGGCGGCGCGTGCGCCCGTTCCTCGCCCGGCGGCGGGCGGCCTCCAGCATCGCCCCCTGCCGGTCGAGCCGCTGGACGCGGGCGAGCGCGGCACGGAGCCTCGCGAGCTCATCGCGAGAGAGGCGCGTGCCGTCCGGAGCCTCGACGAGGTCGTCGAGCGACTCCCGCGGCGTCCGGAAGCGTCGCTCGACCGCCAGCGCCTCGCGCCGAACGAACGGGATCGTCATCGCTTCACGTCGGACTCGCTCCTGCGCCAGCTCGATCGCACGACCGATCTCGACCTCCTGCGACTTGGTCAAGAGAGGGATCCGGCCCATCTCCTGGAAGTAGAATCGCGTCGAATCCACCGAGGCGACGGATGCCGCGGCCGCCTCCCGCCCGACGCTCTCAGGAGCCGCCTCAGGCTCGTGCACGCGGTCATGCCCCGCCCGCCCGACCGACAGGAGCGACGCCGTTACGCCGTTGCCGGCGCTCCCCGGACGGCCCTCTCCGAGCTTTCGCCCGAGCATCACCAGGGTCCGCGATCGACAGGGTGTCTCATCGCTCCACATTGTCCGCATGCTCCTCTGACCGGCTTCCCTCGCTCGACAACAGGATCTCTCCCGCAGGCGTGCGCGCGCCGTGACAAAAGTCTCCCGACGACCCCCCGAAGGGGACGAGCCGGCTGACCGAACCGCTCGCGGAGGACGGCGCAGAACGGGCGAGCTGGGGCGAGCAGTCCCCCCCTATGTCCAACCGACTCGGCGCCTCGGCGTCGTCACGCAGCCTCAGCGGAGGCCCACGTGCATCTCGCGTGCTCGATCGGAGAGGCCGATGAGTTTCGAAGGGCGGCTCTCTGGGGCCGGTAGGGCCGGCCCTATTCCTTGGCCGTCAGCTCGAGCACGACCGAGACGGGCTGCCCCGGCTTGACATCGACCATCCTGGATTGCTTACCGAGCGTGGGGGGCCACACCTCTACCCTGTGTCTCCCCGCCGGCACGCCGGTGAGCTTGAAGGTCCCGGTCGGGTCGGTGACCACGGCGGGATGGCTCGTCACGAACAGCCATCCGTGCATCCAGGCGTGGACGTCGCACTGCACCTTGTTGACCCGCAGACCCCGTCAGCGTCGATGTCGAAGGCGATTGGCTCCGCCGATCACGTCCACCGTCATGACGATGCCGAGGATGACCACCGTGACACCGGTCAGCGCCACCGCCACCGCAGCCACGTGATGCCCGACAAAGTGGAACTCCCACGGTGAGCCTGCCAGCCCGAGGCCGCAGGCCGTCGTGAGGACGCCCATCGCTGTCCCCGTGACGAGGGCCGCGGCGGCGGCCACCTTCTGTCCCGTCTCGCTTGGGGGCCTCCTGCCGGGCCCCCGGCCCTCACTGACGCGCGCGGACATCTCAGCTCACCCGTCCAGAGGATCGCGCCTGCGTGGACCGGCCGCCGTGACCCAGGTCGCAGGCCGCCGAGACGTCGATCCTCCCCCGGGGAAAAAACGACGGGGGGGCCGGCGCGGCGGCCGGAGTGGAAACACACGGTCTCACCCAGGATTGTGGTGAACTAGCCGTGAAGATCCCCGACGGGCCGCGCACGCTGCGATTCACGCCCGAGACCTGGACGGGCAGGGGAGCCTGCAAGGATGCCGCTGCGCATCGAGGACTACGCCGTCATCGGGAATTGCGAGACGGCGGCGCTCGTGGGCCGGGACGGCTCGATCGACTGGCTCTGCGTCCCTCGCTTCGACTCCCCGGCCTGCTTCGCGGCGCTCCTCGGCACGCCGGAGCACGGGAGGTGGCGCGTCGCCCCGGCGGGCCCCGTGCGGGCGGTCCGCCGCCGCTATCGACCGGGGACGCTGGTCCTCGAGACGGAGTTCGAGACCGAGACCGGCGTCGTCGTGCTCCACGACTGCATGCCCGTGCGGACGCACGCGCCTGACCTGATCCGGGTGGTCGAAGGGAAGCGCGGCACCGTCCCCATGCGCCTGGAGCTCGTCATTCGGCTCGACTACGGCTCGATGACTCCGTGGGTGCGACGCTGCGACGACGGGCTCCGGGCGATCGGCGGCGCCAATGCCCTGCGCCTGCGGACGGCCGTGGACTTCCACGGGCAGGACTTCCAGACGGTCGCCGAGTTCACCGTGGCGGCTAGCCAGCGCGTGCCGTTCACGCTGACCTGGTACCCGTCGCACGAGCCCGAGCCGCCGGCGCCGCAACCGGAGCCGACGATCCAGGAAACCGAGGAATGGTGGCGCGAGTGGACGGGGCGGTGCACCTACCAGGGCGACTGGCTCGAGCCCGTGGTCCGTTCACTCATCACGCTCAAGGCCCTCACGTACGCGCCGACCGGCGGGCTGGTGGCCGCGGTCACGACGTCGCTGCCGGAGAAGCTCGGCGGCGTGCGGAACTGGGACTACCGGTACTGCTGGCTCCGCGATGCCACGTTCGCCCTCTACGCCCTGATGGCCGGCGGGTACGTGGAGGAGGCCCGGGCCTGGCGGGCGTGGCTCGTGCGCGCGGTCGCCGGCCGCCCCTCTCACGCCCAGATCCTGTACGGGGTCACCGGAGACCGGCTCCTCCCCGAGTGGGAGCTGCCCTGGCTCCCCGGCTACGAGGGCTCGGCCCCCGTCCGGGTCGGCAACGCGGCGAGCACCCAGTTCCAGCTCGATGTCTACGGCGAGGTGGCCGACTCCCTCCACTGCGCCCGGCGGATCGGCCTCGAGCCGGACGAGAATGCCTGGCGCGTGGAGCGGGCCATGGTCGCGTATCTCGAGTCGGTGTGGCAGCAGCCCGACGAGGGGATCTGGGAGGTTCGCGGGCCTCGCCGGGCGTTCACTCACTCCCGGGTCATGGCCTGGGTCGCGGTGGACCGTGCCGTCAAGGCCGTCGAGCGCTTCGGGCTCGAGGGCCCGGTGGACCGGTGGCGCCGCCTCCGGGACGTGATCCACGAGGACGTCTGCCGGCAGGGTTACGACGCCGACCTGGGCGCCTTCGTCCAGTCCTACGGCTCCAAGCTGCTCGATGCGAGCCTCCTGATGATCCCCCTCGTCGGCTTTCTTCCAGCCACGGACCCGCGCATGCTCGGGACGGTGAGGGCCATCCAGCAGCATCTCGTCGCCGATGGCTTCGTGGCGCGCTACCAGACGCTGCCGCACGTCGACGGCCTGCCGCCGGGAGAAGGCGCCTTCCTCCCCTGCACGTTCTGGCTCGCCGACAATCTCGTGCTCCAGGGTCGCGTGAGCGAGGCGCGCGAGCTGTTCGAACGTCTTCTATCGCTCCGCAACGACGTGGGCCTCCTGTCGGAGGAGTACGACCCCGTCTCGCGGCGGCTGCTGGGAAACTTCCCCCAGGCGTTCAGCCACATGGGGCTCATCAACACCGCGTGGAACCTGACGCGCCACGGAGGGCCGGCCGAGCATCGCCCGGACAAGTGACACGCCCCGCGCGGGGACGTCCAGCCCTGCGGTACCCCCGGGCCGGGATCCGGCCGCCGCGCCGCTTCGCCAGGCCGGCCTTCGCTAGTGGACCTCGCCTTCGCACTCGGGGCAGCGCGTGGAGAGATAGCGCACCCAGGACAGGAGCTCCTCCGGGGGCGAGAGCGAGGCGACGCCCCCCTCAGCGGGCGCCTCGACGTGGGCGATCTCGCCCCACTCGTCGGCGACAATCACCGCCGGAGGCCGGAGGCGTCCCACCGCCTCCGCGGCGAGGACCAGCGTCGTCCGCAGCGCGGCGAGCTCCCCCGACGCCGCCCGCAGGCCGTCGAGGTAGCGCTGCGCTCCGGGCGATGCGGTCTCGGGCAGGAGCACGAGCAGGAGGTTCCGCCGCTGCCAGATGGCGTCGGCGTATCGCACCCGTGACCCGTCCAGCGTGGCGACCTCGAAGTGCGGCACACGACTTCCGGCGCCGAGTGCGAGGTCCGCGCGCCGATCGTGCCGAGGATCGTGCTCCATGGTGACGCCCCCCGCCGGCCAGTGGAGTCGGATCCTCAGCACGCTCCCGTGCGGGTCGCCTTCCGGACCGCGGCCTGACGTTTGCGCATCTTGGCGAGCGTCACACGCAGGTATCGCGCGTACCCCTGCGGGCTCATCCAGCCGTCCGGGCAGTCGATCCGTCTGAGCTTCCGCGCCGGCAGCTGCAGGAACTGACGCGACGGGCTGCCCTTGCGGCGGACGCGGACCCGCACAGCGCCACCCGAGACTGCCCGGACGCGGCCGATGCGGCCATCGGGAAGCCGCACGCAGTCGGCGACCCGCATCGATCGGGCCGTCATGCGCCCGGAGGGCCGGACCGCTGGCGGCGCGGCCAGGCTCGCGCGGATCCCGGGGCGCGGCGGCGCACCGGTCGGCATCCTCAGATGTGGAGCGCCCGCCCTTCGACGGCGAGGGCAGCCTCCCGGTAGGCCTCGGCCAGCGTGGGGTGCGCGTGACACGTGCGGGCGACATCCTCGCTGCTGGCGCCGAACGCCATCGCGCTCACCGCCTCGGCGATGAGGTCACCGGCCCGGGGCCCGAGGATGTGGACGCCGAGCACCCGGTCCGTCTTCGTGTCCGCGAGCATCTTGATCTGGCCCTCGGTCTGCCCCAGGGCCCGGGCGCGGCCGTTGGCCCGGAACGGGAACACTCCCTTCCGGTAGTCGATCCCGGCCACCTGGAGCTGTTCCTCCGTCCTTCCGACGGCGGCGATCTCGGGGAATGTGTAGACGACGCTGGGGATGGCGTCGTAGTCCACGCGCCCATGGCCGCCGGCGAGCATCTCGACGCAGGCGATCCCCTCCTCCGAGGCCTTGTGGGCCAGCATCGGGCCCCTGATCACGTCGCCGACGGCGTAGACGCCGTCCGCCTCCGTGGCGAAGCCCTCGTCCACCGCGATGCGGCCCTGCTCGTCGGGCTGGATCCCCACGGACTCCAGTCCGAGGTCCGCCGTCACGGGGGACCGCCCCACCGCGACCAGGACGCGGTCCCCGCGGACCGGCTCGGCGCCTTCGCACTCGACGACGCAACCGCCGGCCTCGACCCGGACTCCCGTGACGCGGCTCCGGAGCCGGAAGGCGAGCCCCTGCGCCTCGAAGATCCGCTTCGCCGAGGCCGAGACCTCCGCGTCCATCCCGGGGAGGATGCGGTCCAGGTACTCCACGATCGTCACCTTCGCGCCGAGGCGGTGCCACACCGACCCCAGCTCGAGGCCGATGTACCCGGCCCCGATGACCACGAGGTGCCCGGGCACCGCGGGATACGCGAGCGCCTCCGTGCTGGTCCCGATCCGGTCGCCGTCCGGCGCGACGCCAGGCAGGCTCGAGGACGTGCTCCCCGTGGCGATCAGGATGCGGCGCGCCGTGATCCGGGCGACCTCCGAGCCGTTCTCGACGGAGACCGCGCCCGGGCCGATGATCCGCCCGTGTCCTACGTGGCGGGCGATCCGGTGCTTCCGGAAGAGACC
Source organism: Candidatus Methylomirabilota bacterium (assembly GCA_035550795.1). Lineage (GTDB taxonomy): Bacteria > Methylomirabilota > Methylomirabilia > Rokubacteriales > DASRDR01 > DASRDR01. The sequence continues at coordinate 28,228 of DASZOL010000107.1, forward strand.
GTCGACGCCGCCCGTGAGCCCCCGCACCGTCTCGTCCTTCCGGTGCAGCATGGCCGCGAGGTCAAGCGTCAGGTCGCCGACCCGAACCCCGTGCGCCCCGAAGCGCTCGCCGGCCGCCGCGAAGAGCTCGCTCGATTCCAGGAGCGCCTTGCTGGGAATGCAGCCGATTCGGAGGCAGGTGCCGCCCAGCGCCGGATCGCGCTCGACGCAGGCCACGTTCATCCCGAGCTGGGCCGCCCGGATGGCGGCCACGTACCCGCCGGGCCCCGCGCCGATGACGACCAGGTCGTGCTCGCGTCCGGACGGCATCTCTACACCTCTCTACACCTCGAGAAGGATCCGGGCGGGCTCCTCGACGCACGCCTTGACGTGCCGGAGGAAGGTCACCGCCTCGCGACCGTCCACGATCCGGTGGTCGTAGGTGAGGGCCACGTACATCATCGGCCGCACGACGACCTGGCCGTCGCGCGCCACGGGGCGATCCTGGATCGCGTGGAGCCCCAGGATGCCGCTCTGCGGCGGGTTCACGATCGGAGTGGACAGGAGCGACCCGTAGATTCCGCCGTTCGAGATGGTGAAGGTGCCCCCCTGGAGCTCGTCCAGCGTGAGCTGGTTGGCCTGCGCGCGCCGGGCGAGATCGGCGATGGCGCTCTCGATCGCGCCGAAGCCGAGGCGCTCGGCGTTCCGGATGACCGGCACGACCAGCCCGCGCCCGCCGCCCACGGCGATCCCGATGTCGTAGTAGTTGCGGTAGACGATGTCGGCGCCGCGAATCTCGGCGTTCAGCTCGGGAACGAGCTTCAGCGCCTCGATGACCGCCTTGACGAAGAAGGACATGATCCCGAGCTTTACCTCGTATCGCTGCTGGAACGCCTCCTGGTGCGCCTGTCGCAGCGCGCGCAGCGCCGACATGTCGATCTCGTTGAACGTGGTCAGCAGGGCCGCCGTCTGCTGCGCCGCGACGAGCCGCTCGGCCACCCGGCGCCGCAGGAGGCTCATGGGAACCGCCTCCTCCTCGCGGCCCTCCGCCGCCCGCGGGGGCGCGGCCTCGGGCACCGACGCCCGATCCTCGGGTGCCCTCGCGGGCGGGGCGGGCGCCTTCGGCACGGCCCCCGCCTCGAGGTGGCGGAGGACGTCCTCCTTCAGGAGGCGCCCCCCCGGACCCGTGGGCGGCACCTGCTCGGCCTCGACCCCGCGCTCCGCGAGCAGCCGGCGCGCGGCCGGCATCACCCGCGCCGCGTCGCCGCCCGAGCCTGCGGCGGGGGCCGGCGTCGGCGGGCGCCCGGGGGGCGAGGCCGGCGCGGGCGGGGCGGGGGCCGCCGGGGCGGGCGCCGCCTTCGGGGCCGGGGCCTCCTCCAGGTGCGCGATCACCTCGCCGACCCTGACGATCTCGCCCTTCTGCTTGAGGATTCGGGCGAGGACGCCGGAGACCGGCGCGGGCAGCTCCAGGGAGGCCTTGTCGGTCTCGAGCACCACCAAGGGCTCGTCCTGACGCACGTGGTCCCCGGCCGCCTTGAGCCAGTCCCCGATCTGGGCCTCCGTGACCGACTCCCCGACCGCCGGGATCTTCAGCTCAACGGACATCGAACGCCACCCTGAGGAGCTTCTGCTGCTCGATCCGGTGCAGGGCCGCCCAGCCCGTGGCGGGGCTGGCCGAGGGCGGCCGGCAGACTCCCGAGAAAGGCCGGGCGCCGAGCAGCCGGTCGCCGAAGCGCGCGAGCAGGTAGCGCCACGCGCCCATGTTCGCCGGCTCTTCCTGCACCCACACGACCGGCGCCGCCGGCGAATAGGGCGCCAGAGCCTCGCGGAGCTGCTCGTCCCGCAACGGGTAGAGCTGCTCGAGGCGGACGATCGCCACGTCCTCGCGCCCGAGCTCGTCGCGCGCGGTCAGGAGATCGTAGTACACCTTGCCGCTGCACAGCAGGACGCGCCGCACCCGGTCCGGAGCCGCCGCCGCATCGCCGAGAATGCGCTGGAAGCCCCCTTGCTCGAGATCCGCCAGCGACGAGACGACCTTCGGGTGCCGGAGCAGGCTCTTCGGCGTCATGACGACCAGCGGCTTCCGCCACCGGCGCAGCACCTGGCGCCGCAGCACGTGGAAGTACTGGGCCGGCGTGGTCGCGTTCACGATCTGGATGTTGTCGTTGACCGCGAGCTCGAGGAAGCGCTCGAGCCGAGCGCTCGAGTGCTCCGGCCCCTGGCCCTCGAACGCGTGGGGCAGGAGGAGCACGAGCCCGCTCAGACGGCGCCACTTCTCCTCGGCGCTCACCAAGAACTGGTCCACGATGACCTGGGCCGCATTCACGAAGTCGCCGAACTGCGCCTCCCAGAGGACGAGCCCGTCGGGGCAGTCCAGGCTGTAACCATACTCGAAGCCCAGCACGCCGACCTCGGAGAGCGGGCTGTTGTAGACCTCGACCGGGGCCTGGTCCGGCGCGACGTGTCCGAGCGGCAAGTAGGTCCCGCCATCCGCCACGTCATGGAGCACCGCGTGCCGGTGACTGAAGGTCCCCCGCGCGGTGTCCTGACCCGACAGGCGCACGCGATGACCCTCCGTCGCCAAGGCCGCGAACGCCAGCGCCTCGGCCGTGGACCAGTCCACCGGACGGGCGCCTTCACCCGTCTCGCGGCGGCGCGCGAGCCCCCGGACGATCGTCGGGTGCGGCCGGAACCCCTCGGGCAGGCGCGTCAGCGCCCGGATCAGCTCGACGAGCCGCCCCCGCGCCACCCCGGTCTCGAGCTCTTCGGCATCCCCGCCCGGCCCGCCCCGATAGCCGCTCCAGACTCCGGTCGGCTTCTCCCGCGCGGCCAGGTAGCGCGGGCTGCGCGCCTCGGCGAGCTCTCGCTCGAGCTCGGCGCGCCGCTCGACGGCGATCCGGTCGGCGTCCTCCCGGGTGAGCCCATTGAGCGCGAGCAGGTGCTCGAGGTACCCCTCGCGCACGGGCGGGCGGCGCTCGATCAGCTGGTACATGAGCGGCTGGGTGAAGGCCGGCTCGTCGCCCTCGTTGTGGCCTCGACGGCGATAGCAGTACATGTCGATGACCACGTCGCTCCGGAAGGTGCGCCGGAACTCCATCGCGAGCCGCACCACGCGCGCTACCGCATCCGGGGCCTCGCCGTTGACGTGGAGGATCGGGATCTGGAGCATCTTGGCCACGTCGGTCGCGTAGACGGACGACCGCGCCTCCTCCGGCGGCGTCGTGAAGCCGAGCTGGTTGTTGACGACGACGTGGAGCGTCCCGCCCGTCCGGTACCCCTCGAGCTGGCTCAGGGTAAGCGACTCCTGGATGACGCCCTCACCGGCAAACGACGCGTCCCCGTGGATGAGGAGGGTCATGCCGCGCACTCGCTCGTGATCGCCGGCCCGGTCCTGCTTCGCGCGCACGCGGCCGAGCGCGACGGGGTTGACGAACTCCAGGTGGCTCGGGTTGAAGCAGAGGGAAAGGTGCACCGACCGCCCCGACGCCGTCCTCCAGTCCGTGCTGTGGCCGAGGTGGTACTTCACGTCGCCCCGGCCGTCACGCAGTGGGTCGTCGCGGTCCTCGAACTCACCGAAGATCTCGCGCGGCCGCTTGCCGAGGATGTTCGCGAGGACGTTCAGGCGGCCCCGATGGGCCATCGCCAGCACGATCTCGTCCACGCCGTGCGCCGAGGCCGTCTCGACCGCGAGGTCCAGGAGCGGGATCAAGCTCTCGGAGCCCTCCAGGGAGAAGGTCTTGGCGCCGGGGTACTTCTGCTGGATGAACTCCTCCAGGATGACGGCGTCGGTCAGCCGGGTGAGAATGCGCAGCTGCTCCTCCCGCGTGAGCGGGATCCAGTGCCGGGGATCCTCCAGGCGCTCACGCAGCCACACGCGGCGCTCGCGATCGTCGATGTGCATGAACTGCACGCCGATCGACTGGCAGTAGACGGCGCGCAGAAGGTCCAGGATCTCCCGGAGCGGACGGGCCGGCGGGCCCGGGATCCCGTGCGTCGAGACGGAGCGGTCCAGGTCGGCGTCGGTGAATCCGTAGAACGCGGGGTCCAGCTCGGGCTGGGGCGGCCGCGGTCTCCCCAGAGGATCGATGCGAGCGGCCATGTGACCCCGGACCAGGTAGGCCCGGATCAGCTCCACGACCCGGTCCTGCATGCGCTGCAGGCTCGACGCGGCGCCCGCTTCGGCGAGGGGCGCGCCGGTCCCCCGGGGATCGAAGAGGCCGCGGGGCCGAAACGAGGGGCCGGGGCGCGCTCTGCCGGCCCCGTCCCCGTTCCCGTCATCGAGGCGCTTGAAGTACTCGCGCCAGCGCGCGTCCACCGAGGCCGGGTCACGCAGGAACGCCCGGTACAGATCCTCCACGAAGCGAAGGTTCGCGGGGTTCGGCAGCGTCATCGGCTCGGTCATGCGCTCGACTCCCGTCGCCACGGACGGCACGATTGGCCCGCGAGGCCCGGGCGCGAAGCGACCATCTCCTCGCTAGGTCGTGATCCCGGACCCGGCCGGACGCCCGTGGAGCGGGCTTCTGGCGAGCGTGCCGGGGGAAGCCGCGGGCACGCGCCGCCTGACCGCCGGCGAGCCGGCCCGCACGCTCGATGGCGGCCTGGAGCTCACCGACATCGCCCGGCCACGGGGACGCACTCGAGCGAGATCGCGGGGGTCCTGGCTCATCTCCCAGCCTGAGCTGCCCGGCGGCGGCTCCAGTCGGGCGGAGGCAGCGCAACATCCGCGGTCGACCGGCGCGGTCGACCGGGTTCCCGCCCGGTGACACCGTCACCTTCCATTACCGTAGCACAGCCCGGCGCCGACCGCCGGAGCGCTCGCCGCCCGGCCAGCGGTGAGCCCCGAGAACCATCGCGCGCCGATCAACCGGATCTGCGTCGACTCGGTCGTCGATCGACTGGATTTCCGCCGACCGGATTTCTTGACAGCCAAGGCGGCGCCTCGCTAGGCTCCTCTCGTGGAATTCAGTCAGATCACTCCGCCCGCGTTTCGCCTGCTCGGTCGCGGCGTCTTCTGACTCCCTCCCGCTCTCACTAGCGACTCACGTCGTCGCGGCTCTCGCCGCCCGGTCGCTGTCTCCGGGGTCTCACGAGGCGTCTCGCCACCAGTAGACGGTCCTCGCGGCCGGGCCGAAGCCGCCCCCGCCATTTCCGGGAATCGTCGGAGGAGGTATGAGGATGCCGGCCCGATTGGTCCCCTGGCTTTACTGGACGCTGGTGGCGGGGCTTCTCGTCGCCCCGTCGTGGATGGGATTCCCGTCGCGCGAAGCGGGCGCCAGCCCCGCCTACTACGTCCGCGTCAAGGTCGAGACGGCGAATCTCCGGATGGGCCCGAGCCTGAGCGCGGAGCCCGTGCGCTATGCCTACGAGAACGAGCCCCTTCGCGTGATGGCCCGGCAAGGAGACTGGGTGAAGATCCGGGACTTCGAGGGCGAGTCGGCCTGGATCTACGGACCGCTGACGGACCGTCGATCCGCGGTCGTCGTCACCCGGGACCTCGTCAACGTCCGCGAGCAGCCCGGCACGGACCACCCCGTCGTCTTCACGGCGGAGCGGGCGGTCAACCTGCTGGTCCTCGACCGCAGGGGACCATGGCTCCACGTCCAGCACGACCTCGGGGACGGGTGGGTCCACGATTCCCTGGTGTGGGGGGAGCCGTGAGATGGGCTCACGCCGCTCGCGATTCACGGGGCATGATCCGGGCGTGGATCGCGGGTCTCGCCGCCCTGCTGGGCCTCGGTCTACCCCTCGGGCCGCCCGGGAGGTCCGCGGAGGCCGCGGTCTGGTGCCACGAGGTGCGCCGCGGTGAGGCACTGACGGCGATAGCCCGCCGAGCCGGAACGTCCGTGGAGCAGCTTCGGCGCCAGAATGGGCTCCGCCGCGGCGAGAGCGTGCGCGCGGGTGACATCATCGCGCTGCCTGCCCTGACGCGCCTGCGGAGCGGACGCCTTCCCCTGGACTCGAGCCCGCTGCCCGCGAGCCCGGGGAACCTCTACCGGGAGAACGCGGCGGCCAACCGCCAGCGGCTGTCGCGCCTGCGGACCCGCGAGCATCTGGACCGATTCGTCCGGGCCGGGTTGCTGGTGCCGGTCGCTGCGGAGAGACGCGGCGTCCACGCCTCCGGGGTTCCGGCCTGGCGGCGGGTGGCGCGCCCCTGGACCCGGCTCTTCCTCCACCAAGTGGGCCACGCGCTGCACGACTTGTTCGGCGGCGCCAGGCTCCGCGTCACGGCCCTGACCCGCACCGAAGCCGTGCAGGAGGCCCTCCTCGTCGGGAACGGCAACGCCGCGCCGGCGCACGGGCCCCGGCGCTCCTCGCACCTGACCGGCGCCTCGGTGGACCTCTCGAAGGTGGAGCACTCGGTCGTCGAACGGGCCTGGCTGCGGCTCGTGCTGGCACGCCTGGCGGACCGCGGCGTCGTGAACTCCATCGAGGAATTCGTGCAGCCGCACTTCCACGTCATGGTCTTCCGTCGGTACGCGGACTACGCACGCCGGCTGCGCTCTCCGCTGCTCGTCGGCGGCTGCTGAGAGGGGAAGGACGGCCCCCGGCACCGTGGCAACGAGCGCTTTCGGTTCTCCAGGTCCTTACGACGCCGGGACGACCGCGACCGGATGGGCCGGGAGCGCGATGGCCACGGCATCTCCCTCGGCGAAGAGCCCCTCCGCCACGGGATTGGCCACCGATACGAGGAGCGCGACCGGGCCGATCTCCACCTCGTACTCCGCGACACCGCCGAGATAGACGGCCCGGCGGACCCGGCCCCTCGGCTGTCCCGGATCCGCCGCGGCCGCCGGCAGAAGCCGGATCGCCTCCGGCCGGAGTACCGCAAGCCGCGGGTCCCCTCCTGCCCCGGGGCTCTCCGCCACCGCCAGCTCCGCGGTGGCAGGGCCGAGGCGTACGCGTACCGCGCGAGGGCCTACCGGCTCCGCGGCGAGGAAGTTGACCCGCCCGACGAAGTTTGCGACGAACCGGGTCGCCGGCCGAGCGTAGACCTCCACCGGCGGCCCCACCTGCTCGATTCGCCCCGCCCGCATGACCACGATCCGGTCCGACAGGGCCATGGCTTCCGCCTGGTCGTGCGTGACGTAGACGCTCGTGATGCCCACCCTCCGCTGGATGGCCCGGATCTCGTCCCGCATCTCCTCCCGGAGCTTGGCATCCAGGTTGGACAGGGGCTCGTCGAAGAGGAGCACCTTGGGCTCGGTGATGATCGCCCGGGCCAGCGCAACCCGCTGCTGCTGCCCCCCGGAGAGGCGATCAGGAGACCGGCCGCCGAGGCCGGCCAGCTGGACCAGGTCGAGCAGCGACGCGACCCGCCGGGCGATCTCCGCCGGCGGCACGCGCCGCGTGCTCAGCCCGAAGCCCACGTTCTCGGCGACGGTGAGATGGGGAAAGATGGCGTAGCTCTGGAAGACCATGGCGGTGTCGCGCAGGTGAGGCGGCCGGCCCGTGACGTCGACCCCATCGATCCCGATTGTTCCGGCCGTCGGCGTCTCGAATCCCGCCACCATGCGCAGCGCGGTGGTCTTCCCGCACCCCGAAGGCCCGAGGAGCGTCACCAGCTCTCCCGCTCGTACCGCGAGGGACAGGCTCTCCACCGCGCGCACCTCGCGTATCGGGTCCCGCGGATCCGGGAAGACCTTGGTCAGCCCGCGGAGCTCGAGGCTCACGAAAAGGAGGCCTGGTAGGAGTACCGGAAGATGCGTCCGAGGCTCAGCCGGATCAACGCGATGGCGACCAGGATCAGACCCACGAGGATCACGCTGAAGGCGGCGGCGGCCCCCAGGCGGCCCGCCTCGGTCTGCGACAGGATCTGGACGGTCATGAGGTTCCAGTCGGCGGAGACGAGGAAGATCGCCGCGCTGATCGCGGTCATGGCTCGCACGAACGAGAACGTCAGGCCCGAGAAGAAGGCGGGCACGATGAGCGGCAGGGTGATGCGCCGGAAGGTGACGGCCGTGGTCGCCCCCAGATTGGCGGCGGCCTCCTCGATGGCGGGGTCGATCTGATGGAGCACCGCCGTCCCCGACTGGATGCTCACCGGCACGTAGCGAAACACGAAGTTGGCGATCAGGATCAGCGCCGTTCCCGTGAGCAGGAGCGGCGGCTGGTTGAACGCGAGGATGTACCCGATACCGAGCACCGTCCCCGGCACGGCGAAGTTCAGGATCGAGACGAGTTCCAGGGTCCGGCGGCCCGGGAAGCGCCGCCGCACCACCAGGAACGCGATGACCATGCCCAGGAGCCCGGCCACCGGAGTGGAGCCAACGGCGATCAGCAAGGTGTCGCCGATGGTCCCGAGTCCGACCCCCATCACGTACCCGAAGTTCCGCAGCGTCGGGCTGTGGTCCACCCCCCACGTGCGGGAGAAGGCGCCCACCACGATCACCGCATAGAAGGCCGCGATGGCGAGGGTCAGGCCGCTCGCCACCGCGAACAGGCACCAGCGTGCGAACGGGCTGACCGCCTTGAGGGACGACCGCGCCGGCTTGCCCGTAACAGTGACGTAGCGCTTCCGCCCGACCCAGTAGCGCTGGACGAAGAACGCGGTCACCGACGGGACGAGGAGGATCACGGCCAAGGCGGCGCCACCCGCCAGGTCGAACATGCCCGTAACCTGCAGGTACACCTGCACCGACAGGACGGGGAACCCGCTGCCGCCCAGGATCAGGGGGTTCCCGAAGTCCGCGAGGGACTCGATGAAGAGGACGAGCAGGGCGCTCGCGAGGCCCGGTCCAGACAGGGGGAGGGTGATCCGCCGGAACACCGCCCAGCGGCTCGCCCCCAGGTCCATGGCGGCGTCCTCCAGGGTGGGGCTGATCGATTCCAGCACACCGCGAAGGGTGAGGTATGCCACGGGGAAAAAGGTCAAGACCTGGGCGAGGAGGAGCCCTGGAAGCCCGTAGATCGGGAAATCGCGGAGGCCCAGGAGATGGTGGGTGATCAGGCCGTTCTGTCCGAGCAGCAGGATGATCGACAGGGCCCCGATGAAGGGCGGCGAGATGATGGGCAGGATGGCCATCACCTCGAAGAGCCGGCGCCCGGGCATGTCCGTCCGCGTGACGGCGTACGCGAAGAGATAGCCGCAGGCCACGCCCAGGACCGCGGTCAGCCCGGCCATCAGGAGGCTGTTGGCGAAGGCCCGCCGGATGAACCAGTTTCCGGCCGCCTCGCGAAACAGCCGCAGCGAGACCGCGCCGTCGGGCACGAAGCCCACCCAGAACACCCGGGCCAGCGGGTAGACGATGAAGAGCCCGAGGAGGGCGAAGAGGAGCACCACCGCCGTGGCCACCACGGGCTCGGCGGTGAGTGCGCGCCAGTCGGCGCGCCACGCCGCGCGCCGGCGGCCTCGCGGCCTCACGGGCTCAACCGAGCACGCCCCGCCACTCCCCCTGCCCTCCCGCCCCGCCTGACAGGGGGAAGGGAGCAGGGCGACGCGGGCGGGATTCCTTCAGGCGCTCTCACCCGGCGTGGGCGGCGTGAGCGGTCGCCGTCACTTGGGCGCCCGGAGCACCTCGTTGATCCAGCGATCCACCAGCCGCTTCTTGTCCTGGCCCGCCCGCACTGCGTCGTAGTTCATGACGGGGATCTGGTCGAAAGGGGGAAGCCCCTTGGCGAGCTTGGCCTTGGGGTGCACCGGAAAGAAATAGGTCTTGGCGTCGGTGAATGCGTTCTGGCCGTCCAGGGTGAGAAACCAGTCGACGAGCTTCTTCGCCGCGTCGAGGTGCGACGCGCCCTTGACGATCGAGATCGCCGGCGCCTCGAAGCCCACACCCTCCTTCGGGAACGCGATCTGCATCGGATAGCCCTCGTCGGCGAGCTGAAGGAAGGCCGGCGTGAACTGGATGCCGATGGCCGCCTGTCCGATTGCCGCCGCCTTCGAGGGCGCCGTTCCGCTCTGCGTGTAGGTCTGGACGTTGGGGTGGAGCCTCTTCAGGTACTCGAAGGCCCGGTCCTCGCCCCACATCTGGACGAGCGCCGCCACCATGTTGTAGCCAGTGCCCGACGTCTGGGGGCTGGGCATCTGGATCTGATTCCGGAACTCGGGCCGCAGGAGATCCTCCCAGGACGCCGGGACCGGCGCACCGCGCTCCTTGATGACCTTGGTGTTCACTCCCAGCCCGAGCGGGTTCATGTAGAAGCTGGTCCAGTATCCCTCCTTGTCCCGGAAGTGCGCGGCGAGGTCCCTCGCATTGGGCGAGACGTACGCCTGGGTCAGCCCCTTCTCCTTGGCCGCCACGTGGTTCTCGCTGGGTGCCCCGAACCAGAGGTCGGCTCGGGGGTTGGCCTTCTCGGCCTCCAGCCGCGCCACGGCGGGGCCGGAGGACAGGAAGGTGAAGCGCACCTGGACACCGGTCGCCCTGGTGAACGTGTCGAGAAGCTTCTTGGCGTTCTCCTCGTCGACGCTCGAGTAGACGACGACCTCCTCCGCGGCCGGCGCGGGGCGGCCGGCGGCCAGGAGGAGGATCGAGGCAAGGAAGAGCAGCCGGGCCAAGGCAAGTCGCATGGGAACCTCCCCTCAAGGGTGCGTCGCGAAATGGCAACGGAACTGTAGCGTAGCGCGCGCGCTGCGGGCAAGGCGCCCGCCGCGGCGGCCCCGAGCCCCGCGGCGCGCGAGGCTCGCCGGGCCCAGATCATCCGGGAGCCCCTGCGTCTGAGCCATTCTGTCGGGGTGGCGCCACTCTGACGCCAAGTGGGGCCGCTCGGCGTCGACACCTTCCCCGCTTGCCGTCGCATGGCTCCCGACGCCGCGTTGGCATCGCCGTTGCTGCGTTGCCTGGCCGTGGTGAGTCAGGTGGAGTGGGAGAGGGGAAGCCGGGGCAGATGAGGAAGGCTGGACAAGGCCGTCCGCCTCGGAGCGCGCCGCGTAACGGGAGCACCGGGTCAGGGACGGGCGTGGCGCGAAATGTGGCGACCATCGCGGCGCTCGAGGCGGACACGCTGGCCCACCGCACGCGGGCCGAGCGCCTCGCCGCTCAGGTCACGCGGATGGCCGGCACTCCGTGGTTCGTCCTGCTTCACGTGGGGTGGTTCGGCGCGTGGCTGCTCGTCAGCGTGAACGCGGTGCCCGGCGTTCCGAGCTTCGACCCATTCCCCTTCAGCTTACTCACGCTCGTGGTCTCGCTGGAGGCGATCTTCCTGGCGATCTTCGTGCTCATCAGCCAGAATCAGATGACGCGGCAAGCCGATCGGCGGGCTCACCTGGATCTCCAGATCAACCTCCTGGCGGAGCAGGAATCACAGCGAACGGTCGAGCTGCTCCGGTGCATCGCCGTCCAACTGGGAGTCCACCCTCCGGGCGGATTCGACGAAGGTGAGCCAGAAGGACCGACCGACGTCCGCGATGTCGTCACCACGCTGGAACGGGCGCTGCCCCCGCAGTGAGGCGCGACGCACCGGTCGCTTGCCGCGAGCGACGCACGAGGAGACGACGCGACGATGGCGCAGACGACACCACCGAAGCGCTCGCTGCACCCGCCTGCCGCGGGGACGGACTCGTCACCCGCCAGCGCGGACGCCGCGAACCGCCGCCCTGGCCGGGGCGGAAGGGGCAAAGACATGAGTCGCCGGGAGCGACGCTCGCTCAGCAGCGCCACGATCAGCTTCGGACTCGTCACGATCCCGGTGGAGCTCCACACCGCGACCACGTCCCTGGCCCCGTCCTTCCACCTCATTCACGAGCGATGCGGGAGCCGCATCCAGCAGCAGATCTACTGTCCGGTATGCGAGCGCGTGGTGGAGCGCAGCGAGCTGGTGCGAGGGTACGAGCTGGGGAAAGACCAGTACGTCACCTTCACGCCGGAGGAGCTCGAGGGCCTCGAAGGCGAAGCATCCAAGACCATCGACATCGCGGAGTTCGTCCCGCTGGCGACGGTGGATCCGATCTACTACGAGACGGCTTACTATCTCGGCCCGGGCAACGGGGGCGAGAAGGCCTATCAGTTGCTGGCGGACGCCATGGGGGACGCCGAGCGCGTCGCGCTGGCCACCTTCCTGATGCGCGGCAAGGAGAACCTCGTGGCCGTCCGGGCCGTCGACGGATCCCTGATCCTGCACACCCTCTTCTTCGCCGACGAGGTGCGAGAGCGCCCAAGGGTCTCCCGCGACAAGGCTCGGGTTCGCGCCCCCGAGGTCCAGCTCGCCCGGCGCCTGATCGAGGAGCTCGCGAGGGACAAGTTCGTGCCCGAGCGGTACGAGGACGCGTACCGACGCCGCGTCCTCGACGCGGCCAAGGCCAAGGCGAAGGGGAAGACGATCAAGACGGACGTCCCGTCGGGCCCGCCTGCCCCGGTGGTGGACATCATGGACGCCCTCAAGGCCAGCCTGCGCGGGCGGAGGCGGTCGGGCCCGGCGTCGCGGGCTCGGGCCGGGCGGCTCCGCCACGGTCGGAAGGCCAGCTGATGGAGAAGATCCGGAGCGGTCGACGTCATCACGGGACGGGTCAGGCGTCGCGACCCCGGGCCGCGCGAGCGCGGCGCCATGCCGGTTCCTGAGGAGGTGCTCGACTACCTCCACCGCGCCCGGCCCGCTGACTTCGTCCGGACGCGTGCGCGGCTGGCGGCCGAGCTCCGAGAGGCCGGGGAGCCGTATGCGGCGATAGAGGTCGAGGCGCGGCGGAAGCCGACGGCGGCGGTCTGGGCCGTCAACCAGCTGTCCCGGGAAGATCGGCTGGCCGTGGAACGCGCCATCCGCAGCGCCGATGCGCTCCGCGCGCTGCAGCTCGGACGAGGACGGGGCGACGCGGACACGCTCAGACAGGCCGCGGCCGAACATCGCGAGACCGTCAGCGCCCTGGTCGAACGGGCGGAGGCCGCGCTACGGGCGGCGAGCCTACCCGTGACGCGCACGACGCTCGCCCGGGTCGCCACCACCGTGCGCACCGCAATCGCCCGAACGGACGCGCGTGACGCCCTGCGGCGCGGCGAGCTGACGGGTGAGTTGGCTCCCGCCGGCTTCGAGGTGCTGGCCGGTGAATCGGCCTCGCGCGGCTCCCGTGATCGATCCGGAGCAGAGGATAGGCGCACGCCGGATCCCGGCGTTCGGCAGGACAGAACGCTCCGGCTTGTTCAGCCTGGGGAGCGCTCGCCCCGCTGGCCGGGCGCGCCGCGACGGGCTGGACGCGGCGTGACCAAGAACGCCCGCGTCGAGGCTACGGAGGCCGCCCTCGACGCTCTGGGTACGCCGGCGCGCGAGGCTCCCGGGCCGATTGATCCCCCCCCGGCACGCCCGTCACGTGGGCGGTCCGTTCGACCTGGACCCGGCAGGTCGAGGGCACGGAAGCAGGCGAGCTCATGGCCAGGACGGTGACAGACGTGATGACGTCGCCGCCAACCGCGCTAGACGCCGGGGAGAGCGTCCCGGACGCGGCTCGGGCGATGCGCGACGGAAACATCGGAGACGTGCTGGTCACGCAGGGCGGCAGCCTTGTCGGGATCCCGGCCCGTCCCTGGCGCTTTCGGAAGGAGCCGCCGCCCGCGAGAAAGGGGCGGCGTGCACCCGGTGCTTTCACCGACATCTTCGGGATTGCGGACTTCCTCGCCATGGCGGCCGGTGGTCCCGGCGCTCCGCAAGACGGGTCGCACGCGCCACGACGAGGCGCACCGGGCACCCGGATTCCGATCCGGTGACGAGCAGTGGTCGCCGTCGCGCGTCTGGCAGGAACTGTGCGGGCGCGACCGGTGGCACGTGACCGCGGGTGGCCAATGGAGACGGGCGCCGCGTCTAGATGGAAGACTCGTTCCCGACAGCCACGACCGACGCGAGAGTTTCAGGTCCTCCTCGGCTCGCCGACGCTCCTCCTCCGCCCGCCGGCGCTCCATGAACTGCCCGATCTGGCTTCCCAGCGCGACTGGGCTTCCGGAACACGCGACGGGCGAGCGGGACCTTCCCGGCTAGAATAGAGGTATGCGGGTCCGGGCTCGATTGGCGTGGCTCGTCGTCGCCGCACTCCTCCCCGTGATCCTGCTCGCGGCGATTCTCCTGGTGAGGAACGTCCGCCAGGATCGTACCGCGATCGAGAATCGCGCCCGCCAGCAGGCCCGCACGCTGTTGCGGGCCAGCGAGCACAAGCTCGACACCTCCCTCACGACGCTCCGGGCGATGGGCGCGTCGTCACTGCTCGACGTGCCTGACCTCAGGGCTTTTCATGCGTTCCTCGGGCGGGCCCAGCGTGAAGCTCACCCGGAGTGGACCGCCGCCGGTCTCCTCGACCCGTCCGGCCGCGTCCTCCTGAGCACCCTTGCGCCGTTCGGAACGACATTGCCCAGTTACGCGGACAATGCCGCGGTCCGCGAAGCACTCTTCCGGCGGCAGTCCGTCGTCTCCGATCTTGCGACCGGCAGACTGTCGCGCCGTCCAGGCGTGGGCCTGCTCGTCCCGATCACCCGCGACGGCGAGACGCGCTACCTTCTCGCCGCCGCCCTCCCGGCGGAAGCGGTGGCAAGCTTTGTCGACACGTCGACGTTGCCGCCAACCTGGTCGGTTCGCGTGCTGGACCGCCGACAGGTTGCCATCGCGCACGTGCCCTTCAGCGCGGAGGCGGTCGGGCACGTGCCCAATCCCGGGTTCCTCGCGCAGACCCGCGCCGCCCCGGAGGGCCTGTGGCGGTCGGTGAACCCGGAGGGCGAGCCCTTCTACACGGCCTACACGCGATCCGACCGATTCGGTTGGACCGTGGGGGTCGTGTTTCCCGCCACCGAGATCGAGCGGCCCGCCCGAGGGCTGTTCTGGACGCTCGGGATGGGCGGACTCGCCTTGCTGTTGCTCGGCCTTGGGGTGGCGTACTTCGTCAGCCGGTCCATCACGAGGCCAATCGCCTCAGTGGTCGAGGCCGCCGACGCCATTGGCCGTCGGGAAACCCCGAAGGCCCGTCCGTCGGGTGTCACCGAGGTGGACGACGTGGGCCGGGCGCTCACCGACGCGGCGGCAGAGCGCGAGCAAAGCGAGGCGGCGCTGAGGGCGAGCGAAGCCCGGCTTCGCACCACCCTCATGAGCATCGGGGATGGGGTCATCGCGGCCGACACCGCCGGGCGCGTGACCTTCATGAACCCGGTGGCCGAGCAGATGACGGGCTGGTCGACCGCCGAGGCGATCGGCCAGCCCATCGAGAGCGTCTTCGTCGTCATCGATGAACGGACCCGGCTCCCCGTCCGGAATCCCGTGATACGCGCGATCTCCGAGGGGGCGATGGTCGGCTTCCCGGACGACACCCTGCTCATCCACCGTTCGGGACGTGAAATTGCGATCGAGGATAGCGGGGCGCCGATTCAGACGCCGGACGGAGACATCGCGGGAGCGGTACTGGTCTTTCGTGATGACAGCCTCAAGCGAGCCGCGACGGCACAGTTCCGGATCATCGCGGACTCGGCGCCTGTGTTCATCTGGATGGCCGGGCCTGATCAACGCCGCACATTCTTCAACAAGCCGTGGCTGGAGCTCACCGGTCGGTCGATGGAGCAAGAGCTGGGCACCGGCTGGACCGAAGGACTGCATCCGGATGACGTCAAACCCTATCTGGACGCGCAGCGGGCAGCCTTCGAGGCCCAGAAGCCGTTCAGCCTGGAGTACCGGGTCCGCCGTCAGGACGGCGAATATCGCTGGCTCCTCGATCACGGGGTGCCGCGCCTCGAGCCGGACGGCACCTTCTCGGGATACCTCGCCTCGAGCGTCGACATCACCGAGCGTCGGCAGGCCGAGGAGTCTCGACGTTACCTCGCCGCCGTCGTGGAGGGCTCGGACGACGCCATCGTGACGAAAACGTTGAAGGGCGTCATCACCTCGTGGAACCCCGGCGCGGTGCGGATGTTCGGTTACACGCCCAGCGAGGCCATCGGGCAGTCCATCATGCTCATCATTCCGCCCGAGCGAGCGGCCGAGGAACAGGAAGTGCTGGCTCGCCTGCTTCGCGGCGAGGGCCTCGATCATTTCGAGACCGTGCGTATCCACAAGAACGGGACTCGCCTAGACATCTCGCTGACCGTGTCCCCGATTCACGGACCCGATGGCCGCCTCATCGGCGCCTCGAAGGTCGCGCGGGACATCAGCGCGGCGAAGCGCATCGAGCGGGAAAGCGCGGAGGTGCTGGCCCGCGAGCAAGCCGCCCGCTCGGAAGCCGAAGCCGCCAATCAGGCGAAGGACGACTTCCTGGCCACGCTGTCACACGAGCTGCGGACCCCGCTGAGCGGCATCCTCGGCTGGGCGCAGGTGGTCCGGACGCGAGACGATCCCGCCACGCTGGCGCAGGCTTTGGACGGTATCGAGCGCAACGCACAGTCGCAGCTGCGACTCATCGAGGATCTGCTCGACCTCTCGCGGATCGTCGCCGGCAAGGTGCGGCTGGAATCGCGCCCGGTCGACCTGCGCTCTGTGATCCTGGCCGCCGCCGACACGATCCGGCCGGCCGCCGAGGCCAAGGAGATCCGGCTCGCCCTGAACCTGGAGGCGGGGGTCAGCATCGTGCTGGGCGACGCGGACCGCCTCCAGCAGATCTTCTGGAACCTCCTGTCCAACGCGGTCAAGTTCACGCCTCGCGAGGGGCTCGTCACGGTCGAGCTCGAACGAAGGGACTCGCGCGCCCACGTCCGGATCAGCGACAGCGGACAGGGCATCAGCCCCGAACACCTGCCCTTCATCTTCGAGCGCTTCCGGCAGGCGGACTCCTCGACCAGACGAGCGCACGGCGGGCTAGGGCTCGGCCTCTCGATCGTGCGGTCCCTGGCCGAGCTCCAGGGCGGAGTCGTCACCGCCGCGAGCGCCGGCGAGGGACGGGGGGCCACCTTCGCGGTCAGCCTGCCGCTCGTGCTGATCCCGGCCGGCGATTCACCGGGGACCACGCCGACGCCGCGCCGGCCGTACGAGGGGCCACGGTGCGACGGGATCCGCGTCCTTGTCGTGGATGACGAGCCGGACGCCCGGCGGGTGCTCACCGCGTTTCTCGAAGACTGCGGGGCGAGCGTCGTGGCGGCTGGTACCGCTGGAGAGGCGCTCGGGCTCCTTGACCGGCAGCTCATGGACGTTGTGGTCAGCGACCTGGCGATGCCCGAGGAAGACGGCTTGGCGCTGGCGCGACGGATTCGGGCCCGAGAGACGGGTAAACAGGGCCATCGCGTGTCGCTCGTCGCGCTCACGGCCCACGCGGGGCCCCAGGTCCGGATTCAGGCGCTTGCGGCGGGGTTCGATGCCCACGTCGCGAAGCCGATCGATGCGGCCGAGCTTGCGGCCGTGGTGAAGCAGCTCACGGAACGCAGCCGCGGCCGCTGAGGCGCTCCATCCCGCCGCCCTGGAGCGCGCCCGGCGCCGTCAACGCGGCCGGGGCTCCAGCGGAGAACCTGCGCGGTCCTCGGAGGGGGGTCCCCGCCGGAGTGTCGTCCCGCGCGAGCGGCGCGGACGTCCGTCGGCGGGGCGTGCGAGTCTGCCCCGGAGCCTCGAGGCCGCGACGAGCGGCCCGATCCACCGGCGCGGATCCCCCGTCAGCCGCCGCACCCGGTAGATGCACTCCGCCCGAACGTACCGGAGCAGGGTTTCCGCCCGCCGGGCCAGGGCGAAGCGTCGCGGGGGGACGGCCGCCCTGCCGACGAGCGTGAAGTACTCACGCAGGTACGCCACGGTCTGGCGCTCCGCGGGAACCCAGTGGCTGACCGCGGCCTCGGGCACCCACCAGCCCGTGGCGCCCCGGGACAGGATGGCCCTCACCACTGCGATCTCCTCCCCGACAGAGCCCGCCCGGCCCTGGCGACCCAGCGCGGGATCGTACGGGACCTGACGCTGCTCCCTGGTTCGGGTAACGTAGTTCGCGCCGTAGGGAACCCGCCACTTCGAGTCAAGGGCAGAAGCGGTCTCCCCCAAGTTCAGGACGGCGAACGCCGTGGCGACCTCACTCATGACCGACAGCAACCACGCCGGGGGAACTCCCTCGAACTGCGCGCGTATCGGTCCGCCAAATACCGCTGCGTCCGGCCAGCGGTGGATGGCGCCTTCGTAGGCTCGGAGCCAGCCGCGGTCGACGAGCACGTCGTCGTCCGTCCACAGGATGTAGTCCCCCGATGCCTGCGCCACCGCGGCGTTGCGCGCGCGAGACAGTCCGAGCACCGGCTCGACGACACGTCGCAAGGGCAAGCGGGACGCGAAACAGTCAAGGACCCGCTGGGTGTCGTCCGTGCTTCCGTTGTCGACGACGAGCACCTCCCACAACGCGGCGGGCGACTCCACGCCGGCCAGGCGCTCGAGCGTGCGGGCCAGCAGGCCCGCGCGATTCCACGTGCAGATCGCGACGGTCAGACGCACCGGGGCCGGCCCGCGAGGACTCCCCTCACGACAGGACCGCCCCGGTCAGGAGGCATCGGCCGCTCAGCCCGGTCGGGACCGGGTCGCCGACAAGCGCGCAGAGCGTCGGCACGACGTCGAACGAGCTGCGGACGCCATAGTCGCCAGGCGCCACCCCACCGGCCTGGACGTAGGCCATCCCGTGCGGGCCGGTGTGGCCCCCGGGCCGCCGGAAGGGGGCCGGCCCGACGCGTCCGTGCGTGGGATGCTCGAGAACGCAGTGCGAACCCTTCCACACCACGACGAGATCTGACGCGCTGGGCTCGAGGGCATGGGGATCCGGCTCGCCGGTTCGCTCGACGAAGTTGACGGCGTCTTCGCCCGTGACCGGGTCGCGACAGGCGCGGACAAGGCCTTCGATCTGGTCGCAAACGGCTCGGTACTGCGCACTGGCGACGACGCCGTCTCGCTCGCGACCCTCCAGGTTGACGCGCACGCGGCCGTCGTAGAAGGACGGCAAGGCAAAGAACGGCATCCGTGACCAGTACGGCTGGTAGCGCATGGCGGGCATCCAGTCGAGTGCTAGCCTCAGGCGGGAGGCCGGGGCGCGCCCCGCCGGCGTCCGAGGGGGCGCGAGCGCCGCGGAGGCACGCCGCGCGCCGCGTCTGATCCATCCCGGCAGCCGCTCGTGGGCGAGGCGGCTGAGTCCGCGGCGCCGCGAGGAGCCGGGGAAGTGATCGAGGACCGCGCGGTGCCAGGGCTCGACCTCCCCGAGCATGGGACCCATCGCGCTCGCGTGCGCCCACTCGTCGGGCGGCCGGAAGAGCGGCCGGCCGAAAGCGTGCCGGTAGGCCAGCTCCGGCAAGAGGAGCATGCTCTGGACGTCCGACCGGTTCGGCCCCATCCCCCCCGTCGAGAAGACGACCAGATTGGCGTCGGGGAAGGCCTCGCCGAGCAGGCCCACGAGCCCGTCCACCGCGCGATAGACGGCGACCAGGCCCTCGCGGGCGGGACCGGCTGAGGGCAGGGCGTGCAGGGGATGCAGGGGGTCCACTCCGTGCCAGAGTCCCTCGATCGCGGAGTGCGGCTCGCTCACCGTCACCAGGGCCAGCTCCCAGTCGGGCAGACGCTCGCCGAGCAGCCAGGCGACAGCTCGGCCGCGGACCTCGCAAGCCTGGGCCAGATCCTCACCCATCCGCTTCGTGCGCTCGGCCGAAGCCCACACGATGCCGTAGAGCCAGGGCTGCGCCGGGTAGACGCCGATCCGCCGCACCAGCTCATCGAGGAGCCCTCCCGGGCGCGCGCCGGGAGGAACGCCGGGATCGTGCGCGCCCCAGTTCACGATGCCCTGGACGTGCGGCGCCTGGTCCAGGTCGAAATAGGGAGTGTCGAACACCACGGTCCGCGCGGTAAGCAGGCGCGCGAACGGCGCCCGCCGGGTTCCTTCCTGCCACAGCGCGTACGTCGCCGGGTCGAAGTCCACCGCCGACCACCGGTGGGCATCCGCCGGCGACAGGCCCGTGCTCACGTGCTCTCCGGCCAGCCCCGTCCGCTGAGCCGGCCCGTGATCGAGCAGGAACCGCGCGCTCCTCTGGCGGAGACGCCCGAGGTTCGGAAGCAGCCCATCCTTCGTGAACCGGCGCTCGAGCGACTCCTCGTAGCCGTCCAGGAAGATGGCGAGCGTACGCCTCGGCTCCATGCTCCTCCTACTCTACCCCTCGGATCGCGCAAAACGCAGCGGCCATCGCGGCGCCGCCGCGGCGGACGCCGCGCCGCGTGAAATCGGCGATTCTCCCCAGGGTCCTGGTGTGCGCCCGGTCCCCCCGCGCGGCGGTTCGTCCCGCGCGACCCTGACCCCTCCCGGTCCAGGAGAAGGCAGCGAGTCGCCTGGGGCGCGTCTACTCGATGACCTTGGTCTGCCGCGACACTTCAGGCCAGTTCTTGTCCCCCCTCCTGACCATGCCGGGGATGTCGGCGCTCCACTGCTTCTGGACCTCCTTGCTGTAGTTCATGTAGAGCTTGCCGTTGACAACGGTGAATGCGGCGGGATCCACGGCCGCCTTGTACCCGTTCGCGGTCCCGAAGGCGCAAAACCCGGCGTACTGGGGTGCATACTTCGCGGGATTCGCCGCGAAGGCGTCGCGGTTCGCCGCCGACGAGAAGTGAAACACGGATCCCTTGTACTCGGCCTTGTGCTCGGACGAGCCTTTGACGGGCTTCCCGTCCTTGAAGAACGCGACCGGATCGTAGCCCTTGATGGCCGCGCCCTCCTTCTCGTAGAACTCACCGGCCCACGCGCCCGCGGCGCAGGCGGCGACCACCAGCACCACGGCCAGGGCCCTGAGGCGGGTCGGGGGCAATGCCTTGCTGAGCATGGCGTCGACCTCCAATCGGGCGCCTCCACGAGAGCGCGCCCCGCGATCAACCAGGGAGGCGCCTCGCGTTACGCACTGACCAGAACCTTGAATCCTCCGTAGGCCATGCGCTTGACGTCGAACGGCATCGACTTCGGATCGATGGTGGCGATGCGCGGGTCCTTCATCACCTTCGCGTTGACGCGATCCCGATGCGCGCGCGACCGGAACGCGATCCACGAGAACATCACCGTCTCGCCGGCCCTGGACCTGGCCGGGCGCGTGAACGGCACCACGCCCTTCACGCGCAGGTCGTCACCGACGCATTCACGGAACTCGAGGGCGCCGTGCTCGCGCCAGATCCTTCCGGCCTTCCGCGCCATGCGGCGATAGGCGTCCACGTTCTTCCGCGGGATCGGCAGGAGGAAACCGTCTACATAGCGGGCCATGCGAGACCTCCTTGGATTGCCTTGGTGACTGTGCCGCGCGAGCTCCCAGCCATCTTCGGCCCTGGCAGCCCTTGCCGTCACGCGGCCGGACCGGCGCGCGCCGATGCGGGGCGTCCCGGCAGCGCTACGGCCTGAGGCCGAGCGCCGCCCTGAAGGGCGGCTCCATCTCGAACGGGACCGATACGTGCTCGTGCGTGATCGTCCACTCGCCGCCAATCCTGCGGAAGCACGCGGTGGCGCGCACCCAGACGTCGGTGTCCTCCCCGTCCGTCCTCGCCCCGCTGATCCGGTTCAGGCTGTGGCTGAAGGCGACGTCATCGCCCGCAGTGACGCTCAGATCGCGAATCTCGTACCCCACGGGGCCCCGGAACGAAGCGAACCACTCCTCCAGGCTCGTCCTGTACGCCTGGGCGCCGCGGTACTGCAGCGGCGGCGCGAGGTCGAACGACAGGATGTCCGGCGCGTAGTGGGCCATGATCCCATTGACGTCCTTGGCGCGGAGGGCTCTGGCCCAGTCCTCGATGAGCTGCCGGATCCGGGCCTCGTCACCGATCCTGACAGGCTGAGTTGTCATGCCTCTACCTCCTCGGCAAGGCGGATGCCGCGGCGGGGCCCTTCGCTCGCCTTCCCGGATGACCCACGAGCCCTCCCGCCCGATCCATCGCCTTCCTTCAGGGTATAGTCGAACTGACCGGATGGCGATCGACACGCCCGGCCCGGGGGCGGTCGTCCCTGACCCACGTCGGGGGCGCCGCCGCCGCGCGTCCGGCACGTGCTCGGCAACCCTGGTACCCTGGGCGGTGGAGCCGTGGGCGGACATCTCTTATGGCCGAGCGCGAGTCGGAAGTCGCGGCCATCGAGGCCCTGAGGGCGAAGGGGTTCACGGGCAGCTTCGTCGCCGGTGCCGGCACGCTCCACTTGCTCGACGGAGGCCGTACCTTCCGGCCCAACGAGCTGACGATCCGCGAGTACGAGCGGTTCGAGGGCGTCTCCGACCCCGATGACTTGTCGATCGTCTACGCGATCGAGGGCCGCGACGGCACGAAGGGCACCCTGGTCGACGCCTTCGGCGTGTACGCGAGCCCGGCCATCGCCTCCGTCCTGGAGCACGTGAAGATCCAGCGGAGGGCGACCCCCCCGTGACGCGCGCGGGACGTCCCGACTACCACTGCGTGCGGCGCGCCTGACCGGCCCGGCCAGGGGCTCCTGCCGTCCCGGTCATCGCCCCGCTCGGGCCGCCGTCAAGGCGAGTGCGCTCCGGGACTTCCGGGCATGCGGACGCGCGTCCACATGTTGATGACGAAGACGACGGCGGCGGCGATCTGACCGAGCCCCCCGGCCGCCGCCAGGTAGGAGCCGCGCGCGCCGGCGGCGGCAGCCGCGAGCTCGCCCAGGACGCGCACGACGGTCGAAGCCGTGAGCAGCCAGTAGACGATCCAGGCCAGCCAGGGCCGGTACCGGCCGTCGTCGCGCGCCGGCCGGGGGAACATCCAGGTCGCCACCCCGAACACGAGCATGAGCATGAACCCGACGAGCACGAGGTGGACGTGCGCCGTGATCAGCGGCCACGGCACCCCCCGGCCAGCGAGGTTGACCTGGATCGTGATGTAGCCGCCCAGGAGCAGCCCGAGCATGAGAAACACGAAGCTGGTCTTCACGTACAGGCGAACCAGGGGCGTCACGTCGACCTCACGATGCCGGCACGGCGGGGAGCGGGTTCGAGCGCCATGCGATCCGCGACGGCCGCCAGCATAGCACGCGAGGCGGCGGCGGCCGCGCGGCGCAGACGACGCTCAGCCGGTCTTGATGCGCTCCGGCGTCCAGGGCGGATCGAAGGTCAGCGTCACGTCGACCTGCTCCACGCCGGCGATCCCGAGCACGGCCCGGCGCACCCAGTCAGCCATGACGTCATGGAGAGGGCAGCCCGGTGCGGTGAGGGTCATGGTGATCCGGACGGTTCCTCCCTCGATGTCAACCCCGTAGATCAGACCCAGGTCCACGACCGACAGCCCCAGCTCCGGGTCCAGGACCGCCCGGAGGGCCCCGATGACCCGCTCCGGAGTCACGCCCGTCGAGACGTCGGAGGCGCTGGCGACCGCGCGCCCGCGCGGCGGGCCCGTCCGTCCTGGAAGCGGCTCGTAGGCGCAGCCGGGATCCTCGGCCAGCGGATCGCCCGTGGCCGCGTACGCGCGGGCGCGGCTTCCTCCGCAGCGCTCGCGGTACTCGCAGCGGCCGCACCGGCCGCCCAGCTGCGCCGGGTCGCGGAGCGCCCGGAAGAGGGGGTCGTCCCGGTAGACGGCCACCAGGTCGCGCTCGCGCACGCTCGCGACCGGGAGCGGCAGGAACCCGCTCGGGCATACCTGCCCCAGATGGTCAACGAAGACGAACCCGTTGCCGTCGGTCACCGCGCGGCCTGCGCGGCCAATGGCATCGGAGGGCGTCGTGGGCCGCGCGCGACCGGAATCGCCCTCCGCCGGGGAGCTCACGGAGGCAGCCCGGCGGCGCGTCGCCGTGACCCGGAGGTACTGGGGCGCCTCGGTGGTCTTGACCCCGAACGGGGCGCGCTCGGCGAGCGCCGCCGCCCAGTGGAGCACGCTCTCGATCTGGTCGGCCGAGAGCGCCTGGCTTGCCCGGGCGCGTCCCACCGGGATGAGGAAGAAGAGGGCCCATAGCGCCGGCTGAATGGCCTCCACCTGCGGGACGAGGGCCGGCAAGCTGTCCACGGTCTCGCGGCACACCGTCGTGTTGATCTGGACCGGGATGCCCAGGGCGCGCGCCTGGTCGAGGATTCGCAGCGTGTAGCGGTGGGAGCCGTGCACGCCTCGAAAAGCGTCGTGGGCCTCCGCGGTCGCCCCGTCCAGGCTCACCGCCAGCCGGCCCAGCCCCGCGTCGCGAAGCGCCCGCAGCCTGCCCTCCGTGACCGCCGCCGTGCCGCTCGGAGTCAGGGAGACGGCCACGCCGCGCCGCCGCGCGTGGGCGACGAGGTCCACGATGTCCGGCCGCCGCAGGGGGTCGCCTCCCGTGAGGACCAGGATCGGGGGCGGGACGCCGAACGCGGCCACCCGATCGATCAGGCGGCGCCCCTCCTCGGTGCTCAGCTCCCCGGGATCGCGCCGGGGGATCGCCTCGGCCCGGCAGTGAACGCACGCGAGGGCGCAAGCCCGGGTCGTCTCCCAGATGACGATGAACGGCGCCCGGTCGAACGACGTCATCGTGGCTCCGCCCGGATCGGCGCCGGAGCGGGACGCCTGTCCGGGCCCGGGAGAAGGTGAAGCAATGTCCGCCCGAGCGCGGCGGCGAACGCCAGGCTTCCCGTCGCCACCGTCACGCCCCCGACCGCGACGAGCGGGCGCGTCCCCGCGGCGACCGCCAGGGCGAGCACGAGCATGCCGGCCGTCAGGAGACCGTAGGCCAGGCGTTCGGCGGCCGGCCAGGAGAGCTGCGCCACCATCGGCACCGGCACGCGGCCGGCGCGCGGCGCGTAGACGCGATACCAGACCAGAAACGGCACGATCTTGAGCATCATCCCCACGATCGTCAGCGACACCCATCCGCCGAGGGCGAGAATGGCGTACGCGGTTGCCACGCGCGGACCGCCTCCGGCGCCCCCCAGGAGGACGGCACCCAGCGCGGCCGCCGGCAGGAGATACGCCGTCCCCGTGAGCGCGAAGCGCAACCCGCAGTCGAGGGTCGGGCGCTTCCGGCGCCGCGCGAAGCTGACGACCCAGGTCGCATGGACCCCGAGCGCCGCGGCCACCGCGGCGGCGCCCGGTATCAGGAGCGCGGCGCGGCCGAGGAGCAGCCCCGCCACCAGCGCTGGCACACCCAGACCGAGCCCCCAGAGCTGGACGCGCCTGCCGCGTCCGCCCGGCTCCGGCGCGAGCAGGAACATCGGGAAGACGCGCGCCGCCACGCCCAGGATCATCGGGGCGATCCAGCCGAGGAGCGCCAGGTGGACGTGAGCATGCACCGCCAAGAGGAGACCCCCCGGGAACACGTCGCGACCGTGAGTGGCGGCCAGCGTGACCCCGAACCCGACCGTCAGCGTGAGCCCGGCGAGGCCGAGCGCAAGCGCCCGGGCCGTGAACGTCCACCGGGCCAGCGTCCGCAGACTCAGCGCGACGTTGAGCACGTGGCACAGGGCGCCCGCGCCCACCAGGGCGGCCGCCCACGCGAGGCCCGCCCATCGGCCGGTCCAGAAGTGGCTGACCATGCCGACGATTCCCGCCACGAGCCCCGCCAGCTGCCAGCGCGCCAGACGCTCGCTCCAGAGCGGCCGCTCGATGGCGACCGGGATCAGTTGATAGCTCGCCCCCATGATTGCCAGCGTGATCCACCCGAGCGCGACGACGTGCGCGAGAGCGAGGAGCCGTGGGTGATAGTAGTGCCCCGTCAGCTCGGCGCCGAGGGCAGGAAGCGCGAGTGCGGCCAGCACGAACGCCAGCGCGGCCGCGCCGAGGTAGGCGAGCGGCAGCGTCACCGACGGACGGGCCGCGGCCCCCTGACCCGGAAGCGGGATCACGCCCGCGCGCTTTCCCGCCAGATCGTGATTCGCACCAGCCCCGGCTCCAGCTCCTCCGTCGCGTGGCGGAAGCCGCGCTCGTCGAGCTGCGGGTACAGGAACAGCGGGCGGCGATCGTGGATCACATCGAGCCGGTCCCCCGCGCCGAGCCGTTCGAGGGCCTCCAGGATCCGCACCATGGGCCAGGGCGGCTCGACGCCGCGAACGTCGAGGTGGACGGCGCCGCGCAGACCGTGCGCGGGGGGCCCGGCACCTGGCGCCGACGTCGGCCCCTGGTCCGACGTCGCGGCCGACGCCTGACGGTAGAACCACACCCACCAGTCACCCGGCGCCCGGTGCTCGGCGCGGTGGGCGAACCCTCGCGCTCCAAGCACCTTGTAGAGCGGCAGGGGCTCGAACGGGACGTGCAGGACGAGCGCCTCGTCCGGACCCAGCTCTCCGACGGCTGCGAGGATCCGCTGAAACGGCTCGGCGCCCTGTTCGATGTCCTCCCGGACGTCGAGGTGCCGCTCCCCCGCGAAGCGGGCCGGCGAGGTCACGGCGCCGTCTCCTGGCCGCCGCCGAGCGCCTCCAGCACGGTCTCGACGGAGACCCCGGCGGACGCGGCCGCCTGAGAGAGCGTCAACCGCCCGCCGCAGCAGGTATCGATGCCCAGCCCCCGAAGGATCTCGGCTGCACGCGGCGACCACTTCACCGCGCCCTCGACGGTCTCCCCGGAGGCGATGGTCCGACGGCCCACCGGGCGCTCCACCGCCCCCGGATCGGCAGTCGCCGCGTGCTTGCACCCGCATCCGCATGTCTCACCCATGGACCCGCCCTCCTCACGGCCGAGCTTACGTCGCCCGGGTCCACCCCCCTATGACCCGCGTCATAGAGCAGCCCTTCGGCGGCTAGCGCCGAGGAACCCTGCTCCCAGACAGGCCAGCGCCATCCACACGAGGACGCCCGAGAACGGGACGAGCGGGAGGACGGCCGCCAGGCCGTAGTCGGCCAGAGCCTCCGCAGTCCGGAGGAGCACACCCGCGAGAAGCGTCCAGAATGCGAGCCCGCGCAGTCTCGGCCACGGAAGAGCCACGCCCTCCAGTACCGGAATCAGCCGGAGCCCCATTCCCACCACCATGGAGGTGAGGAAGCCGACCGTCACGAGATGGCGGAGAGCGTCAGCGAGCAGGCTCAGCGGGGCCCCCGTCCACGCCATGGCCGCGGCGCCCGCCGACCCCGCCGCGGCGACGGCCGCCGCCAGCATCGCCATCCGGAAGAGCCGCGTCTCGGGCCCGCCGCGGTCCAGCAGCGGCAGAGCGCCCGGGGCGCGCCGGAAGGCTCCGCCGCTCAGCGCCAGCGCGGCCACCGTCCCCAGGGCGACGGCCTCGCCAGCACGCTCGAGCGCGACGCCCGTCGCGCCGGACCAGGGTCCGGCGGAGCCCAGGCTCGCGAGGACCACGCCCAGCCCGAGCGCCCCCGGCGCCAACCGCGCCAAGACGTCGGGGATCCTCCATCGCGCAACGAGCATGGGGCCGGCCCGCAGCACGACCCCCACGATCCATCCCACGACACCGCCATAGACCGCCATCGCGTGGGCCGCCCGCATCCCGCCGACGTGCGGGCCGCCGGGCGCAGGGCTCCACGCGCGGAGGCCCGCCTCGAGAACGAGCGCAGCGACGAGCCACGCCGTGGCCACGGTCAGGTGCGCCCGCGCGAGCCGGAGGTGCGGCGCCGGGAGGGCCCGCGCCACCCAGGCGCCGAAGCAGCCGAAGGCGAGCCCCTGGAGCAGCGCGGCCCCCACCACGGGTGCCGTCATGCCCGCGGCGGTGCCCCCGATGCGCAGCAGCAATCCGGCGCCGAGCGCGGCCGCCAGCCACGGCGTCTGCGACGCCGCGGCCACCGGTCGGCCCGCGAACCGGGGCACGAGGTGATGGGCCACGCCGACGATCAGCGTGCCGAAGAACCCGAAGACCTGGAGATGGGCATGCAGCCACACGTGCTCGGCCGGGATGGGGCCTCCATCCCAGTAGAGCCGCACCAGCATCCAGATGCCGAGTGGCGTGCCAGCCAGCAACCCGACCGCCAGGGCGAGCCGCGCGAACGGCCGGTAGACGGGCAGCTCCCGGGCCGACGAAGCCGGGCCGGACAGGATCGAGGGCAGGACGGGCCGCCCGGTGCGCCGCGGTGGCTACCGGCCCTCGTCGAGCCGGTACAGAGCGTGGCAGGCCACGCAGTTCCCCGTCACCGCCGCCAGGCTACGGATCGCGTCCTCGCGCGTGCCCCCGCCCCTGATCCGGTCCGCGAGGTCGTCGAACGCCCGGTGGGTCTGGAGACCAAGCTCGCGAAAGGCGGGCAGGAGCTGCTGCATCATCGCCGGGTCCATCTCGACGGCCATCGCGGTGCCGGCGGCCCGGGCGGCCGTCTCGACGGCGGCCAGGTCGTTCGCGGCCACGCCGCGAAGAATGCCGTGGACGGACTCGAGCATGTGCCGCATCTCGGCGAGGACCTTGTCGCGACCCTGGGGCGGCAGCGTGAGCCGCTGTCGCGTGTCTCCGGAGGGCTGGCCGCGCCCGGGCGCGGCCACGGTCAGCAGGAGACCCAGCACCACGAGCACCGCGGCGCCCGCCCGCGAGGCGACTGCACCATGTCGCATCCCGTCCTCCCTCCCTGACGTCACGCCAGCCGTCTACGCGACGGTCTGGCCCTGAATGGACGAGGGGTACATGCGCGGAATCACGAGCGTGAGCACCGTCGCCGCCGCCACCGCGAGGGCGGTGCCCACGAGCAGGAGCGTCCAGGTGTTCGGTCTCATGGCGCCCAGGGCAACGATCAGGAAGAGTAGCGGCAGGTCCAGATAGTGCGTGAAGGTCGGGAGCTGCTCCCGCCGCGCCCGCTCGAGCTCCCGCGTGAAGCCCCCCTGCTCCAGGGCTGCGGCCGTCAGTCGCCGAAGGCGCATGAAGTACAGCCGCGTGATCGTGTTGCCCTCGATGAACTCGAACCCGAACAGGGCCAGCATGCCTGCCAGCCACGGCATCCCCAAGAACGCCCAGCCGCCGTAGACCGTCACGATCAACCAGGTGCCGGAACCCAGCAGGAGCAGGGCTCCCGGCACGACGAGGCCGTCATAGAATACCGCGATCTGCCGGACGCTCTCGGCGAAGAGCGGAAGGTCGCGAACCTGACGTGACCGCAGATCGGCATACCAGACGCCGATCAAGCCGGCGCCCATCAGCGTCAGCCCGAGAAGGTGGACAAACCTCAGGATGGGGTAGGCCATCGCACGCCTCCGGCTTGGGCCGCGCCGTCGACCCCCCCCTCAGCGATGCCCTCGCAGGATCAGCGCCTGCCGGTCCGACAGCTCCAGCAGGAGGACCTGCCTCGACTTGACCTCCAGCTCCGCCACCAGGCGCCGCCCGGGCGGCGATGTCGCATCGCTCCGGACCGGTGCCCCGCCGGCCTCGGCGAGCGCCGCGTCGAGGACATGATGGCCCAGCGGGATGACGAGCTCCTCGTACACGAACGTCGGCCCGTCGTGGCGGAGGCCGCTCGGCCGGTACGTCCTCTCGAGGAGGCGCCCGTCGTCCAGCGTGATGCGGACGACCGTGTCACGGCGGGGTGTGCTCGCGCCGCTCTGGCCAGCCTGGGGCCGCATGTGCCGGGGGAGCTTCTCGATCTCCTCCCGCGACAGCGCGGTTCCCGCCTCCACGGGCGCGGAGACGTGCTTGAAGGCCACCTTCAGCAGGGCGAGGTCGGGCGGTGTGGCGGTCCATGGGAACGCCGAAAAGGCCGCCAGCCCCGAAGCGACCGCCAGGAAGAGGAGGATGAACCCGGCGAGCCGCCCCGGGCCGGGCCGGCGGCCCTCCAGCACCGGCAGCCCGGCCGGCCCTGACTCGGGCGATGCGGAGGAGAACAGTGTCGTCACGCCGCGAGGCTCCGCTCGAACGCCGCGAGGTCACGGAGAAAGCGGTCCACCTCCACCGGTGCGTACCAGCGGACGACGAGCCGCCCCTCGGGCAGGGTCTTGATGGACGGGAGGCGTCGCCCCGAGAGTCGCTCGGCCAGCCACTGGCTCCCCTCACGGGCGGAGCAGTTCTCGGGCACGCACCCGGCCACGAACACGCCGCGCGCCCCGGCGCTGAGCGTCTTCGTGATCATCTCGGGATGCAGCATGCCCACGCACGGGAGCCCCATCACCGTGGCGCCCGGCACACCGGCCAGGCTCCCGTCCGGCGCGAGGGCCTCCCCGAGGCGGCCCATGAGCCGGCATGCGTAGACGACGACCGGCGGCCCCTCCCCTGCCGCCGAGGCGGCGCGGAGGCGCCACGTGACGGCCTCGCCGAGCACGCTCACTGGCTGGTCGCCGAGGAGAATGCCCGCCGAGTCGCAGGCGCCGACGCAGATCCCGCACCCTACGCACTTCGCCGGGTTGACGACCGCCACCTGCTTGTAGCGCCCCCCTTCCTGGCGCGGAACCATGACGATGGCCTCGTACGGGCAGTCCTTCCAGCAGCGCGTGCAGCCGGTGCACGCGGGGTTGTCGACGCGCGCCCGGGCCGGCGCCGGTCCGCGCAGCACCCACGGGAGCGTGACGGCCACGAGCCCGGCGCCGAAGGTGAGCGCCCAGCCGACCCTGGGGTCGAGCCTCGTGAGCGGGAAGTAGAAGAAGTAGAACCAGTCGATCGGGACGAGGCCCGGCAGGCGCGACAGGTCGGCCGGGGGCCCCGAGACGGCCGGGCGCACCAGGCTGGCGGCGACGAGCGCCGCCCCCGTGACCCACAGCACCACCCGGGGCGGCATGAACCTCGCCCGCGACAGGCGCATGACGTGAAACCAGTAGGCCGCTCCCAGGAGAAACGGAATCGAGATGTGGGCGAAGAGCACGAGGAAGAACAGGAACTTCTGGATGCGGTCGGAATCCACGAACGTGCGGACGAGCGGCTCGCCGAAGATGGGCAGGACGTCCAGGAGCTTCGCGATCGTCACGGACAGGATCTGGGCCTGCGCGTCCCAGACGAGCCAGTAGCCGGTGGCGCCCGTCACCCAGACGAGCGAGAGGAGCGCGAGGCCCGAGACCCATCCGATCCAGCGCGCTCCCCAGAAGCGGTCGTCGAGGAGCATCTTGCACCCGTGGAGCGCCGCCGCCAGGATCGCCGCGTCCGACGCGTAGCGGTGGAGCGACCGCATCAGGGCGCCGATCCCGACGGGATGAGCCATGATCCCCTCGATCGACCGATGGGCCGCCTCCGTCCCCACCCGGTAGAACACGAAGAGGTAGAGGCCGGTGACGGTGGCGACCGCCAGCGAGAAGACCGCGATCGTGCCCGAGTGGTAGAGGGGATTCAGGGACGGTGAGACGAGACGGTCGAGGAGCACCTCCACCCACTGGTAGAGAGCGCTGGCCCCGGCGAGCAGGCGTCGGGGCCAGCGCTCACGGGGGATCGGGCGGGGCGGGAAAGCCAGGAAGGGACGGCGCGGTACCGGCGGCGCCGACATCCCCTCCGCTGCCCCGGTGATCGGCTCGCTTCGGTCGATCCCGCCGGACAACTCCTTCACCCCCGCTCCGCCAGGAGGCGCGTCAGGTCCGCCTCGAGGCGCGCCTCGGGGTGCGCGAGCCCCCGGTAGGTGAACGCAGCACGCCCGGCACGATCGAGTATCACGATCACGTTCTCGTGGGCAAGCTCGCCGTCGGCCAGCCGCACAACCTGCACGCGGTGCGCCTCGCCGAGCCGCCGCACGGCCGCCGGGTCGCCCGTCAGGAGATGCCAGCGAGGGCCAAGCCCCCAGCGCGCCGCGTGCTCGGCCAGGGCCGCCGGCGTGTCCCGCTCGGGATCGAGCGTCACGGCGATGAAGCGTGCGTCCCCGGGCCGGCGCGCTTCGAGCGCCTGCAGCCGTCCGAGGAGCGCGGGGCAGGTCGCGTGGCAGCTCGCGTAGACGAATGTCAGCACGACGGGGGTCCCGCGCAGCGATTCGGCCGTCACGCGCGCCCCGCGATGGTCGACCAGCGAGAACGCCGGTCCCGGCAAGCCGCCCCGGATCGGTGCCGGGAGCGCCGCGGCGGTCGGTGGCACCCCGGACCCCGACACCTCGGCGGTCCCGAGCAGCCAGAGCGCCAGCGCCAGGAAGAGCGCGGCGGCCGCGGCGACGGCGCCCAGGCCCCGCCGCGATCGAAGAAACGCCCGCAACTCGTCCCCGTAGAAGAGCCCGACCACCGCGATGAACAGCGGGGGCTGGAGAAGCGCCACGAGCAAGGCGTCCAGCCGGTACCGGCGAGCCTCGGCGTTCCAGCCGAAGCAGGCGGCGAGCAGGGTGTCGGCCCACGCCCCGAGCCCGGGGCCGACGAGGAGGAAGACGACCATGGCCGAGCCCCACACCAGCGCCGCCAGCACGAGCCCGGGGGCGAACCCGATGCGGGTCGGCGCCAGGCTCACCAACGCCTGATCACCACGTCCAGGGCCACGCCCAGGAAGAGCAGGAGGAGGAAGAGGTTGGACGCGTGGAAGCTCTGGAGAGCCAGCCGCCGGTCGGTCGGGCGGGCCCGGAGCTGTACCTGGCGGAGCACGAGCAGGCTCCCACCCGCAACAACCCCGAGCGTGAGGTACGCCCAGCCCAGGATCCCCAGGGCGAAGGGCAGGATGCTCGCGCCAAGGAGCCCGACCGTGTTCAGGAGGATGCCCCGGACGGCTCCGGCCTCGCCCTTCACGACTGGGAGCATGGGGATGCGCGCGCCCGCGTAGTCCTGCTTGTAGGCGATGGCCAGGCTCCAGAAGTGGGAAGGGCTCCAGAAGAAGAGCACGAGCGCGAAGAGGACGGGCGGCAGGCACAGGTCCGGCCGGGCGGCCGAGCCGCCGGCGAGGACGGCGAAGGAGCCGGCCAGCCCGCCGATCACCACGTTGAGCCAGGACCGGCGCTTGAGCCAAACCGTGTAGACGACGACGTACGTGAAGGCGCCGAGGAAGACGTGGAGGGCCACCAGCGGGTTGAGCCGCCAGAACGCAAGGCTCACGCCGGCGCCGACCAGGCCGACCCCGAGGGCGACGATGTGCCACACGTGGCGGATGCGCCCCGACGGCAGCGGCCGCCGCGCGGTCCGCGGCATGCGCGCGTCCAGGTCACGGTCAAGGACGTGGTTGAGCGCGCCCGCCCCGCCGGCCGCGATCACCGTCGCGACGAACAGGAGCGCGAGTGCCGGCAAAACCGGCCCACCGGCCGCCGGTCCGGTGGGGAGCGTCGCCAGGTAGCCGAGGACGGCGGCGAGCCCGATGAACGTGCCGACCCGGAGCTTGAGCGACTCGACGTAGGCCGAGACCATCGCGTCCTCCTCACCGCCCTCGTCGCACGAGGGGGATGCCCACGTTGAGCACGAACGCCAGCCCACCCAGGATGGCGAGCAGCGAGCCGAGCCCCATCAGGTTCATGGCGAGGAGCGCCTGGGCGTTCGCCCAAGTGAAGCCGAACGTCTTCCGTGGAGCCCCGTGGCCTCCCGCCCAGTGCATCCCCGCCATGATTCCGAGAAGCCCCAGGCCGTAGAGGTAGGGCTGCCAGCGCGCCACGCGCGCGCTCCAGAGCCGCCGCCCCGAGATCTCCAGGAGGAGCGGCGCCAGACCCATGTAGGCGAGCGTCACCGCCCCGACCATGCCGTGGTAGTGCGCCGGCACGCGCGTGTCCTGGTTGAAGCCGACGATGCCGAGCACGCCGCCCACGGCGAAGAGGCCGAGCGACAGCGCCATCCCGGAGAATACCGGGCTACCCCACGGCAGCCCGCCTGGGCGGCCGCTGCGGCGCCAGCCCGTCGCCAGCATGAGTCCGATCGGGATCGTCCCCGCCCCCACGCCCCAGAACGTCGCGATCGTGACCAGGTGATTTGTCAGGAGCGCCTCGGGAGCGTACGCGAGGTACAGGGCGGCGGTGGCCAGGAGGAACGGTAGGAGCCCCCACAGGCAGGCGCGCACGACACGGCGGGGTGGCGGCGCGACGCCTACCGCCACCGCCGCGGAGACGAGCCAGGCCGCGATGGTCCCGACCACGTGGAGGAACTGCAGAAGGTGCCCCGGTCCCCAGAAGAGCACGCGGAGACGGTAGCCGAACGGAAGCCCGGCGTGGAGACGGGCGAGGGACACGGCCGTCACGCCGAGCGCCAGCAGCATCGCCAGCGCTCCCACGGCCATCGCCAGAGCTTCCGGCGTCTCCGTCCCGCCTCGCCCGCCCGCCGACCGGGACGGGCGCCGGCCGAGCCCGGAGGCCACCAGGTAGGCGACCGCCTGCACGCCGACGCCCAGCAAGGTGAGCGTCAGCCCGACCCAGAAGAGGGGATGGTCGATGGCCGGCACGTAGTCGGACAGATAGGGCTCGCCAACCCCGCTGAACGCCGGGGCCGCGAGCAGCGCCGTGCCCGCAGTCGCCACGCCAAGACCGGCCCAGGACCATCCGGCGCTGAGCGCATAGTTCGCCCGCCAGGCGACGTACACCCAGAGGGCGCCCGAGAAGGCGACGAACCACACCGTGAACGCGAACGTGACGTGCCCGACCAGCGCCAGCTGGAAGCCACGCGCCGAGAACAGGCGGTAGACCACCGGCGTGCGCGCGAAGGCGGCGACGGCGGCGAACAGGCCCGCCACGACCAGCGAGCCCACCGCCAGCCCGAGCCAACCGGCGAGGAGCCGCCGCGTCGTCGCGGACACCAGGCCCGGGGGAAGCGCCTGGTCCCCGTGAACGACCGCTGCGGTCCCGTTCCGCGCCGGGCCCGGGTAGCGTGCCGAGGTCGGCAGGGCGCCGTCGAAGGGCGTCATGACGGCGTCACCGCACGTACCAGATGGCGGCCAGCCACTTCCAGTTGAGGAAGTAGTAGATGACGAACGCGGCGAGGAACACGAACACCAGGACCATCGTGCCGGAGATCGGCACGTGCTTGCCGCTCTCCGGAGCCATCGCCGCGAGCGGGACCGCGCCGGGCGTGTCGGGCACGCGCTTACCGAAGAAGACCGAGCCCACCGTGATCAGGACGTAGAGGGCGCCACCAAGGCCGGCGAGGAGACCCCCGATCCCCATCACGCCGAGGAAGAAGAACGCGGCCGGCTCGATCGGCGGCTGGAAGAACGACGAGGCGAACTGGACGTCCCAGTGCCGGCGGGGGACCGCGTACGACCCCGCGGTGGTCATCCCGCCCGCGAAGAGCGCGATCCCGACCCCGAAGAGGTAGATCTGCGCGGTGGCCAGGCGCGGCCAGACGACCCGGCGCCGGAAGATCAGCGGGACCACGATGTAGGTGAGGCCCATGAACGCTAGCGTCGTGCCGGCCACGACCGTCGAGTGGAAGTGGCCGGGGATGCGGAGCGTGTTGTGGGAGATGATGTTCACCTGCTCCGCCCCGAAGGTGACTCCGGTGATGCCGCCCATGAACCCGAAGAGGGCGAGCGAGAGCGCCAGCGCGGCGAATCCAGGGTTGCCCCACGGCGCCTTGGCGAGCCACTCGAACAGGCCCTTCGACAGGCCCTTCTTCCGTTGGGCGACCTCCACCGCCGCCGGCACCGTCATCCCGTGCACCATGCTCGCCAGTACCGCGAGGTACATCGCGTACGAGGTGTTGAAGACCTTCCACGCCGGGGACAGCTGGGGATCGACGAGGAGATGGTGAGCGGACGCGAGATTGATGAACAGGATGTACAGGAGAAACGCGGTGCGGCAGACCTTCTCGTTGAGAGGAACCGCCCCGACCGTCAGCGTGGCGAGCAGGTACCACACCGCCACCATGGCCGTGACGTTGATCTGCTGCGACGAGTGCCCGAGCCCCCACCAGATCAGCCGGTACATGCCGGCGTCGAGGTTCTGGACGATCCCGAGCGACCAGAGCCACGTAGGAATGTAGATGATGGCGCCGTGGGCGAGGGTCGCGACGGCAATGATCGCGGCCGCGGCGGCGCCGAACGTCACGAGCGGGACCGAGCCCTCGTAGGTCCGCTCGGCGCGGGCCACCACGAGGGTGGCGAAGAAGTTGCACACGCCGATCAGCGCACCGACCGCGAAGAGGATCCAGCCGAGGTAGAAGTACGAGACGGCTCGGAGGGGCACGTAGGAGGTGAACATCACGTCGGCCCCCCCCCGGAGGATCGCCACGTCGATCAGGAGGGAGCCGGCCACCATGAGCCCGAATCCGGCCCACCCGACCCGCGGCCAGGCCACGCGGCTCCCGAGCAGGATCGGCCCCGCGAAGTACAGGATCGCGACCTCGAAGAAGATGATCCAGAAGATGAGCATGTTCATTCCGTGGAACGTGAGCGCCCGGTAGTACATCGCCGGGCCCAGCAGGTGCACGGCCGGCCACCGGGTGAGGAGGACCAGCACCGCCGCGATGCCGCCGAAAAGGATCGCCAGGACCCCGGCCACGGCGTGGACCTTGATCAGGCGCTCGGCGGCGCCGTCGACCCGCAGGCCGGTCTGGGCGCAAGTCCGGAACGTCGCTATCGAGCTCATCGTGGCGCCTCCCTACTCGACGATGATCTTGCCCACCATCTGGTGGTGCCCGATCCCGCAGAACTCGTTGCAGACGGCGTAGACCTCGCCCTTCTCGGTCGGCGTGACCGTGAGGACGTACTCGTAGCCGGGGAGGACCATGAAGTTGAGGTTCAGGGGGAAGAGCGAGAACCCGTGAACCAGGTCGAGCGAGGACAGGTGGAGGCGATAGGTCTCGCCCTTCTTGAGCTTGACCACCGGGTACCACTGCCACAGGCGGCCCAGCATGTAGACGTCCTCGCCGGGCCCGGGCGCGACGACCGGGAACCCGCGGTCCTCCCCCACCTTGGTCTTCTGGACGGACGCCTCCACCTTCGCCTGGTAGTCGGCCGCCGTGATGCGGTAGGTCTCGAAGGAAGGATTCTGGCCGCCCTTCCAGTGCCAGAGGGGCATCATGGCGAACAGGATCAGGCACCAGGCCAGCGCGATACCGAGCCAGAGCTTCTCGCTCCGGTCGACCTTCTTCCACCACACGCCCTTGAGGGCTTGGATGCTCATCGCGGCCCTCCTACCTGGGGAGCTCGAACGGGGGGGCCAGCGGGATGCTGGCGATCTCGAGCAGTCCCCAGATCGTGTAGAACACGATGGGAACCGCGAGCCCCAGGACGAGCAGGAGGAAGATGTTGTCGAAGAAGACCTGGGCGAGCGGCGCCTTCTCCGTGGTCGTCCCCGTGTCGGGCCTGATCACCGGTCCGCGCTGATCCCCGTCCGCCATGGCGTACCCTCCTGTTGACCGCGCGACGCTGGTCGATGCTCGAGCACGAGCCTACGCTTGCGCCCCCGCGGCGCGTATGATCCGGGTCATACGGCACGAGGGCCGGTCCCGCCGAGCATGCAAGCGTGGGCGCGGCGGTATCGGGACCGCGCGGGGCGCGAGGCATCCGGGGGACGCATGGCCACAGCGGGTCGGACGGCGAGCGAGCCCCCGGTGGGGAGTTGACGGGGCACGGCCCGGCGGGGCGGTACGGTTGCCCGCGGACAATGGATCGCAGGGCGAGGAGGGCGCGATGGACCTGGACGCGCTTCTCGGCCAGACGGCGGACGGCGTCTGCGCCGTGAGCAGTGACGGCAAGATCGCACTCTGGAACCGGTCAGCGGAGAAGATCCTCGGGTACTCGGCGCGGGAGGTCGTCGGCCGACCGTGCTGCGAGGTGTTCGTGGGCCGGGACGCCTCGGGGAACCGCCTCTGCTACAAGGGGTGCCACGTGCTGACCCTGGTCCAGCGCGGTGAGCCGGTCCAGCACTTCGACATGGCGACCCTGACCAAGGCGGGCAAGCCGGTCTGGCTCGACATCAGCATCCTCGTCGTCCCCGGGGCACGGCCGGACACGTCGACCACGGTGCACCTCTTCCGCGACGTCACGGCCTCGAAGGAGATCGAGACCCTCGTGCGCGAGCGGCTGGCCCAGGCCCTGCCGCCACCATCCCCGGAGAGTGAACCGCCGCCCGAGCTGACCCGGCGTGAGCTCGAGGTCCTGCGCCTGGTGGCCGCCGGCGCCAACACGCGCGCCATGGCCGACCGGCTCCACGTGAGCCCGGCGACCGTCCGCAACCACGTCCAGCACATCCTGGCGAAGCTCGGTGTCCACAGCCGGCTCGAGGCGGCGGCCTACGCGACGCGCCATCGCCTCCTGTGAGAGCGGGCGAGTTCTGGACCGAGCGGACGGTGGCGTGGTACCGCCGCGCGGTCGCCCGGAGCGACTACGCGGCGGCGATCCTCCGCGCCCTCGCGCCGGCGCTCGCCGAGTGCCGGACCGCGCTCGACGTGGGCGCCGGCTGCGGGGCGCTCGCCCTGCCGCTCGCCGGCCGGATGCGGCGCGTGACGGCGCTCGAGCCCGCACCGGCGATGGCGCGGGCTCTCCGCGAGGACGCGGCCGGCCGCAGGCTCGCCAACGTGGCGGTCGTGGAGGCGGCCTGGGGCGAGGCGCCGCTCGCGCCCCACGACCTCGTCCTGTGCGCCCACGTGGGCGAACTCCTCCGCCCCGCCGCCACGTTCCTCCGGACGGTGTCCAGCGCCGCCCGGCGCTGGGTGGCGCTCGTTCGCGACGCCGCGCCCGAGCCCGGGGAGGCCCGGGACAAGTTCTTCTTCGGCGAGCTGTACCCGCGCCTCTTGGGACGGCCGTACGCAACGGGGTGCCCCGATCCCATGGAGACGGTGGAGCGCCTCCGCGCCTTGGGGATCACGCCCGACGTGACGCCGATCCGCTACGATTCCGGCCAGCCGTTCGACGACCTCGACGAGGCCTGCGACTTCTGGGAGGCGTACCTGGGCCTCGCGCCCGGGGCCGACCGCCGGTTCCTCCAGGACTTCCTGGGGAACCGCCTGGTCCGGGACGGCGAGGGCTGGCTCGCCCCCTACCCGAAGCGCGCCCTGGTCATCGCCTGGCGCGTCGGCGGTCTACCGCCTCGACGAGGCCCGATGAGATGAAGATGCCGCGCTCGAGCCGCGCCGGACGCCCGGAATCGAAGGGCGCCCGGGCGGGGTGCAGTCTCCAGCTTCGCTCGAGGAACCGGGTGCGGTCCGATCCATCGCAGGAGGGCACGGCCCGCGCAGGCTACGCACTGGCCGTGGACGAGTTCTACGGCGATGGGCTCGTCGCCCTGGCGGTAGGGATGCCCGACCACCACGTCCACGACCTCCCGCACCGCCACACGCGGCGGACCGGGCCAAGGGCAGATCCCCGACCGGCGGCCACGTCCCTCGCGGGCTTCGCCAGGTCTCACGGTCACTCCAGCGCGAAATCCAGCGCGACCGACCCTCCCCGCGGCACGGTCACCTCCCGCGTCAGGCGCACGGGCTCGAAGATGGGCCGGCCGTCCTTGTCCCGCCCCTTCGCCACGAACCCCTCGTGCCACATCGTGACCCGGTAGGTCCCGGCGGGAACCTCGTCGATCCGGTACTTCCCGTCGGTATCGGTCACCGCGAAGTACGGGCTGTCGTGCACGACGAGCCACGCAGACATGTGCGCGTGAGCATCGCACAGCACCTGCACGACCCCCGGCCCGCGGAGCTTGGCCGTGACGTCGACCCCGCGCCCCCGTCCCCACAGGGCGACGTTCAGCACCGTCTTGCCGTCGTACAGCCCGTGCGCGTTGTGGAGGACCGGATCCACGCTCATGACCCGGCTCCGGCCATCAGCGCGGACACGTGCGGGACGAACAGGCACTTGGCGTTGTTCAGGATCACGTCGCCCGCGGGCTTCTTCCCCCTCGCCACGCCCTCGATCAGGATCACGCTCCCTTTCACGCCGCGCTCGAGACCCACGATCAGCGCCTCGTTGGGCACGGACTGGCCGCAGACATCGTGGTTCTTTCTGACGGGCACCGGCTCGAGCCGCGGCAAGGGCCCCGCGAACCTGACCGAGCCCGTGAGGCGTCCGCCCTCCGCGACGGGGACCACCTCGTACGCGGGGCACGCCCGGGCACCGTCCATCCGCTCGCCAGCAGAGCGCCGAGCGCAACCCAGGCCCGCGCCGACTGGGTCCTCCCGGCCGGCCTTCGATTCACGATCCCCCCGCCACTGCCGTCCGCCACTGGTTGTTCTCACACCATCACCTCCGTGTCTCGCGCGTCGGTTCGGGCCGAACGGCCATTCCGTGGGGGGCCCTCCCGACCGCGATCGCCCTCACCTGCGTGTGCGTCGTGACGTCGATGACCGTGACGACATCGGCGCGGCGGTTGGTGACGAACGCGTAGCGGCCCGTGGGCTCCATCGTCACGAGGTCGGGATAGCCCGGCTGCGGGATGGTCGCGATCACCCGGTCGTCGGCGGTGCGGACGACCACCAACTCATCCCGTGGGATGAAAGACGGTGTCGAGGCAGAGAAGTTCGTCGACCTGGACCGGTGGCGCGAGAGCTCCAGCTACGGCCGGAGCGGCTGGCGCTGGAGGCGGCAGAGGGGATGACCATCACGGGGCGCGACGTGAGCGACGAGCTGTTTGCCGTACTCCGAGAAGAGTTCACGGAGGACGAGCTGGTCGAGCTCGCGGCGACGATCGCCCTCGAGAACTGTCGGAGCAAGTTCAACCACTTCTTCCGCGTCGAGGCCAACGGATTCTGCAGGTGGGAGCCTTCCGGACAGGGTCCAGCGCAGGCACGGCACGATCGGGAGGGCATGGCGAAGCGCCGCTGACGTCAGGGGTCTACCTCCTCATTCTCCGTCTCGGCAGGACGCGACCGATCGACGTCGGGAAACTCGGGCGACTGCGTTTTCCGGCGGGCGTCTACATCTATGTGGGAAGCGCTCGCCGCGGACTCCAAACGAGACTTCACCGGCATCGACGCCGTCGCAAGACGCTGCGCTGGCACATCGATTACCTGCGGCAGCACGCGAGGGTCGTGGCATCCATGGCGATGCCGTGGAGCCGCGGCGGTGAATGCCGGATGGCGCGTGCCGTCCTGGCGATGCCGGGGGCCTTGGTCGTCGGCCGTCGGTTCGGATCGTCGGACTGTCGCTGCATGGCGCACCTGGTCCATCTCGCGACCGACGAGGGCCGGCGCGCCACGCGCTCGACGGGCCCCGACGTCGCGGGACCCCGACGGCGCTTGCCGTCGGCATCACCGCGTCCGCGCTGTTGCCGCGGAAGGGCTCGTCGGCGTCGGGGGCCCCAGGCTCATCGCGACGACCGCTGCGGCGCCGGGGTCCCCGCCTACGAGCTGACGAGCAAGGACGTCGTCTACTCCCTGCAGAAATCGCGGACAAGAACCGCTCGGCGTACGCCCCGGACGACACCGGCATGACCGTGGAGACGCCGGACGCCCGCACGGTGCGGATCACGCTGGACCGCTCCGTCTCCCGGTGCTCTTCCTCCCCAGGGTCGTCAACTACTCGGGGGCTTCATCGGCGGCAAGCGGCCGCGGAGAAGCTGGGGTTGCCGGCCTGAAGACCCGGCCGGGGAACTCCGTCGGGCCACGCGCGCGTTCCTCCGGAATCGCGCCGCCGCCGGCCACTGCTGAGCCTCCTGGCAGAGCCTCAAGGAGCGTCGGCGTTGAAGGGCATCGTCGGCATCGACTACGAGTTCCTCCGGCGCGTCGAGCATCGATGGCCATGGTCACGCAGTGTGCTCGCCCGCCGCCGCGGCGTGGCGGACGGCGGGCTCTCGCGTGGCTATTTCCGACCTCGTTCCTCCCGGAGGCGAGCCAGGGTGTCGGACATCTCGTTGAAGGCCACGGCCACCGTCGCCAACTCGTCGCGGGTGACGATCGGCACGGGCAGGCCGAGGTCGCCCCGCTCGACGCGCCGCACCCGCTCCTCGAGCAGCCGCACCGGTCGGGTCAGGTACCGCTCCGTCAACCAGAGCCCCACGAGGAGCACCACGAGATCGAACAGCGCGACGGCGGCCAGGGTGTAGAGCATCCGCCGCCTGAGCACGCGACCGTGCTCCTCATGGCCAGGACGACCCGGTGCGCGGCGCGGGGAAGGGACGCCACGAGGGGCTCGACGCGCGCGAAGGCCGCGTGCGTCTCGGGATCGTCCCCCGACCGACTGGCCAGGGCGAGCAGAGCGGGCTTGACCTCGACCCACTGGCGCCGGACCAGGTGGAGCTCTTCTCTGACCGCGCCCTCGGCGGCCGGGACCTCTCGCTCGAGGGCGCGGCCCCCGCGCTCCAGCGCGTCGAGGATGCGGTCGCACTCGGCAACGGCCTGGGACAGGACCTCGCGCTCCGATGCCCGTCCGGCCACCACGCGGTGGCCGGCCGCGTCCATCTGCTGGGCGAGCATCCGCTGCCACCCCCGCGACGTTGATCGTGGCGCTCTCGCCCGCCGTCTCGGTGAGAAACCACTAGAACACGGCGAGGGCGAGGAGCGCCGCCCCGGTCATCAGGACCAGGAGGAAGCCGACCTTCCGTGTGATCACGGCTCCCATGAGCCCCTCCACGCCGGCGATGGGACGGCCGTCGGCCGGGCGCCTCAGCCCTCGAGGATGCGCTGCACCCGCGCACCGTGGCCGTGATCCCGCGTCGGGTCGTGGCCCGGCACGGCCCGCCCGTCCAGGAGGCTGAAGTCCTCGGCAGGCGGCTCACCCGTCGATCCGCGCCTCAATCCCGGAGCGCATTCCGCTCGCCGGGCCAGCCGCCCTCCCGCAGCGCCTCCATGACCATGTCCTTCATACCCTCCAGGTGCCGCTCGAGGGTCCGCAGCGCCCGCTCCAGGTCTCGCGCGAGGATGGCCTGGAGCAGTGCCCGGTGGTCGGCGATCACCCGGCGGGCCCGGATCTCGCAGAGCCGCCCGTCCGGCGCCGCGTAGAGCATGCGGCCCGGGTAGACCTGCTCGCGGAACCGCCGGATGAGGGTGACGGCGCGCGCGTTGCCGGCCGCGCGCAGCGGCGCCAGGTGGAGCTCCACGCTCAGGGCCTCGGCCTCGCCGGCCGAGACGCGCGGGAGGCTCTCCGCCTGGAGCTCCAGCCGGTCGAGAAGACCCCGCACGACGCCTTCATCGAGCCGAGGGAAGGCCTTCCGGAGGGCCAGGCCCTCGACTGCGATCCGGATGTCGAAGACGTCCTCGACGTCCTTGGGGGACGGCCAGCGGACGAAGGCGCCCCGGTGGGGGACCATCTCGACCAGGCCGTCCCGCTGGAGGCGCACGAGCGCCTCCCGAACCGGCGTCCGGCTGGTCCCCAGGCGGGACGCCAGCCCTTCCTCGCCGAGGAACTGGCCGGGGCGGAGTTC
This sequence comes from Candidatus Methylomirabilota bacterium, assembly GCA_035550795.1. Lineage (GTDB taxonomy): Bacteria > Methylomirabilota > Methylomirabilia > Rokubacteriales > DASRDR01 > DASRDR01. The sequence continues at coordinate 70,950 of DASZOL010000107.1, forward strand.
GCCCGTCACGATCTCGCCGCACACGGCGTCGTACACGTCTTCCCGCAGCAGCCGCGGCTCCCGCCGGTCGCGACCCTCGCCGCGGGGCCGGCGCCGCCGCAGGACGCGCTCGCCGCCTTCCACGGCCGGCTACCCGGCCACTCGCCGCGCGGGCGGTGACGCGGCGCGCGCGACGGGCCGGCCCGGAACCGTGCCCGCGAAGTGGCGCACCCACGAGCTGCCCCGCCGCGGCTCCGGCGCGGGGGGGACCAGGACGCGCTCGAGCCGGTCGAGCTGGCCCATCGCTTTGGCCAGCCGGTAGCGCACGCTGTGGACGCATTCCCAGGTGCTGGCCTCGCAGCGGTTGTTCATGCTCCCGCCGCACGGCCCGTTGGCGAGGCCCTTCGGACAGGTCTCCGGACAGACGTACAAGGTCTCCGGCAGCCGACAGAAGCCGCACATCCGGCAGTGGAAGAGGGGCTCCTTGATCCGGCGCTCGAGGCGCGCGACCCGCGCCTCGACCCGGCCGCCCGGTCGGACGCGCCGCGCCAGGGGACGGAGGATCCAGTAGACGGGAGAGGCCCGATGAAAGGCGATCCGGTGGATCGCCCGTCCGACGCGATAGCGTCGGAGCTCGGCCTTGCCCGGGGGACGGGCGGCCCCGTCGGACCCGTCCGGAGCGCGGATGAAGAAGCCCGGCGCCGTCCCGAGCTCCGCCACCCGGCCCCCGGGGAGGCGGAGCTGTGCTTCCCAGGCGCGCCACCAGTCCTCGAGCCCGGGGAGCCGGGTGCGCCAGGTCTCGACGAGCTCGAGGAGGCGGCTCACGTCCTCCCCGCGCGTCACCATGCTCAGGTGCGCGCCCGCATAGCCGAGCCGCTCGGCCCCGACGATCTGGAGGGCGAGCCGGTTCAGGCGTGCCGCCGCGCCCTTGTCGGGGGACGCCGCTTCGGCCTCGACGAGGGCGAGGAGGTCGTCGCTCACCAGCACCCCCGGCACGGCCCCCTTGTGAAGGTACCGGGCGACGCCGAGCGGGAGGAGCATGACGTTCGCCAGAACCGGGCGCGAGGCGCTGCGGTCCGCGCGATAGCGCGCCAGCTCCGCCAGCTTCCGCATGTCCCATCCGACCTGGGTCACGAGGAAGGCCGCCCCGACTGCCTCCTTCTTGGCCATCTTGAACAGCTGGGTGAACGTCTCCTCCTCCGTGTACTTGTAGGGGGAGATGCCGGCCCCCACGAGCGCCTCGGGCCAGCCGCGCCGGACCACCGTCACGGCATCCACGCTGTCGACATAGGGCACCCGCCGTCCGGGCGGCGGCGTCTTCAGCCGATCGCCCGTGACGCACAGGATGTTCGCGAGGCCGAGGGTCCGCAGTCGGGCAACGGCGCGCTCGTGGTCGGCGGGCGTCCGATCCTTGCCGGACAGATGGACCAGTGGCACCGTACCGAACGCCGACGCGAGCTCCGCGGCGACGTCCCCGGGGTCGTGATCGTCATCGGATCGCACCCGATCGGTCACGCTCAGGGCCGCGATGCGGCGATCGCCCTGCAGCGCCCGCGCCAGCGCGAGCGCGGGCCCCAGCGCGGTTCTCAGGGCCGACTCTCGCGGGGGCGCCACGATCTCCAGCGTGATCGCGAACGACGCACGGGTGATGGCCTCACGGAGATCGTTGCGCACGGCGCTGCTCGTCCTCTACCCTCTGCCCTGGATGGGCGCGGCACCGAACAGCCCGGAGACGGACTTCCGCGGCAGCATGCACGCGAACTCGTTGACGGTCACGGGGAGGGGCACATCGTCGAATATCCCCAGCAGCCGCGGCTGCTCGTCGACCGCCCAGTCGCCGTGACCGGGGCCCAGCCGCGCGGTCAGGACGTGGCCGCGCGCGCGGGCCTCGGCGGCGAGGCAGCGCTTGAGGGCCTGCCGCAGGAGCTCGATGGCCGCCCACGCGGCGGTGTCCAGGAGGACCGCTTCGACGTAGAGCTTCTCCTCCAGCAGTCGCTGGGTGCGCGCCTCGAGGGCAGGCCCCAGCGTCATCACGAACACGTACGCCTCGGTCGATTCCGCCAGGAGCCGGGCCAGCGTCCGGCTGTGAAAGCAGTGCACCTGATCGAGCGTCACGAGGCCGCCGGGATCGACCGCGGTCACCGACCCGCGCCACACGACGGCTGCCGGCTCGACGAGTCCGCTGGCGTCGGCCGCCGCGACCTGGGCGGCCTCCCGGACCACCGGGGGAACCCGGCCGAGGTCGCGGTACTTCTGGAGCCGCAGGACGAGGTCGGGCGGAATCGCCGGCGCCGGCAGCGGGAGGCGACTCACCCGGCCGGCCAGCCCCCGGACCGCAGCGTCGCTCACGCCCGGTTCCCCACCACGGCGGGCTCCACGTCCAGGCGGCCCTCCCGGTAGGCCGTCAGATATCCCTTGCACCCGGCATCCTGCCCGAGCAGCATGCGCCCCGTCACGATGTTCGCCATCATCCGCTGGTCGAGCGGGTCGACGATGACGGCGTCCAGCCCGCGGGTCAGGGCCATCACCATGTAGACCTGGTTGATGTGCTTGCGGAGAGGCATGCCGTAGGAGACGTTGCTGAGCCCGCAGATCGTGTGCACGCCGGGGTAGGCATCGCGCAGCTTCTGCATGATGTCCAGCGCGATCCTGCCGGCGTCGGGCTCGGCGCTCACGGGGAAGACGAGTGGGTCGACGAAGATATCGTCGAGCGGGACGCCGGCTCCGGCCAGCACCTCGATCAGGCGGGCGCCGATGGCGAACCGCTTGTCGGCGTCCCGCGGGAGGCCGTCGTCGTCCATCGTGAGGGCGATCACCTGGGGCCGGAACTCGTGGACGAGCGGCAGGACCTCGTCGATGCGCTTTCGCTCGGCCGTGATCGAGTTGAGCAGGGCCCGCTCGCGGTGGGCCTCGAGCCCGGCCTCGAGCACCCGGGCGTCGGGGCTGTCGATGGCCAGCCGAGCTCCGGCGATCGCCTCCTGGATGAGCGTCACGAGCCACCGCATGCAGGGCAGCTCGGCGTCGAGCATCGTCGCGGTGTTGACGTCGAGGTAGTGGGACCCTGCCTCCCATTGCCGGCGGGCCTCGTTGACCAGGAACTCGCCGTCTCGGCGGGCCATCGCCGCCTGGATGGGTGCCCGTGTGCTGTTGATCCGCTCGCCCACGATGAGCATCCGCCCTCCTGGTCAGACCGCGCCGACGAGCTGGCGGGCGCGTGCCGCCGCCCCCGGCGCGTCGTCGCTGTAGAAGTCCGCGTGGATCTCACGGGCGTAGCCCGCATCCAGCGGCGCGCCCCCGACCATCACGAACACCCGGTCGCGGAGCCCGGCCGCCTCGAGCGCCTCGACGACCCGCCGCATGTTGAGCATCGTGGTCGTGAGCATCGCCGACAGGGCGACGATGTCCGGCGCGTGCTCGCGGACCGCGGCCACCACCTGTTCGGGCGGGCAGTTGTTGCCGAGGTCGACGATGCTGAACCCCGCCCCCTCGAGCATGAGACAGACGAGGTTCTTGCCGACGTCGTGAAGGTCGCCCGACACCGTGCAGGCCACCACCTTGCCCACCGGCCGGAGAGCCGGATCCGTGACGATGAGCGGGCGGAGGAGCTCCGCGCACGCCTGCATGGTACGCGCGGCGAGCAGCACCTCGGGGATGAAGTACTCCTGTCGCTGCATCCGACGCCCGACCTCGTCCATGGCGGGGAACAGCGCTCTCTTGAAGATCGCGTCGGGCGGGCATCCGGCGTCCATCGCTCCCCGGGTCAGGGCGACGGCCTCGTCTTGCTCGCCGTCAATCACGTGCTGTCTGAGTTGCGCCAGATCGATCACGGATCCGTCTCCTCCGCCGGGCTCGGGGGCTTCCAGGCAAGCCGCTCCAGGCCCGGGACTGGACCTCGGACCGTCGACGGCCTTCCGCTTGACTCCTCCTCGATGTACGCCTTCACCTTCGCCAGGAGCTCGGGCGAGGGAGTCAACCCGTGCGACTTGGCATGTTCGGCCGCTCTACGGCGTATCTCTTCCTCGGTCGCACCGGGGACGACGTGGTGGCACTCGCTCGAGGGGTGGACCTTGTGGCACTCACTGATCTTGCCCATCATGAGACTCTCCGCCACATCGCACGGGCGCGCCCCGGACCCACGCCCCCCGCAACGCGCCTTCCGTCGAACCCCGTCGGCCAACACGCTGCCAGCCCGACTGGATCCCGACAGCGTGTGCGACGACGTGACGTCTGTCGGCCCGTCGCCGGAGCTCACACCTCATCAGCTGATGGAGATCGGATAGCGACCATACCGGAAGCAGGCTTCCCGCATGGCGTTGAAGTTCTCGAGCGGCACGTACTCGGGCACCGAGTTGCTGCTGCCCAAGAGGTACCCGCCGCCGGGGGCCAGCACCCGGATGCGCTCCTTGACCTCGGCGTCGACCTCCGCGGGCGTGCCGCGGGTGAGCGTGTAGCCGAGATCGATGTTGCCGCACAGCGCGATGCGACGCCCGACCTTCCGCTTGAGCTCGGCGATGTCCATCGCCTTGGGCTCGATCGGATGCAGGCCGTCGACGCCGCAGGCGATGAGGTCCTCGAGCACCAGGCGCACGTCCCCGTCGCTGTGGTAGATGAAGACCTTGCCTTTGCGGTGGACGAGGTCGACACATGCCTTGAGCCATGGGAAGAAGTGCTGGCGCAGATGGGCCGGGGACACCATGAGCCCTTCCGAGTAGGCGAGGTCGTCGGCGAACCGAACGCCCCCGACGCACTCGAAATCGGTCGCGACGTCCAGGATCCGGCACTGGGCGGCCCCTACCCGGTCGTACATCCGGGCGATGAGGCCCGGGTCACGCTTGATGGCGCGGCAGAACGCCTCGAAGCCCATGAGCCACCACACCCCGGTGAACACCTTGCCGTGGTCGACCAGCACCTTCATCCCGGGCGGCAGCAGCGCCGTGGCGCGCTCGAAGAGCGTGGTGTCGAACTCCGCGGGGTCGGGCCACGGAAAGCCCTCGAACTCGCGGGCGGTCGTGATGACGCCGTCGCCCTCGTTCGCCCAGCCCCGCTCCTGGTACTCGTCGCCGAAGGCCGCGTACTTGGCGGCGACAAGGGTAGAGGTCCCGGTGATCGTCGCGTGCATGCTCGCGCCCAGCGTCACGTAGTCGTAGCCGGCCCGGCACGCGAACTCCACCTCGTGCTCGAGAGGGAGCCGTCCACTCGCGCCCATGCCGCCGTGGGTCCGGGTCGTGGGCAGCGCGGTGGTCAACCCCAGGAACTGGCGCTTCAGGTACCCGTCGACGTGGTCATGCAGCGGGACCCGGTCCGGCTCGCGCTGGTGGAGGAGCGCCGTGCGCACGCGGTCGAAATCCGGCTCGGGCCTGGGCCCTTCGCCACTCATGTCCCACTCCTCCGCGTCCACAGGACGGGCCGTTCGGACTCGCGCCGCCCCGCAGGTTCGGGGAGATCGGGTCTCCCCTCGTGGCCTTCGCTCGGGGGACGTCGTGTACACGGCGAACATACCGGTTGCACACAATGCGGCCATCCGATGTTGGCTTCATTTTGATGGCCTTCCCGCATCATTCGGGCCCCCGGTGCAGCGGGAGGGCCGGACCGAACGAGGACGAGGGATGCGACGCTCCTCGGCCCGGCCCGCTAGAGGTTGGTGCCGCGGAGCCTGGGGTCCAGGGCGTCGCGCAGGCCGTCCCCGAACTGGTTGAAGGCCAGGACCGCGACGACGATCGCCGCCCCCGGAAAGACCACCAGGTGCCACTGGGGGATCAGTATGGAGGCCGCGTCGCCCAGCATGTTGCCCCAGGTCGGCGTGGGCGGTGGGATCCCGGCGCCGAGGAAGCCCAGCGTGGCCTCCAGCACGATGGCGATGCCGAGGGACGTGGTGACGAGCACCAGGTACGGCCCGATGCACTGGGGGGCGATGTGCAGGAAGATGATCCGCCCCGAGGACGAGCCGACGCTCCGGGCGGCCTCGACGTACTGCATCCCCTTCACGGCCAGGGCCTGCGCCCGGATGATGCGGGTGCCGTAGGCCACCCTGGTCGCGGCGATCGCCAGGATGACGGTCCAGGTGCTCGCGCCGAGGGCCGAGGCCAGCAACAGCGCCAGCAGGATCGGCGGGAAGGATAGCAGCACCTCGACCACGCGCTGGCCGAGCAGGTCGAACCTGCCGCCCAAGAAGGCGCTGGCGACCGCCCACACCGCTCCCACCGTCGTGCCAAGGAGCACGGACGTCACGGCGACGAACAGGGACCACGTGGTCCCGTGGACGATCCGGCTCAGCACGTCCCGGCCGATGAAATCCGTCCCCAGCCAGTGCTGCCAGCTCGGTGCCTGGGCTCTTGCCAGGACATTGGGCCGGAGGGGGTCATCGGGCGACACCCACGGGGCGAGGAGGCCCAGCAAGATCATGAGCGCGGTGACGATGCCGGACACGGTGGGCAACGGGTAGCGGCGGGCGAAGGTTCTCGACCACGTGAGGCCCCGGTGCAGGGGAATCCTCGCGGCTCTCGTCTCGAGGCCGGAGCGGACCGCCACACCCTGTCCCGTGAGAACGCGGATGGTGTTCACGGAGCCATGCCCTCCTCGGTCCACCACGGTCGCGTGCCGCCGAACGTCTTCACCGGAGTGTCCTCGCCCGGGAGGCTGGCTGGCCAGTCCTAGTCGTAACGGATCCTCGGATCCAGCCAGGCGTAGCTCAGGTCCGTGATCAGGTTGATCGCCACGAAGACCATCGTGTACAGGAGCACGAGGTTCTGGACCACCGGCAGGTCCCGGTCCAGGATGGCGTCGATCATAGTCAAGCCGAGCCCGGGAACGCCGAAGGCCTTCTCGACCGCGACCGAGCCCCCCAGGGCGACGCCAAGGAAGAGGCTGCTCCACGTGACCACCGGGAGGATTGCGTTCCGCAAGGCGTGTCGGGCGATGACCAGCCGCTCGTGCACGCCCTTGGCC
>DASZOL010000108.1:0-28047 GCA_035550795.1 Candidatus Methylomirabilota bacterium
TAATCGTTGGCTTATTATCACCTCCGCTGCCAAATGCGAGCGCGAAGTCGTTGCTGTCGAATGCAAGGATCGCCGTAAGAACGCCGATGGCGCCAAACGCCAGGACCGCGGTAATGCCCGACGCTATGCCTATTCCGTGGAACACGAGGGCAGCAACCGCGGCGAGCAGAGCAAGCCCGAGGGTGCCCAGCGCACAAAGTATGACGTCCGTGTTATCGAGGTCCTTGCTTGTTTCCTTCTTAATGTGAACCTCAGTGTTTTGCGCTTCAAACGTAATGGTCAGAGTTGTTGTGACTGTGAAGTTTAGGTCTACGTCGCCGGGACAGAGGTCGACAATCTTTCCCTTCGCGATCAGTTTGATCGTGTCTTTCCCGAATGCAATATCGGCGCTATCGATCACTGCATCGGGGTGAGTCCCTTTCGCCACCCGTGTCAGTACGCCGCTCTTCGCTGCCTTTTGAATAATGATGCGGAGAAGCTGATCGTGAACACGGGTAAAGAGATTTGTGTCCGGGTTCGGGAAGTGTGCGACGAGCGTGTCGGGGCTGCCCAAGCCTTGCGTTCCGACGACCTTGATTCCGACCAAAAGAGCGTCTCCGCGAGTGAGAAGCACGACCCTGGCGATTTCAAGATTTCCGAACGGGAGCGGAATGTTGGCGCTAAGGGTCAAACGGAGAGACCCGCCGAGCCGCTGCTGAATTTCGTTCTGTAAAAGGCCCGCCAGAAGGTCGATCTGGCCGGGAGCAGGCGGACTTACGAGTTGCACCGGCGAGTTCGCGTCAATCTCGAGGCGGGCGTCTGTACCCTGTGACAGATCCAATTGGACCACCAGATTCCGTGCGCCATTACCGGCCGTGGTTGTCTCTGTGGCAAGTTTGATGCTCAGTCGCATCCGTCCTGTGGCGAAAGTCACCACCGTCCGAACTTGAAGGAAAGGTGTCTTGATGATTCGTTCGAAGTTGAGGCGAAACGGAATCGTCAGCGCAACGCGATCGAGTCCTTCACCAATCGGTGTAGCCACCGGCGGCCCGGTAATGAAGAACCTTCCGAGGCGCCCGCCCGGCTGGTCCACCCGAAACAAGCGTAGTAGTACATCAATGTTGCCCGATGAGAGTAGCTCGTCGAGGAACAGCACGTCTGGAATGGTGCCGTTTGCCAATAAGCCGGCCAAGATGTCGTTCGCTGCCGACATTTTCACGCCGGCGCTGAATTCGAATTCGTTGGGAGATAACGCGCGTGGTGTAAGTTGCGGATGCTGGCCGAAGGTAACTTGCGACGTGCCTGCTTTCAGGGCAGTCTGCTTCCACAACCGTTGCTGAGCTGGGGTCGGCGCACGAACGGACTTGAGCCTTGCCTTCAGGGCTGGACTGAGGACATGGCCTCGCTGTTCAAGCGCTGCGATCGGGTCGTCCGCGGTTTCAACTTCTGCAAGCAGAGGGAGTAGATCTTTCGCTTTGGAGATGGTGGCCACGTTCTCCTCCCGGCTCTGAAATGCTGCAGATCTGAAAGACTGACTCTTCCAGATCTTGGCAGTCCAACCTCGAAAATGGCAGCCGAAACGCACTTCCTAGCGTGAACCCAGCCGCTAGGCGGGCCTCTGCCCCTGGAAACCATGAGAGCGTCGGCAAGCATCGCTCCGACAAGACTCGCCCGGGAACAATGCGCCAGAGTTCCCAGCCTGAGAGAGCGAGATCCGTGCCACGACACCGGTGCTCCCAGAGTGGGTCGATTTTCGCCGATGCGCCGGATACTTCGGTAACGTGTCCACGGTTCACGGCGGAGCAGGGTCGCTGGAAAGGGGTGCACAGTAGACAGGGCAGCGACCTCCGCTCGGAGCAGTTGAAGCAATCGAAACCATCAAAGAATCATTGTGTTCGAGGGCACTGCACACCGAATTGTGCAGCCTGCACTGTGGACTGTGCAATCGGGCGCGCGGAGGTCAGGGCCTCAGAACGTCTGGGCAGCTCCTGTCCGATGCCGATTGCCGGATCATCGACGGCGTTCCCCCGGATGATCTCGGTTCCGGCCGAGATGATCAGGGCGGTGCCGGTGACTCCGAACCCGGTCTTTCGGGCGGTGTAGGCCGCGGAGCCCGGTTTCGGTTAGACCAGGAACGGGCTGCGCTACCGACGTAGCATGCGGTTCATCCTTCGCCAGGTCCGCGCTCGCTCCGGTGGCGCTGTGGGCGTTCATTGCCGGGCATGGGGCCCAAGAGAATACCTATGGCGAACTCAAGGGCGAGTTCGCCTTCGACGTCGTGCCCACTCACCACTACGGGGCGAACAGCGCCTCGCAACACTTGAGCCTCCTCGCCCATGATCTCCTGCGCAGCTTCCAGCTCCAGACGATCGCCACGACCAAGCCTCGCTCGCAGAAGCGCACCTACGCGTTCGTCTTCCGCAGCATGCGCACCCTGCGCTTCCTGCTGATCGCGCGCGCCGGCCGCCTGGCGCAGATCGACGGGCGCCAGGTCTTGCGCCTCACCCAGAATCCCGTAACCGAAGTGCTCTACGATCGGATCACCATGCTCTCGTCGCGTGCGTTATTTTCGGCTCAGGGCTAAGCGGTGGAGCTCTGGCGGCTTCGTCTTGTCAGCACGCTGAAGTAGAGCCGGAGATCCTCCTGGAACGGCCAGGCCGTTCATGGATGTGGCGTCGCCGTAGGGAGAGCTGAGTGCGTCCGAGACCTGCAGACCCGTGTACGTCCGGGCGGCTGTCTTGAGGTCCGCGACGACAAGGCGGCCCTCGAGAGCACCCCGATGTGGGCCACGTTTGCGACCGCACTCCGGGATGTCCCACTTTGCTGTATCCCCTCGCACAACCCGGCATTCCGGGGCACGCTGGGGCACTCGTGAACCGAGGAGGGCGGCCCAAGGCACGTGACCCGGAACCGCGGCAATGCCGAAGAAAAGCCGCCCCGGATGTGGTACCCTGCGAGTCCGGGGCCGACGTAGCTCAGTTGGTAGAGCAGTCGATTCGTAATCGACAGGTCATCGGTTCAAGTCCGATCGTCGGCTCCAGCCTTTCAAGCACTGCCACGACGCCTCCAGCCCCGATCGCCCGATTGGTCACCAATTGGTCACCAGGGGCCTTCGCACCCGTGCTGTCGAGCGCATCGACCCAGTGCTTGTCGCCGCGCGGCAGCCAGTGTGCGTACACTGGAGTGTCGTAGTCGGCTTCGAATGCCCGAGCTGTGCGGCCACGTAGGTGATGGGCGCTCCCTGAGCGAGCAGCTCGGTCGCGAACGTGTGGAGGTCGTAGGGTCTTCTCCGCAGCCGCGAGCACAGATTTCACGTCGTCGGGGGCGAGAGGTCGGATGGTGCGTTGCCGATCCGCGGGTGTCAGCGTCCCGGTCTGGCTCCGTCGTCGACGGGCCAACTGCAAGGCGGCGTTGAGGTTGATGAGCCCATCCTCCACCGCGTTCCCGAGGATCACGGACAGGGTCGCCCGCATTAGCCGGAGCATGTTGCGTGAGTAGCGGGCCGCTCGTTTCTCGGCGAGGAGACTCTTGATGTGACCCAGATGGAGCGCGGGACCCTGTAGAGCGCCTGAGCGGGCGTGCGAACCGCGAGGCGGTGGATCGCACGAGCGCCTGGCGCGTCCCGGGCGAGCCGCCACGGTGGTACAGTGGGGCCACGACGCGTGGCCGGCCCGGCGTGCCGTGTGAACCGTCGGCGCCCGCCGGCCCAGGGAGGAGACGCAGGTGACGAAGGGACACGAGGACCGCTCGGCATCCGCCCGGCTCTTCGAGCGCGCCCGGAAGGTCATCCCCGGCGGCACCTCGAAGGCGAACATGCGCATCCGGCCGCACCCGTGCTATATCGCCTCCGGCGCGGGCTGTCGCGTGACGGACGCGGACGGCGTCGAGCGGCTCGACGCGCTGAACAACTTCACGGCCCTGATCCATGGCCACGGGTTCCGCCCGATCGTGGAGGCGGTCACGCGCCAGGTCGCGCGCGGGAGCGCCTTCGCGAGCTCCACGCCGGAGGAGGTCGAGCTCGCCGAGCTCCTGTGCGAACGGGTCGCGGGCCTCGAGCGGATCCGGTTCGGCAACTCGGGCACGGAGTCGATCATGATGGCCATCAAGGCCGCGCGCGCCTACACGGGACGGGACCGGATCGCGAAGTTCGAGGGCGCCTACCACGGGTACTACGATGACGTCCAGGTGAGCTTCAACTCGAGGCCCGAGAACTGGGGACCGGACGACGCGCCCGCCAGCGTGCCGTCCTCCGGCGGGATCCCGAAGCACCGCGTGCTGGAGACGCTCGTCCTGCCCTGGAACGACCGCGACGCCTGCGAGCGCGCGATCGAGCGTCATCGCACCGAGCTCGCCGCCGTGATCGTGGACCCGCTCGCCAACCAGATGGGGTTCATCCCGCCCGCGGACGGGTTCCTCGCCTTCCTCCGCGACGTGACCCGCCGCCACGGCATCCTCCTGATCTTCGACGAGGTCATCTCGTTCCGGGTCGGCTATCGGGGAGCGCAGGGCCGGTACGGGGGGGACCCCGACCTCACCGTCCTCGGGAAGATCATGGGCGGCGGCTTCCCGGTCGGTGCGACCGGCGGCCGCGCGGAGGTGATGGACGTGTTCGATCCCGGCACGAGCGGCCCCCGGATCCTCTCCGGCGGGACGTTCAGCGGGAACCCGGTGACGATGGCGGCCGGGCTCGCGGCGATGCACGCGATGACCGAGCCGGAGTTCGAGCGGCTGGAAACGCTCGGGAGGCGGCTCCGGGCGCGGCTCGATGAGATGCTCCGAGCGAACGGAGTCCCGGGGCAGGTGACTGGCGCGGCGTCGCTCTTCCGGATCGTCCTGTCCGGCCGACCGCTCCGGAACTACCGCGACGTGGACCCCGAAGCAGGGGCGCGGGCCGACCGCCTGTGCCACGCCCTGCTGGACGCCGGCGTGGTGGTCAACACGAATGGCCTCGGCTGCCTGTCCACGCCGATGACGGAGCGGGAGGTCGAGGAGATCGCGGTCGCGCTGGACCGAGCGCTCCACGCCCTCCGGTGACGCGCCGGCCCGCCTCGTGGCGTCGCGGCGCCTGCCCACCGGCCCGCGTCCTGCCGTTCGCGGCGCCTGACGTGGCATGCATTGCTCAAGGTTGACGGCGTCGGGTGACGGATCCGTTGGCGGTACCGAATAGCCAGGGAGCCAGCGCCGGTCTGTCGTGTGCCCATCTGACCCACCATCTCGTCAGTCGCCGGGTACTTCCTCGCCTTCGCCGTTTCTGCCGCCCACGTCCCCCGGAGACCCGGCTGGCGGCGCCTGGCCCATCGCCGGTGGGCCGCCCGCATCGCGTGAAGGTCGGCGGGGATGTCGTGCATCGTCATCGTCGGCGTGGAGTGCCCGAGCAGGCCCTTCACGGGCCTCAGGCCAGCCAGCGTCGCGCGCGTGGGTCTCGCGGGCAAACATACCCGCAGGTCTTCGGGCCGGAGCCGGGGATGTTTCTGTCGCGCGCCTGCACGTCGTCGTGGGCGCTGACCGCCTGGGCGTCGCAATTGGCATGATGCTGACGGCGAGATGCGCTTGATCATCGCTGGCAGGCCGCCAGCTTCACACTGGCGGTGAGTCCCCTCTCTCCGGATCAGAGCCGACAGATCAACCAACTGGTCGCCGGACGGGGTCTTGGCGGAGGAGAGGTTCATGGCCTCGATCAGCTCGAGCACGTTTGATAGTTCCGAGTCGTACCGGACGGCGTTGCAGCAGCTCGATGCGGTCGCCAAGCGGCTGGCCCTCGATCCCGGCATCCACGAGCGCCTCCGGTATCCTCGTCGGGCGCTCGTCGTGAGCGTCCCTACGCGCATGGACGACGGCCACACGGAAGTGTTTCTGGGGTACCGAGTCCATCACAGCACCCTGTTGGGCCCGACGAAGGGAGGGATCCGCTATCACCCAGGAGTCTCCCTCCCCGAGGTGTCGGCGCTCGCCATGCTGATGAGCTGGAAGTGCGCCCTCATGCAGTTACCCTACGGCGGTGCGAAGGGCGGCGTGGCCTGCGAGCCAGGCCGCATGAGCTCGCGCGAGCTGGAGCACATGACCCGGCGGTATACCGCCGAGGTCATGTTGATGATCGGACCTGACCTTGACATCCCGGCCCCGGACATGGGCACGGACGAGCAGACCATGGCGTGGATCATGGACACCTACGCCATGACCCAGGGGCGAACGGTGCCAGGGGTCGTGACAGGCAAGCCGCTCTTGATCGGGGGGTCAGCCGGACGCCGCGATGCGACGGGGCGGGGCCTCGTGTACGTCCTGAGCCAGGCGGTGCGAGAGGTGGGACTCGAGCTCCGGGGTGCCCGGGTGGCGATCCAGGGATTCGGAAACGTGGGCTCGGTGACCGCCCGGCTGCTGTGGCGGGAAGGCGCGACAGTGGTCGGGGTCAGCGACGCGGGGGGTGGCGTCTTCAACGCGAAGGGTCTGGACATCAGGGCGCTCGCGTTGCACGCCGCCCAGGCCGGCACGGTGGCGGGCTTTGCCGATACGGACCCGGTTTCGAATGCCGAGCTGCTCGGGCTCCCCTGCGATGTGCTCGTGCCGGCCGCCCTCGGTGGCCAGATCACGGAGCGGAATGCCGACCGGGTGCGCGCCAAGATCATCGTGGAAGGCGCCAACGGTCCCACGAACCCCGAGGCCGACTCGATGCTCAGTGACCGGGGAATCTTGGTCATCCCCGACATCCTGGCCAATGCCGGGGGCGTCATCGTCTCGTACTTCGAGTGGGTGCAGGGGCTCCAGTACCACTTCTGGCGCGAGAGCGAGATCAACTCGCGCCTGCAGGAGATTATGACCCGCGCGTTCAATCAAGTGAACGCCACCGCGAAGCGCGAGCGGGTGGACCTCCGGACGGCGGCGCTGATGGTGGGCATCGGCCGCGTGGCCGAGGCCTTCCGGATCCGAGGCTTCTACCCGTGATGCTCAGCCCGGACTGCTCGCGCTCATCTCAGAGGTAGGTGACGCTTGGAGGCGCACCTCAATCGGGTTCCTCACCATCCCGAGGTGTCCGAAAGAGGCGTGAATCGAGCCGCCGAATCGTGGGCCGACAACGCGCAGAAGCTCCGAGCGGGATTGCCCCGGGGTGCGCCCTGTTCTCGCGGCGGGATTGACGAGCTACTCCACGTCGAAGCAGGTCTCCACCGCGGTGCTGTTGCCGGTGGCCGTCCTGGCGATGACCTCGAACGTGAACGTCCCCCCCGAGGCCAGGATCGCGGCCGGGACCTGGAACCTGGTCACGGAGGGTGGAAGGTCCACGGTGAACTTGACGTCGCCCTGCTCGACGTGGACCTGGTACCTGACGATCTGGACCGATGCCAGCTTGCCGAGGGTGGGATGCGCCCGCCGCACGGGATCCCAGTCGATCACGGGCGACTGGCCAGCTGGAACGAACGGCAGCGGAACGGTGTCGCAACTCTCCGCCGCCGGCACTCCTGAAACGCGAACGTTGGACGGAGGCGCTGCCAACACGTGGCTGAGCCTGACCGTGGTCTTGAGCTCCTCTCCGTCGAGGGTTGTGGCCCCGATCTGGTATGTCCCTTCGGGAAACTGGCGGAGCAACGTGTCGGGCGATGGCTCGTCGGACGACGACGACTCCGCGCTCGCGAGGACGAGCTGCGTGAGCCCCTGCGCCGCCAGGCGACCTTGAGCGGTGATCTTCAGTATCGTCCGGCGCCTGGGGTCCTTGATCTCCAGCACGGCAAAGGGCCCCCCGTCGATCGATGCATGAATGCCCAGGCCTCCATCGGTGTCGTTGAGCTCGAGGAAGAGCTCGGCCTCGGAGAACTCGGCGGCCGACACCCCCGTCACAGCTGTTCCGACGGTGCAGATCAGCGCGACCACCATCCCCACCGCCACCATGGAGTGTCGTCTACGCTGCCGCTTCATCGATCCCTCCGATAGGCCGGAGCGCGCCGCCGCGCACCGAGCCTGAGCATCTGGGGATGCGCCGCGAGATCCTCCACTGCCGTTCATGGGTCGCGTCCCCTTTCGGGGTGATCCCCTTGACGAGATCTCGTGCGAACATCGTGCCTTGGGGGCCGGCCGACGGACGCGGGCTTCCTTGGCGCCAGCGGGGGAGGCAGATCGTGGTGTTCGGCACCTGCACGCCTCCGACGGAGCGGGAACAGCTGCAACTCCAGCACATCAGCCGCGGGGGCGTCGGTGAGGCCTCCAAGTCTCTGAGGCGCCCCGCCGTGCCGCTGATCGTCTTCGCAGTCCGCAGGACGGATGACGGACCGGCGGGGAGGAGACCGACCGGACGTGCGAGTTCCTCGGAGCCATGTAGTTCTTGCCTCCTTCAGCCCCTGCGGGTCTTCCAATTGCCATCACTCGGTCGCGCCGGGAGCCTGTCGGCATCTGCTACAGCGCGGTCTGCCAGCACGCGGGGGGCCCGAGGAGTCGGGCAAGGCTTGACCCGCCCGTTTGCGAGACGCGTGGACGGCAGACGCGACGGCGGACGTTCCCCGAGCGACCGCCGTCGACGTGGACCTTGACGACCCGGCACGCGGCGACCCCGACGCGAGACCCGGTCTTCTCGAAGCCGGGGCCGGGCCCGCCGCCAGCCGCTGCGGCGATGCCGGCCCACACGAGCCCGGTGACCGCCAGCCGCCCCGGCCGGTTCGCGCGGTGGTCTACTTGCCGGCGCTCTCCAGGTTCCCGATCATGTAGCCGTAGCTGCCGGGCTCGACGACGTCCGCCGTCCGGTGGACGAGGATGGTCACGTTGCGGCGGTACGGCGCGCGGATGACCTCGAGCTCGGCGAACGTCTGGGGATGGACTACCCGCCCCAGGACGGCTTCGGGGCCCAGCTCGCGCCCGAGCTCCGCCACGCCCGGGAGCAGCAGCCCGCCGGCGCGCGGCCGGATCGTCGCCATCTCGGTGAGGACGGTCTGTGCGGGCGGCGGCGGCGGCGCGCCCGGCAGCATCTCGAGCGTCTGCATCACGCTGAGGAGGCCCTGGATGCCGCGCGCGACGTACTCGGCTTGGTCCACGTCGCCGCCGCCCAGCTCAACCACCATCGCGGGCCGGCCCCGCCCGGCGACGACGCCGGCCGAGGTGCCCGCGAAGGGCTGGGCGGGGCGGTAGAGAAAGCGCGAGCCGAAGCTCCGCGACAGCCGCTCGTCGGTGAACACGTACACGTAGTCCACCGTCGGGTAGGCGCCGCCCGCGTGGAGGTCCACGTAGGCGTCGAGCTCCAGCAGGAAGCGCCGGGTGATCGTGTCGGCGAGGTGCTCGGTGAACCAGCCGGCCGGGTCGCCGGGGAACACCCGGTTGAGGTTCGTCATGTCGAGCGGCGTGTTCCGCGTGTTGGCCTGGTAGGCGAGGGGGTTCGCGCAGGGCAGCAGGAGGACCCGCCCGCGCAGCGCGCCGGCATCGAGGCGCTGCCGGAGGTGATAGAGGATCTCGACCCCCACCGCCTCGTCGCCGTGGATCGCAGCGGAGATTCCGAGCGTGGGCCCGGGCCCGCGCCGGCCGACCAGCTCGTGCAGCACGAGCGCGACCTCGGCGCCGCTCGCCAGCACCGTCAAGGGGATCCGCGTGAGCGTCCAGTCCGACATCGGCGTCCTCCTTGGCCGTGCGGCCGCACAATTCTACACGGGCGGCCGGTCCCGTGCCCGCCTCCTCGCCTCGCCGCGCGGCGGTTGCTAGAATCCCCGCGTCGCGTCCCCGACCGCACCGCGTCCCGACAGGAGGCCTCCATGGCGGGCATCGTGCTCCTGACCCATGCGCTGCTGATCGACGGCACCGGCCGCGAGCCCGTGGAGGGCTCGACGGTGGTGGTGGAGGGCTCCGTCATCAAGGACGTGGTCCCGTCCGGCCGCGTCGGGCCGCTCGCGGGGAGCGTGACGACCCTGGACCTCCGGGGCCGCACGCTCATGCCGGGGCTGATCGACGCCCACGTGCACGTCGCGGCCGTCGACGCCAACACCGCGGAGCAGCACCGGGTCCACCCGCCGAGCCTCATCGTGGCCAAGGCGCTCCGGCGCATCGAGCAGTGCCTCGCCCAGGGTTTCACCACCGTGCGCGACGCCGGCGGCGCCGACTACGGGCTGCGCGAGGCGGTGGCCTCGGGGCTCTATCCCGGTCCCCGGCTGCTCGTCTCCGGACGCGTCCTCTCGCAGACCGGCGGGCACGGCGACAAGCGCCGGCGGGCGGAGTGGACCGCGCCCCTGGACGGCGACATCGGCCTGCTCGCGGTGATCGCCGATGGGGCCGACGCCGTCCGGCGGGCGGTCCGCGAGCAGCTCCGCCACGACGTCGACCAGATCAAGATCATGGCCTCGGGCGGGGCGATGTCCCCGGGGGACGAACTGGACACCACCCAGTACAGCGTCGAGGAGCTGCGCGCCGCGGTGGAGGAAGCGCGCGCCGCCGGGACGTACGTGCTGGCGCATGCGTACTCGGCCGCCGCGGTGCGGCGGGCGCTCGAGGCGGGGGTGCGCTCCATCGAGCACGGGAACCTCATCGACGCCGCCACCGCGGACGCCATCCGGGACGCCGGGGCCTACCTCGTCCCGACGATGGCCACCTACGAGGCGATCGCGCGTGACGGGGCGCGCCACGGCATCGGCTCGCACCAGCTGCGGAAGATCCACCAGGCCCGGGACCGGAGCGTGGAGAGCCTGACCCACGCGTACCGGGCCGGGTGCAGGATCGGCTCGGGCTCCGACCTTCTCGGCGACATGGCGGTCTACCGCCCGCTCGAGCTCGAGCTCAAGGGCCAGGTCATGACGCCGATGGAGGTGCTCCTCTCCGCGACCCGCGTCAACGCCGAGCTGCTCCGGCTGGACGACCGGATCGGCACGGTGGAGCCGGGCAAGGACGCCGACCTCATCGCGGTCGCCGGCAGCCCGCTCGACGACCTGCGGCTCTTCCAGGACCCGGAACGCCTGCACCTCGTGATGAGGGGCGGCATCCTCTATCGGCATCCGTAGCGGCCGGCGCGCGGCGAAGGTCCCGCGCCGCCGGCTGCGCCGCTCGCCGTCCAGGAGCTGCTGGCGGTCATCCGGCGGGTGCCGCCCCCGGGCCGGCCAGGTACCCCGGCACCGCCAGCGCCGCGAAGGTCAGCGCGAGCGGCAGGTCGTCCTCGTCGTACCAGCCGGCCGCGTGCAGCAGGTTGACCGTCCCGAGGACGCGCCCGTCGAACACCACCGGCAGGTTGAGGACGGACTCGCATCCGAGTGAGAGGATCAGCTCGGCGTCGGCGAACGAGGCGCGGATGTCCGCCGCGGTCCGCCCGATGTAGGGGCGCCGCTCGCCGAAGACGCGCGCCGCTGACGGCGTGGGCCGGACGGTCTTCCGGCCGCCCACCGGGTACGCGGCTCCCTGGCTCGTGTAGAGCCGTTCGGACTCCTGGACGTCCGGGTGGTAGCGCAGGACGGTGAACAGGCGGTGCCCGAGCGTGGCCCCCATCGCCCGGTCCAGCGCCTCGAACAGCCCGCGCGGCTGCCCTGCCTGTCCGAGGGCCTCCGCGACGCGACGGATGTGCGGCCACGGGTCGACGTCACGCTCGCGCGCCATGGTCTCCAGCCCTCCCTCCATCAGACCTTCCGGCCCCGCAGGCCCACGATGTCGTTGATTGCGTCGCCGAGCAGGCTGAGACAGATCACGGTCACGAACAGGGCCAGGCCCGGGAACGTCATCGTCCACCAGGAGTCGAGGAAGTACGTGCGGGCGCCGGCGATCATGGCGCCCCACTCGGCCGTCGGGGGCTTCGAGCCCAGGCCGACGAAGCCCAGGGTCGCGATGAACAGGATCGTGTACCCGACGTCGACCGTCGCGCGGGCGTTCAGCACGCCCCACGTCTGAGGCAGCACGTGGCGGAGCATCAGGCGGCCGTCGGAGAGCCCGAGGGCGCGGCCCGCCTCGACGTAGAGATTCTCCCGCACGCGCAGCACCTCGGCCCTGACCAGCCTCGCGTACGTCGGCCACCACACGACGATGGCCGCCACCACGGCGTTGGTGAGGCTCGGTCCCAGGGCGGCCGTGATCGCCATCGCCAGGACCAGGGGCGGGAACGCGAAGAACAGGTCGGTCGCCCGCATCAGCAACTCGTCGACCGTCCCGCGGCACCAGCCGGCCAGCGCGCCGACCACGACGCCGATGGCGAGGGCGGCCGCGATGACGGCCAGGGCGGCCGCGATCGACTCGCGGCCCCCGTGGAGCACGCGGCTCAGGATGTCCCGGCCGGCCTCGTCGGTGCCGAACCAGTGGACCGCCGAAGGCGGCCGGAGCGCGAGCCCGATGTTCATCCGGTTGGGGTCGTGGTGCGAGAGCGCGGGAGCCGCGGCGACGAGGGCCAGGATCAGGAGGGTCGCGCCGCCCCACCCCCAGAGCGCCCGCTGCGCGGGTGCGGCCACTCACGCGCTCCGGAGCCGGGGGTCGAGGTAGAGGTACAGTACGTCCACGACGAGGTTGGCCAGCACGAAGAACACCGAGATCACGACGGTGACGCTCATGATCGCCGGGAAGTCGACCGCGGTGATCGACCCGATGGCGTACTGCCCGATGCCCGGCCAGCCGAACACCACCTCCACCACCAGCGTGCCGCCGAGCAGGTACCCGAGCTGCACCCCGAACGCCGTGACGACCGGCATCAGGGCGTTCCGGAGCGCGTGCCGCGCGAGCACCGCCCGCTCGGCGAGGCCCTTGGCGCGCGCCGTCCGGACGTAGTCGGAGCCGACGACCTCCAGCATGCTCGTCCGGGTGAGCTTGACACCGACGCCCAGGCGGGACACGACGAGGCAGGTCACGGGCATGATCAGCTGGACGGCAGCGCTGGCGAGCGCCGGCCAGTCGCCCGCGAGCGGGGCGTCGAGGAGGTAGAAGCCGGTGACGAACGGGGGAGGGGGGAGGTTCGGGGCGATGCGCCCGACGGCCTGCTGGAGCCAGCCCAGGTTGCGGTAGAGGACGAGCTGGAGCAGGAACCCCAGCCAGAAGGCCGGGACGGCCAGACCGCCCACGGAGACGAGGCGGATCAGGAGGTCCGGCCACCGCCCGCGGGCCACCGCGGCGAGGATGCCGAGCGGGACGGAGAGCCCGACGTACACGACCATCGTGACGACGGCCAGCTCGAGCGTCGCCGGCAGGCGCTTCGCGAGGTCGTCGGCCACGGGCTGTCCGGTCTGGATCGAGCGGCCCAGGTTGCCGTGGGCAAGATCCCGGAGGTAGCGCGCGTACTGGACCGGGAGCGGCCGGTCGAGGCCGAGGTCTTGGCGGATGGCGCGGATCAGCGCCTCGTCGGCCCCGGGCCCGGCCAGGAGGCGGGCGGGATCGGCCGGGAAGAGATGCAGCGTGACGAACGTGACCAGGGTGATCCCGAGGATCACCAGGACCACACCGCCCAGCCGCCGGACCAGGAACGTCGTCAGCGACACGGCCCGCCCGCCGCCCGGCTGGCGACGGCGCCAGGGAGGCGGTCCCTCGCGCCGGAGCCAGATCGGCCCGGCGACGGCCCCCAAGGGAGGCCGTTCCTCGCGCCGGAGCCAGATCGGCCCGGCGACGGCCCCAAGGGACGCCGTCCCTAGCGCCGGAGCCAGATCGGGTAGAAGGGGAAGATCCCGCTGTAGTTCAGGGGGCTGTACGTGTAGCCCTGGACGTCGTCGCGCATCACCTCGACGAGCTTCGGGTACGCCGCCCAGATCGAGGGCGCGTCGTCGATGAGCTTCCGCGCCACCTCGCGATAGAGCGCCATCCGCTTGCCGTCGTCGAATGTGCGGTCCGCCTCGGCGAGGAGGCGGTCCACCTCGGGGCTCGCGTACCACGAGTAGTTGAAGGACTTGCCGGCGTTGTTGCCGAGGTAGAGCGTCCGCAGGAGCTCGCCGGGGTCGGCCGACCTGGGCGTCATCGTCAGGGTCGCCTGGATGTCCGGCGCGGTCTCCAGGTTGGCGATCTGCGCGGCCAGCGTGGCGAACGGCTTGCCCTCGAGGTTCAGCGTGATCCCGAGCTCCTGGACCGCCTGCTGCATCAGGAGGCCGGCCAGGCGCGCCTGGGGCTCCGTCTCCGTGTAGACGAACGACAGGGTCAGCGGCTTGCCCTGGTAGCCGGCCTCGGCGAGCAGCCGCCTGGCCTGCGCCACGTCGCGCTTGAACGGCGGCAGGCCCGGCTCGTACGCGGCCGTGAAGCCCTTGGGGATCGGGCTGTTCGGGATCTCGGCATAGCCCTTGTAAACCTGCACCATGCCCTCGTAGTCGAAGGCGGCCTGGAGCGCCTTGCGGAGGCGGACGTCCTTGAGCGGGCCCTTCTGGGTGTTCATCGAGATGACGGTCACCCGGAACGCCGGGCTCTCCACCATCTTCACGCCCGGCTTCGCCGCCAGCTCCTTCGGATCCTGGGTGATGCCGATGGAGGCGAGCACCACGAGGTGCGCGTCGCCGCGCTCGAGCAGGAGCTGCTGCGTGCCCGCCGCCGGGACCACGCGCTGGATCACCTGGGCGGCGTGGTTCCCCGACCACCCGCGCCAGTAGTCCGCGAAGTGATCCAGGACGATCTGCTGGCCCTTCTCCCACCGGGTCAGGCGGTAGGGTCCGGTTCCGCTCTCGCCCGTCGCGAAGAACGCCGCGCCCCGGTCGGCGTCGCCGAGGTGGGCCTTCCCGGTGATGAACACCTTGGGCAGGCCGTAGAGGAGCGATACCGATGGCTGGCTCGCCACCAGGCGGACGGTCATCGGGTCGACGACCTGCACCTCCTTGAGGGTCTGGAGGAAGAAGGCGCCGCCCCGGTTCATCGCCTTGGTCCGGTCGATCGACGCCTTCACCGTGGCGGCGTCGAGCATCCATCCGTCGTGGAAACGAACGTTGGGGCGCAGCTTCAGCTCGATCCACGTGCCGTCGGCGGCCACCTTCCACGATTGCGCGAGCGCCGGCCCGAGCTCGGTCGTGTTCCCCCGGTATTCGAGCAGGCCCTCGTAGAGCTGGAGCAGCACGCGGTATCCGGGCCCGGCGACCTCGATGGCCGGGTCGACGGTCGCGGGCTCGGCGGGGATCGCGAAGGTGACCGTCCCGGCCGGCGCCGCCGCCGCGGGTCCCGTCAGCGCGAGCCCGGCCAGCAGGCCGAGAGTTGCCATCACGACCAGGCCGCACACCGTTCCTCGCCGCATCGTCTTCTCCTTCGTTTCCTGGGTTCGCCCCCGTTTCCTGGGTTCGCGCCGCTGGGGTGACGCCCGCTCGCCGGGGCCGCGCCGGGCCGCTACACGACCTCGATCGGGTACGCGGTCAAGGGCTCCACCCCCGCCGTCGTGACGACGTAGTTGTCCGCCCACAGCGCGCCGCCGGCCCCGGGAATGCAGACGCCGGGCTCGATGCTGATCACCATCCCCGGCCGCAGCGGTGTCTCGTCCCCGGCCCCGAGGTTGGGCGGCTCCACGGGGGCGAGACCGAGCCCGTGGCCCGCCCGCATCGGCAGGTACTCGGCCAGCCCGTCCTCCCGCAGCGCTTCGCGCGCCGCCCGGTCCAGGTCGCTCGCCGGAGTCCCCGGCACCGCCCGTCGCCGCGCCGCGTCGTGGGCGCGTGCGACGGAGCGGAACCAGCCGCGCTGCGCCTCCGTGGGCGCGCCGCCGGCGACGATCGTCCGCGACAGCTCCGAGTGGGCGCCCTCCACGGACGTCGACAGCACGACGAACACGGGGTCGCCCGGCCTGGCCCGCCGGGCCCCCGCCGGCGCGTGGACGGCGGCGATCCGCTCGCCCACCAGCGCGTTGCCGGCCGCCCCCACGGCCAGGGCGGGGCAACGGCGCGCGCCGTCCGCGAACGCGGCGGCCACGCTCGCGCCCTTGATCTCGAGCTCGGAGCCTCCGGCCCGGGCGGCCGCGAGACCCGCGTCCAGCCCGGCGGCCGCCACCTGGCCGGCCCGGCGGTGATGCTCGATCTCGTCGGGCCCCTTGATGAGACGCAGGCTCTCGATCCAGCCGCTAGCGTCGGACCACGCGACCTTGGGCAGCGCCGCGACGAGGCTCCGCTCCGCGCCGCCGGTGAGGAGGGCCCGCTCGAGGCCGAGCCGGGCGGACCCCAGCCCGCGCTCGGAGAGCACGCCGACCAGGAGCGCGAGCCACTCGGCGTCGACGCGCCCGCCGGCTGCGGAGCCCTCGTCCCACTCCACGTAGCTCCGGACGTCGGCCACGCGGGTCATGTCCCGCGCCTGGAGCTCCTCCAGGCGCGGCACGAGCAGCGTCGGCTCGCCCTCCGCGGGAACGACGAGCGTGAGCGGCCGGGAATAGGCGTTCGAGTGAAAGCCGACGAGGTACCGCAGGTTGGGCGGGTGCACGAGCACCACGGCGGCCAGATCCGTCTCGCGAATCCGCGCGCGCAACCGGTCGAGCCTCTGCGGGTCCATGCCGAGCGTGTGCCCACGCGCATACTAGTCTCAGGACTCTGGTCAGGCAAGAGCGGCTGGCCGCGCCTTGCGCGGACGGCTACCATGGACCCAGCCTCACGACCGGAGCGCACGCATGCTGGAGCTGGGACTGTTTCTGCCGGTGCTGGAGGACTGGCTAGGCGACCGCTGGCTCCCCCGCTGGCCGGAGCTGAAGCGGCTTGCGACCCTCGCCGAGGACGTCGGCTTCGACGCGCTGTTCGTTCCCGACCACCTCGTCATCGGCCACTCGCCGTACTGGGGGATTCTCGAGGGCGAGTCCCGGGGGACCTGGGAGGCGTGGACGCTCCTCGGCGCGCTGGCGGCAGGGACCACCCGGGCCGCGATCGGTACCTTCGTCCTCGGCGCCGGCTTCCGCAACCCCGCCCTCCTCGCGAAGATGGCGACCACCGCCGACGAGGTGAGCGGCGGCCGGCTGATCCTGGGTCTGGGCTGCGGCTCCCACCCGCCGGAGTACGCGGCGTTCGGCTATCCCTATGACCATCGCGTGGACCGGTTCGAGGAGGTCCTGCAGATCGTCGTGCCCCTTCTGCGCGAGGGGCGGGTCGACTTCGCCGGCCGCTACCACGCGGCGCGGGCGTGCGAGCTGAGGCCGCGTGGCCCGCGGCCCGCGGGGCCGCCGATCTGGATCGCCGCCTACCAGCCGCGGATGATGCGCCTGGCCGCGCGGTGGGGCGACGCGTTCGTCACCGCGTGGCACCCGGACGCGGGGGCGGCGGCGGAGCCGCTGGCTCGCATCGACGCCGCCTGTGCGGCCGTCGGACGGACGCCGGCGACGCTGGGCCGCACGGTCGGCGTCATCGTCCGGACCGGGCGCGCGCCGCGCCCTCCGCTCCCGATGGGCACGCTCGGCGGGACGCCGGTGGAGATCGCCGCCGGGCTCCTCGCGTTTCACGCGGCGGGCGTCGGCCACATCGTGTGCATGATCGATCCCCGCGACGCGGCGGGCCTCGAGTGCTTCGCCCCCGTGATCGAGCTCGTCCGCCGCGCCGAGCGGTGAGCGTGAGCTCCGGGGTGGCACCGCCCCCGCCGGCCGAGGAGGCGGGCGGGCGAGTGCCCCAGGAGACCGCCGTGGCCGAGCAGTTGTCGGGGGGTTGGATGGTCAGCTATCCTACTCCAGCCCGAGCGGAGGGAACTTGGTCACGCTCGCCTCCACGCCTGCAAGAGGCCAGCGGCTGGCGACTGGCCGGGGCGGGGTCAACCTGCACGAGATGGCTGCCGGCGCCCGGGCTCGGCCCCGTGTTCTTGACCGGGTTCGCCGGCCTGGCACTGCAGTCGGCGCCCGGCCTGAACCCGAGGCGCTGCCCGGCTACCTGCATCGCCAGGGACGGCCGATCTCGATCGCCGCGAGGGCTTGAAGAAAGGGGCTCGAGCGCGGAGCTCCGCCCGGCCGTGAAGGATCCGCGCGCGACTCGTCCACCAGGGGAGGGGGCATGATCGGCGCCGTCAAGGTGATCGGCGGCACCGCCCATCCAGGGCTGGCGCATGACATCTGCAAGTGCCTGGGGACCGACCCCTGCCGCACGACGGTCGTGCGCTTCTCCAACGAGAACATGCTCGTCCAGATCGACGAGAACGTTCGCGAGGCGGACGTCTTCGTGATCCAGCCCTCGTGCCCGCCGGTCTCGGACGGAATAATCGAGCTGCTGATGACGATCGACGCCCTCAAGCACGCCTCGGCGGGACGCATCACCGCCGTGCTGCCATACTTCCCCTACGCGCGCTCCGACAAGAAGGATCGCCCCCGCATCTCGATCGCCGCGCGCCTCATGGCGGACCTGCTGCAAACCGCCGGGACCGACCGCATCCTCACCATGAACCTGCACTCGCCTCAGGTGCAGGGGTTCTTTCGCATCCCGGCTGACCAGCTCCAGGCCGCCCCCATCCTGTGCGACTACCTGCGCGGGAGCCGCGACCTGGCGGGCTACGTGCTCGTCGCTGGCGACGTGGGCGAGTCGAAGGACGTGGGTCACTACGCGGCCCGCTTGGACTTGCCGATCGCGATCGTGGACAAGCGACGCTACGGGGACGACGAGGTCGCACGGGCCGCGAATCTGATCGGTGACGTCGAGGGAAAGGTGGCCCTCATCGTTGATGATGAGGTGGCGAGCGGTGGAACTCTCGTGGAGGCGGCGCGCTTCGTGCTCGAGCGGGGCGCTGTGGCGGCGGAAGCCTGTGTCGTCCACGCGGTGCTGTCGGGAAGAGCTATCGAGCGCATCTCGGCCTCGCCGCTCCGCCAGCTCGTGGTGACAGACACCGTCCCGCTCCCTGAGCACAAGCGCATCGACAGGATCCACGTCCAGTCGGTGGCGCAGCTGTTCGCGGATGCGATTCGTGCCATCCACGACGGATCGAGCGTGTCGCGCCTGTTTCGGTAACGACGGAGGCCCGACGGCCTCCGGTCGCCGGCGATCCTGCGCGCCGGGTATGGTCATCTGTTCGCGGCGGCCCTTTGACCGGTCCCGGTCGTCGGCGATAGGATGCCGGCGTTCCCGTCAGCCAGTTCACGTGCCGGCCCGGTCCGGCGGGAGGACCTCATGATGGTGGGACGCGTGTCGACCCGACTGTGGCTCGCCCTGACCCTCGCCGTCGCGCTCGCGGTGGCCCTCGCGGGGCTCGCCGGCTTGCCGCCGGCCCGGGCGGCGGGGAAGGTGAAGCTGACGATGTTCATCTGGGCCGGCGCCAACCAGGGCGTCGTCCCCCGCGAGGTGGTCGCGCGCTACCTCAAGGCACACCCGGACGTCGAGATCGAGTTCTGGGAGTCGACGAACGCGGCCACGTACCCGAAGATGCTGGCGGCGAAGCAGGCCAACCCCAACGCGCCGCTGGTGAACTTCGGCTACTTCAACGTCGACCTCTCGAACCGCGGCGACACCGACGACATGTGGGTCCCGATGGACCCCGCCCGCATCCCGGCGCTGGCCAAGCTGCCGCCCGGCCTGCGCCGGCCGGGGAACCGGGGCCTCGGCTTCTCGGTGAGCCACGTCGGGCTCATGTACAACAAGAATCTCGTCAAGGACCCGCCGGCCTCGTGGACCGCGCTATGGGACCCGAAGTGGCGGGGCAAGGTGACGTTCTTCGACAACAACTTCGTCCCGCTCGTCCTCGCCGCGCGGCTCAACGGCGGCGACGAGCAGCGCATCGAGCCGGGGTTCCGCCTCTGGGCCGAGCAGGCCCAGAACATCCGGGCGCTCCCGACCACGAACGATGCGCTCAAGAACATCCTCGTGACCGGCGAGGCGCAGATCGCCCCGTGGTTCGGCGGCATCTGGAAGTTCTGGGCGGACGAGGGCGCGCCGCTCGGCTTCGTGAACCCCAAGGAAGGGGCGATCGCCTTCCCGCTCTACCTGCAGATCGTCAAGGGCAGCACGCCGGAGCAGATCAAGGTGGCCGAGGAGATCATCAGCGAGCTGATGACGCCGGAGAACAACTCGCGGGACGCGCAGCTGACGAACAAGATCCCTGCGTTCCCGACCCCGACGCTGGCCCAGCAGATGGATCCGGCGTTCAACCCGAAGGTGATCGAGAGCGCGATCTGGCTCGACTGGGGCGTGATGGGCCAGAAGGCCAGCGAGTGGCGCTCGCGGTGGGAGAAGGAGGTCAAGTCGCGCATGTAGGCGCGCCCGCGCGGACCATGGCAGATGGGGCAGATGGGGCAGATGGGGCGCTCGGGCCGCACGGCGCGGACCTCGACGTCCGCGCGATCACCAAGCGCTTCGGCGCGGTCGTCGCCGTCGAGGCCGTGTCGTTCACGGTGCGGGCCGGGGAGTTCTTCTCGCTCCTCGGCCCGTCCGGGTGCGGCAAGACGACGACCCTGCGCGCGATCGGTGGCTTCGAGGCCGTCGACGAGGGCGACGTCCAGATCGGGGGCCGGTCCATGGGCCGGCTCCCGCCCAACCGCCGCGAGACCAACATGGTCTTCCAGCGGCTGGCGCTCTTCCCCCACTACTCCGTGTTCGACAACGTCGCCTTCGGGCTCCGGATGCGGCGCCTTCCCGCGCCCGAGGTGGGCCGCCGCGTCGCCGAGGCGCTCTCGCGGGTGGAGCTGGGCGATCTCGGGGCCCGGCGCATCGGCGAGCTGTCCGGCGGCCAGCAGCAGCGGGTCGCCCTGGCGCGCGCCCTCGTCAACGAGCCGCGGGTCCTCCTCCTCGACGAGCCCCTGTCCGCCCTCGACCTCAAGCTCCGCATCCAGCTGCAGGAGGAGCTGAAGCGTCTCCAGCGGAGCCTGGGCACGACGTTCATCTACGTCACCCACGACCAGGGCGAGGCGCTGGCCATGAGCGACCGCATCGGCGTGATGGCGGGCGGGCGGCTCGAGCAGGTCGGCACGCCGCTCGAGATCTACGAGCGCCCGGCCACCCGCTTCGTCGCCGGCTTCATCGGGGACGCGAACCTCGTCGAGGCGGTGGTCGAGGGCGTCGACGGCGACTGCCTGGTCGCCCGGGCTGGCGACGCGCGCGTCCGGGCCCGACGGCAGGGCTGGGAGCGCGTGGGCGCCCCGCTCACCGTCTGCGTCCGACCCGAGCGGCTCCGGGTGACCCCTCCCGACGCCCGGTCGGACGGCCTCGCCGGCCGCGTGGAGGATCGCGCCTTCTCGGGATCGCTGGTGAAGTACCGCCTCGCGGTCCCGGGACTGCGCCTCCACGCGGCGATCCCCTACGCCTACGGGACGCCGCTGTTCGAGGTGGGCGATCAGGTGGCGGTGACCTGGGACGGGGACCAGGCCGTGACGGTGCCCGGGTGAGGGTCCGCGGCTGGCTCGCCGCCGGACTGCTCGCGCCCGTCCTCGTGCTGGCGGCCGGCCTCTACGTCGTGCCGCTCGGCGTGTACCTCGTCAACGGGTTCCACCGGTTCCGGGACGGCCGGATCC
This sequence comes from Candidatus Methylomirabilota bacterium, assembly GCA_035550795.1. Classification (GTDB taxonomy): domain Bacteria; phylum Methylomirabilota; class Methylomirabilia; order Rokubacteriales; family DASRDR01; genus DASRDR01. The sequence continues at coordinate 21,239 of DASZOL010000108.1, forward strand.
TGCCGGTGTGGACGCTCGACACGTACGCGGCCTTCTTCACCGACGCCTTCTCCTACAAGATCGTCAGCACGTCGCTCCTCCTCGCGGGGATCGTCGCCGCGCTCGCCCTGCTGGTGGGCTATCCGCTCGCCTACGCCCTCCACACGCGGGTCCGAAGCGCCCGCGCCCGCGCCGTCCTGGCGGTCGTCCTCTTCTGCCCCCTCATGATCAGCGTGGTCGTCCGCACCTACGGCTGGCTGATCCTCCTGGCCAACCAGGGGCTGGTGAACACGACGCTCCTCCGGCTGGGCCTGATCGACGAGCCTGTCCGCCTCCTCTTCAACATGCAGGGCGTGGTGATCAGCCTGACGCACATCATGCTGCCGTTCGCGATCTTCCCGATCTACAGCGTGCTCGGGAAGCTCGACCCCTCGCTCAAGGAGGCGGCGCGGGACCTCGGGGCCGGCCCGTGGGCGACCTTCTGGCGCGTGACCCTGCCGCTGACGCTCCCCGGCGTGGCCTCCGGCGGCGTGATCTGCTTCACCCTAGCCCTGTCCGCGTTCGTCACGCCGCAGCTCCTGGGCGGCGGGCGCGTCCAGGTGCTCCCCCTGACGGTCTACAACAGCACGGTCGAGATCAACTGGCCTGAGGGGGCCGTCACGAGCGTGGCCCTTCTCGCGCTGTCGATCCTGTCGGTGTGGGCGGTGAGCCGGGTCCTGCGGCGCCTGCCGGCCGTGGCGTGAGCCGCAGGCCGCCGCGGCCGCCACGGGCCGAAGGCCGTCCAATGAAGGCCGTTCGATGAACGCCGTCGAATGAACGTGCATCCCGGCGGCGGGCGGGATGCGCTCCTGCGGACGACGCTGGGGCTCGGCGTCGGGTTCATCCTCCTGCCTCTCGGCATCGTGGTGCTCTACTCGTTCTCCAGTGTCGCCTACGGCGTCTTCCCGCCGCCCGGCCTGTCGCTCCGCTGGTACGTGCACCTCCTCGACCAGCCCGCCTTCGGCCGCGCCTTCCTGCGGAGCCTCGGCATCGGCGTGGCGGCGACGGGGCTGGCCATGGCCGTGGGGGTGCCGGCGGCGCTCGCGCTGGTGCGAGGCTGCTTCCCGGGCCGGGATGCGCTCCAGGCCTTCCTCCTGTCCCCCATCGTGATGCCGAAGATCGTCCTGGGGGTGGGGTGGTTCATCTTCTTCGCGCGGCTCGGGATCCAGGGCGGGGTGCTGCCACTGATCCTCGCCCACACCATCGTCGTGCTGCCGTTCGTCATCAACATCGTGGCCGCGAACCTTGTCGGGCTCGACTCGGCGCTGGAGGAGGCGGCCCAGGACCTCGGCGCCTCGCGGTGGACCGTGGTCTGGCGGATCGTCTTGCCCCAGATCCGGTCGGGCCTGGTCGTGAGCGCGCTGCTCGCCTTCCTGGTGTCGTTCGACCAGGTCGAGAGCTCGATCTTCCTGACCCGCGGGGAGAACAACACGCTCCCCATCGAGATGTTCCTCTACATGGAGAAGTGGCAGGACCCGACGATCGCCGCCCTGTCGGCGCTCCTGATCCTCTTCGCCTTCACCCTGGTGGTCGGAGCGCTCGCGGTCGCCCGCGGGGTGGACCTCCGGCGCATCCTGCCCCGCTGACGCCACTCACGGAGGCTCCCATGGAGTTCGCGAACGACGTCGTCATGCTCACCGGGGCCGGCGGCCGGCTCGGCCGGCCGTGCGCACTCCGGTTCGCCGCCGAGGGCGCGCGGCTCCTGCTGACGGACGTGGCGGCGCCCGGGCTCGAGGAGACGGCGCGCCTGGCCCGCGCCGGGGGCGCGACCGTGGTGGCGGTGCCGGGTGACGTCACGCGACGGTCCGACGTCGAGGCGGCGCTCGCGGAGGGCCGGCGGCGCCTCGGCCCCGTCGACGTGCTGGTCAACTTCGCGGGCTACGTGCCGGTGAGCCCCGTGCTCGATGTGAGCGAGGATGAGTGGGACCGCGTCTTCGCCGTCAACGTCAAGGGCACCATGCTCTGCTGCCAGGCGGCGGGACGCGAGATGGTCGGCCGGGGGGCCGCCGGGCGCATCGTGAACATCTCGTCGGGTGCGTCAACCTCGGCGCGGGCAGGCGCCGCGCATTACTGCGGCTCCAAGGCGGCGGTCAACATGCTCACGGAGGTCCTGGCCACCGAGCTGGGCCCCCACGGGATCCGCGTCAACGCGGTGGCGCCCGGCCTGGTGATGGACACCGTGGCCCGGAAGGGCGGGCCGGTCGCGCACCCGTACGTCCGCGACATGCTCGCCGCGACCCCGCTCGGCCGCACGGGGACGCCGGAGGACATCGCCCAGGCCGTGCTCTTCCTCGCGTCGCCGCGGAGCGGGTGGATCACCGGCGAGGTGCTCTTCGTGACGGGCGGGGCGCACTGCGGGCGGACCCACATGGCGTCGGCGGGGGGCCGCCTGGAACCGGGGTCCGCGGGGACCCGCGCCTAGCCGGCGAGCGCGTCCAGGTGTGTCCGGTCGCGCGGCGCGCCCGCCTCCAGGGCCGCGTACCGCGCGAGCATCGCCCGCACGCGGGGCACGGGGCAGCCTGCGCGCTCCGCCTCGGCGATGAGCGCCCCGAGGATCGGCGCCGCCTCCGTGCGGCGCCGCCGGATCGCCAGGTCGCGCCAGATGCCGGTGCGCTTGGCGACGCCACGGCGCCAGTACGCCCGGTGCGCGTCCCACGTCGCGCGCGCCGCGGCCGACTCGCTCTCGCCGCCGCGCAGCGTGCGAGGGTCGAACCCGTCGACGGGCTCGACGGCCACCCCGAGCGCGTCGGCGACGGCCAGCCCTTCGTCCACGAGGCCTGACAGCACGCGGCGGGCGCCCGCGTCGTCCAGGAGGTCGACCACGTCCACGTCGACCATCGCGGTGGCGAAGTAGACGGTGCCGAGGAGGAGCTTCCCCCACCGGGACCCGCGGATGTTCGCCGTCGCCTCCGCCGGATGGAAGTCGGACAGGGCCCGCGCCAGCGCCGTGACCCGGGGCGTCAGCCGGCCATCCAGCTCGCCCACGCGCAGGCTCGCCGGCCCGCTGTAGACGACGCGGCCAGGGCGGTCGTAATAGCCGCCGAACGACAGGAGCGCCGCCGCCGTCCGCGCCTCGCCGACCAGCCGGGCAATCTTTCCCTCCTCGAGGCCGTTCTGCATCGAGATCACCCAGCCGTCGGGGGCCAGGTGGGGGACCAGCGGCGCCAGCGCCTCCTCGGTATGGAGCGTCTTCACCGCCAGGACGAGCGTCTGGATCGGGCCCGTCACCGCTTCGGGCTCGGAGGCTGGAACGCGCGCAACGAACGCGGCGTGTCCGGCGACCTCGAGCCCCCCGGCCTGGATCGCCGCCACGTGGGCGCGCTCCCGGTCAACCAGGCGCACCGGGTGCCCGGCCCGCCAGAGATGCGCGCCGATCAGGCCCCCGATCGCGCCGGCGCCGACGATGGTCAGCTCCACGGGTCCGATCATCGCACGGACCCGGCCCGGCCCCCCGCGGCTTGCCAGCGCGGGAACCCGTCGTGTATGGTCGCGGCACCGATGAAGACCGCGCTCGTGGGGGGCGTTCTCCTCGACGGGCTTGGGGGTCCGCCCCGGCCCGGCACGACCCTCGTGCTCGACGGCCCCCGCATCGAGGCGCTCGGCCACGAGCGCCGGTTCGGGCCCGACGTCCGAGTCGTCGAGCTCGAGGGCCGGACGGTCATGCCGGGACTGATCGACTGCCACGTGCACCTGGCACCGTGGGCGCTGCGCCTGGTCGGGCACCCCGACCAGCGGCTCATGGAGCTGGCGGCGGAGACCGTGCGGGCGCTCTCGACCACGCTGGCGGGCGGGTGCACGACGGCGCGCGACCTCGGCGGGCTCGACCCCGGCTTCCGCGACGCCGTCGACCGCGGGCTCGTCCCGGGCCCGCGGCTCCAGGTGAGCTGCGTCATCGTCTCACCGACCAACGGCATGACCGATCCGGTCACCGTGCAGGGCCTCCGCTCGCCCGCCGTGCCCGGCATGCCGGAGCCCGACTGCGACGGGCCGCACGCCGCGCGCGCAAAGGTCCGCGAGGTGCTCCGCGCGGGCGCCGACGTGGTCAAGATCGCGGTCAGCGGGGGCGTCAGCGCCCCGCGCGTTCCCGCCCGCCGCCCGCTCTTCACGCCCGAGGAGATCGCCGCGGTGGTCGACGAGGCGCACCGGGCGGGCGCGCCGGTCGCCTGTCACGCGGTGGGCGGGCCGAACACGCTCGCCGCCGTGCGGGCAGGCGTGGACACGATCGAGCACGGCGCCTGGCTCGACGACGAGGTCGTCGGCGAGATGGCCCGGCGCGGGACCTGGTACGTGCCGACGTTCGCGATCTACCGATGGCACGCCGAGCGCGGGACCGCGCTCCGCCAGGCGCGGGCCCGCGAGCTGATCGCGCCCCACCGGGAGAGCTTCGCGCGCGCCCGGGCGGCCGGGGTGCGCATCGCCCTCGGCACGGACAGCGGCGCCTACGGCCACGGCGAGACGGCGGTCGAGCTCAGGCACATGGTCGAGGCCGGGCTGTCGCCCGGGGACGCCATCGCCGCGGGAACGGGGCGGGCGGCGGAGTGCCTGGGCGTCGACGGGGAGACCGGCGCGCTCGAGGCGGGCAAGGCGGCCGACCTCCTCGTGCTGGAGGGCGATCCCCTCCGCGAAATCAGCGTCGTCGGTGACCCCGCGGGCCGCGCGCTCGTGCTCCGGGCAGGGAAGCCCGTCGGAGGCACGCGCCGCATCGCCTGGTTCGGCGAGGCCGCCCTCCCCCATCCAGGCTGACGGCAGCCGGAAGCGGGCGACCGATCGGACCGGATCCTCGCTCCTGCCCGGTCCTGGGCCCCGTGGTGCCGCTACGGCCACGAGCGCCATGCGCTCGTGATGTCAATCCTCCATCGCGCCGTCCGGGCGCGCTTCGAGACCTCCGTGGCCCGTGCCGTGCCCCGTCCCCCGCGTGCGACGGCGCTTGCGGCGGCGGCAAGACCGGTCACGAGGAGCAGGCGGGTCGACGGCCCCGGGACGGCCGTGCCACGGAGGTCGAGGTCGCGGAATCCGTTGTGCTCCGCAGCGAACAGCGCGTCGGCGTCGCTGATCAGCACGCGACTGCCGACCGGCGGCGACGGGGACCGGCACGGGGCCCGGGACGAGCAGATGCCCCGAGTTCCAGAGCAGCATCGAGCCAGCGCACGCATGTGCAAGAGCTTGCACAGCGTCCAGCCTGTCCGCCCCGACCCTCTGCAACCGGTCGGACGCGGCTCAGACGTTGCGGAGCGTCGGATCCAGGTAGTCGCGGAGCCAGTCGCCCAGCAGGTTGATGGTGAGCACGGTGAGCATCAGGGCCAGGCCGGGGAAGATGCCCATCCACCACGCCACCGCCAGGTAGTCCCGGGCCTCGGCCAGCATGCTGCCCCAGCTCGGGATCGTCGGCTGAACGCCGAGCCCGAGGAAGGTGAGGCTGGCCTCGACCACGATGTTGTTGGCCACGGTCGCGGTGGCGAGGACGATGACCGGCGTCAGGACGTTGGGCACGACATGCCGGCCGAGGATCGCCGCCTGGCCCGCGCCGATCGCCCGCACGGCCTCCACGTAGTCGCGCTGCTTGATCGATAGCACCTGGGCCCGGACCACGCGGGCAAAGGTGGCCCAGCCGGCGATCCCGAGGATGAGGATCACGTTGAGCAGTCCCGCGCCGACGGCCGCCACGACCGCGAGCGCCAGCAGCAGGAAGGGGAACGCGAGCTGGATGTCAGCCAGCCGCATCAGCCCGGTGCCCAGCCGGCCCTCGAAGTAGCCGGCGACCAGGCCCACGGCGGACCCGAGCACCGCCGAGATCAGGGCGGTGACGAGGCCAACGGCCAGGGAGATCCGCGCGCCGTAGACGAGGCGGGTGTAGACATCGCGCCCGAGCTGATCGGTTCCGAGGGGCTGCGCCGGGACCCCGCCCACCTGCCAGGCGGGCGGCCGGAGACGCTTCGCGGGCTCGCCGTACGTCGGATCCTGGGAGGTGATCCAGGGGGCGGTCAGCGCGGCGAGGGCCACGACGACGAGAAATCCCACGTTGAAGAGCCCGCTCCCGCGCCGGAGCGTCCGCCAGAATCGCTGCCGGTGCCAGGGGACCTGGCCGGGGACGGCGGAGGCCCGGTCGACGGGCCCGAGCGGCGGTCCGACGCCCTGGATCGCCTCGGTCACCGCGCGACCAGCGTGCCGCGCGCGGGACGGGTCCGACGCTCTCGCGCGGGCGGTCTCAATGGGGCGGCCGGGAGACTCACGCCAGCTTCACGCGTGGATCCAGCCAGGCGTAGCTCAGGTCCACGAGCAGGTTGAGGCCGACGAACACCAGCGTGATGAAGAAGACCGCCGACGCTACGGTGGGGAAGTCGCGGAACGTGACGGACTCCACGACCAGCCGCCCCATCCCCGGCCAGCCGAAGATGGACTCGGTGATCACGGCCCCGCCAAAGAGGTTGGCGACGTCCAGGGCCCACGCGGTCACGACGGGCATCATCGCGTTCTTCAAGACGTGCTTCGCCATGACCACGCGCTCGGGCACACCCTTGGCCCGCGCCGTCCGCACGTAGTCCTGGGAGAGGCACTCGAGCACGCTCGAGCGGACGAGCCGGGTATTGCGGCCCAGGGACTGGGCGCCCAGCGTGATTGCCGGCAGGACGACGTTCTCCCAGCCGCCGTACCCCATCGCCGGCAGGACGCCCAGGTAGACGGCGAACACGAGGATGAGCAGGAGGCCGAGCCAGAAGTTGGGGATGGACTGGTTCAGGACCGCGAACGTCCGGACCGCCTGGTCGGTCCACGAGTATGGGCGCACCGCCGAC
>DASZOL010000109.1:0-15618 GCA_035550795.1 Candidatus Methylomirabilota bacterium
GTCCGGTCAGGCCGCGACGCCGTGCGGCTGCGCCGTTCCGGACCGGTGAGTCGACGCGGCCGCGCGTCGATGCGGTCGTGTCGTGCGGTCATAGCGCCGGCGCGGCGGTTCTACTAGACTGCGGCCCGACCGGCCGCCCGCTTACGCGACACCGCGCCGAGCTCGGATCGGCATCCTGACGCCGCCGTTCGGGGTCGCCCTGTTCGTCGTGGCGAAGATCGGCAACATCCCGTTCCACCGCCTGGCCCGCGCCATCCTGCCATTCCTCGGGACGCTCCTGGTCGTGCAGGTCATCGTGACGTACTGGCCCGGCCTCATCCTCTTCCTGCCGCGCCTGTTCTTCGACTAGCTCGGGCCGGACGGCGTCCGGACGCCGAGTCAGGCGCCCGTCGCTCAGCGCCCCCCGGCGCGCGGCGGCTCCCGGTACTCGGGGTTGCGCCAGACGATGTAGGCGGCCTTGTTGTCGCAGGACGGATCCATCAGGTAGTCCTGGATGATCCCGTGGACGCGGAACCCGCACCGGAGCTGGGCGCTGAGTGTCGGGTCGACCAGCTCCCCGGCGACCACCCGGGCGACGTAGGCCTCGACGCCGAGCCGGTCCTTCCACTGGCCGTAGCCGCGGAGCAAGCCGCCCGCGACGTGCCCCCGCAGGTTCAGGCGGCGGACGAGAGCGTGGCGGGCCCCGTAGAGGACCCGGGCGACGCCGCGCCGCCGGTACTCCGGCAGCACCCCGATGTCCACCCCGTAGAGCCACTCGCCCTCCGGGTCGTGGGTGCCGAGCCAGTTGTGGTCGACCGCGTCGACGTAGCGGTGCTCGATGCGATCGAGGTCCACCGTGGTCCGGAGGTCCGTCGAGCAGCCGACGACCCGCCCCGCCCGCGTGACGACGGCGAACTGACCCTCCGGGAAGCGCTGGACGTGCGCCCGGTAGTGGGCGGCGGAGATGAGCTGCTCCGCCGCCAGGGTGGGGAAGCAGGCGCGCTGGATCGCGGCGAGCTCCTCCGCCATGCCGTCGGTGCTGTTGACGACGGTGAAGTCGTCCGCCTGCTCCCCGGGTCGACCCGCCGCCACGAAGGCCTACGCGCTCACCTGCTCCGCGGCCGCCACGGCCCGCGCCACCGCCCGGCCGTCGATGGCGTCGTCGGTGTCGACGAAGACGATCAGCCGCACGTGGAGGTCTTCGCGAAACCCGTTGGCGCGGATCACCTCCAGCGTGTCCTGCTCGAGGCGATCGAGATCCGTCGGTAGGGGCACGCGGGCGATCTTGGCCGAGCGCTGGAGCCGCCGGAGGTGATCGCGCAGGCGAAAGACGTGGAGCTGCTGGTCGGTGTGGCTCCAGTAGGCGCGCATCGCCTCGTACACGCTCGCCGCGTACTTCATCGCGGTGGACAGGACGTGGACGCGTGCGTCCTCGTACGGAATGATCCCTCCGTTCATCAGGAGCAGTCGAGGCTTGGCCATGGGGCCACGTTACCCGATGCGCCGGTCGTGCGGCAAGGGACGGACTGGAGTGCGCGTCGTGGTCCGTGCAGGTCCGGTCCTCACCAGCGCGCCCCGGCGGCCCGGCCTCGGCTGCGATACTCTCGGAGGGTACCGAGCTCAACGGCGCCGAGGCCGCGTGACGTTCCTCGGCCGGAGGCAAGGGAGGGCGGCATGAAGCTCAGGAAGGGATTCCGTGAGATGGTCGACGCGGCGAAGGCGCGCATCCGCACCATCACCCTGGACGAGGCCCGGGCGCGCCACGGCCGGCAGGACGTCGTCTTCGTCGACCTCCGAGACGTGCGCGAGCTCGAGCGGGAGGGCATGATCCCCGGCGCCTTCCACTGCCCGCGCGGCATGCTCGAGTTCTGGATCGACCCCGAGAGCCCCTACTTCAAGGAGGTCTTCGGCTCGGGCAAAGAGTTCGTCTTCTACTGCAATGGCGCGTGGCGCTCCGCCCTCGCGGCCGACACGGCCCGGGAGATGGGCCTCGATCGCGTAACGGAGATGGACGGGGGCTTTGCCGCGTGGAAGGCCGCCGGGTACCCCGTCGCGGAGCGCGGCCCGAAGAAGCCCGCCTGACGGTTGGCCGTCAGGGGTACCCTCACGACGTCGGCCGGGCCCCGCCGTAGGTTTCCGGCGTGCGCCACGCAAACAGAAGGCCGCGACCGCCGGGACTTCGCGCGCCGAGGCTTCTGGGTGCTCAGACCGAGCGCTTTGATGGCGGCGGAGGCGCTCACGCCCCTCAGGTCCGCCAGGAAGAGAGCCCCGGATCGTCGACCAGTCTGACACGGAAGAGAGACGGAGCGTAAGGCTCTCGAGCTTGCGGATCGGCGGAACTTCCGGCCCTGCGTTCAGCGGCCGGCGCGCATCACGGCATGCTGCCGTCGCGAGCGCCGCGGGCGCCGCGAATCCCCTGGCGCCCGGGCCCCGACCTCAGTGCACCGAGGAGCGCTCCCACGCGCCGAGCGCCTGCGCCAGGATTGCCGCGATCACGAGTCCGCCGCCGACGAGCGTCGCCGCATTCGGCGCCTCGCCCACTCCGATCCAGACCCAGAGGGGAGCCATGACCAGCTCGGCCGTGGCGACGAGCTGGAGCTCGGCCGCCGGAAGGTGGCGCGAGGCGCGCGTGTAGAGAACCAGGCCGCCGCCGAGCTGGAGCGCGCCCATGGACAGGCCGAGCAGGAGATCTCGAGGCGAGACGAGCGGCGACGCGCCCATGAGGCCCAGCGCGGCCAGGCTGAACAGCGCGCCCAGGATCCCGGCGTGAAGCACCGCCGGCAGCATGTCGCTCTGCCGGTTGTATCGCAGCAGGAGCGCGTGGCCGGCGAAGGTCACGGCCGAGCCGAGGGCGAGCAGGTTCCCGCCGAGCCGACCGAGGGCGAGCCCGCCCCCCATCATCACGGCGACGCCGATGGCCGCCAGCACCATGATGCCCCAGACCCGGCGAGGGACGCGCTCACCGAGGAACGCCTGGGCGCCGATCGCGGCGAGGAAGGGCGTGATGCCGCCCATGAAGGCGGCGTTCGCCACCGTGACGCGGCCGAGGGCGAGGATGAACAGGACCGACGACGCGCTCGAGCAGACGCCTGCGAGGACCCCGGGCCAGCCGGCGAGCCGGATCGCCTGCGCGACCTGCCCCCGGTGGACGACCGCGATCATGCCCCCCACCATCGCGGTAACCCCGAGCGAGCGGTACAGGATGATGTGCCAGCTGGTCGCCTCCTGGATGAGGCGGACCATCAGGCCGGCCAGGCTCCAGAAGAAGGTCGCCCCCAGGGCGAGGGCAAGGCCCCGACCCTGGCTCCAGCGAGCGGGCTCGCCCGGCTCCGGTCCGGCGTCGGGCCCGGACGGCGGGCCCGGCCCGGTCGGCTCAGCCATGGCGGGGCCGGGCCGAAGGTCCACCGGACTCGAGGTCGGACGAGGGCGCGCGCACCGGGCAGAGTGTAGCGCACCCCTCGGGAGCGCCGGCGGGCTCGGCGCCCACGAACCGCGTCGCCTACGCGGCGTCGTCGCCCCCGCGGCGGAGAGGCCGCACGAGGCGGAGATCGGGCTGGCCGTCCCGCCCGTCGGGCTTCTTCTCGTTGGTGAAGGCCAGGTAGCTCAGCCGCTCCTCCCCGCGCAGCAGCGCCGCGATCGCGTCCGCGATCACCGCGCCGGCGTCGATCTCGATGGCGAGGAAGGGTCCGCTGGATCCGGTCTTCTGCCAGGCCGCACCGACGTCTTGCCGCCCGTTCCGTCCGCGCCGCGTATCCGTGCTGGCCATGACCTTTCTCCTCACGGCGGGCCCGCGCCGTCCGCGATGCGAGCCCGGCCCAGGATGTTGACGATGATGCGGCGGGTCTCCCCGCCGCTCCGGACCGTGATGGTGCCGGCAGGCACCGCGAAGCCCTTCGGCGAGAACTGGATCGACACGTTGGCGGTCGCGACCGCTCCGTCGACGAGACCGTGCGGCCCATCGACCGTCTGCGCGTCGCCGGCGGGATCGCCGACGATCCGAAAGGCGCGCCCGTCGGGCTCCATGACGAGCGCGTGAGTCACCCCCTTGGCGCGGGCGCGGGCCTTGGTGAGATGGACCGCCGCGTAGAGGTCGGCCGTCGCACCCATCGCCCGGTACCTCTCGATCGCCGCGCCCACCGTGGGGACGACCGCGCCCATCAGGATTCCCAGCACGCACAGCACGACGACGACCTCGGCCAGCGTGACCCCGCCCTGTTCCCCTCGCATCGCGACCTCCGCCGGACTCACCAGCAACGCCGGTGCCACGGCGCGGCCGGCGGGGTCACGGGCTCCGGATCCGCTCATTCCGCGGGTCGTTGCACGGGCGCAACCTGCCGGGCGACCGCCGGGCGGCGGGGCCGCCCCCGTCGGCGATCGTGGACGGGGTGGATCGAGACGGATGCGCCGTGCGGCGCGACCGGGGCCGCTCAGGCGGGACGGAAGCGGGGCGGGTCCCCGGGCAGGCGGACGACGCGGCCCTCGCGCTCCAGCTTCTGGACGTGCGAAAGCACCGACAGGCGCGCCACCGGATGGAGCGCCGGCGAGACCTCGCGGTACACGCGGGTGACGATGTCGACCACCGTCTCGGCCCCGGCGCCCACGGCCGTGAGGATCTGCGCGTCGCGCTCGAGTCGGTGGGCGATGTAGCCCTCGATGACGGGCCGGGCCGGCTCGAGGACCGGCCCATGGGCCGGATAGATGCGCTGGACGTCCAGCTGCAGTACCCGCCGGAGGGACGCAAGGTAGTCGCCGAGGTCGCCGTCGTCGGGCGGGATCACCGTCGTCGAGCCGCCGAGGATCAGGTCGCCCGTGAACAGGGCCCGCTCCTCCTCGAGGTAGTAGCAGAGGTGGTCGGAGGCGTGCCCCGGAGTGTACACGGCGTGAAGCGTGACGCCGTCGCCGCGGACCAGCGTGCCGTCCGCCAGGGGCTCCATCGGCACCGGCAGCGCCGCATCGTTCTTCACGAGCTTTGCGACCGGGATCCGCGGGAACGCGCGCCGCACGTCCGGCACCCCGCCGATGTGGTCGACGTGCCGGTGCGTCAGGATGACCCGGGCCACCTCGTCTCCGCCCTCGGCGCGCAGGAACTCCGTGAGGAGCGGGACGTAGCCCGGGGCGCCGGCGCCCGTGTCGAGGAGGATCCGTCGGCACGCACCGACGAGATATGTGTTGGTGCCGGGGCCCGTCATGAGCCCGGGATTCAGCCCGAGCACCCGGCCGACGAGGGGCGTGAGCCGGGCCGTCTCCGGGAGTGCCGGCGGGCGGGGCGCGCTCGCGCTCATGCCGGACGGACCACCGTCGACCAGTCGAAGAGGTAGTAGCGCGCCGCGTCCAGGCGGTCGATGATGCCGTGGAACTTCGGGCACCCGTCGGCGTGGTGGCGCCACACCGCGTCGTAGGACTCGAACTGGGCGAGGTACTGCGTCCCGTACTCGGCGGGCTCCGCCATCGGCCACTCGCCCAGCCGGAAGCGGCGGTGGGCCTCGGCCGGATCGACCCAGAAGCCCTCGGAGGCCTCTTCCGCGATCAGCCGCGGTCCCTGCCCCGCCGGGACGGGGCACAGGAAGAACCGCGCGCTGAAGCGAATCGGGCTGGCCGGCGGCGTCACGAAGTGAGCTAGGTACGCCAGCGGCGCGAGGTCGGCCCACCACGCCTCGGACGCCAGGACCGCGGTGAACGACCGCTCGCCGCGCACGAGGGCTCGCCGGTGACCCTCGAGCCGGACGGCCACGCGCGGGGCGTTCGCCGCGACGGGCCGCCCCGCGGCGTCCCGGGCCAGCAGCACGCCGGTCTCCTCGAAGACCTCCCGCACGCCCGCAAGCCAGTAGGCGAGCGCCGGGACCTCGTCCACGGGATCGGCGATTGCGCGCGCCGCGGCCTCCGGCGAGAGACCGCAGGTCCTGGAGAGGGCCTCGTGGCTCCGGTCAGCCAGATCCACCTTGCCTCCGGGGAAGGCGTAGTAGCCTCCCAGGAAGCGCATGCCGCGCGCGCGGCGGATCAGAAATACCTCGATGGCTCCTGCGACCCCGGGCCGGAGGAGGAGGACGGAGGCCGCGGGCCGGGGCTCGACGGGCACGGCCGGAGTCTAGCACGCGCCCGGAACGAGGGGCGGCGCTCAGCCGGCCAGGGACTCCCAGTCGCCCTCCGAGGCGTCCAGCGCGATCGCGAGGCTCCCGTTGGAGCCGGCGAACACCGGGTCCTCGACCACGCGCACCGCGCCGCCGCCGTAGTCGGCGAGGACCCGCTCCATGGCGGCCGCGAGGCCGGGCACCTGGGAGCCGCCGCCCGCCAGGATGATGTTGTGGCGGACGCGCTCCTGGTACTCGGGCTCCACCCGCGCCAGGAGGTCGGCCATCGTCTCCGTGATCGGCGCCACCAGGCTCTCGCACGCGCGGCGCATCTCACCCGTGATGTCGATCGGGGTGGCCCTGGCGGCCTTCTGGACGGTGACGACGACGGGGCCGGGCGGCTCGCCCACGAAGCTCCATTTCTCTTTCCAGTCGCGGACCATGTAGATGGAGAACTGGGCGTCGGGGTGCTTGGCCCGGACGAGGGTCATCAGCTGCTCGTCGACGGAGTCGCCCGCGTTCGTGAGGGTCCGCTGGTCTTCCTCGGTGGGATACCGGCCCCGCATGACGCAGAAGTCCGTCGTCCCGGCGCCGATGTCGACGATCATCGTGTGCAGCAGCGCATCCATCCCGTAGGACACGGCGAAGGGCTCCGACACGATCATCAGGGCATCGGCGACCCCCTTCACGGCGCTCCGCAGGTTCTGGCGGCTCACGCGGAGAGCCTCGGCCGGCACGCCCACGACCGCGCGGATCGGCTGGCCATCCCGCCCACCGGCCAGCGAGATGAGGTGCCGCAGGAGCTCCCGCACCGCCAGCTCGTCCCGCTCGGAGCCTTCCTTGATCAGGCCCCGCTCGAGGGGGCGGCGCAGGTCGAGCATCGGCCGGTTGTCGAGCGCCTCCCGGCCGAACAGGATGGGCTTCTTCACGAGGCGCCGGGCCACCATGTCGACCGGCCAGCCGACGTAGCTCTCGACCACGTGCCGGCCGCCGTTCGAGGCGGAGATCGAGCTCCGGGAGGTGCCCAGATCGATGCCGACGTGGAGGACATCGGTCTTCTTACTCATCTACTGGCTCCCTTTCGCCTGGCCCAGCGTGGCGACGCGGTTGCGAGCCTCCGCGTACGCGTGGATACCATTGAAGAGCGCGCGTGCGATGCGGCGGCGGTAGGCAGTATCCGCGAGCCGTTCGGCCTCCTCGTCGTTCGACAGGCACGAGACCTCGGCGAGGATCCCGGGGCTCTCCGTCGCGACGAGCACCAGGAACGGGGCGCTGCGCACTCCCTTGTCCCGGATCGCGGGGTTCGTGTCGCCCAGGATCTCGACGAGCTCATGCTGGACGACCTGAGCCAGCTTCCGCGACTCCGCCTGGCGGACGTGGGCGTACACGCCCTCGAGGAGGCGGCGGAAGTCGGCCAGATGATAGCCAGACTCGTGGTTCTCCTTGCCGGCGAGCTGCTCGGCCCGCGGGTCGTCCGCCGGCCCCAGGTAGTACGTCTCGACGGCGTGGCACTCCTTGGAGGGGACCGAGTTGACGTGAATCGACACGAACAGGTCGCCTCGCTCCTGGTTCGCGAGCTGGGCGCGCCGCCGGAGCGAGACGTACCCGTCGCTGTCCCGCGTCATGGCGACGTCGTACTTCGCCCGCTTGAGCAGGCTCCGTAGCTCCCGGGCGATGCCCAGCGTGATCTCCTTCTCCCAGATGCCCTTCGCCCGTGCCCCGGAGTCGTTGCCGCCGTGCCCGGGGTCCAGCACGAGCTTCCTCACGCCGAGGGAGGCCATCATCGGCTCGAGCGCCTTCGGCACCGGGAGGCTCAGGACGACCGGCCTTGTCGCGACGCCGGTCATCCGGTCGGGGCCGCTTCCGGACAAGGGGTTGTAGGCGAGGAGCCCGAGCGTCGGGAGCGCGACGAGGAGCGCGGCCTGGATGACCCCTCGACGGAGCTGGGCCCCGACGCGGAACGGCGGCGGCGGGAGTCCGCGGATCGTGTCGACGTTCTCCCGTACGGCCTGCCGGAGGAGCTGGTGCTTGAGGGGGTCGGACGGCGGCATCGGCCGGGCCCGGGACTAGAGCTCCAGCAGCCGCGCGACGCGTTCACGGTGGAGCGTCGCGTCGCCGAACGCCACTTCCGAGCCCTTGGCGCGCTTGAAGTAGAGGTGCAGGTCGTGCTCCCAGGTGAAGCCGATCCCCCCGTGGACCTGGATCCCGTCGCCGGCGACCTTGCGGTAGGCATCGGACACGAACGCCTTGGCCATCGAGGCGGCCAGCATGGCGTCGGGGGCGCGCTGATCCGCTGCCCACGCCGCGTAGTAGGTGATGGACTTCGCGTTCTCCACGGCCACCAGCATGTCGGCGCACTTGTGCTTGACCGCCTGGTAGGCGCCGATCGGGCGCCCGAAGGCGATGCGCACCTTCGCGTACTCGGTCGAGAGGTCGAGGACCTTCTGCGCCCCGCCGCACATCTCGGCGCAGAGGGCAACGGCGGCCTGGTCGAGCACCCGGGTGAGGACGGGCCATGCCTGGTGGAGCGATCCCAGCAGCGCGTCCGGCGCGACCTCGACGCGCCGGAGGCTCACCTCGGCGAGCTTCCGCGTCTGGTCCATCGTCGGCAAGAGCGCGGTCGTGACTCCCTTCCGGTCCGCCGAAACCAGAAAGAGGCTCACCCCGTGCGAGGGGTCGCCCTTCGTGGCCCGGGCCGTCCGCGCGGCCACGACGAGGAGATCCGCCGCGTGGCCGTCCGGCACGAAGAGCTTGGTGCCCGAGAGGACGAAGCCTCCGTCCTTCCCCGGCTTGGCGGTGACCTCGATCCCGGCGGCGTCCCAGCGGGCGCTCTCCTCGAGGAGCGCGAGCGTCGCCCGGGCCTCGCCGGCGGCGATCCGGGGCAGCCACGCCGCCTTCTGGGCGTCCGTGCCGGCGTGGAGGACGGCGAGGCCGCCCAGGAGCACGGTCGAGAAGAACGGGCCGGGCATCACGACCCGCCCCATCTCCTCCAGCACCACCGTGAGATCGACGAGCCCCAGCCCGACGCCGCCATGCGCCTCGGGGTAGATGAGGCCGAGCCAGCCCAACTCGGCCAGCTTGCCCCAGAACTCGTCGGTCGTGCCGGTGGGATCCTCCATCATCCGGCGGACGAATCCGGACGGGCACTCCTTCTCGAGGAAGCTCCGCGCCGTCTGGCGCAGGAGGTCCTGCTCCTGGCTGAACCCGAAGTCCATGGATCAGTCCTTGGGCAGGCCGAGGACGCGCTCGGCCAGGATGTTGCGCTGGATCTCCGTCGTGCCCCCCTCGATCGAGTTGGCGCGGGACCGCAGGAACGTGTAGTGCCAGTTGCCCCGGTCCACCGCCCAGGGTGACCCCGGGCTGAGCTGGCCGTAGGAACCCAGGAGCTCCTGGGCCAGATCCTGCAGCGCCTGGTGCCGGTCGCACCACCAGATCTTCCCCGCGGAGGCCTCGGAGCCCGGCGCCTCGCCCCGGATGAGCTTCGTGATCGCGCGCTTGGCCGTGTACTTGAACGCCGCGTTGTCGATCACGAGCTGCGCGAGCCGCTGGCGCAGCACCGGGTCCTTCGCGGCGGGCCGGCCGTCCCGCGACATCCGGCGGGCCAGCTCGAGCGTCGCGCCGGTGGCGATCTCGAACCGCGCCTGGAGCCCGAACCCGAGCGCCAGCCGCTCGTACATGAGCGTCGTGATGCCGACCTGCCAGCCCTGCCCCTCTCCGCCGAGAATGTTCTCGGCGGGCACGCGGACGTTCTCGAAGAACACCTCGTTGAACTCGGCGTCGCCGGTGATCTGGCGAAGCGGCCGCACCGTGATCCCCGGGGAGTGCATGTCGAGGAGGAAGTACGTGAGCCCCTTGTGCTTCGGCACGCCCGGGTCGGTGCGGGCCAGCAGCATCATCCAGTCGGAGATCTGCGCGAGGCTGGTCCAGACCTTTTGGCCGTTGACCACGTAGTGGTCGCCGTCCTTCACGGCCCGGGTCTGGAGGGCGGCGAGATCCGATCCGGCGTTCGGCTCCGAGTAGCCCTGGCACCAGATCTCCTCGCAGGTGAGGATCTTCTGGAGGTGGCGCTGCTTCTGGACGTTCGTGCCATAGGCGATGATCGTCGGGCCGGCCATGCCCAGGCCGAGGACGTTGAGCGGCGGGGGCGCCCGGTGGAGGACCAGCTCCTCGTGGAGGAGGAGCTCCTCCATCCAGGTGAGGCCCCGCCCGCCGTACTCCTTCGGCCACGTCAGCCCGAGGAGCCCGGCCTCGTGGAGGCTCCGCTGCCAGTGCCGGCCGAACTCGTAGAGCTCGGAGCGTGGAACGTCGCTCACGACGGGCCGGGACGCCCAGTCCGGGGGCAGGTTGGCCGAGAGCCAGGCACGCACCTCGGCGCGAAACGCCTCCTGCTCGGGAGTGAGCCTGAAGTCCATCGGGTCCTCCGCGGCCTGATTTTGGGCGACGCCAGTATATAGTACCCGGCCCGCTGGCCGCGACGAACGCGCCCGGGCGCCCGACCCGGTCCCGGGCCCTCCGGTGGCTTGCGCGGGCGCACCGCGGATGCCATCCTCCCCGTAGCCCGGGACGCCGGTCCATTCCATGCGAAGCCAGACGCTGAAGATCGAGCACGCCCGCTTCGTCGTCACCCTCGACGAGGAGCGGCGGATCATCCAGGACGGCACGATCTTGGTGGACGGCGAGCGAATCACCCGTGTCGGCAAGGGGACCCAGCTCGCCGGCGTGCCGGCCGACCGCGCCATCGACGCTCGCCACCTGGTGGTGACTCCCGGCTTCGTCAACGGGCACATGCACATCAGCTACGCCCACGCCGTGCGCGGCATCTTCCTGGACGACGTGGGAAGCCCGCTCGTCCACGTCTTCAAGCTCCAGATGGCGATGACGGAGGAGGAGGAATACCACACGACGCTGCTGGGGCTCGTGGAGCTCCTCAAGAACGGGACAGTGTGCTTCGTCGATCCGGGGAGCACCAAGTTCCCCGACGCGTGTCTTCAGGCCTACGAGGACGCTGGCATCCGCGTGATTCTCGGGGAAGGCGTGGCGGACCAGGCGGCCCCCTTCCCGCTGCCGCGCTACGGCACGCAGGAGGCCATCGACCGCACGGCCTCGTTCGTCAGGAAGTGGAACGGACGCCTCCAGGGGCGGGTCCGGGCGTGGGCGATGCCCTTCTCGCCGGAGACCTGCAGCGCCGATCTCCTGCGCGGGGTCAAGCGGGTGGCCGATGAGCACGGGACCGGGCTGACCCTTCACCACCTGAGCGGGACGCACGCGCGCCAGGAGTATCTGGCGCGGCATGGGCTCCGCCCCACGGAGTACCTCGAGTCGGTGGGCGTCCTCGGCCCGAGCGTCCTCCTGTCCCACACCCTGGGCCTGGACGACGCCGAGATCGAGTGCCTGGCCCGCACCGGGACCGCGGTCGTCATGTGTCCGGTCACCGCCGCCAAGGGTGGGAAGGGCATCGTCGAGCAGGGCCGGATGCCCGAGCTGCTCCGGGCGGGCGTGCGGGTCGCGCTCGGCTGCGACTCGCCCAACAACTCGAACCATCTCGATCTGGTCCGCACCCTGAACATGGCGGCGATCCAGTACAAGGACGCGCGCCAGGACATGCGCCAGATCCCGGCCGAGCAGGCGCTCGAGATGGCGACCCTCATGGGGGCGCAAGCCGTGGGGCAAGGGGACGCGCTCGGCTCGATCGCGCCGGGCAAGCGGGCCGACCTCGTCCTGTTCGACACGAGGCGGCCGGAGTGGCAGGCCCTCTTCAATCCCGTCAACAACCTCGTCTACAACGCCGACGGCCGCAGCGTGCACACGGTGATCGTGGACGGCCGCGTCGTCGTCGATGCCTACCGGCAGTCCTTCGTGGACGAGGAGCGGCTGTTTGCGCGGGTCCAGGAGATGGGCGAGCGGCTGCTGGCCCGGACGGGCGTCACGCTGCCGCACTCGCGCTGGCCGATCGTCTGACCGTGAACGCACGCCGCCGACTCTGGCCGGTCGTGCTTGCGGTCCAGCTCGGCGTCCTCCTGGCGGCGCTCGACGCGACCATTGTCGGCACCGCGATGCCCACCGTGGTCGCGGCCCTCGGCAGCGCTCACCTCTACCCCTGGCTGTTCTCGATCTACATGCTCGCGTCCACCGCGGTCATGCCCGTCTTCGGGGGGATCTCGGACCGGCTCGGCCGCCGCGGCCCCTTCGTGGCCGCCATCGTCATCTTCTGCGCCGGCTCGCTCGTCGCGGGTGTCGCGCCCAGCATGCCCGTGATGGTCGTCGGGCGCGCCGTCCAGGGCGTCGGGGCGGGCGGCCTCCTTGCGCTGTCGCTGATCATCTTCGGCGACCTGTTTGCCGGGCCTCGCCGCGGGCGAATGCAAGGCTGGATCACGGCGGTCTGGGGCGTGGCCAGCATCGTCGGGCCGCTCCTCGGGGGCGTCATCGTCGATGCCTGGAGCTGGCGCTGGGTGTTCCTCCTGAACCTCCCCCTCGGCGCGGTGGTCGTCGGCCTGGTCCTCGGGGGCTTGCGCGAGACCGGGGTACACATCGGGGGTCGGGCGCTCGATCTGGCCGGCACCGCGACGTTCCTGGCCGGCGTGACCGGCCTGATGCTCGCCGTCCTCGAGCCCGGCGCTCCGGGAGGGAGCGGGGCGGGCCGGGTCACGGCGCTCGTCGTCGCCGCGCTCGGACTCATGGGGTTCGTCTGGGTCGAGCGCCGCTCGTCGGACCCCCTGCTGCCGTTCACCCTCTTCAGGGAGGCGCCGTTCGCTGCCGGCTCCGCCGCAGCGTTCTTCTCGGGCGCCGCCATGTTCGGGGCGCTGGTGCACGTCCCGCTCCTGGTCCAGTGGGGGCGCGGGGCGGACGCCACGACGGCCGGGCTCGCGCTGATGACCATGAGCGTCGGCTGGTCCGTCGGCGGGCTGGTCGCCGGGCAGCTCCTCGGCCGTGTCGGCTTCCGGGCGATGGCGCTGGCGGGCGCCGCCTTCATGGCGCTGGGCTACGTCGCGCTGGCGCTCAGGCCGGACGTCGACTGGGCGGGCCTCCTGGGGGTCGGCGGGGCGATTGGCGTCGGGATGGGGCTTCTCTCCATCACCCTCGTGGTGACGGTCCAGACGGCCATCGAGCCCGCCCGGCGGGGCGTCGCGACCTCGGGCCTCCTCTTCTTCCGCAACATCGGCGCGACGCTCGGCGTGGCGCTCATGGGCGCCACCCTCACGGCGCGCCTCGGGGTCCGGCTGGCCGGCCTCGAGGATGGAGCGCGGCACCTGCCGGCGGACCTGGTGCCAGCGCTCGTGCAAGGCATCGGCTACGTCTTCTGGCTTGGCGCCGGCGCGACGGTGCTGACCTTGCTCGCCACCTGCTTCCTGCCGAACGGGACCCTGAGGTCCGCCAGCATCCAGGCTCCCGGGGAGGCGCTCGGATGAGACCGGCCGACTTGCGGATCGACATCGGGCGTCTTCAGCGGGACATCGAGGCGCTCTCGTCAATTGGCCGCGATCCCGCAGGCGGGATCTCGCGGCCGGCGTGGAGCCCCGCTCACGAGGAAGCGCGCTCGTGGCTGCTCGCCCAGCTGCGGACGGCCGGGCTGAGCGCTCGGGTGGATCCCGCCGGCAACGTCTTCGGCGGGCTCGGGGAGGGGAGGCCCGTGGTGCTGACGGGCTCGCACATCGATACGGTTCCCCGCGGAGGACCCCTCGACGGCGCTCTCGGCGTGCTCGCCGGCCTGGAGTGCCTGCGCACGGTGGCGGCGTCGGGTGCACAGCTGCGCCGGGCACTCGAGGTCGCCGCCTTCACCGACGAGGAGGGTCGGTTCTACGGGTTCTTTGGCTCCCGCGCGATGACCGGAAGCCTCGACCCCGTCCTGGCCGAGCGCCTCACCGATCCGAACGGGCTCGCCCTGCCCGAGGCGATGCGGCGCGCAGGCTTCGACCTCGCGCGGGCGCCCGACGCGCGGCGCGACCCCGCCGAGATCGCCGCGTACGTCGAGCTCCACATCGAGCAGGCGCCATGGCTCGAGGTCGAGAAGGTGCCGATCGGCGTGGTCGAGGGCATCGTGGGGATCCGGCGCTTCCGGCTGACCTTCGTGGGCCAGCCCGACCATGCCGGCACGACGCCCATGGATCGGCGGCGAGACGCCTTTCTCACCGCGGCCGAGTACGCGACGAAGAGCCGTGAGCTGGTGATGCGGGGCGGCCTGGGCCGCGCCGTCACGACGATCGGCGTCGTCGACGTCCGCCCGGGCGTGCCAAACATCGTGCCCGAGCGCGCGGCGCTGCTCCAGGAGCTGCGCGATCCGGATTCGGCTGTCCTCGACCGGCTCGCGAGCCGCACTCTCCAGGCGGCGCGACGCGTGGCGCGGCGCCGGGGACTCGTCCTCGAGGTGGAGCACCTCATGCGGGCCGAGCCGGTCGGGTTGTCGTCCCGGATCCAGACCGCGATCGAGGGGACCGCGGCGAGCCTCGGGCTCCCGACGCGGCGCCTGCCGTCCGGCGCCGGCCACGACGCCCAGATCCTGGCGGCCGTGACGGACGCCGGGATGATCTTCGTCCCGAGCCAGGGCGGCCGGAGCCACCGCCCGGACGAGTGGACGGACTGGCCGGCGATCGAGCGCGGGGCCAACGTGCTGCTCGGCACGCTCCTCCACCTGGCCGGGTGACCGGGACGGACCTTTCCGGCCGCCGCTGATTCGCCGCGCGCGGCATCGCGCTTGCTTGCTGCGCTCGGGGGGGTCCGGTAACATAACGGGCCTGTGGACAGGCGATCGGGCGTCACCTCCGGTGCGAGGCGATCAGCATGAACATCTCAGTGGTCGGCACGGGATACGTGGGGCTCGTGACGGGGGCAGTCTTCGCCGACCTCGGCAACGACGTCGTCTGCGTCGACAAGGACGTCGCCAAGGTCGAGGGGTTGCGCGCCGGCCGCATGCCGATCTACGAGCCCGGTCTCGAGGAGCTCGTCGGGCGCAACGTCGCCGACGGCCGGCTCCAGTTCACGACCGAGTTGAGCGACGCCGTCCGCCGCTCGGACATCATCTTCATCGCCGTCGGGACCCCCCCGAAGGCCAACGGCGAGTCGGACCTCACGGCGGTCGAGGAGGTCGCCCACGGGATCGCCGAGGCCCTGGACCGGTACAAGGTCATCGTGAACAAGTCCACGGTGCCCGTGGGCACCGGCGACCTGGTGCGGACGATCATCGAGCGGAATCGCCGCCGGGCGGTCAGCTTCGACGTCGTGTCGAACCCCGAGTTCCTGCGGGAGGGCTCGGCGATCGAGGACACGCTCCGCCCCGACCGGATCGTCATCGGCGCCCCCAGCCAGCAGGTGGCGATGACGCTGCTCGAGCTCTACGCGCCGCTCGAGCGGCCGATGATCATCACCGACGTCTACTCGGCCGAGATCATCAAGTACGCGTCGAACGCGTTCCTGGCCACGAAGATCTCCTTCATCAACGAGATCGCCAACCTGTGCGAGCTCGCCGGGGGCGACGTCACGCAGGTGGTGAAGGGCATGGGGCTGGACCCGCGGATCGGCGCCGCGTTCCTGAACGCGGGCCTCGGGTTCGGGGGGTCCTGCTTCCCGAAGGACACCG
>DASZOL010000110.1:0-10890 GCA_035550795.1 Candidatus Methylomirabilota bacterium
GGAACCGCGCGTGGAAAAGCGGGATTACTACGAGGTGCTGGGGGTCTCGCGAGAAGCCCCGGTGCAGGAGATCCGCCGGACCTACCGGCGGCTCTCCCGGCGCTATTCGCCGGACGTGAACCTCTGGGACCCGAGGGCGGAGGGGCTGTTCGAGGAGATCCGGGAGGCGTACCGCGTCGTCGGAGATCCGGCGGCGCGGGCCCTCTACGACCGGCTCGGGCACCAGGCGTTCGATCCGCCGGGGAACGACCGGGCCG
The DNA here is from genome assembly GCA_035550795.1 of Candidatus Methylomirabilota bacterium. Taxonomy (GTDB): domain Bacteria; phylum Methylomirabilota; class Methylomirabilia; order Rokubacteriales; family DASRDR01; genus DASRDR01. Next base: position 258 of record DASZOL010000110.1, read on the forward strand.
CCCAGGTGGTCGGGCGCGGCGACGACATCCACTACGGCATCGAGCTCGAGCTCGACGAGGCGCTGCACGGGGTGCGGGCAGACATCGAGGTGACCCGGCTGGAGCCGTGCGAGGCCTGTGGCGCGTCCGGGAGCGTCGGCGGGCAGGCCGCCCGGCCATGCCCGGCGTGCCAGGGGCGGCCGCTGCGGATCGCGCTCGATCGGGATCGGCCCGTGGCCACCCGGTGCGCCGCCTGCGGCGGCACGGGCTGGCGCCTGCCGCCGGCCTGCCCGGGCTGCGGCGGCCGCGGCACGCAGGCGCGGCCGTGCCGGATCCAGGTGACGATTCCCCTCGGCGTGGACACGGGCGCCCAGGTACGGGTCCTCGGTGAGGGACACGCGGCGCCGGCTCCCGGCCGGCGGGGCGACCTGATCGTGATCACTCGCGTGCGGCCGCACCCGCTCTTCAGCCGGAAGGGAGACCACCTCCACTGCGAGGTGCCGCTGACGGTGCCCGAAGCGGCCCTGGGGGCGCGGATCCGGATCCCAACGCCGGACGGGCCGGTGGTGGTCACGATCCCGGCGGGGACCCAGACCGGCCAGACGCTCAGGGTCCGCGGGAAGGGCTGGCCACGGCTGGACCGCGAGGGGCGGGGTGACTTGCTCGTCCAGGCGCGGGTCGTGATTCCCCGGAACCCCGACCCTGCGCTGGAAGAGGTGCTGCAAGCTCTGCGGCGGCTCCTTCCCGAGAACCCGCGGGCGGAGCTGTGGGGAACGCCGGAAGGACGGGCCGCCGGGGGGGAGGGCGGACGGTGAGCGACCGAGGCCGCCCCCTGTACCGCATCAGCGTGGTCGCCGAGATGCTGGCACTCCACCCGCAGACGCTCCGGCTCTACGAGCGGAAGGGCCTGATCCGGCCCAGCCGGACGATGGGCCGGACCCGGCTCTATTCCGCCGAGGACGTTGAGGAAGTTCGGCTGATACTGCGGCTCAGTCGGGAGCTTGGCGTGAATCTCGCGGGGGTCGAGATCATCTTAAAGATGCGGCGCCAGATGCAGGCCATGCAGCGCGAGCTGGAGTCGCTGGCCTCTCACGCGCAGCGCGAGCCCGGCAGCCCCGTCGTCCCCGACGGAGCGGCCGCGCCGCGCGGCGGGCTGGTCCGGGTCGCGGACCGGCAGCTTCGTAAACTCGATGTCAGCTAGATGGGAGTGAGAATGGCACGTTCACGATCGAGCAAGCGACCCGCCAACGTTCAGGCGGAGCTGAGGGCGCTGCTCCTCCAGAAGCGCGCCGAGCTCGTGGCCAAGCTCCGGGAGGAACGCGAGGGCCGCATCGAGGCGACCTCGCGCCGCGAGAAGATCGAGGGCATGCCGTTTGGCGACCGCCCCGCGCTGTCGCCCGACGATGAGATGGGCTTCGCGGTAGCCGACCGCCGGGCCGGGATGCTCGCCCAGGTGGACCTGGCCCTGAAGAAGATGGACGAGGGCAGTTACGGCCGCTGCGAAGTATGCGAGGAAGAGATTGCGCCGGCGCGGCTTCGCGCCCATCCCTTCGCGGTCCGCTGCACGCGGTGCCAGGAGCTATGGGAGCGAGACCAGTCCCGCGCAGAGGCGGGAGGAACCCGGAGCCGGGCGCTTCCCGAAGAGACCGCATGAGCGAGACGGACATCCGCATCGAAACGAGTCCGGGCTCCTCGGGCGCGGCCAATCCCGCGCGCTCCGGTGAAGGCCCGGAGGAGCTTGCCATCCTGCCGCTCCGGGAGGCCGTCCTCTTTCCGCAGGCGGTCATCCCGCTCGCGGTCGCGCGGCCGTCGTCGATCCGCGCGGTGGACGAGGCCGTCCTCGGCAGCAGCCGCCTGATCGGCGTCTTGACCCAGCGCGACGCCACGGACGAGGCGCCGGACCCGCAGGACATCCACCGGACGGGCACGGTGGCCACGATCCATCGGATGCTCAAGCAGTCCGACGGCACCATCCGCCTGGTCGTCCAGGGGCTCGAGCGGTTCCAGGTAGTGGAGTTCACGCAGACCACGCCGCACCTGCGCGCCCGGATCGAGCGCGTGCCGGACATCATGCCGGCGGCCGACGACGTGGAGGCCCAGGCGCTCGGGCGCCAGGCCGCCACCCTTTTCGAGCGCATCGTCGTGCTGTCCCCGACCTTGAGCGACGACCTGATGCCCCTCATCTCCAGGGCCGGCGACGCGGGCCGCATGATCGACCTGATCGCCGCCGTGCTGCCCTCCCTGACCACGGTCGAGCGCCAGACCCTCCTCGAGACGCCGGACGTCAAGGCGCGCCTCAAGACGCTGGTGGAGGCGCTCACCAAGGAGGCCGAGGTCCTGGAGCTCGGGTCCAAGATTCACTCGCAGATCCAGAGCGAGATGACCAAGACCCAGCGGGAGTATTACCTGCGCGAGCAGCTGAAGGCGATCCAGAAGGAGCTCGGTGAGGGCGACGACCGCAGCCAGGAGCTGACGGAGCTCCGCGAGAAGATCGAGTCCGCCGGCATGTCGGAGGAAGCGCACCGCGAGGCGCTGCGCGAGCTGGACCGCCTGTCGAAGATGCCGCCGGCCGCCGCCGAATACTCCGTTGCCCGGACGTACCTGGAGTGGCTCACCGCCCTTCCGTGGCGCAAGGAGACCCCGGACGACATCGACCTCGTCCGCGCCCGCGCGGTCCTCGACGAGGATCACTGGGGGCTCGGCAAGATCAAGGAGCGTCTCCTGGAGCACCTCGCGGTCCGGAAGATTCGGCCCGAGGGCAAGGCCCCGATCCTGTGCTTCGTCGGTCCCCCCGGCGTCGGGAAGACATCGCTCGGCCGGTCGATCGCGCGCGCGCTCGGGCGCAAGTTCCACCGGATCGCGCTCGGCGGGATGCGGGACGAGGCCGAGATCCGCGGCCACCGGCGCACGTACATCGGCGCCCTCCCCGGACAGATCGTCCAGGGCCTCCGGCGGAGCGAGTCGAAGAACCCCGTGTTCATGCTGGACGAGATCGACAAGCTCGGCTACGACTTCCGGGGGGACCCGGCGTCCGCGCTGCTCGAGGTGCTCGACCCCGAGCAGAACGGGACCTTCCGGGACCACTATCTCGACGTGCCGTTCGACCTCTCGCGGGTCCTGTTCATCACGACCGCGAACCTGCTCGACCCGGTCCCGGCGCCGCTGCGTGACCGGATGGAGATCATCGAGCTGCCGGGCTACACGGAGGACGAGAAGGTCCAGATCGCCCGGCGCCACCTCGCCCCGAAGCAGGCCGGCGAGCACGGGCTCACGCTCGATCGGGACATCACGTTCACCGAGCCCGCGCTCCGGCTCCTCGTCCGGAGCTACACGCGCGAGGCGGGCGTGCGGAGCCTCGAGCGGGAGATCGCGGCGCTCTGCCGGAAGGTCGCGCGGCGGCGCGCCGAGGGAGACCTCGCGCCGGTGACGGTGGATCCGGAGCGGGTGACGGCGCTCCTCGGGACGCCGCGCTTCCTCGTCGAGGAGGAGATCGCCGAACGCACCCGGACCCCCGGCGTGGCCGTGGGGCTCGCGTGGACCCCGACCGGCGGCGATGTCCTCTTCGTCGAGGCCTCGAGAATGACGGGGGGCAAGTCACTCACGCTGACCGGGCAGCTGGGGGACGTGATGAAGGAGTCCGCCCAGGCGGCCGTTTCCTGGGTGCGGGCTCACGCGGCCGAGCTCGGAATCGCCCCGGACTTCTGGATGCGCTCCGACCTTCACCTCCACGTCCCGGCCGGCGCCATCCCGAAGGACGGGCCATCGGCCGGAGTGACCCTGGCCACCGCCCTGGTCTCGCTCCTCCGGGGTCGCTCCATCCGGCCGGGGCTCGCGATGACCGGGGAGATCACGCTCTCCGGACGCGTGCTGCCGGTGGGAGGGATCAAGGAGAAGATCCTCGCCGCCCACCGGATGGGCCTCACCGCGGTGATCCTGCCTCGGCAGAACGAGCGCCAGCTGATCGAGGACGTCCCGGCAGAGGTGCGGGCCCAGCTGGAGATCCACCTGGTGAGGGACGTGGCCGAGGTCTTGCACTTTGCCCTTCCCGATGCATCACGATGGGATCCCCTGGATGGGGAGCTGGAGGTCGAGCTGGTCGGGAAAGGTGCGTCCTGATCAGCAGATAGGCCTCGGATTGACTCACCGCGTCGGGCTCCGTACACTGGCGGCCGAATCCGCCATGGCTCGAGGGGTGTCATTCTCCGTCGCGCTGCTGTCGCTGGCCGTCATCGCCAGTCCAGCCGGGGCGGGCTCCATGTACCGCTTCGAGGACGAGCAAGGCGTCGTCCACTACACCAACGTGCCGTCGGACCCCCGCTATGGCTTTGTCCGGAAGGACCCGGAGCCCACGGAAGCCAAGCCGGCGGCGGCCGAGGGGGGCGGAGCATTCTCCCGTGGGCTTCGCGCCTTCGCCCACATCATCCGCTCCGCCGCCGAGCGCTACGGCGTGGACACGCGGCTCGTGGAGGCGATCGTCCAGGCGGAGTCCGCCGGCAATCCGACCGCCGTGTCCCCGAAGGGCGCCCGGGGACTGATGCAGCTCATGCCGGAGCGCGCCGCCGAGCTGGGCGTCCGGGATTCGTTCGATCCGCACCAGAACGTGGACGGCGGGGTCCGCCACATGCGGGACCTGCTCCAGCGGTTTGGAGGCGACGTGACCCTGGCCCTCGCGGCCTACAACGCCGGGGAGGCCGCGGTCCGGGCCTACGGAGGCATTCCCCCATTCGCCGAGACGCGCGAGTACGTCCGACGCGTGCGCGCGATGTACGACGGCGCGGGCGCTCCGAGCGGCGTCGCGCTGGCCACGGCGCCCCAGCGGATCTACCGCGCGGTCGCCGAGGACGGCACCCTCACCTTCACGAACCTGCCGCCGCGCGCCGTCACCTCGTCCGGACGCTTCTAGAGCCGCACGCGGCTGGGGCCGGCGCCGCGGGCGCGGACCGTCCCTACCCGAACGGCTGGCCGTAGCGCTCCCGATGGGCAACGGCCTCCAGGGACTTGCGCTGCTTCTTGCCGCGCCCCACGTTGTCGACCGGATAGCCGAGCGGCAGGATCGCCAGGACGTCGAGCCGGGCGGGGACGCCGAGCACGGTCTTCACGTCCTCCAGACCTCCGAAGCCGACCCAGTTGGAGCCGACGCCGTCAGTCCAGGCCGCCAGCAGCATCGACTGGATCGCCCGGCTGGCGTCCGAGACGGCGAACGGCGTCTTGTCGATCGCCACCACGACGGCGGCCGCCGCCTGGGAGACGTGTGCCCCCGTCCGCGCGAGCGCGCCGAGCCGCTGGAGGGTCTGGCGGTCCTGCACCACGATGAAGTGCCACGGCTGCATGTTCTTGGCGCTGCCGGTCAGGCGTCCCGCCTCGACGACGCGCCGAAGCGTCGCCTCGGGAACGGGCTTGTCCTGGTAGCGTCGGATCGCCAGCATCGTCCGGATCGTGTCGAACGTGTCCATCCCGGCTCCTCTCAGACCTCGCGGACCATCTCCAGCTCCGTCCGCGCCGGAGCGTGATCGAGGGGCGGCCTCAGCGGTTCCGGTCCGCGCTCAGGCTCCGCGCGGCTTCCGGCCCCGCACGAAGGCGACGCCGCGCCCACCGGTGGGCCCCACCTCGACCGCGTCGAAGCCCGTCTCACGCAGCATGTCGCGAAGGCTCTCGGCGTGATCCCACCCGGTCCGGAGCCGCAGGACGCAGAGGAGATGACCGACGCCGCCCGCCGGGATGGCCCCGAAGTCCACGGCCACGAAGCGCCCCCCCGGCTGGAGCACGCGCCCAACCTCCGCCAGGCCTCGGCGCTTCAGGGCGCCCGGAAGATGGTGGAGCATCAGGCTGCTCAGCACCACGTGGAAGTAGTCATCCGGGTACGGAAGCGCCTCGATCACCCCCACGTCGAAGCGGGTCCGCACGCCGGCTCGGGCCGCCTTCGCGCGGGCCAACTCGACCATCTCGGGCGCCGGGTCGATCCCGCTGGCCTCGCCCGCCGGACCGACGATGCTCGCGGCGAGGATGGCGAGCCTGCCAGGCCCGCAGCCGACATCGAGGACCCGCTCGCCGGGCGCCACGCCCGCGAGCTCGACGACCTTTCGATGGAGCGCCGACAGGCGGCCGAAGGAGAGAAGCGTGGTCCCGAGGTCGTAGAGTCGCGCCCAGCGAACCGCGTGGCCTTCTGTATGAGGCGCCGCCTGGGCCGTCACGCGACGTCCACCTTGCGCATCGTCGCCCCCCCCAGCGACGCCGCGTTCCCCGGCCGTCCCCCTCGTCGCTTCGGCTCCCGCTTCGGCATCGGCCTCGACCCGATTCCGCCCCGTCCGGCAGCGTCGCCCCCCCTCGTTCGATCCTATCCGGTCGGCGGCGCGTCATCCAGGTCCGGCCCCCGGACCCGTTCCCCTCGGGCCCCCCAGCCGGACGCCCGTGATGGCCGCCGCCGCCCCCGGCTTGACGGAGAGCTTCCGCGCCCACCACGCCGTCCAGCACGGGCTCAAGGGCGGCGCGGTTCGATCTCTCGGATCATGCTCCACCACCGTTTCACGGTGCCGGCCATCCGTCGGCCGGGGCCGTCGAGGGGCCGGGTACGCCGTCGCAGGTTGCGGACGGCCCGCCGCACGTCGGGTGGCAGGCGCGCACGCTGCTCGAGTGCCGCGAAGGTCCGCGGCAGAGAGCGGATCTGAGGAAGCGCGTCGATCCGCGCGACCAGGGAGGCGCTGCCTTCGAAGACGGTGAATCGATCAAGCACACCCACGTCCGCAAGCTCCAGCATCGTCGCCAGGCACTTCTCGCACTGCGAGCAGTTCCCTACGGAAGTACGGTTCTCCCAGCACACGCGCAGGTGGTGGTGGACCATCGGCTCTCCCGCGATCGCGACGATCTTCTCCGTCCGCGACCGGTCCGAGCTGACGTCGACGGTGGTCATGCGGGACGACGACCAGAGCCGGTCGATCTCCCAGTGTGAGCCCCACGGCTCGGTCCAGTCGCCGATCTTGACGGAAGACGAGATCAGCAGACGATCGCAGGAGTCATCGAGCACGTGGCCGATCGCGGCCAGCGGACCGCCATGCGCGCGTTCCCACGCGACCGACGAGAAGAGCGGGTGCGAACGCAGGTTTGTCCGGACCACGATCGAAGGAATACCGGTCACCTGCGAGATCTTGCGGAGCGAACGGCTCAGGGCAGCCATCCGCTGCGAGTCGTCAAGGTCGATATCGAACCCCTGCACGGTGACCAGACGGTCGACGCGCTCCCCGGAGCGCAGCAGCGTGTAGAATGAATCGACGCCCGCGCTGAAGCACAGACCGGTGCCGCGCGGCGCGTCGGGGCGCTCGGGTACCTGGCCCTCCGCACTCTCGGGGGCGAGGCGCGGAACCCCCCACCAGCGATGGAGAACCTCCAGCAGGTCCTGGGCACCCCGGCTCCACGAGGGACAAAGCGGCGCATCCAGCTCGAGCCGGGCGCCACGGTGGAGCGCGGGGATCAGGAACGTGCAGGCGAACGCCTCGGGGGCGGCACGCAGGCGGGCGTCAGGGGACTCGAACCAGACCGCGTGACCGTCCACATCCGCCGAGACCCGGCTGGTCACGCCGTCGGACCTCGCCTGAAGGTTCTCGATTCGGACGCACTCCGGCGCCGGTCCTGAAGAGCGAGGATCCGGTTCAGGGGCAGGCATCTCAAACGTGCCGTCCGGACCGATCGTGACCGCCGGCCGCGACGTCAACTATAGCCCCACTCGGCGCCCCGCGTCTGGTCCGGGTGCCGGGCCTGGCTTCTCCAGCGCGTTGGAGGCGGCATGCGTGGTGAGCGGCCGCCGGCTGGCGGTTCCGCACGGGATCGGCGCCAACATGTTCTCCACCATGATGAGGTGGACACAGTTCTTGTCCTGTCGATACTTCTCGAAGAGCCAGCATATGAATCCGTCGACGAACTCCAACGGCTCCTTGGGTGCATCTTTGAAGTACTCGAACGCGGTCCATCGCCGGTGGACCCGGTGCAGGACCTCGCGGTAGAGGCCAACCTTGTCCCCGAAGTAGTGGTAGACCAGCCGCTTGCTCACCCCGGCCGCCGCCGCGACGGCATCGGCGCCTGGCCGCGCCATGGTGCCAGCAGCGGCCGACGGTGCACCGGGGTGACGGAGGCGGGGCACGGGGGCCGAGAGCCGTGCCTAGCCTAGGAGCGTCACCGCGCCGGTGGCGAGGTCGTAGTAGGCCGCGACCACCTTGAGGCGGCCCTGTGCGACAGCGCCGGCGATCACGGGGGAGGCGTCCCGCAGGAGGCGGGCGTGGATCCGGGCGTTGGCCCGGATGGCGGCGTCGAGATCCGAGCCCGCCTGGTCCACCGCCGGGCGGATGTGCCGGTATAGCGCGCTGATCTGCCCCGGGACGTCCTTGGCCGCGATCGAGGCGCTCACGGCCCCGCACCCCCCGTGCCCGAGCACCATGATGACGCGGGTCCCGAGCACAGCCGCGCCGTACTCGAGGCTCCCGATGATCTCGGGCGTGACGATGTTGCCCGCCACCCGCGTGACGAACAGGTGGCCGATCGTCTGGTCGAAGGCGATCTCGACCGGCACCCGGGAGTCCGCACACGAAAGCACGGCGGCGAACGGCTCCTGCTTCTCAGCCGTCTTCTGCTTGAGGAGCTGGAGGTCTTGCCGGAACGAGGTCAGCTGGCCGACCGTGAAGCGGGCGTTGCCCTCCATCAGCCGCTTCAGGGCGTCGTCGGGGCTCAGGCTGGTCTGGGCGGCCGCGCTCCGAGGCCATCCTGCCCAGGACGCGAGGCCTGCCGCGGTGGCGGCGGCGACGACCGAGCTTCCCAGCACCGCTCGACGCGACACGTCCCCTGCGTTCCTGACCTGATCCATGTCGTCCTCCGCAGAGCCACCGGGCCGGGCCCGCCGCCGAGAGCCACCGCTCGATCCCCGCGCCTCGGTGGACACCTGAAACAGACCAGTCGTGGATGGGTCAACCGACCAGTGTTGCGAGCGCCCCAAGCACGAGGGTTCTACCGCATCGGAGCCACGGAGCGCAAGGAGGGCCGAGGCCCGCGTCGCTGACCGAGCGCCGGCCGGCGGCGGCTCGGGGCGTGCGGCCGCCGCGAATGCCCCATCTGCGGGATGCTCCGGTATGTCGAACCTGACATCGTCGATCCTGGGGGCATCCCCGCGCGGCGGTTCACAGCAACGGGGAGAGCAGCCTGGCGACGGAATCCCTGAACCGGATGGCGACGTGGCGCTTCCGGTAGGCGACCGCATCGAACGCGGGCAGTGGGCGAGGGCGCGCTCGAAGTCGTCCTGCAGCTCATTGGCGAGCCGTTCGCTCGCTGTAGAGCACCGCGTTGAGCTCGTAGTTGATGCTGAAGCTCCGATGTTCGCCGACCCGACCGAGCCGCTCTCCGAGTTCGATGCTGATCGTCTTGGCATGCAGATAGTCCTTGTCGTAGAGGTACTGGAGATGGATCGAGTGCCGCGCGGTCGCAATGTCCTTCATCATGCGTGGGTAAAATGCGGCCGCGTCTTGCTGAATCTCCACCCGGTTGCGGGTCGGCAGCGCGGACGTGGAGTTGTGTCGCACCAGCATCATGAGCTTCTTGGCCGGCCGCGCGCGAGCCCTGACCCGGCCCGTCGAGGGTGCGCAGCTGGAGTGGGCAAGGACCGTACCCGGCGGAACCCGTCACGCTCGCCCTCGGGCAGGCTCGCGGCGCCCCCCCGCCCGGTCGGTGCTCGCTCGGCGGCAGAGTGCCCGCCGGGAGAGCGGGCTACGCGTTGCTCCGGTCGAGCGTGCGGTACGCGAGCGCCTCGGCGAGGTGCTCGACCGCGATCGCCTCGACGCCCGCCAGGTCGGCGATCGTCCGGGCCACCTTCAGGATGCGGTCGTGGGCACGGGTGGAGAGGCTGAGCCGCGCGGCGGCGCGGCTCAGCAGCTCCCGGCCCGCCGCCGGCAAGGGGCAATGGCGGGCCAGTTGGCGGGGCGACATGCGTGCGTTCACCCGTACGGGCCCGCGGCCGAGGCGCGCCCGCTGACGCTCCCGGGCAAGCGCGACCTGCCGCTGGACGGCTGCGGACTCCACCGGTGCGCCGGCACCCGGCAGGGACACGTGGGGGGCCACCGGCCCCACGTCAACATGCAGATCGATCCGGTCCAGGAGCGGGGCTGACAGGCGTCCCAGATAGCGCGCCCGCTCCCCCACCGCGCACGCGCACCCCTCGACGCTCCGGCAGCCGCGCCGGCACGGGTTCATGGCGGCGACGAGCTGAGCCTCGGCCGGCAGCCGCACCGACCCGCTGGCCCGGGCGACCGTCACCACCCCGTCCTCGAGCGGCTGGCGAAGCGTGTCGAGCGCGTGCGGGGCGAACTCCGGCAGCTCGTCCAGGAATAGCACGCCCAGGTGGGCGAGACTCACCTCCCCGGGATGGGGCGGCCGCCCGCCCCCGACCAGGCCCGCGGCTGAGACCGTGTGGTGCGGCGCGCGAAACGGGCGGCGCGTCACCAGCCCTTCCGGCGGGAGGAGCCCGGCCACGCTCCAGACCCGGCTCACCTCGATCGACTCGGCGAGCGTGAGGGGCGGCAGGATCGTCGGCAGCCGCCGCGCGAGCAGCGTCTTGCCGGCGCCCGGCGGGCCGACCAGCAGAGTGTTGTGGACGATTTCCGACAGGGCGCGCCGATCCGAT
>DASZOL010000111.1:0-162951 GCA_035550795.1 Candidatus Methylomirabilota bacterium
CAGCTCGACGTGAAGGTGAACGTGGGAGGCGGGGGCCTCTCCGGGCAGGCCGGGGCGGTGCGTCACGGCATTGCCCGGGCGCTCCTCGAGTTCAACACCGAGCTCAGGCCCCAGCTCAAGCGAGCGGGGATGCTCACCCGCGACCCGCGCATGAAGGAGCGGAAGAAGTACGGACAGCCGGGCGCGCGCAAGCGCTTCCAGTTCTCGAAGCGGTAGTCCGGATCCCTCGGAGACGACCCGGGAAGGTCCTGGCGACCTTCCCGATTTTTTTTTGGAGAAGGCAATGGTGAGCGCCGACCTCGAGTGGATCGACGGAGGCATCACGGCGGTCCCGGGGATCCTTGCCGCCGGGCTCCACAGCGGGATCAAGGCACCGCCGGCCAAGGATCTCGCGCTCGTGTACTCCTCGACGCCCGCGACGGCCGCCGGCGTGTTCACGACGAACCGGATCACCGGGGCGCCGGTGAAGGTGTCGCGCGAGCGGCTCAAGAGCGGCGCGGCCCAGGCGATCGTGGCGTCCAGCGGCTGCTCGAACGTCGCGACGGGCGAGCAGGGGATCCGCGACGCGCGGGAGATGACCGAGATCGTCGCCAAGCACCTGCGGATCCCGGACGAGCGGGTGCTGGTGGCATCGACCGGCGTCATCGGGCGATATCTCCCCATGGAGAAGATCCGGCCGGCGTTGCCGAAGCTCGTGAAGGCGCTCTCGCCTCAGGGCAGCCGGGCCGCCGCCGAGGGGATCATGACCACCGATACGCATCCGAAGGAAGCCGCGCTCAGGGTGGAGATCGGCGGGCGGCGGGTGACGATCGGCGCCATCGCCAAGGGAACGGGGATGATCCACCCGATGATGGCGACGATGTTCTGCTTCGTCGCCACCGACCTGGCGGTGGAGCGCGAGGGCCTCCAGGGCGCCCTGCGGCGCGCGGTGACCGGATCGTTCAACCGCATCAGCGTCGACGGGGACCGCAGCACGAGCGACACTGTCGTCATCCTGGCCAACGGGCTCGCCGAGAATCGGCCGCTCGCGCGAGGCGACCGGCGCCTGCGCCCGTTCCAGCAGGCCCTCGACGCGTTGACCCAGCGGATGGCGCTCATGCTGGTGAAGGACGGCGAGGGCGCGACCGTGGTGATCGACGTGCGGGTGCGCGGGGCGAAGACCCGCGGCGATGCGGAGCTGGCGGCGCGCTCGATCGCGGGCTCCAATCTCTTCAAGACCGCGCTGGCCGGTCGCGACCCGAACTGGGGACGGGTGATGTCGGCGCTGGGCGCCTCGGGGATCGCGCTGCAGGAGGACCGGGTCGCGATCTGGTACGGCGAGGAGCAGGTCGCGGCCGGAGGCCGGGTTCGGGAGGGCGTCCGCTGGGACCGGGTCAAGGCGGAGCTGGCGAAGCCCGAGGTCTCGGTGACCGTGGACCTCGGCCTCGGGTCCGGTCAGGACCACATGTGGACCTGCGATCTGACGGCCGATTACGTTAAGATAAATACGGGTACGAGCTAGATCACCACACACGCGCTCCGGTGTCGGTGGCGGCCCCCCCAGGGGGCCGCGGGGAGCGCGGAGGCAAACCGACCAGGAGGAATCGCCCGCGATGGCGCAGATCACCATGAAGGAGCTTCTCGAGGCCGGAGTCCATTTCGGCCATCAGACCAAGCGCTGGAACCCGAAGATGGCCAAGTACATTTTCGGCGAGCGCAACGGCATCTACATCATCGACCTGCAGAAGACGCTCAAGAAATTCCGGGACGCCCACCTGTTCGCCCGGGACCTGGCGACCAATGGCGGGACGCTCCTGTTCGTCGGCACTAAGAAGCAGGCCCAGGAGACGATCGCCGACGAGGCCACGCGCTGTGGCATGTTCTACGTGAACCAGCGTTGGCTGGGCGGCACCCTCACGAACTTCACGACGATCCGGAAGTCGATCAACCACCTGAAGCGTCTCGAGGACATGCGGGACACGGGCGAGTTCGAGCGGGTGACCAAGAAGGAGGCGGCCGGGCTCGACCGCCAGCGCGGCAAGCTCGAGAAGTCCCTCTTCGGGATCAAGCAGATGGAGGGCCTGCCGTCGGCCGTGTACATCATCGACCCGCGGAAGGAACGCATCGCGGTGGCCGAGGCGCAGAAGCTTTCCATCCCGATCATCGCGATCGTGGATACGAACTGTGACCCGAGCGGGATCGACTATCCGATCCCCGGGAACGACGATGCGATCCGCGCGATCCGGCTCATCACGTCCCGGATCGCGGACGCGATCGTGGAAGGGCGCGGCGTGTCGGCCAAGGTGAGCGCGGAGGCGGAAGGCCCCGCGGCGAGCCTGGAGGTGGCCATGCTGGCCGGAGTCGGCGCGGAGGCGGGCGAGACACAGCAGCCCAACGGCGCCTGAAGATCCTCGCGGACCGCCCAGCCGGTCGCGACGGAGTTCCCGGCTTGCCGGCTCACGCGTGAGCCGGCGAAGGCATTCGGATCGGCGACAGGAGGAGCTCAGGAATCATGGCCACGACGGCGGAAAAGGTACGCGAGCTCCGGGACAAGACCGGAGCGGGCGTGATGGACTGCAAGGAGGCGCTGGCCGCCTCGGGCGAGGACCTGGAGCGAGCCGTTGACTTCCTTCGGAAGAAAGGGCTCGCGGCTGCTTCGAAGCGGGCGCACCGCGAAGCCCGCGATGGGGTGGTGAGCGCGTACATCCACGGCGGCGCCAAGCTCGGCGTCCTGATCGAGGTCAATTGCGAGACCGACTTTGTCGCGCGTACGGAGCAGTTCCAGGAGCTGGTGAAGGGGCTGGCGATGCAGGTGGCGGCCGCCAACCCCCAGTGGGTGTCGCGGGACGAGGTGCCGGCAGAGGTCGTAGAGCGCGAGCGCGAGATCTACCGCCAACAGATGGCCGACCAGAAGAAGCCGCCCCAGGTCCTCGAGAAGATCATCGAGGGCAAGCTCGCGAAGTTCTACGAGGATGCGTGCCTCGTGGACCAGGCGTACATTCGCGACTCGAGCGGCAAGCTGCGCGTCGGCGATCTCGTCGCCCAGGTGAGCGCCCAGACCGGCGAGAAGATCGCGGTGAGGCGCTTCGTGCGGTTTCAGGTCGGTGAGTGAGGCGAAGCCCCGCTTCAAGCGCATCCTCCTGAAGCTCTCCGGCGAGGCCCTCGCCGGCGAGCAGGGTTACGGCATCGACCCGGCGGTCCTGGATCGTATCGCCGAGGAGATCCGGACCATCCACGACCTCGAGGTCGACACCGCGATCGTGATCGGCGGCGGGAACATCTTCCGTGGTCTTCAGGCCTCGGCTACCGGCATGGATCGCGCCTCGGCCGACTACATGGGGATGCTGGCCACGGTGATCAACGGGCTCGCGCTCCAGAGCACCCTCGAGCGGGCCGGCCTCATGACCCGCTGCCAGTCGGCGATCGACATGCCGGCGGTCGCCGAGCCGTACATCCGCCGGCGTGCGATCCGGCACCTGGAGAAGAAGCGCGTCGTCATCTTCGCCGCGGGGACCGGCAATCCCTTCTTCACGACGGACACCGCCGCCGCCCTTCGGGCCGTCGAGGTGGGGGCGGAGATCATCCTGAAGGCGACGAAGGTGGACGGCATCTACACCGCCGATCCGTTGGTGGACCCGCGGGCCGAGCGGCTTCCCCACATCACTTACATCGAGGCGCTGAACCGGGGTCTCCGGGTCATGGACACGACGGCCATCTCGCTGTGCATGGAGAACAAGCTGCCGATCGGCGTCTTCAACCTGAACATCCCCGGCAACCTCAAGCGGGTCGTCTGCGGAGATCCCCGCGTCGGGTCCTTCGTCAGCGACAGTTCCCCGTCACCGAGGTGAGGCCATGAACACGGCGCAAGCGGTCCAGAAGGATGCCGAGACCCGGATGCAGGGAGCCCTTGACGCGCTCAGCCGCGAGTTCGCCGGGGTGCGAACCGGCCGCGCCAGCGCCGCGCTCCTGGAGGGGGTCCGGGTCGACTACTACGACACGCCGACCCCGCTCAACCAGGTCGCCAGCGTGTCGGTGCCCGACGCCCGGACGCTCATGATCCAGCCGTGGGACCAGAGCGTCCTTACGAAGATCGAGCGGGCGATCCAGAAGTCCGACCTCGGCCTCACGCCGGCCAACGACGGGAAGGTGATCCGGCTGGCGATCCCGCCGCTCAACGAGGAGCGTCGGAAGCAGCTGGCGAAGTCGGTCGGCAAGCTCGCCGAGGACGCCCGGGTGGCGATCCGGAACGTCCGGCGCGAGGCGAAGGAGAAGGTCAGGGCTCTCCTCAAGGACAAGAAGATCTCCGAGGACGACGAGCGGCGGAGCGAGGCCGAGCTCCAGAAGCTCACCGACCGTTCGACCCAGAAGGTCGACGAGCTCCTGAAGAAGAAGGAGCAGGAGATCCTGGA
Source organism: Candidatus Methylomirabilota bacterium (assembly GCA_035550795.1). Taxonomy (GTDB): domain Bacteria; phylum Methylomirabilota; class Methylomirabilia; order Rokubacteriales; family DASRDR01; genus DASRDR01. The sequence continues at coordinate 4,389 of DASZOL010000111.1, forward strand.
GTTTTGACGGCTGACGCACCCGGCCCGGCCGCGAACGCCGTCGCGGTCGACGACGCCGCCCTGATCCAGGCCCTCCGCCAGCAGCCCTTGCCGCGGCACGTCGCAGTCATCATGGACGGGAACGGGCGGTGGGCCGGGCTCCGCGGGCTTCCGCGCGTCGCGGGCCACCGGGAGGGCGTCCGGGCGGCCCGGGAGGTGGTGCGCGCCGCGGGTCGCCTCGGCATCGGCTACCTCACCCTCTATGCCTTCTCGTCCGAGAACTGGACCCGGCCGGCGGCCGAGGTGAGCTTCCTCATGCGGCTCCTGGAGAGCTCCGTGGACGAGGAGCTGCCCGGACTCGTCGACAACAACGTGCGGTTGCGTGCCATCGGAGACCTCGCGAGCCTCGACCAGGGTGTCCGGCGAAGCATCGAGCGGGCTGTCGGGGCGACCGAGCGAAACACGGGCCTGACGCTCCTGATCGCGCTCAACTACGGAGGCCGCCAGGAGCTGCTCCGCGCGGTCCGAACCCTGGCGAGCAAGGTTGCCGCAGGCACTCTCCCGCCCGAGACGATCGACGAGGCCTGCGTCGCGGCCGCGCTCGACACGGCCGGCGTTCCCGACCCCGACCTCCTCATCCGGACGAGCGGCGAGTACCGGCTGTCCAACTTCCTGCTCTGGCAGGTCGCGTACACCGAGCTCCTCGTCCTCCCGACCCTCTGGCCCGACTTCTCCCCCCGAGACCTCTACGACGCGGTCGCGGACTACCAGCGTCGTTCCCGCCGGTTCGGGGGACTGTAGGCGGCGGCCTGGCCGCCGGGTCGCGGAGCCCGTGCTCGCGCAGCGGGTTCTGAGCGCTCTCGTCGGGATTCCGCTCCTGGCGGCTCTCGTCGCCTGGGGGCCGGCCTGGCTCTTCACGCTGCTCGTGCTCGCGCTCGTGGTGGGGGCCCAGATCGAGCTCTACCGCATGTTCGGCGCCGCCGGGGTCGAGGCCGACCGGGCGGCCGGTCTGGTCCTCGGGGTGCTCGTCGTGCTGGCCTTCGCCGCGGGCCGCCCCGTGCTGTTGCCGCTCGCGCTGTCCGTGGCGGTGATCGTCGTCGTGGCGCTGGGGATCCGGCGCGACGCGACGGCCGAGCACGCCTGGACGGGGTTGACGCTGACGCTCCTCGGCGTCTGCTACTGCGCGTGGCTGCTGGGGCACGCGATCTGGCTCCGCGCGCTGCCCGGCGGCCGCGCGCTCATGCTGTTCGCGCTCGGAGTCACGTGGTGCGGCGAGTCGGCCGCGTTCTTCGTCGGGCGCCGCTTCGGCCGGCATCCACTGGCACCGCGCGTCTCGCCCGGCAAGACGGTCGAGGGCGCGCTTGCGCAGCTGATCGCCACGAGCGCCGCGGCGCTCGCGGGCGCGCCGCTCGTGGCTCTTTCGCTCGGGGAGGCCGCCGTCATCGGGCTCGTGCTGGGCGCCCTCGGCCAGCTGGGAGACCTCGGCGAGTCGTTTCTCAAGCGCAGCGCGGGCGCCAAGGACGCGGGCCGTCTCATCCCGGGCCACGGCGGCGTCCTCGATCGGCTCGACTCCTTGCTCTTCAACGTGCCCGCCCTGTATTATTGGCTCTACTTCGCGGGAACACGCTGAGGCGCGATCACCTACGTGAAAACCGTCACCTTGCTGGGAGCGACCGGCTCGATCGGTCGCCGCACCCTCGAGCTGGTCCACGCGTTTCCGCACGAGTTCCGTGTGGGAGGCCTCGCTGCGCGCGGGTCCGACGTCGCGCTGGTCGCCGAGCAGGTGCGGGTCCACCGACCGGCGGCCGTCGCCCTCCTGGACCGGACCGCCGTGGACCGCCTGGCCCGGGAGCTGGCGCCTCCCCTGCCTGAGCTCCTGGGCGGCCCCGAGGGCCTGGAATCCCTCGCGGCCGAGGTCCCGGCCGACGTCGTGGTCTCGGCGCTAGTGGGCGCGGCGGGACTCGTGCCCACGCTCGCCGCGATCCGGGCCGGTCGCACCATCGCGCTCGCCAACAAGGAGCCCCTGGTGATGGCGGGGGCGCTCATGACGCGCGCCGCCCGGGAGAACGGAGTGCGCCTGCTCCCGGTCGACTCCGAGCACAGCGCGATCTTCCAGTGCCTGGCGGGGGCGGCCCCGCGCGAGATCCGGCGCCTCGTGCTGACGGCGTCCGGCGGCCCCTTCCGCGGGGCGTCGCGTGCGGCGCTCGAGAGCGTGACCGTCGCGCAGGCCTTGCGCCACCCGACGTGGCGGATGGGCGCGAAGATCACGATCGACTCGGCCACTCTGATGAACAAGGGCCTGGAGATCCTCGAGGCGCACTGGCTCTTCGGCGTTCCGTTCGAGGGGATCGACGTCGTCGTGCACCCGCAGTCCATCGTTCACTCGATGGTGGAGTTCGTCGACCGCTCCGTCCTGGCGCAGCTCGGCATGCCCGACATGGGGATCCCGATCCTCTACGCGCTCACGTACCCTGATCGGCTGCCGTGCCCCGCTCCCGCTCTCGACCTGGTCGAGCGAGGGACCCTGACCTTCGAAGCGCCGGACGAGGCGGTGTTCCCGTGCCTCGCGCTCGCCCGCCAGGCCGGACGGGCCGGTGGCGCGGCGCCGCTGGTGCTCAACGCCGCGAACGAGGTGGCCGTCGCCGGGTTCCTCGCGGAACGGTGCGGCTTCATGGACATCCCGCGGCTCATCGGTGAGGCCCTCGACGGTCACGCCGGGATCTCGGCCGACGATCTCGGCGCGTGCCTCGAGCTTGACGCAGCGGTGCGCCGGTCGACGGAGGGGGTGCTGCGGGGCGCCCCGGCGGGATCGGTCCGGAGCTGATCCGCATGCGATTGCGTCGTTCCGGGCTGGTCCTGTCGCTGGGGCTGGGAGCCTCCCTCCTGGCCGACGGCTCGGTGACCACCGCCCTGCTGGGCGGGGCGCTCGACTACGTCGTGAGCGCGATCGTGGCTCTCGGCGCCCTGATCTTCATCCACGAGCTCGGGCACTTCCTGGTCGCGAAGGCGATGGGTGTCGGCGTCGAGCGATTCTCGCTCGGCTTCGGGCCACGGATCTTCTCGTTCCGGCGCGGCGAGACCGAGTACTGCATCTCGATCGTGCCGCTCGGCGGCTACGTGAAGATGACCGGCGAGGAGGCGCACGGGGAGGACGCGATCCACCCGGCGACCGAGGTACCGCCCGTGGACCCGGCCAAGTCCTTCTCGGCGAAGCCGCTCTGGGCCCGGGCACTGATCGTCTTTGCCGGTCCTGGGATGAACTTCGTCCTGGCGGCCGCCATCTTTACGGTCGTGTTCGCCACCGTTGGCGTCCCCGTTCTGGAGCCGACGATCGGGCGGGTGCTGCCGGACGGCGCGGCAGCGCAGGCCGGCCTCCGCCCTCGCGACCGGGTCGTGGCGATCGACGACAAGCCCATCGAGCACTGGGCGGAGATCGAGGCGATCGTGGCGCGCGCGAACGGGCGGCCCCTCGCGCTGACGATCCAGCGAGACGGCGCGACGCAGACGATCACGGCGACCCCCCGCAAGGTCTCGGTGCGATCCCCCTTCAACGAGCCGACCGAGGCCTGGAGCCTCGGCGCGCGCCCGTACCTCCCGCCGGTGGTGGGTGAGGTGCGCCCCGGGATGCCGGCCGCGGAGGCGGGGGTGCAGCCCGGCGACCGGGTCGTGATGCTCAACGGGCAGCCGATCGAGACCTGGGACGAGCTGGCCGAGCTGATCTCCACCCGGGCCGACGAGGCCCTGACGCTCCGGATCGAGCGCGGCGGCTCGCGGATGGACGTGACCGTCACTCCGCGGGTGGAGGTCGAGCGCGACGCCCTCGGCACCGAAACGCGGGTCGGGCGCATCGGCATTGCGACCGCGACTTCCCAGACCTTCAAGCGTTCGGACCCGCTCTCGGCGGTGGGGAGCGGGCTGGCACGCACGTGGGACGTCACGGCTATCACCGTGCTGTCGATCTGGAAGCTCGTGACTGGGACGATCCCCGCCTCGAACATCGGGGGACCGCTCCAGATCACCATGGTGGCCGGGCAGCAGGCGCAGCAGGGCGTCGTGTCCTATGCGTTCTTCGTGGCTCTGATCAGCGTCAACCTGGCAATCCTGAATCTGCTGCCGGTCCCGATGCTGGACGGGGGACACCTCCTGTTCTTTGCGATCGAGGCGGTGCTGGGGCGGCCGCTCTCCGTCCGCAAGCGCGAGATCGCGCAGCAGATCGGCCTCGCCCTGCTCCTGCTGCTCATGGTCTTCGCCCTGTTCAACGACCTGACACGGCTTCTGCCGCCTGTCGGGAAGATCTTCAGGTAGACGATGGGCCAGTACGCCCGGCACGTCTTCGTCTGCACGACCGGCAGCACATGCCCGACCCAGGGGGACACCGAGGCCTACGTCAAGCTGATGCGGACCGAGATGGCGAAGGTAGGTCTCCACGGCGAGGTCCGGGTCAACAAGTCCGGCTGCTTCTCCCAGTGCGGGAACGGGCCGATGATCGTTGTCTACCCCGAAGACGTCTGGTACGCGGGTGTCCGGGCGGAGGACGTTCCGGAGATCGTCGAGTCCCACCTGATCGGCGGCAAGCCCGTCGAGCGACTCGTCTACCGTCCGGGCAAGTCCGGCCCGAACGTCGTCGCCAAGGCGTCGCGCTGACCCCCGGCGGCTCACGCCGCCGCCCCGACCCGAGGGAGCTAGGCCATGCGCTGGAGCACGTCGTTCATCCCAACCCTGCGGGAGGATCCCGCGGACGCCGAGGCGGCCAGCCACCGGCTCATGGTGCGCGCCGGGCTCGTGCGACAGCTGACGGCGGGGATCTACGTGTACCTGCCGCTCGGCCAGCGGGCGATCGACAAGGTGAACGTGATCATCCGCGAGGAGATGAACGCGATCGGCGGCCAGGAGATCACGATGCCGGTGCTCCACCCCGCGGAGCTCTGGCAGCAGTCGGGCCGCTGGAACGACATCAAGGAGGAGATGTTCCGCCTCAAGGACCGTCACGGGCGCGACATGTGCCTCGGGATGACGCACGAAGAGGTCGTCGCCTGGCTCGCGGCCCGGGAGATTCGCTCGTATCGCGAGCTGCCGCAGGTGTGGTACCAGATTCAGACGAAGGAGCGCGACGAGGCGCGTCCGCGCTCCGGCGTACTCAGAACGCGGGAGTTCTGGATGAAGGACGCGTACACGCTTGACGCGGACGACGCCGGCCTCGACGCTGCATACGATCGCCAGAAAGAGGCCTACGGCCGGATCTTCCGGCGGGCGGGGCTGGTGTTCCACGTTGTCGAGTCCGACGTCGGCATGATGGGCGGCGCCGGCGCGCACGAATTCATGGCGCCGAGCGCGGCGGGCGAGGACGAGATTGCGCGCTGTCCGTCGTGCGGCTACGCGGCCAACGTGGAGCTCGCGCGATCCCGCCCGCGGGTCCCGCGATTCGAGGACGGTCCCCGCGAGGAGGTCCTGACGCCGGGGGTCCGGACCATCGCGGATGTGTGCGCGCTGCTCGGGATCGAGGCGGCGCACACGATCAAGAGCCTGCTTTACGTGGGACCTTCGGGGCCGGTCCTCGCGCTGGTCCGCGGCGACCAGCAGCTGCACGAGAAGAAGCTCGCGCGCCTCCTGGGCGGCGAGGTCCGCCCGGCGCACCCCGACGAGGTCCGCGACGCCCTCGGCGCCTCGGTCGGGTCGGTGGGCCCCGTGGACGCGGCGGTGCCGATCGTCGCAGACGAGGCCCTCGGGGAGGGCCTCTACGTGACCGGCGCCAACCGGGAGGGGACGCACCTGCGCGGTGTCCGGCCCGGCCGGGACTTCGTCGCGCGCGCCGCCGACCTCCACGTGGCCCAGGCCGGGGAGGCCTGCGTCGCGTGCGGGACGCCGCTCCTCGTGGAGCGCGTCATCGAGGTGGGGAACATCTTCAAGCTGGGAACGCGGTACTCGGCGAAGCTCGGGGCCACGTACCTCGACGAGCAGGGGCAGGCGCGCCCGATCGTCATGGGGTCGTACGGGATCGGGCCGGCCCGCATCGTTGCGTCGGCGATCGAGCAGCGTCACGATGCTGACGGGATCGTCTGGCCCTGGTCGATCGCCCCCGCCCAGGTTCTCGTGCTTCCCGTCAACCCCAAGCAGACCGCGGTCCGGGAGATGGCGGACCGCCTGTACGGCGAGCTGGGTGCGGCCGGATTCGAGACCATCCTGGACGATCGCGACGAGCGCCCCGGTGTGAAGTTCAAGGACGCGGACCTTCTCGGCATCCCGATCCGGGTGACCGTCGGCGCGCTCCTCGGCCGGGAGGGCAAGGTCGAGGTTCGGACGCGTCGGGAGCGCCGGGACGTCGCGGTCGCGCCGGACGGCATCGTGGCGGTGGTCCGTGACCTCGCGCGGGGTCTCATGAGCGACGTCTAGCGTCGCCCGGGACGTCGAGGGGATTCCTCGACCTCCCGTATCGGGGTATACTAAACGGCTGACTGAAAGTGGGCGGAGCCCACTTTTTTGTTCATGGGAACGCACACGGGAGACGACGCATGGCGATGGGCACCGACCTGGTCAGGCTGGAAGCGGCGGTGGAGACCGTCGTTCTGCCGGCCGTCCAGGCCCACGGCTTGACGCTCGTCGACCTCGAGGTGCGGGGCAACGGGCGCCGGCTGGCGGTGCGGGTCTACGTCGACAAGCCGGGGGGCGTCACGGTGGGCGAGTGCCAGGACCTCTCGTACGAGGTCGGCGACCTGATCGACGTCGCGAACCTCGTCCCGGGAAGCTACGACCTGGAGGTCTCGTCCCCGGGCCTCGATCGAGAGCTCCGCAAGGACCGAGAGTTCCGCTGGGCCTCCGGGCGGGCCGTGCGGGTCTGGACGCGCGAGCCGGTGGACGGCCACCGCGAGATCTCGGGACAGCTGGTCGCGGTGGACGAGGGGGACCTGACGCTGGCGACCCTCGATGGGTCTCGGCGCGTGCCCCGAAACCTCGTGACCAAGGCGCGCCTGGAGGTGGAGCCGCGAGGCGCCGCCGGGCCCCGGAGATCGCGATGAACCGGGAGCTCAAGCTGGCGATCGAGCAGGTCGGTCGGGAGAAGGGGATCGCGACCGAGGTCCTCTTCGAGGCGCTGGAGTCCGCGCTCCTGTCCGCCTCGAGGCGGACCATGGGCGTCGGGGACAACACTCGCCTCACGCTGGATCGCGAAACGGGCGCGATCCGGGTGTTCGCCGAGAAGCGCGTCGTCGAGAAGGTGGCGGATCCCAAGCTCGAGATGAGCCTGGACGAGGCGCGTAGGGTCAAGCCCGACGCCCAGCTGGAGGACCTGGTCGAGGTCGACCTCGAGATGAAGGAGCTTGGGCGGATCGCCGCTCAGACGGCCAAGCAGGTCATCCTGCAGCGGGTTCGCGAGGCCGAGCGCCAGGGGATCTTCTCAGAGTACAAGGATCGCGAGGGCACGCTCGTGCGGGCCCTGGTCCACCGGATCGAGAAGCGCACGGTGATCCTGGACATGGGGCGGACCGAGGCCGTGCTGCCGGAGCGGGAGCAGATCCCGGGTGAGCGGTACATGGCCGGCGATCGCGTGCGCGCGTACATCATGGAGGTTCGGAACACGCCCAAGGGTCCGCAGGTCGTGCTGTCCCGCGCGCACCCCGGCTTCCTGATCCGGCTGTTCGAAACGGAGATCCCGGAGATCGCGGAAGGGATCGTCCAGGTGCGGGGCGCCGCCCGCGAGCCCGGGGAGCGGGCCAAGCTGGCGGTGACGTCGACCAAGCGGGACGTCGACCCCATCGGGGCCTGCGTCGGGCTTCGGGGGACACGAATCCAGGCCATCGTCAAGGAGTTGCGGGGCGAGAAGATCGACATCATCGAGTGGTCGGACGATCCCGCCACGCTCGTGGGGCGCGCGCTCTCGCCTGCCAAGGTCAGCGCCGTCACGATCACCGGGGAGGGCGAGGACCGCTCCGCGCACGTCGTCGTGCCCGACAGCCAGCTCTCGCTGGCCATCGGGAAGAAGGGACAGAACGCCCGGCTCGCCGCCAAGCTGACGGGGCTTCGCGTGGACGTGAAGAGCGAGTCCGAGCTGGCGGAGGGGCGCCGGCGCGACGAGGAGGAGCGAGCCCAGGGTCTTGCGGCGTTCACGGAGATCGGAGACATCGGCTCCGACCTGGCGCCGCGCCTCGTGGAGCACGGTCTCTATTCGCCGGCGAGAGTGAGGGCGGCAGGGCTCGAGCGTCTGCGCGAGGTGCTCGGCGACGAGACATCACGGGCCGAGGCGGTCCTGGCAGCCGTGGAGGCATGGCTGAGCGCCCAGGCGGCGGAGGCCGAGAGCGCGTCGGCCGCGGCCGAGGTGGCACCCGTAGAGCCGGGGCCGGCCCAGGAGGCCGAGCGATGAGCCGGCGCCCCCCGATGCGAACCTGCCTGGGCTGTCGGCAGGCCCGTCCCCAGGCGGAGCTGCTTCGGATCGTCCGGACCCCGGAGGGGGGCGTGAAGCCCGATCCCCGGCGGCGGGCGCGAGGGCGTGGCGCATACCTGTGCCGGCGTGAAGCATGTCTCTCGGAGTGTGTGCGGCGGGGCCGCTGGCCCCAGGCGTTCCGAGTCCCGGCCGCGGCGACGCCCGAGGTGGTCGCCCAGCTGCGCGGGCTCCTGAGCCAGGGGCAGGCGGCTCCTGAGACGGTCGAAAGGGGTAGCTGATATGGCCGGGAAGACCCGGGTACACGAGCTCGCCAAGGAGCTTGGCGTCGCTCCCAAGATGATCATCGACCAGCTCCACCTCCTTGGCTACAAGGAGCAGAGCTCGGCGAGCGCGGTCGAGGACTCTTTGCTCCCGAGACTCCGGGAGATCCTCGGCGACCTGGCGGCCGAGTACTCCCGCAAGGAGTCCGAGCGGATCGAGTCCGAGCGCGTCGCGACGCAGCGCGCCAAGATCGAGGCCGCCAAGGCCGCGACCGCCAAGGCGGCGAGGACCCGGGCGAAGAAGGCCGCCGAGGCGGCCAAGGCGTCGGCTCCGAAGGCCAAGGCGCCGGCCAAGGCCAAGACGTCGGCGAAGGCGACCCAGGTTGCACAGGCCGCGGCGGCCGCGAGGGCCAAGGCGCCCGTCTCGCCCCGGATCGTCCCCCGGCCCGACGAGAAGATTGGGCCTCCGGTCGAGGCCACGGCGCCGCCGGTCTCCACGGCGGCCACCCCGGCTCCGGTTTCCGCCGCGCCCGTCCAGCCGCCCCCGGCCGCGCCGCCCGTCAGGCCCGCGCCGACCGAGAAGCCGGCCCTCGCCAAGCCCGCCGTGGTTCCCGAGCGCGTGGAGCGTCCGGCGGCCTCGGCTCCGGCTCCCGCCCCGGCGCCGGCTCGGCCGAGGGAGCCGGTCGCTCCTGCGGCCCGCGAGACCGCGCCGCCGGAACCGGCCCGGCCGGAGGAGAAGGCCGAGCCGAGGGTCGCCGAGCCGGCGCCCAAGCCGCCAACCGACGGCAAGGTGGTCCCGATGCGCCCGCGGCGCGAGGAGCCGGCGGCTCCCGAGCCGGCTGCCGAGCCCCAGCGGGTCGTGGCTCCGGCCGCGGCAGCCGAGAAGGCCCCCGCCCCCGCGGAGAAGCCCGCGCCGCCCGCCGAGAAGCCGGCGACGGTCGCGGCGCCGGCGGCCGACGCGGGCCCGCGCGAGGTCCTCCGGCTCCCCGAATCCGTCACGGTCTCCGAGCTGGCGGAGCGGATGGGCAAGAGGATCGGCGAGGTCATCCGCGAGCTGGTCGGCATGGGCGTGATGGCGACGATCAACCAACCGCTCGACCCCGACAAGGTGAAGGCGGTCGCCGTCAAGTTCGGCTTCGACGCGGACATGCGCTCGGCGGATGCGCCGGAACTCCTCGATGAGGAGGTCGATCCCTCCCAGCTCCTGCCGCGGTCTCCCGTCGTGACGGTCATGGGGCACGTCGACCACGGGAAGACGTCCCTGCTCGACATGATCCGGAAGACCCGGGTTACCGAGCAGGAGTTCGGCGGGATCACGCAGCACATCGGGGCGTACCAGGTGGAGACCAGCCACGGCAAGGTCACGTTCCTGGACACCCCCGGCCACGAAGCCTTCACCGCCATGCGGGCCCGCGGCGCTCAGGCGACCGACATCGTCATCCTGGTGGTGGCGGCCGACGACGGCGTCATGCCCCAGACGGTGGAGGCAATCAATCACGCCAAGGCCGCGAGCGTGCCGATCATCGTCGCCGTCAACAAGGTGGACAAGGCCGACGCGAATCCCGACCGCGTCAAGCAGGAGCTCGTGAGCCACGGCCTCGTTCCCGAGGAGTGGGGCGGCCAGACGATCTTCGTGAGCACGTCGGCGAAGAAGGGCACGGGGGTCGAGCAGCTCCTCGAGATGACGGCGCTCCAGGCCGAGGTCATGGAGCTGAAGGCGAATCCGAACCGCGCCGCGCGCGGCGTCGTCGTCGAGGCCAAGCTCGATCGCGGCCGGGGCCCGGTGGCCACCGTCCTGATCCAGCAAGGGACCCTCCACGAGGGAGACATCGTCGTCGCCGGTCAGCACTACGGCCGGGTGCGGGCGATGTTCAACGACCGGCGCCAGCGCGTGAAGACGGCGGGTCCCGTGGACCCCGTCGAGATGCTCGGGCTGTCAGGCGTGCCGTCGGCGGGGGACATCCTGCGCTCGGTGGACGAGGAGCGGAAAGCCCGCCAGATCGCCCTGCGACGTCAGGAGCAGGAGAAGAAGGTCACGGTCAGCGCTCGCGTGACCCTGTCCGATCTCCACAAGCAGATCGAGGCGGGCGAGGTGAAGGAGCTGCGGGTCATCCTGAAGGGCGACGTTCACGGCTCGGTCGAGGCCCTGCAGGACGCCCTGGAGCGTCTGTCCACCGAGGAGATCAAGGTCCGGGTGATCCACGGGGCGGTCGGAACCATCACCGAGACCGACGTGATGCTAGCCTCGGCGTCCAACGCGATCATCATCGGGTTCAACGTGAAGCCCGAGCCGAAGGCGGTGCAGCAGGCTCAGGTCGAGCGGGTGGACGTCAAGATTTACAACGTCATCTACGAGGCCATGAACGACGTGAAGGCGGCGCTCGCCGGGATGCTGCCACCCATCATCCGTGAGGTGCCGCTCGGGAAGGCGCAGGTGCGCGCGCTCTTCCCGATCCGGGACGTCGGCACCATCGCCGGGTGCTTCCTGTCCGAGGGCAAGGCGACGCGAAACGCGAAGGTACGGGCGGTGCGGAACGGTCGCGTCGTGGCCGAAGGCCAGGTCACCTCGCTGAAGCGCTTCAAGGACGACGCCCGGGAGGTCATCCAGGGCCAGGAGTGCGGAATCGGGGTGGGGAATCTCGACGTTCAGGTCGGGGACGTCTTGGAGCTCTACACGACGGAGGAGGTTGCGCGGACGCTGTAGCCCGGAGATGTCCCGCGGACGCTTGTGGTCCAGGTCGCGCTCGGTCTCGTGGAGCTGCACCTCGGCGAGGTCGACTCGCTGAAGGGCAAGCGCCACGTCCTGCGCGGCATGAAGGAGAAGGTCAAGCACCGCTTCAACGTGTCGATTGCCGAGGTGGACCACGGCGACCTGTGGCAGCGCGCGACGCTGGCGGTCGCGTGCGTGTCGAACGACGCGCGTCTGGCCAACGAGGTCGTCTCGAAGGCCGTCAACTACATCGAGTCCCTCTTCGACGGAGAGGTGATCGACGTCCGCATCGAGGTGCTTTGAGCCGATGAGTCGACTGCAGCGCGTGAACCAGCTGATCCGGGAGGAGATCTCCCACCTCGTCCAGCGCGAGCTGAAGGACCCGCGCCTCGGCTTCGTGACCGTCACCGAGGTGGACGTGGCCAAGGACCTGCGGACGGCGAAGGTCTACGTGAGCGTGCTGGGTTCGGAGGCGGAATTGCGCGCCACGCTCGCGGCTCTCGAGAGCGCCCGCGGGTTCATGCGGAACTGGCTCGCGCCCCGCCTTCGGCTGCGGGCGATTCCGCATCTCACGTTTCACCCCGACCGCTCGATGGCCCACGCGGCCCACATCCAGACGGTCCTCGAGGAGCTCCGGACCGAGGGGCGCGCACCCGACGACAGCGACCCGGAGCCCGGAGCCCAGGCTGTGAGTCCCCCCGCCGCAAGCCGTCCGACCAGCCCCGATGCCCGATGAACGGAGCCCCGTGAGCACGGCCGCCGTCCCGCGCGAGGTCTTGGAAGCCGTCCGGCGGGGCCGGCGCGTGCTGCTGTTCGCCCACGTCTATCCCGACGGCGATGTGCTGGGCTCCCAGCTCGGCCTCGGCCTCGCCCTCCGGGCGGCCGGCCGGACGGTGACGTTCGCGTGCGCCCATCCGGTGCCGGACCCGTTCCACTTCCTGCCGGGCGCGGCCGACGTCCAGCAGTGGAAGGTGGGCCGTAACGAGTTCGACCTCGTCGTCACGCTCGACTGTCCGGATCCGGGCCGGCTCGGCGGCCTCCTCGAGGGCGCCCGGGGACCCGGTGTCCACGTCCTCAACATCGACCACCACGGGGACAACCGCCGGTACGGCGACGTCAACTGGGTCGACACGCGGGCGGCGGCCACCGGGGAGATGGTCTACGATCTGCTCGATGCTGCGGGGCTTCCGCTGACCGCCGACGTGGCCGTGAACCTCTACACGGCGATCGTGACCGACACCGGCTCCTTCCGGTACTCCAACACGACCTCGAAGACCTTCCGGGTGGCAGCGCGGCTTGTCGAGACGGGGGTGGACCCCGCTCGAGTGGCCACGACGGTCTACGAGACGCGGGACCTGGCAGGCCTGCGGCTCCTGGGGCAGGTCCTTCAGGGCATCGAGACCGACGCGGACGGGACTGTCGCCTGGCTGGTGATCGACCGCGTCCACGCGAGCTCGCCGGATCTGCCGGAGGCCGAGGAGTTCGTCAACTACCCGCGTTCCGTGCGCACGGCCAAGGTCGCCGTCCTCTTCCGCGAGCTGCCGGACGCCGTCAAGGTGAGCCTGCGCGCCAAGGGCGAGGTGAACGTGGCCAGCATCGCCGGACGCCTGGGTGGCGGGGGTCACCCGAACGCCGCCGGCCTGATGCTGCCCGGGAGCCTGGCCGAGGCGAAGGCGGTGGTGCTCGGCGCGGTTCGGGAGGCGCTCGCCGCGCTCCCGTGAGCGGCGAGCTCCGGGACGCACGGCGGCCTCTGTCCCGATGGTCTCGGACGGCATCCTGCTCGCCGACAAGGGCCCGGGCGTCACCTCGTTTCAGGTCGTCGCGCATCTGCGTCGGGTCCTCCGGATCCCCAAGGTGGGTCACGGGGGCACGCTGGACCCCCTGGCGACGGGGCTCCTTCCCATCCTTCTCGGCGAGGCGACGAAGCTCACCGGCCACCTCCAGGGTCAGGACAAGGAGTATCTCGCCACGGCCCGCCTCGGCGTGGCGACGGACACGCTCGATGCGACCGGCGCCGTGACGGGCGAGCGGCCAGTCCCGGCGCTGTCGGCCGAACAGGTGCGCGCCGTGCTCGATCGGTTCGTGGGGGAGATCGAGCAGGTGCCGCCCATGTACTCCGCGATCCACGCGGGCGGACGGCGCCTTCACGAGCTTGCGCGGGCGGGCATCGCGGTGGAGCGCGCACCGCGCCGGGTTCGCGTCCATGAGCTCGAGCTCATAGAGTGCGCCCTGCCCTGCCTCCGGGTGCGCGTGGCGTGCGGCTCGGGCACATACGTCCGCAGCCTGGTCGCCGACGTGGGCGAGGCGCTCGGATGCGGCGGACACGTCGAGGCGCTCGTGCGAACGCGGGTCGGGCGCATGCGGCTGGAAGACGCAGTCCCATGGCCGGTCCTCCAGCAGGGGGATGCCGCCGCGCTGGCCGGGCGAGTGCAGCCCGCTGACCGTGCGGTCGCACACCTGCCGGCCGTCACCCTGACACCGGAGGCCGGCCGCCGGCTCGCCCATGGTCAGCCGGTTCCGCCGTCCGAGCTCACCACCGTCGACCTAGGGGTCGCGCCGACCGCTTGCCGCGTGTACGCCGCCGGCGAGTTTCTCGGGATCGGCGAGCTCTCGGCGCAGGGGCTGCGCCCGCGGCGTCTTCTCCATGCTGATCGTTCGCGGCCTCGATCAATATCCTCCTGACGCACCGCCCAGCGTGGTGGCCCAGGGGACGTTCGATGGCATCCACCTGGGCCATCAGGCGGTGATCCGCACCGCGGTGGAGCGCGCGCGGGCCCTCGGCGTGCGCCCGGTCGCGGTGACGTTCGATCCGAACCCCCTCGCGGTTCTCCGGCCGGCCGACGCGCCGCCGGAGCTCCTGTCCCTCGCCGAGCGTCTCGATCGCATCGCGGAGCTGGGGCCGGAGGTCTGCGTCGTCATCCCCTTCACGCCCGAGTTCTCCAGGGTCGAGGCGGAGGCGTACGTCCGGGACGTCCTGCTGGGGCTGCTGGGCGCGCGGGAGATCGTCGTCGGCTTCAACCACGCGTTCGGGCGGGGTGCTCGGGGCACGGCCGAGCTTCTGGAGCGCATGTCCAGCCCGGCCGGTGTCCGGGTGCACGTCGTCGCGCCCCTGCGCGTCGACGGCGTCGCCGTGTCGTCCACCTCGATTCGGGAAGCCCTGCGGGACGGTGACGTCGCGCGGGCTGCAAGCCTCCTTGGGCGCCCCTACGCCATCAGCGGGAAGGTGGTCCGGGGGGCGGCCCGTGGCCGGGCCCTCGGCTTCCCAACGGCGAACCTGGCGGGGCCGGCGGGACTGCTGCTCGCGGACGGGGTCTACACGGCCCGCGCGACGTGGGACGGGCGGCTCGCGCCCGCGGTCGTCAACATCGGCGTGCGACCCACGGTCGACGGCTCGACTCGGGTCGTGGAGGCGCACCTGCTCGACGTCGCCCCGGATCTCTACGGGCGCCGCCTGACGCTGGCCTTCATCGACCGGATCCGTCCGGAGCGGCGGTTCGCGTCGCTCGACGCGCTCCGGGCGCAGATCGCCGAGGACGTCGCCGCCGCCCGCCGGATGCTGGGCTCCGTACCCTGACCGCCCGGGGACGGGCGGGGAGCGGCGAACGAGGCGCGCCGTCCAGCCAAGTCCTCCTGCGGTAGTGTCCTAGTTTGCCAACTTAGGACACTACCCCTCCCGCCGCCGGTTGGTTGCGGGCCGCAAGCCCGCATGGTACGATGCGTAAGTTGAGTTGGGAGTGGCGTAACGTGGTGTCGTGAACCGTCTCAAGGGTGCAGTCACGGCCTGCACCAGAGGCGGCGATTGGGGGGCTGGGCCCCCCGGAGGAGGGACCTCAGCCATGTCCGTGCCTGCCGACCGCAAGAAGGCGCTGATCGATGGGTACCGGCGTCATGATGGTGACACCGGGTCCCCCGAGGTGCAGATCGCGCTCCTCACGGAGCGGATCAACGGGCTGACCGAGCACTTCAAGTCCCACGTCAAGGATCACCACTCCCGCCGCGGACTGCTGCGCCTCATCGGCCAGCGCCGCGGGCTCCTCGAATACCTCAAGCGCACAGAAATCGAGCGCTACCGCCAGATTCTCGAGAAGCTCGGGCTTCGGCGGTAGGACCCCGGCAACACCCGGGGCAGTCTCGTAGGACCCGGGAGGAACGTGACCTTCCGGGTGGTGGCCGGTGGGGTGGGCTCGTCCGTGTGGCCCGCCGCGTCCGGCACGAGAGGATGGTACAGGGATGGCAGCGGCTCAGGCTCACTCAACCCAGGTCGAGATCGGCGGCCGGCGGCTCACCTTCGAGACCGGCCGTGTAGCCAAGCAAGCGGACGGGTCGGTTCTGGTGCGCTACGGCGACACGGTGGTGCTGGCCACGGTGGTGGCCTCGCGATCCGCGGTCGAAGGACAGGACTTCTTTCCCCTCAGCGTCGACTATCGCGAGCGGGCCTATGCCGGAGGGCGGATTCCGGGCGGGTTCTTCAAGCGCGAGGGCCGGCCGGCGGAGAAGGAGATCCTGACCTCCCGTCTCATTGACCGGCCGCTCCGGCCGCTCTTTCCCAAGGGCTTTCGCAACGAGATCCAGCTGATCGCGCTGGCGGTCTCGGCGGATCCGGAGAACGATCCCGGAATCCTCGCGATGAACGGCGCATCGGCCGCGGTATGCGTGGCCGGGGTGCCGTTCCTGGGGCCCTTCGGGGCGGTGCGCGTCGGCCTCATCGATGACCGGCTCGTCGTGAACCCGTCCCTCGCCGACCTCGATCGGAGCGCGCTTGACCTGGTCGTCGCCGCGACCGAGGACTCGGTCATGATGGTGGAAGCCGGAGCCAACGAGGTGCCCGAGGACACGCTGCTCGAGGCCATAGCCCTCGCGCACGAGGAGTGTCGCGGACTCGTCCGCGCCCAGCGCGCCCTGGCCCAGCTGGCCGCCAGGCCGCGGTGGGAATTCGACGCCGCCGCTCACCAGGATCCCGCACTCGAGGCGCAGGTCCGCGAGGCGACGCGCGGTCGCGTCCGTGAGGTCGTCCGCGTGCCGGAGAAGGCGCTCCGCGCGCAGGGGCTCACGAAGCTGGCCCAGGAGGTCATGGCGACGGTCGATCCGGAGGGGCTCCGGAAGGCCAAGGTCCGGGAATATCTCGACAAGATCGAGAAGCAGGAAGTCCGGCGGATGGTTCTGGAGGACGGAGTCCGAATCGACGGTCGCAAGTCCACCGACACACGTGCGATCAGTGCGGAGGTGTCGTTCCTGCCCCGCTCTCACGGCTCGGCGCTCTTCACGCGCGGGGAGACCCAGGCGCTGGTCGCCGCGACCCTGGGGACCAAGCAGGACGAGCAGCGGATCGAGTCGCTCGAGGGCGAGTCCACCAAGCCGTTCATGCTTCACTACAACTTCCCGTCTTTCAGTGTGGGGGAGATCCGCCGCTTCGGCAGTCCCGGGCGTCGGGAGATCGGTCACGGGGCGCTCGCCGAGCGCTCGGTGCAGCCTGTGCTGCCACCCCGCGAGGGCTTTCCGTACACGCTCCGAATCGTCTCGGACATCCTCGAGTCGAACGGCTCGTCGTCGATGGCCACCGTGTGCGGCGCCTCGCTGGCGCTCATGGACGCTGGTGTTCCGATCAAGGCGCCGGTGGCGGGCATCGCCATGGGCCTCATCAAGGAGGGCGAGCGCTACGCGATCCTGACCGACATCATGGGCACCGAGGACCACTACGGCGACATGGACTTCAAGGTCGCCGGCACGGCGGACGGCATCACCGGGCTCCAGATGGACATCAAGGTCGCCGGCGTTTCCCGGGAGATCATGGCCGCGGCGCTTCGCCAGGCGCGCGAGGCGCGGCTGTTCGTGCTGTCGCGGATGCGCGAGGCGATCGCGGAGCCGCGGCCCGAGCTCCCGCCTCACGCCCCTCGATTCGTGACCATCCGGATCAGGCCGGAGAAGATCCGCGAGGTGATCGGTCCAGGCGGCAAGGTCGTGCGGGGTATCCAGGACCAGACCGGCGTCAAGGTCGACATCGAGGACGACGGCAAGGTCACGCTCTTCGGCGCCGACGCCCGCCTGGTCCAGCAGGCCATCGACATCATCCAGGGGATCTGCAAGGAGGCGGAGGTCGGCCGCATCCACCTCGGGAAGGTCAAGAAAGTGGTCGACTTCGGCGCCTTCGTGGAGATCATGCCGGGCACGGAGGGGCTGCTCCACATCTCCCAGATCGCGGAGGAGCGAACCCGGCGCGTCGAGGACGTGCTGCGCGAGGGCGACCAGGTCCTGGTCAAGGTCATCGAGGTCGATCCGTCCGGCAAGATCCGCCTCTCACGTCGTGCGGCGGTCAAGGATCCGGAGGCGGCCGCCGTCGGTGAGGAGCACCTGACCGGGCAACCCGACCCCAACGCGCCCGAGGTGGTGGGTGGCGGCCGGGGAGACCGGGGGGGAGACCGCGAGCGCGGAGGCGACCGGGGCCGCGGCGGCCACCGGTACCGAGACTGACGGACCCACTCTTCGGATCCGCGTGAGCGATCCCGGGGCGGGTATGGAGGGCGAGTACCGGAGATCGGTCCTCCCCAACGGGATCCGGCTCGTCACAGAATGGATCCCTCACGTCCGCTCGGTGGCTATCGGGGTGTGGGTTGACACGGGTAGCCGCCACGAGCCCGTCTATCGCGGCGGGATCTCCCACTTCATCGAGCACCTCGTCTTCAAGGGAACCGAGTCCCGATCGGCCGAGGACATCGCGCGTGCCGTCGACTCGGTGGGCGGCCAGATGGACGCGTTCACGACGAAGGAGCACACCTGCTTCTACGTGACGGTGCTCGACGAGCACCTGCCGCTCGCCGCCGACCTCCTGGCCGACATCCTGCGCCATCCGCGGTTCGACGACGGGGACATCGAGCGTGAGAAGACAGTCGTCCTCCAGGAGTTCGGCATGGTGGAGGACACACCGGACGACCTGATTCACGACCTGTTCGCCGAGCGGATCTGGCCGCAGCATCCCCTTGGCCGGCCCATCCTGGGCGACCGGAAGGTCGTCCAGGCGCTCGACCGGGATACGGTGCTGCGTCACTTCCGGTCGGAGTACTGCCCGGAGCGCATCACGATCGCCGCCGCCGGCCACGTCCGCCACGAGCAGCTGGTCGATCTTCTGGGAGGGCGATTCCTCGACTTCCAGCAGCCATGCACGCCGCGAGCAGCCGATCGGCCCGACCTGGCGCCGAGCCTGGACCTGGTCGAGCGCCCGCTCGAGCAGGTCCACTTCGTGCTCGGCGGATCGGGCCTCGAGCACAACGCTTCCGAGCGCCACGCGCTGTTCCTGCTGAACACCATCGTCGGGGGAAGCATGTCCTCGCGCCTGTTTCAGGTCGTGCGGGAGCGCGAGGGCCTGGTCTACTCGATCCACTCCGGCAACGTGGCCTTCCGCGACTGCGGGCTCTTCTACGTGTACGCGGGCACCGAGCCGATGCACTTCCGGCGAGTGGTGGACCTGACGCTCCGGGAGCTGCGAGCGCTGCGGGCGGACGGTGTCACGGCCGACGAGGTTCGGCGGGCCAAGGATCACATCAAGGGAAGCCTCATGCTTTCCCTCGAGTCGACGGGGAGCCGGATGACGCGGATCGCCAAGCAGGAGCTCTACTTCCAGCGGCCGTTCACGTTCGACGAGATCCTCGCTGACATCGAGCGGGTGACCGTGGGGGAGGTGAAGGCCCTCGGGGAGCGTCTCCTCGGGGGGCCCCTGTCGCTCGTCGCGCTTGGCCCCAGGAGCCAGGACGTCCAGCTGCCCGAGGGAGTCGTGGTATGAGGTGGACTCGTCGGTGATCCCGCGCTACACGCGACCCGAGATGGGCGTCCTCTGGAGCGAGGACGCCAAGTACGGACGCTGGCTCCGGGTCGAGCTGGCGGTGTGTGAGGCTTGGGCGCGCCGGGGGGTCATTCCTGCCGACGCGCTCGCGCGCATCCGCCAGCGGGCGCGGGTCGATGCCGGTCGCATCGCCGACATCGAGGCCCGCGTGCACCACGATGTGATCGCCTTCCTCACCGCCCTCGAGGGATCGATCGGTGCCGACTCGAGGTTCGTCCACGTCGGGCTGACCTCCTCGGACGTGGTGGACACCGCGCTGGGCCTGGCGCTCGTCGAGGCCGCGGACCGCCTGATCGCGGGCGTCGACCGTCTGCGCGGGAGCCTCCGCGAGCTCGCTCTGCGGTACCGGGACACCTTGACGGTCGGCCGGACTCACGGCGTCCACGCGGAGCCGACGACGTTCGGACTCAAGGCGGCGGGCTGGTACGCCGAGGCCGTCCGGAACCGAGAGCGGCTGGTTCGGGCTCGGGACGCGGTCCGCGTAGGGAAGATCTCCGGTGCCGTGGGCACGTTCGCGCACGTTCCCCCCGAGGTCGAGCAGGAGGTGTGCCAGGCGCTCGGGCTCGAGCCGGAGCCGGTGTCGACCCAGGTCGTGCAGCGCGACCGGCACGCCGAGCTCGTCGTGACCTGCGCGATCGTCGGGGGGGGCCTCGAGCGGATCGCGACCGAGATCCGAAGCCTCCAGCGGACGGAGATCCTCGAGGTGGAGGAGCCGTTCGCCGAGGGCCAGAAGGGCTCGTCGGCGATGCCCCACAAGCGCAACCCGTGGCTGTGCGAGCAGGTGACGGGGCTGGCCCGTGTCCTGCGCGCTCACGCCGGCGCCGGGCTCGAGGACATCGCCCTCTGGCACGAGCGGGACATCAGTCACTCCTCCGTCGAGCGGATCGTGCTGCCCGACGCGACCATTTTGCTCGACTACCTCCTCGGCCAGGCGGTCCGGATCCTGGACGGGCTGCGGGTGTACCCGGATCGGATGCGCGAGAACCTCGAACGCTCGTACGGCCTGGTGTATTCCCAGCGCGTGCTCCTGGCCCTCACCGACGCCGGGCTGGCAAGACAGGTCGCGTACGAGATGGTCCAGCGGAATGCGATGCGGGCATGGGAGGAGCGTCGGGCCTTCCTGGAGTGCCTGGAGGGCGATCCTGAGGTGGCCCGGCACCTCAGCCCGGATGCCCTGAAGGCCTGTTTCGACCCGGGCTGGTACCTGCGGCACGTCGATGCCGTGTTCCGTCGGGTCGGGCTCGCGTAGGGAGGTCCGGAAGAGCATGAGGGCACGGATCGTGGTGCGGCTCCGTCCAGGGATCCTGGATCCGCAGGGAACGACGATCCAGCGCGCGCTGGATGGGCTTGGATTCCCCGAGGTGCGTGACCTGCGGGTGGGAAAGGTCCTGGACCTGACGCTGGACGAGACGGACGCGGGACGGGCGCGGCAGCGACTGGACGAGATGTGCCGGAAGCTCCTCGCCAACCCGGTGATCGAGGACTATACCTGCGAGGTGTTGGATGGGGAGGACGGCGGGCGCGCGAGATGAGCTCCGTCATCTTGTGTGGGTGTGGGGCGCGTAGTAGAATCCGTTCGGGCGGTGCGCAGGGAGGTGTAATCGCGGCTTCCCCGGAAGAGGAGGGTTCATGCGATTCGGCGTCGTGATCTTCCCGGGCACGTGGAGTGACATGGATTTCCACCACGTCATCTCCCAGGTGCTCCACCAGCCGGTCGAGTACGTGTGGCACCGGGACACTGATGTCGACCGCTTCGACTGCCTCGTTCTCCCGGGGGGCTTCTCCTACGGCGACTACCTGCGGGCCGGTGCCGTGGCGGGGCGCTCACCCATCGTCGGAGCCCTGCCAGGTTTCGTGGCCCGGGGCGGGCTGGTCCTGGGAAGCTGCAACGGCTTCCAGATCCTCTGCGAGGCCGGGCTTCTCCCGGGGACCCTCCTGCGCAACGACTGCCTCCAGTTCCGGTGCCAGTGGACCCACGTTACCGTGGAGCAGACCGAGAGCCCGTTCACCCGCGGTCTCCGGCGCGGCCAGGTGCTCAAGATGCCGATCGCGCACGGCGAGGGGCGGTTCCACGCCGATCCGGCCCTCCTCCGGCAGCTACGCGAGAGGGACCAGGTCGTGTTCCGCTACGCGACCGAGGCGGGCGAGGTGACGGTGGGCGCGAACCCGAACGGCTCGGCCTGGAACATCGCGGGCGTCTGCAACGAGGATGGCACGGTCGTCGGGCTCATGCCGCATCCCGAGCGTGCGGCGGAGGCGACGGTCGGCAGCACCGACGGCCTGCTGCTCTTCCACTCGCTGCTGGGAAGCCTCGTCGAGAACGGATCCGTGCTCGGCCGCTAGGGCGGGGAGGGGAGGGGCACGGATGCCTGGTACCGGATCCGAGCCGAAGGTCACCCCGGACCTGGCCGCGTCACACGGGCTCACGCACGAGGAGTACGATCGAGTCATCCGCCTGATCGGGCGGGATCCCACCTACCCGGAGCTCGGACTCTTCGCCGCGCTCTGGTCCGAGCACTGCTCGTACAAGTCCTCGCGCGTCCACCTGCGGCGGCTCCCCACGACGGGCCCCCGTGTCCTGCAGGGGCCGGGTGAGAATGCCGGCATCGTGGACGTCGGGGACGGGTTCGCCCTCGCCTTCAAGATCGAGAGCCACAACCACCCGTCGTTCATCGAGCCGTTCCAGGGGGCGGCGACCGGCGTGGGCGGGATCCTCCGCGATATCTTCACGATGGGGGCGCGCCCGATCGCCCTCCTCGACTCGCTCCGCTTCGGACCCGTGGACGACCCGGTGGCGCGCTTCCTCCTCGGCGGCGTCGTGGCCGGGATCGCGCACTACGGCAACTGCTTCGGCTGCCCGACGGTCGGGGGCGAGGTCGCCTTCGCCCCCGAGTACGCGCGGAACCCTCTGGTGAACGTCCTGTGCCTGGGCCTCGTGCCGAAGGACGGGATCTTCCGGGCGCGGGCAGACGGGGTGGGGAACACGTTTCTCTACGTCGGCGCCAAGACGGGCCGCGACGGCATTCACGGCGCGACCATGGCGTCGGAGGCGTTCAACGAGACCTCGGCCGAGCGACGTCCGACCGTCCAGGTCGGCGACCCCTTCACGGAGAAGCTCCTTCTCGAGGCCTGCCTCGAGGCGTTCCGGACCGGGGCCGTGGTAGGGATACAGGACATGGGCGCGGCCGGACTGGCCTGCTCCCTCTCCGAGATGCCCGCGCGGGCGGGAACGGGCGCCGACGTGGACCTGGACCGCGTGCCCCAGCGCGAGCCGGGGATGACCCCCTACGAGATCCTGCTCTCGGAGTCGCAGGAGCGCATGCTTCTGGTGGTTGAGCGAGGCCGGGAGGCAGAGGTTCAGCGGGTCTTCCAGAAGTGGGAGCTGGACGCGGTGCCGATCGGGCGTGTCACGGCCGATGGCCTCCTGCGCGCCCGCGTGCGCGGCGAGGTGGTGGCCGAGGTGCCGGTCCGCGCGCTGACCGACGAGGCCCCCGCCTACGACCGGCCGCGGGCGCGCCCGGACTGGCTCGACGGGGAGCGCGCGCTCGACCTCCGCTCGGTGCCGGAGCCGGCGGATCCGGGCGCGACGCTGGTCCGGCTCTTGGCGGCGCCCACGATCGCGTCGAAGCGCAACATCTGGCGGCAGTACGACCACATGGTGGGCATCAACACCCTCGTGCCCCCGGGCTCCGACGCGGCCGTCCTCCGGATCAAGGGGACGCCCCGGGCCGTCGCGGTGGCCACGGACGGCAACGGGCGGTACGGACAGCTCGATCCGTTCCTGGGCGGAGCCATGGCGGTCGTCGAGGCCGCGCGCAACGTTGTCTGCGCCGGCGGGCGACCCATCGCGATGACCAACTGCCTGAACTTCGCCTCACCCGAGCGGCCGGAGATCATGTGGCAGTTCGCGGAGACCGTGGACGGCATCGCCGCGGCGTGTCGCGCCCTCGCCATTCCGGTCACGGGCGGGAACGTCTCCTTCTACAACGAGACGCTGGGCCGGGCGATCCTCCCGACGCCCGTCATCGGCGTCGTCGGGCTCCTCGAGGACGCGGATCGGCGGACGACGCAGTGGTTCAAGGCGGCGGGGGACGTCGTCGTGCTCCTCGGCGAGCCGGCCGGGGGCCTCGGCGGGAGCGAGTACCTCCACACCGTCCACGGCCGGCTCGGCGGAGTGCCGGCCCGCCTAGACCTGGATCGGGAGCGGGCGGTGCAGGCCGCGTGCCTGGCGGCGATCGAGGCGGGTTGCCTTCGTTCGGCGCACGACTGCGCGGAAGGCGGCCTGGCGGTGACGCTCGCGGAGTCATGCGTCACCGGGCCGCAGCGGCTCGGAGCGCTGGTCGCGCTGCCCGAGGAGGGGCGCGTGGACGAGCTCCTCTTCGGCGAGGCGCCGTCTCGGATCGTGGCCTCGGTCGCGCCGGAGGAACTGGAGCGCCTGACGCAGATCGTGCGGGAGTGGGCCGTGCCCGTCCACGTCCTCGGCCACGTGGGCGGAGATCGGCTCGAGGTGCGCATCGGTGCCGCGACTCGCGTGTCGGTGCCTATCGGTGGGCTTGCCGACGCGTTCGAGAACGGGCTGACGCGAGCTCTCGATCAGCCCGTGGAGGCCCTGTCGGGACGGGAGTCGGAGGGATCCGCATGAGGACCGTCGGGCTCGACGACGACAAGTTCCACGACGAGTGCGGCCTGTTCGGCGTGTTCGATCACCCGGAGGCGGCTAACCTCGCCTACCTGGGTCTCTACGCGCTCCAGCACCGGGGCCAGGAGTCCGCCGGAATCGCGGTCACCGACGGCCGCGCGCTGCACGTCGAGAAGGCGATGGGTTGGGTGGCCGACGTGTTCAGCCCGGAGCGCCTCCGGCGCCTGCCGGGGCGGTCGGCGATCGGCCACGTTCGCTACTCGACGGCGGGCTCCTCGACGCTCAGGAACGCCCAGCCGATCAGCGCGTCGTTCTCCCGGGGTTCGATCGCCCTCGGCCACAACGGAAACCTGGTCAACGCTGAAGCGCTCCGAAAGGAGCTGGAGGCCCTCGGCGCGATCTTCCAGTCAACGTCGGACTCGGAGGTGATCCTCCACCTCATCGCGCGCGCGGATCGCCAGACCCTCGAGCGGACACTGACCCAGGCCCTCGCCCAGCTCAGCGGGGCATACTCCCTTGTCATGCTCACGCCGGACACGCTCGTCGGCTGCCGGGATCCCCACGGGTTCCGCCCGCTGGTGGTGGGTCGGCTGGGAAAGACGTGGATCCTCGCCTCGGAGACCTGCGCGCTCGACCTGCTCGAGGCCGAGTACGTGCGGGACGTGGAGCCCGGGGAGATCGTGCTGATCGACCAGAACGGCCTGCGCTCGGTCAAGCCGTTCCCCGCGAAGAAGCATCTCCAGTGCGTGTTCGAGTACGTCTACTTCGCGCGGCCTGACACGACGCTCTGGGGCCAGAACGTGTACCAGGTGCGGAAGGCGCTCGGTCGCCGGCTGGCCGAGGAGCACCCGGTGGAGGCGGACATCGTCATTCCCGTCCCCGACTCCGGCGTGGGGGCCGCGCTCGGCTTCACGGAGCAGTCGGGGATCCCCTTCGAGCTGGGGCTCATCCGGAATCACTACGTCGGACGCACCTTCATCGAGCCTCGCCAGGGTATCCGTCACTTCGGTGTGCGGGTGAAGCTGAATCCGATGCGGGAGACGATCGAGGGGCGCCGGGTCGTCGTCGTCGACGACTCGATCGTTCGCGGGACGACCAGCCGCAAGATCGTGAAGATGATCCGGTCGGCGGGTGCCCGCGAGGTGCACATGCGGATCTCCTCGCCGCCGATCCAGTGGCCCTGCTACTACGGCATCGACACGCCGACGCGCAAGGAGCTGATCGGCTCGAGCCACCGGGTGGAGGAGATCCGGCGGTACATGGCTGCCGACTCGCTCGGATATCTCTCGCTCGACGGGATGCTGAAGGCGGTGGGCGGCGACGGCGGTCGCTTCTGCCACGCCTGCTTCAGCGGCGCCTACGAGGTCGGGTTCCCGAAGGAGGACACCGCGCAGCTCGCCCTCTTCGGCCGCGAGTGAGCCCCGCCCGCCCTTCCGTTCGACGCCCCGCCCGGGGGCGTCTCACGTACCGCGCCGCCGGAGTGGACATCGATGCCGGGGAGGAGGCCGTGCGCCGCCTCGCTCCCTGGGCGCGGGCGACCTACCGGCCGGAGGTCCTGGGCGACATCGGTGCCTTCGCGGGGTTCTTTCGGGCGCCCCGGCGCTACCGGCAGCCCGTCTTCGTGGCGTCGACGGACGGCGTCGGATCCAAGCTTCGCGTCGCGTTTCTCGCGGGCCGCCATGACACCATCGGGGTCGACCTGGTCGCCATGGGGGTCAACGACCTCCTGGTCCACGGGGCCGAGCCTCTCGTGTTCCTCGACTACATCGGGACCGTCCGGGTCGTGCCCCGGACAATCGAGGCGGTGGTGCGCGGGATCGCCGGCGGCTGCCGCGAGGCCGGGTGCGCGCTCATCGGCGGGGAGATCGCGGAGCTGCCCGACTTCTACGCGCCCGGGGAGTACGACCTCGCGGGGTTCGCGGTGGGCGTCGTCGAGCGCCGCCGGCTCATCGACGGGCGTGGCGTTCGTCCGGGCGACGCGGTGATCGGCCTCCTGTCGAGCGGCATGCACTCGAACGGATACAGCCTCGCCCGGAAGATCGTGTTCGAACGGCTCCGCCTGAGTCTGCGCGACCGCATCGCGGGACTCAACCGGACGGTGGGACAGGAGCTCCTCAGACCCACGCGGATCTACGTCAAGCCGGTCCTGTCGCTGCTGCGGGCGGGCGTGCCGATTCGCGCGATGGCGCACATCACCGGCGGGGGACTTTCGGGCAACCTGCCGCGCGTCCTGCCCTCCGGCTGCCGGGCCGTGATCCGCCGCGGCACCTGGCCGATCGCCGAGGTCTTCCGGTGGCTCCAGGGCGCGGGGGGGATCGACGAGGCAGAGATGTTCCGCGTGTTCAACATGGGGATCGGCTTCGTCCTCGTGGTGCCGGCCCCCCGGGCGGCCGACGTCCTGGCGAGGCTCTGGCGGCGGCGCGTGCCGGCGTTCCGGATCGGGGAGATTCGCCGGGGCGCGCGCGGCGTGACGTACCGCTGAGACGCGGGCGCCTGCCCTTCGGCTTCTTCGCCGTAAGTCGCTCGCGAGGGTGCGTTCGCCCTAGGCCAGGAGGAAGCCGAGCCGCGCCCAGGTCGCGGGCGTCGGCCGCCGGCGGTCACCTCGTCGGCGATCCACCGAGGGGGGCCGTGAAGCCGTTCGCCGCTCGGCCAGACGTCGGTCCCAGACCACTGAGACCTCGTCCCGCGCGATGGCGGTCAGCCTCTCGTACAGGTCGCTCTCGCCGCGCCGGACGACGACCAGCCGCGGCGCGGGCGAAGGCGCTGCCGCGCCCTCGGGGAGCACCACCGGGTAGCCCAGCCGCGCCGCCAGGGCGCGCAGCGACGCGACCGCCTCGGCACCCCGCCCGTTCGTCCACTCGCCGCGGGCGGCACACGCCTCCAGGGCCGATTGCTCCTCGGGTGTCTCCGATGCGAGCCAGGCCCGGACGCTGCGGGTTCCGCCGGCGATCACCAAGCGCAACTCATCGTCCTCCGCCGCCCCGGATTGACGAGCCGTATCGCCAGGACCCTACCAGAGGACCGGCAGTCTGCACAGATCAGGAAGATGCACGTCCTCGCTCATCCGCGAGGGCCGCCTGGGGCGGCTTGCGGTAGAATGGGCGCGCAATGCGATCCCCGCCCCTCGTCCTCGGCGTCCTCGCCTCGGGCCGTGGGTCGAACCTGCAGGCCATCCTCGACGCGATCGCCGCCGGCCGCTGCCCCGCGCGCGTGGCGGTCGTCGTGAGCGACCGAAAGGACGCGGCCGCGCTCTCTCGGGCCCGGCAGGCGGGCATCCGGGCGCTGCACGTGGATTCCCACGCGTACCCGGACCGGGCTGCCTTTGACGAAGCGGTCGCGGCCGTCCTCGACGAGCACGGGGTGGAGCTGGTCTGCCTGGCGGGCTACATGCGGGTGCTCTCGGCGGAGTTCGTTCGCCGCTACCGCGGTCGCGTCCTGAACGTCCACCCGGCGCTGCTGCCGGCCTTTCCCGGGCTTCGGGCTCAGCGCCAGGCGCTCGATCACGGCGTCAAGGTTGCGGGCGCGACCGTCCACCTTGTCGACGAGGGCGTGGACACGGGCCCGATCGTCCTGCAGGCGGCGGTACCGGTGCTCGACGGCGAGACAGAGGAGAGCCTGGCGGCCCGGATCCTCGTCGAGGAGCATCGCCTCTATCCGGAGGCGATCCGGCTCTACGCCGAAGGCCGGCTCCACGTGAAGGGCCGCCGAGTCTCGGTGCGAACGGAGCCGTGACCCCGATTCGCCGCGCGCTCCTCTCCGTTTCCGACAAGACCGGGCTGGTGGATCTGGCCCGCGGTCTCGCCGGGCTGGGCGTCGAGCTCCTGTCGACGGGCGGAACCGCCCGGGCGCTCACGGCGGCGGGCCTGTCCGTGCGCGAGGTCGCCGACGTCACAGGCTTTCCCGAGATGCTCGACGGGCGGGTGAAGACGCTCCACCCGGCGATCCACGGGGGCATCCTCGCTCGTCGAGACCTGCCGTCGCACGAGGAGGCCCTCGTGCGACACGGGATCGGCCCGATCGACCTGGTGGCCGTGAACCTCTACCCGTTCGAGGCGACCGTGGCCCAGCCCGGCGTGCCCTTCGAGGACGCCGTCGAGCAGATCGACGTGGGCGGCCCGGCGATGATCCGCGCAGCCGCGAAGAACCACGCGGGCGTCGTGGTCCTGGTCGATCCCGGCCAGTACTCGCCGGTCCTCGAGGAGCTTCGCCGGTCCGGCGGCGAGGTGTCCGGGGACACGCGCCGTCGACTTGCGCTGGAAGCGTTTCGACGCACAGCCCAGTACGACGCGGCCATCGCCGCCTGGCTGGGGGCGCCCACTGCGACGGCGACTCCCGCCACCGCCGATCCGCTCCGCTTCCCTCCGGTGATCCGTGTGGAGGCGGAGCGGCTGCTGGTGCTCCGATATGGCGAGAACCCCCACCAGCAGGGCGCGTTCTACCGGCCGCAGGGCGCCTCGCTGGGGGTGGGCGGCCTGGGTTCGCTTCGCCAGCTCGACGGGCCCGAGCTTTCCTACAACAACCTTCTGGACCTCGGCGGCGCCCTGGGCCTGCTCCTCGAGTTCGCCGAGCCCGCCGCCGTCGTGATCAAGCATACGAATCCGTGCGGGGCTGCCGTCGGTGCCGATGTCCTGACGGCCTTCGAGCGTGCCCGCGCATCGGACCCCGTCTCCATCTACGGTGGGATCGTGGGCGTCAACCGGCCCGTGGACATTCGTCTCGTCCGAGCGCTGGCCGGAATCCTGCTGGAGATCCTCTTCGCCCCGGCGTTCGAGCCGGAGGCCCTGGACGACCTCAGGCGCACCAAGAAGAAGCTGCGCGTCCTCGAGGTGCCGGCGGGACGCCCTCCCGCTGGACCGGCGCCGCTCGAGCTGCGGAGCGTTCCCGGAGGGCTCCTGGTCCAGGAAGCGGACCTGGTCGGCCTCGACCCGGTGGCCCTGCGCGTGGCAAGCCGGCGACACCCGACGCCCACGGAGTGGCGGGCGCTTCGGTTCGCCTGGAAGGTCGGCAAGCACGTGAAGTCCAACGCGATCGTGCTGGCTGGCGAGGAGCAGGTGCTGGGCGTCGGCGCCGGGCAGATGAGCCGGGTCGACGCGGCGCGGCTCGCGGTGATGCGGGCGCGCGCGCACGGCCACAAGCTGGCGGGCGCGGCCGCCGCGTCCGACGCCTTCTTCCCTTTCCGGGACGGGCTGGACGTCGTCGCGGAGGCGGGGGCCACCGCCGTCATCCACCCGGGCGGCTCGGTCCGCGACGACGAGATCGTGGCGGCGGCGGACGAGCGTGGCATGGCCATGGTCACGACCGGGATCCGCCACTTCAAGCATTGACGGCGCCCGGCTGGGTCCTCACCGAGCGGGACGTCGTCCGGCTCCTCGCCCTGAACCCCCGCCGGACGGAGCAGCTCCGGCGCCTCCAGCTGCTCCATGCGTCCGACCGACCCGATCAGTACACGTTCCGGGACCTGGTGGCCCTCCGTGTCGCGCGGACGCTCCTGGACCAGGGGGCCACGGTCCGCCAGATCCGGCGGGCGCTCGACACGCTCCGGAGGCTCGCGCCCGGATCCGAGACCCCGTTCGCCGAGCTGCGGGTCACGGTCCGTGACGGCGAGATCTTCATCGAGCGGGATGCCCGGCTCCTGGAGCCGTCCGGCCAGATCGTGATGGAGTTCTCGGAGAAGGGTCTCGCCGAGGACGCGCGCGCCTCGGTGCTCCGCGGGCTCGTGCGGCCTCTCGCTCTGCCCGGCGGCGAGGCCGAGCGGTGGTTCGAGCTGGCGTCCGAGCTGGACGGGGATCCGGCTCAGTGGGCCCAGGCGGTGGAGGCCTATCAGCGCGTGACGACGCTGGCCCCCGGCCACGGCGCCGCCTGGAACAACCTGGGGCTCCTCCAGCACCGCATGGGTCGCTACGAGGACGCGCGGCGTCACTACGAGATGGCGCTGGAGGCGGACCCCACGCTCGCGGAGGCCGCCTACAATCTGGGCTCGCTCCACGATGACCTCGGCACCCCCCCGCGGGCGGCCCTCTGGTATCGCCGCGCGCTCGAGATCCGCCCGGACTACGCGGACGCTCACTTCAACCTCGCCTCCGCGCTCGAGCGGGCAGGGGACGGATCGGCCGCGCGTCGGCACTGGCTGCGCTATCTCGATCTGGATCCCGACAGCCGCTGGGCCGAGATTGCCCGGGGGTGGGTGAGCGGCGAAGGGCGGTGAGCGGGGCCCGGGTCCTCGTGGTCGGGGGCGGAGGCCGAGAGCACGCGCTCGCCTGGAGGCTTGCCCAGAGCCCGCGGCTCGGCGCGCTTTATGCGGCTCCGGGCAACCCCGGCATTGCAGCGGTCGCGGAGTGCGTTCCCGTCCGGGCCGACGACATCGCGGCGATCGCCGATCTCGTCGAGCGCGAGCGGATCGACCTGACGGTGGTGGGACCCGAGGGGCCGCTCGCCCTCGGGCTCGCCGACGCCATCGCGGCCCGCGGTCGACTCGTCTTCGGCCCCTCGCGCGCCGCAGCCGCGCTGGAGTGCTCCAAGGTCTACGCCAAGGCACTCTTCGCCCGCGAGGGCATCCCCACCGCGCGGTTCGGGGCCTTCGAGGACGCGGCCGCCGCCCGCGCTTTCGTCGCGGAGCTCGGCGGCCGGGCCGTCGTGAAGGCGGACGGTCTCGCCGCCGGGAAGGGGGCGGTCGTCTGCGCCGATGCCGGCGAGGCGGCCCGGGCCATCGGCGACATGCTCGAGCGCAGGATCTTCGGGGAGGCCGGGGCGCGCGTGGTCGTCGAGGAGTACCTCGAGGGAGAAGAGGTCTCGGTCTTTGCCCTGACCGATGGCCGGACCGTCTGTCCGATGGCGTCGGCCCAGGACCACAAGGCCGCCTTCGACGACGACCGTGGGCCGAATACGGGGGGCATGGGCGCGTACTCGCCGGCTCCCGTGCTCGACCCGGCCCTCGAGCGGCAAGTCGTCGAGACGGTGATCGAGCCCACGATCCGCGGAATGGCGTCCGAGGGTCGATCCTACCGCGGTGTCCTCTTCGCGGGCCTCATGCTGACGCCGGCCGGCATACGGGTGCTGGAGTACAACGTGCGGTTCGGGGATCCCGAGTGCCAGGTCCTGATGCTCCGGCTGGTCGACGACCTCCTGCCGTTGTGCCAGGCGGTCGCGGAGGGCCGCGGGCTACCGTCGTCCCTGACGTGGCGCCCCGAGGCCGCCGTCTGCGTCGTGCTCGCTTCCGGCGGATATCCGGGGACCTACCCCACCGGCCTGCCGATCGACGGGATCGAGCGCGCCGAGACCCACGCGGACGTCACGGTGTTCCACGCGGGCACCGCTCGGCGCGAGGGTCGGCTCACGACGGCGGGCGGGCGCGTCCTTGGCGTGGCCGCCCGCGGATCGGATCTCCCGGCGGCCGTAGCCCGGGCCTACGCGGCGGTGGAGGAGATCCGCTTCGAGGGGATGCACTACCGGCGCGACATCGGTCACCGGGCGCTGCGGCGTCTCGGGAGGATCGGCGGCATCCCGTGAGGCGGTCGGAACGACTCGTCGTCGATGCGAGCCGCCCGGCTCTCGCCCCTGTCGAAGCGGCGGCCAGCATCCTCCGCGCCGGCGGACTCGTTGCGTTTCCGACGGAGACCTTCTACGGGCTCGGCGCCCATGCTCTGGACGAAGCGGCGGTCGCGCGAGTCTTCCAGGCGAAGGGGCGGCCCGGGGACAAGCCGCTCCTGGTGCTCGTCGACTCCCTCGGGATGGCGGAGCGCGTCGCCCGTGACGTGCCCGATCGGGCGCGGCGGCTGATGGGGCGCTACTGGCCTGGAGCGCTGACGCTGATCCTGCTGGCGCAGCCGGATCTTCCCGGGGCCCTCACGGCGGGCACGGGGACGATCGGAGTGCGGCTGTCCGGCCATCCCGTCGCGCGCGCGCTCGTCACGGCGACGGGAGCGCCGATCACGGCCCCCAGCGCGAACCCCCACGGGGCCACGAGCCCGCGTACCGCCGACGAGGTGATCGCCCTCCTCGGGGACCGCCTGGACCTCGTCCTGGACGGTGGCCCCACGGCCGGCGGACTGCCTTCCACCGTCCTGGACCTCACGCGCACGCCCGCCGTCGTTCTGCGGGCGGGAGCGATCGTCCTGACCTCGGAGGATCTCGACGGCTGAGCCGATCTTGTTGCCGCGGGAACGCGGGGGTACGAGCAGAAGGGCAGAGCGCGCTCGTCAGGGCCGTTGGCATGAAGAACTGGGCGGTCATCGGCAGGATGACGATGCTGGACGCCCCGACCAACATCGAGAAGTGGACCCAGGTCTGGAACGAGTACAAGGTGGGCTAGGTCCGCCGGCGGGCCTCGCGGCAACTCGACGTCGGTGGCGGCGGCAAACGCGACGCTGGACGTTCTGCGCGAGCACCGGGATCTCTACGGGACGATGAACGCGCGCGGCGAGCGGATTCGCCAGGAGGCGCCGGCGCGCGCGGCGGCGCTCGGGATCCCGCTGCAAGCGTGCGGGCTCGGGTCCTTGTGCGCCTTCCGCTTCGTGGACCGACCCGTGATGAGCGTACGCGATGCCGCCCCCGAGGACCCGGACCTCCTCCAGTCCCTGTTCCTCTTCCT
Source organism: Candidatus Methylomirabilota bacterium (assembly GCA_035550795.1). GTDB lineage: Bacteria > Methylomirabilota > Methylomirabilia > Rokubacteriales > DASRDR01 > DASRDR01. The sequence goes on from DASZOL010000111.1 coordinate 36,772, forward strand.
CCTGAGCGAGGGGATCCTCACCCATCCGCGTCACAGCTTCCTGTCGAGCGCGCACGGCGACTCCCAGGTCGACGCGATCGTCGAGGGCACGACCGATCCCTCCGGGAGATCCCGGCGGCGGCCTGACCCGGCGTCATGCGACGGGGGACGCGCTCGACCGAGGAGGCGGGTCCCCATAGGCGGTCGGGTGGCTGCCGGAGGCGACCCGGATCCGGTCCGCGGGCCGCTCGAAAACCTGCGGCCTGGGCGGGGCGGGTGCTATCATGCGTCCGGTCGTGCCGATGCCCCGCGTGAGCGGTGTGATCCTCGCCGGCGGCAAGAGTCGGCGGATGGGTGGGGCCCCGAAGGCGCTCCTTCCGTTCGGGGGTCGCCCACTGATCGAGCACATAGCGGAGACGTTGCGATCGGTCTTGCCGGACTGCCTGGTTGTCACGAACACCCCCGCGCTGTACGGGCACCTCGATCTCCCCATGGTGGCTGACGTCTTCCCCGAGGGCGGGTCGCTGGGAGGGATCTACTCGGGCCTTCGTGCCGCGCCAGGCGACGCCGCGCTCTGCGTGGCGTGCGACATGCCGTTCGTCTCGGCTCCGCTGGTGGCGCACCTCGCCGGCCTGGCCGGCGAGGCCGACGTGGTCATCCCCGATGCCGGGGGTGAGCTTCAGACCCTCCACGCCGTCTACGGGAAGGCTTGCCTTCCTGCCATGGAGCGGCGCCTCAGGGACGGACAGCTGAAGATCGTCGGCTTCTTCGACGACGTTCGGGTCCTCCGGCTCCCCGCCGACGTCGTCGAGCGCTTCGCCGACCCGGACGTGGCGTTCATGAATCTCAACACACCGGAGGACCTCGCGCGGGCCCGCGCCCTCTGGGGGCGGCCGGCGATCGGCGAAGCCCGCGGGCCGTCTGCTCCCCCGCCTGCGGGAGACGGGGTGGACTGTTGAGCGACGCGCGGGTCGCGGCCCAGGAGCTCGGCTCCCTCCAGGGCCTGAACCGGCTGCCGGCGCCGCTTCGCGAGGGTCTGTACGGACGGCTGATCCCCGTGGAGGTCTATGCCCGCTACGGGATCGATCCCGGCACCGGGCTCAACCAGCTCGGCCATCGCCTCCTCCGGATCTTCGCCCCTCCCGAGCAGAGCTGGGCGCGGGTCGAGCTCCGCGCGTCACGTGACGACCGCGATCCGCTCGTCCTCGTCGACGTGGAGGTGGGACCCTTCGCGGTCCCCGAGCTCTCCTTCGTTCAGGTCACCGATCCCGAGGCGCCGCGCTTCGGGATCGACCGCGATGAGGACGGGCAAGACACGCTCTTCGGCACGGTGGTCCGGAATCTCGCTGAAGAGCGCCGCGCCGTCGCGGCGGGGCTCGCGCCCGGGCAGGTCCGGACGGGGCTTCGACTGCTCGGTCGGGTGCTGGATGCCATGGAGGATTTCTGCCGGTTGCTCGGGAAGGAGCTGTTCCTCGTGGAGCCGCTCTTCTACCACTCGGCCCTCCTCTACGAGCGTCATGGCTGCGACTATCTTCTCGGCCGCGACCTCATGGAGACGATCGACGCCGAGTTTCACGCGGGCGGCCGGCTGCACCGGTCGCTCGACGGGTCCACGGCATTCCGGCAGGTCGGATTCGACCGGACGATCCGGGGGCGGAGCTGGGCGGTCCACGACGGCGCCCTAGGCGTGCTGGACGGGGTGACCTGGGGCGGGGTGAAGATGTACCGGCGCACGGGGCATCCGGCGAGCGTCTCGACGTTCCCCGGCGCGGCGTACTGACGGCAGGCTGGCCGTGGCGAGGAAGCGCGCGCCGAGGCCGGCGCGCCCCCGGAAGCCGATGCCGCGGAAGCCCCCGAAGGTCGAGGTTCCCGCGACCGTCTATCGGCGCCGCGCCAAGCATCGCCGCCGGCCCGACGATGACACGTAGCGCCGCGCGCGGGAGGCCGCCGCTCCCCTGTGTGGTCGTTCACTACCACGAGATCAGTCTGAAGGGCGGTAACCGGCCGCTGTTCCTGCGGCGGCTGGGACGGAACCTCGTCGAGGCCACGGCCGGATGCGGCGTGCGACGCGTGCGGCGCCTCCCCGGCCGCCTGGTCCTGGACCTCGACCCGGGGGCGGACCTCCCACGGCTGCGGGAGCGGATCGCCGCCGTGTTCGGCATCGCGTACTTCGCGCCGGCGCTGTCCCTCCCGCCGACCTGGCCAGCCGTCCAGGCGGCGGTGCTGCAGCTTCTCGAGGGGCGCAGCTTCGAGTCGTTCCGGATCACCGCGCGCCGGACGTTCAAGGTCTTCCCGATGGCGTCGGATGAGGTCAACCGCGAGCTGGGGGCCCTCGTCCTCCGGCACTTCGCGACACGCGTGAATCTGACCGCGCCAGCGCTCACCGTGCGCGTCGATCTCCTTCCTGACGAAGCGCTCGTCTTCGTCGACCGCGTGGCCGGGCCCGGCGGTCTCCCGGTGGGGGTGTCGGGACGCGTGGCGGCCCTCCTGTCGGGCGGGATCGACTCGCCGGTGGCGGCGTGCCGCCTTCAGAAGCGAGGCTGCGAGGTGGAGTTCGTGCACTTCCACTCGGTTCCATACTTGGCGGACACTTCGCAGCGGAAGGCGCGGGCGCTCGTCGAGCGTCTGGTGCGTCACCAGTTCGCCGCGCGCCTGTGGCTCGTCCCCTTCGGCGAGATCCAGCGGGAAGTGGTACTCGGGGTTCCCGCCTCGCTCCGCGTCGTGGTGTACCGGCGTCTCATGGCGCGGATCGCCGAGACGATCGCCCAGACGACGGGCGCCCTCGCCCTGGTCACCGGAGAGAGCCTCGGCCAGGTGGCCTCCCAGACGCTCGAGAATCTTGCGCGAACGACGGAGGTGGTCAGCATGCCGGTCCTCCGACCGCTCATCGGGACCGACAAGGAGGAGATCATCCGCGAGGCGCGGGCGATCGGGACGTACGAGATCTCCATCGAGCCGGACCAGGACTGCTGCACCCTCTTCGTGCCGAAGCACCCCGAGACGCGCGCCAGCGCCGAGGTCGTCCTGGAGGCCGAGCGACGGCTGGACGTGCCCCGCCTCGTGACGGCAGGGGTGACCGGCGCCGTGACGGAGACCTTCCGCTTCCCGCCGGCGGAGACCGTCGCGCCCGTCAGCGCCGAACCGTGAGGGCGAGCACGGCCAGGAGCAGGAGCGCTGCTCCGGCGCCTCCGGTGAGCCCGAGGCGGTCGCCGAAAAAGGCCACGCCCAGGAGTGTCGCCGTCAAGGGCTCGGCAAGCGTCAGCACGCCGGCGACGGACACCGGGGTCATCCGGAGCCCGATCAGGTACAGGACGTACGCGGCGGCCGTCGGCACCACTCCAAGGTAGGCCAGGAGCGCCCAGGACCGGGCGTCGGCCGCCGGCCGTTCCAGCAGGAGCACCGGCAGCAGCGCAGTCGCCGCGATCGAGAAGGTCAGCGCCGCGACGCTCAGCGGCGGGGCCCGGCGAACGACCTCCTTCACGACCACGGCGTAGGCGGCATAGGAGAGACCCGCGCCAATCGCCAGCGCGACACCCGTCAGGAACTCGGGCGGCGGCCGTCCGAACCCATGAGGTCCGACCGTGAGGAGAGCAGCCCCCGTCGTGCCGACCACGAGCGCTCCCCACGTGAGGCTGCCGATGGGCTCCCCGAGGAACAGGGCCGCCAGCACGGTGATGAGGATCGGGGCGCTGCAGATCGCGATGAGGGACCCGACCGCGACCGAGGTCTTCGCGACGCCCCAGAAGTAGCAAGCCTGGTAAGCTCCCATCGCGAGCCCCGCCGCGAGGACCCGAGCGCGGTCGCCGCGTGACGGCATCCGGATCCCCCCGCCGAGCCAGACTGCCGCGAGGCAGAGACACGGAGCGGCGATCGCCACGCGCAGAAAACCCACCGCCAACGGGGACATCGGCGAACCGGCGGCCACGAGCTTCATCGTCGCGCCCGTCGTGCCCCAGGTCATGGCGGCGAGGACGATCAGGAGGGCTCTCATGGAGATGGCCGGCCGTGGCGGGCGCATTGTAGCAGAGGGCGCGATCCGGTTCGTGGAGGTCGCGCGGCGCGCGCCGTCCTGATACCCGACCGTCGGCCCCGCGCTATACTACGGCGCGGAGTGTCGTGATGGCGAAGAAGCGAGGCGGCGCGCGCCCCCTGGTCGGCGTGATCATGGGCTCCCGGTCCGACTGGGAGACGATGACCCACGCGGCTGCGACCCTCGACGCGCTCGGTGTCCCCTACGAGGTGCGCGTCGTCTCCGCCCACCGCACCCCCGATCTCCTCTTCGAGTACGCGGACTCGGCCGCACGGCGGGGACTTGCCGTCATCATCGCGGCTGCCGGCGGCGCGGCGCACCTGCCCGGAATGACCGCCGCGAAGACGCCCCTGCCCGTGCTCGGCGTGCCCGTCGAGTCGCGCACGCTCAACGGCCTGGACTCCCTGCTCTCCATCGTCCAGATGCCGGCCGGAGTCCCGGTCGGGACGGTCGCCATCGGACGGGCCGGTGCCGTCAACGCGGCGCTCCTGGCGGCCGCCATTCTGGGGACGAAGCACCCGCGCTTCCGTGACGCGGTCGAGCGCTTCCGCACCCGGCAGACCCGTGCGGTGCTCGACGCGCCCGATCCCCGGGTCGCCCCGGCCTCCCCGGTCGCCCCGTCGCGTCCGTGAAGGTCGGCATCCTCGGTGGGGGCCAGCTCGGCTGGATGCTGGCTCGCGCCGGTGATCCGCTGGGGATCCGCTGTCGCTTTCTCGACCCGTCGCCGGAGGCGCCGGCCGGTCGCTCGGGCGAGCTCGTCCGGGCGGCGTACGACGATGCGGAGGCGCTCGACCGCTTCGCGGACCGGCTGGCCGTCGTCACCTACGAGTTCGAGAACGTGCCGGTCGGGACCGCCCGGCGGCTGGCCGAGCGTCTTCCAGTGCTCCCGCCGCCGCGTGCGCTCGAGGTCGCGCAGGACCGGCTGGCGGAGAAGCAGTTTTTCGAGTCGGTCGGCATCCCGGTCGCGCCCTGGCGCTCCGTGGCGAGCCTGGCGGATCTCGACCAGGGCGTCGCCGAGCTGGGATTCCCGGTGGTCTTGAAGACGCGACGCCTCGGCTACGACGGCAAGGGCCAGCACGTGATCAGGGTGGCCGCTGACGTCGGGCGGGCGTGGGGCCGGCTGGGCGGAGCGCCCCTGGTCCTGGAAGGGTTCGTGCGCTTTGCGCGAGAGCTCTCCATTCTCGCCGTCCGGGGCCGGGATGGCAGCACTGCCTGCTACCCCCTGGTCGAGAACCGCCACGCCGGTGGCATCCTGCGGTGGAGCCTGGCGCCCGCGCCCGGCGTGCCCCGGGACCTCCAGGACCGGGGCGAGGACTACGCGCGCCGGGTGCTGGACGCGCTCGGTTACGTGGGAGTCGTGGCCATCGAGCTGTTCCAGGCCGGAGACGGTCTCCTCGCCAACGAGATGGCGCCCCGCGTCCACAACTCGGGGCACTGGACGATCGAGGGGGCGGAGACGAGCCAGTTCGAGAATCACCTGCGGGCGGTCGCGGGCCTGCCGCTGGGCCCCACGGCGCCGCGTGGCACGAGCGCGATGCTGAACCTCATCGGTGCGCTTCCGGACGCGACCGCGATCCTGGCGATTCCCGGAGCCCACCTGCATCTCTACGGGAAGGATCCCCGTCCGGGCCGGAAGCTGGGCCACGTGACCGTTCGCGCCGATCACCCCGAGGAGCTCGACTGCCTTCGCACGCGCGTCGAGCCCCTCATCCCGCCTGACCCTTCAGGCGGGGGCTGATCCCCGCCCGACCCTATGGACGCCCCCGCCGGCCGTCACCGCCGCGCCGCCGCCCTTCTTCGAGATCGGCGCCTGGCTCGGTTGCCGATCGACCGTCTGCCGCCGGACTGCCGGCCGTCTGACGAGACGGACGGATACGCGGTCCAGGAGGCGCTTCACGCGCTCCTTGCCGAAGCGGGGCTCGGAGCCGTCGCCGGGCACAAGATCGGCTGCACCACAGCCGTCATGCAGGCGTACCTCGGGATCCGGAGTCCCTGCGCCGGCGGTGTGCCCGCGACGACCGTCCACGAGGCCCGGGCCCGCGTTCACCATCGGGACTACGTCCGGGTCGGGGTCGAGTGCGAGATCGCCGTCCGGCTCGGCGCGGACCTCGAGCCTCCCGCCGCGCCGTTCGACCGGGTCCGGGTCGGAGCAGCCGTGGAGACGGTGCTCGCCGCGATGGAGATCGTCGACGATCGTTACCGCGACTACCGGACGCTTGACGTCCCCACCCTCATCGCCGACGATTTCTTCAACGCGGGCTGCGTCCTCGGTCCGTCGGTCACCGGCTGGCGCGCGCTCGAGCTTCCGGAGCTCACGGGCGTGACGCGCCTGAACGGCGCCGAGGTTGGACGGGGGGAGGGCAGGGCCGTGATGGGCCACCCCTTCGAGGCGCTGGCCTGGCTCGCGAACCTCCGCGCCCGTCTGGGCCTCCCACTCCGTGCGGGGGAGTTCGTGCTCCTCGGCAGCGTCGTTGAGACCCGATGGGTCGGGCCCGGCGACGAGGTGGTGGTCGCGATCGAGGAGCTGGGCGAGGCACGCGCGACGTTCCTGTCCTGACGCGCCCCACGCGCCCCACGTTCCAGTTCCATCCGGGCGCGCTCGTCGACCCCCGAGAGGGCTCCGGGCAGACCGCGGGGAACCAGAGGAGCCCTCGGGGGCGGCGCCCGTCCGGTCCGGACTGACCGGGCCGTGGCGGGCGTCACTCGCTCAGGATCTTGTCGGCCCACTCCGTGAGGGCCACGAGCGTAGGCGGGGTCGCGAAGGCCGCATTCTTGCCGGCGAGATCGGCGTCCAGGACCCCCCGGGCCCGCGAGCACGCGGTTCAGACGTGAACCGGGATCGCCCGCCCCCGTGTCTGGCTCAGGATCTCGGCGAGCGGCGGCCATCCGACGGGCACCACCGCATTTGCCACCGGTGTCCGCATCAGCGAGACCGCTTCGCCCAGGAGAAAGATCTGGACCTCGTGACCGGCTTCCGCGAACGCGGTGGCGTGCAGGAACGGGAAGGCGGCCTTCGTCGGATCGTCGGAGCCCCAGGCGCTCTTGATCAGGAGCTTCATGGCATCCTCCGTCAGAAGATGGGCCGCTCGACGTACCTTCCGAAGGCGTCGCGAAGGCGCGCGACGATCTCTCCGAGGGTAGCCCTGGCCTTCACGAGCTCGATCGTCGTCGGCATGAGGTTGACGGCAGGATCGCGCGCCTCCTCGGCCAGGCGGTCGAGGAGGAGAGTCACGCGCGCCCCGTCACGGCGGGCCCGCGCTGCCCGCACGGCCGCCACCTGACGCGCCTCGACGGCCGGGTCGATCCGGTGGATGGGGATCGGGGGCGGCTCGTGCGGTTCGACGTGGGTGTTGACGCCGATGACCGGCTGCTCGCCGGACGCCTTGCGCCGGGCGATCTCGTAGGCGTTGTCGGCGATCTCGCGCTGGAAGTAGCCGTCCTCGATTGCGCGGATCGTTCCGCCCATCGCGTCGACCTTCCGGAGGACGGCGAGGACCTCGGCCTCGATCCGGCTCGTGAGCGCCTCCACGTAGTAGGAACCTCCGAGCGGATCGATGACGTCGGGAACCCCGGTCTCCTCGGCGAGGACCTGCTGGGTCCGGAGGGCGAGCTTCATCGCCTCTTCGGAGGGGATGGCGTACGCTTCGTCGAGCCCGTTGGTGTGAAGCGATTGCGCCCCGCCCAGCACCGCCGCGAGGGCCTGGAAAGCGGTCCGGACCACGTTGACCATGGGCTGCGCCTTGGTGAGGGTCGCCGCCGCCGTCTGGCAATGGAACCGGAGGCGCATCGACTCGGGTCTGGTGGCGCCGAAGCGCTCGCGCATGATCCTCGCCCAGATTCGCCGGGCGGCCCGGAACTTGGCCGCCTCCTCGAAGAAGTCCGCCTGGGCGATGAAGTAGAAGGCGAGGCGGGACGCGAAGGCGTCGACCGGCACGCCGGCCCGCGTCACCTCCTCCACGTACGCGATCCCGTTCGCCATCGTGAAGGCCACCTCCTGGACGGCGTTGGCGCCGGCTTCGGAGATGTGGTAGCCGCTGATGTTGACGGGGTTGTAGCGCGCCATCCGTTCCGCGGCGAACACGATCATGTCGCGCATCAGGCGCATCGACGGGCGGATGGGGAAGATCCACTCCTTCTGCGCGACGTACTCCTTGAGGATGTCGGCCTGGACCGTGCCCGAGAGGCGGTTGAGATCGAGGCCGCAGGACTCGGCGAGCGCCACGTACATCGCGAGGAGAATCCACGCGGTCGGGTTGATCGTCATCGACACCGAGATCCGCTCAAGATCGATGCCATCGAAGAGGGCGACGACGTCGTCGAGTGTGTCGACGGCGACCCCCTCGCGGCCGACCTCGCCGAGCGACCGGGGATCGTCCGAGTCGTAGCCCATGAGGGTCGGCATGTCGAAGTCCACCGAGAGCCCGGTCTGTCCCTGGGCGATCAGGTAGCGAAACCGCGCGTTAGTGTCCGCTCCGGTCCCGTAGCCGGCGATCTGGCGCATCGTCCAGAGGCGGCCGCGGTACATCGTGGGATAGGGACCTCGCGTGAAGGGGTATTGCCCGGGGAGCCCGATCTCCTCGTACGGCGTGTCGACGATGTCTTCCGGCGTGTAGACCCGCCGCCGCGGCAGGCCCGACGCGGTACGGTACTCGGTCCGGGACTCGGCCTGGCGCTCCACGGACTGGCGCAGCTCGGTCACCTCCCACGTCTGCCGCATCCGGCGGATCCGCTCGATCGCCTCACGGTCGTACATCGCGCCCTCCAGGGTCGAACGCCGAGAACAGGGGAGGCTGACGCGGCCCGCCGCTGGGCCGACTGACGCCCCGCTCGAGCTCGAGCAGCGCGGCCTTCACGGCGAGCCCGCCTCCGTAGCCGACGAGCCGCCCATCGCTCCCGATGACCCGGTGGCAGGGGATCACGATCGCCAGAGGATTCTGGCCGTTGGCCGCTCCGACGGCCCGCACGGCGGCCGGCCGGCCGATCCGGCGCGCCAGCTCCGCATACGATACGGTCTCGCCGTACGGGATGTCGACGAGCGCCCGCCAGACACGCTGCTGGAACGGGGTGCCCTCCGGCGCGAGGAGCAGGTCGAAGCGGCGGAGCGCGCCGGCGAAGTACGCGTCGAGCTGACGGATGGTCTCCGCGAACGGAGCCGCGGTCTCGACCCAGTCCGCTCGGGGCTCGAAGGTATCCCGTCCCGAGGGGAGCCCCACGGCGCTGAGCGCGTCTCCCGCTCCGACCAGGAGGAGTGGCCCGATGGGACTGTGGAATCGAACGTAGCACGTCGCCAAGCTCATGGGAGTCCCTCCACGTGGATCGCCCGACTTCATCCGCCGGACGGAGTCGGGGCTCGTCCGCCATGACCCCGCAGACCCCCCGGCGTGAAAGCGCGCCCGCGGAGACCCAGTCGGTCGAGGCACGTCACCGTGCCCGACTCTGCTCGTTCGAGAGCGTCTGGCGGTAGAGGTCCCGGTCGTCCACGACTCGGCGGGCCTTGAACTCGGAGCGGGGGAGGGTGCCTTGCGGCACAAGCTCGACCACCGGATGGATCCCTATCCGCGCGCGCAGGCGCTCCCGCATCGTCCGCTGCAGGGCGCTCCGCCGGTCCGGGGGCTCGTGCTCCGACGTGTACTCGGCGCGCACGAGGAGCTCGTCCATGGCCTCGCGCCGGGAGACGATGATCCGGAACTCGCCGCCGAAGCCCGGGACCGCGCGCAGGGCGTCCTCGATGCCGCTCGGATAGATGTTCTCCCCGCGCACGACCAGCATGTCGTCGAAGCGGCCGTAGATCCCGTCCGGGAGCCGGGGATAGGTCCGGCCGCAGGGGCATGGCTCGCCAGTCCAGCGCGCCCGGTCGCCCGAGACCAGCCGGATCATCGGCTGGGACGTTCGCTCGAGGTGGGTGTAGACGGGCGTGCCCTCGCTGCCGAACGGGACCGGTCGGTGCGTGCCGGGGTCGCAGACCTCCGTGTATACGAGGTCCTGCCAGAGGTGCATGCCGGTGCGGTGGCGGCATTCCCCGTTGGTCATCCAGGGGGTCATCTCCGCCATGCTTCCCGTGTCGACGCAGATCCCGCCGAAGGCGTCCTCGATCAGGCGCTTCGTGGAAGGGATTCCGGCGCCGGGCTCGCCGGAGAAGAACAGGATGCGGAATCCGAGGCCGCGGGGGTCGATGCCTTCTCGTCGAGCCGTCTCGGCGAAGTGGAGCGCGTAGGAGGGCGTCCCGTAGAAGACAGACGGCCGGATCTCGCGTGCCCACTGGACGGCCGCCAGCGTCTGCCCCTGGACTCCTGCGCCGAAGGGAAACATGGTGGCGCCCAGCCGCTCGCCGCCCGCGAGCGCGCCCCACGAGCCCATGTAGAGGCTGAAGAATGAGCAGATCAGGACGCGGTCGTCCGGGCGGATGCCCATGGCCCACATGATCCGGGCGTGCGCCTCGCCGATCCGTGACCAATCGTCGACACCGAGGCCGAACACGGTCGGCCGACCCGTTGTCCCGCTGGTGCCATGGATGCGGGCCACCCTCTCCGGGGGGATGCAGAGGTAGTCGCCGAAGGGTGGGCATGCCTCCTGCGCCGCGCGCAGCTCGTCCTTCGTCACGACGGGGAAGCGTCCAAGGTCCTCCAGGCTCTCGAGCGTGTCAGGCGAGACTCCCGCCGCCTCCCACTTCCTCCGGTAGTAGGCGCTTCGCGTCCAGGCATGGCGGACCTGCTCGCGGAGCTTGGCGAGGATCAGGGGGGCGCGCACCTCCGGCGCCGCGCACTCGACCTCGGGTAACCAGTGCTCGGTGTTGGGCGGCGGCCGGTAGCCGGGCTCGTATCGCGGCGGCCAGACGGCAAGGTCCACGCCGCGAGCACGCCGGATGGCGTCGAGGTCGAGGGTGCTCATCCGCGCACGGCCCCGGGACGGACTTCCGGCTCCTTCAACTGGCCCGGGCGGTTTCCACCAGCCCGCGGACCCGGGCCACCAGGGCCGCGGGTGGCGTGTCCTGGAGGAAGACCTCGGCCACGCCGGAGTCGCGGAGGACGGGCACATCCTCGTCGGGGATGACGCCGCCGGCGACCAGCAGGACGTCCGCGGCGTCGCTCGCCCGGAGGAGCTCGACGATCCGGGGCAACAGGGTCATGTGCGCCCCGGAGAGGATGCTCACCCCGACCACGTCGACGTCCTCCTGGACGGCTGCGGCGACGACCTCCTCCGGGGTCCGGTGAAGGCCGGTGTAGATGACGTCCATCCCGCCGTCGCGGAGCGCCCGGGCTACGACCTTCGCGCCCCGGTCGTGACCGTCGAGACCGACCTTGGCGATCAGGACGCGGATGGACGTCGCCATGGCCGTTTCCTCCCGGTGCTCGCGTGCCGCGGCCGCTCGACGGCCTGGGTAGCATCAGGATAGGCCGAAGGCGGCGACCCGTCCAGGCCGATGGACGGCCGATGGGCGGCGAGCGCCGTGGTGACGCTGAGCCTCGGCGGCCTGCGAGCACACGCGAGGGCCCAGCCGGAGCTCCCCCGGAAGCAGACGGACGCCGACGTCGTCCCAGACCGAGCGGGGCCCGGTCACGCGACGCCTCGCCAGAGCGATCGGAGAGGACCTCATCCTTGCTGTGGCGATCTGATCAGCCCGAGAGGCTCCGGCTTCTCCCGGGGCGGGATCCTGCCCTTGAGGAGCCCCGCGCGAGGCGCGCGAGCATGACCACGTGCGTTGCGATGATGATCGGCACCACGAACGTCAACAGGAGCGAGAGCGGGAACCGGGTCAGCGCGCGCATCGACGCGGGATCGCCGAGGGCGAGCCGCGCGGCGGTCAGCACCACGCCGAGGATGTCGAGGAGACCCAGGGCGTTCCACGCGAGATAGGCCCGGCGGCCTCCGGGGCCGCGGGGCGGCACCAGGGCGACGAGAGGCAGAGCCGTCGCTGCCACCGCGATGTCGCCCCAGCCGCCGGGGATGGCGAAGGCCCAGGGCAGCTCGCCCCGCGCGTGGAGCGCAAGGAAGTAGAAGCCGACGAAGCGCGTGACGTGGAAGAGCACGAGCGCCCGCAGGTCCACCGTGTCCATGAACCACCGGAGGGGCGACCACAACCGGCAGGCCGCGAGCAGGGCGACCGTGAGGCCGCCGAGGATCAGCTGCGGCGCGGGCGTCCGGAGGCGCGAGAGCCAGCCCGAAGCGCCCACAAGGCAGGCTGCCAGGAGCCACGCCGCGGTGGCGGTCAGGACGGGGCCGGTGCCGAGCACCGGCCGGGGTGCGACGGTTCCGGTTCGCTCGCCGTTGCGGGGGCGCACATCCTGCCGTATAGCACGCGCCCGCGGGGCCCGCCACGATCCGCGCCGACGGCCACCCTTGCGATACCGGCGCAGGTTCCCTATGGTAGCCGTGTGCCGGGCCCGGATTTCCTCCAGGGAGTCACGGTTCTCGACTTCACGCGCGTTCTCGCCGGTCCGTACTGCACTCGCCTCCTGGCCGACCTCGGCGCCCGCGTCATCAAGGTCGAGCGGCGACACGGCGACGACATGCGGACGGCACCGCTCCAGCTCGAACCGGGCCGGATCGATCAGAGCACGTACTTCGTGCGTGTCAACGCGGGCAAGCTCTCGGTCGGACTCGACCTTGGGCATCCCGAGGGGCGGGCGGTGGCGCTGGATCTTGTCCGGGTCGCGGACGTCGTCATCGAGAACTTCCGGCCGGGCGTCATGGAGCGCCTGGGGCTGGACTACCGGGCGGCGGCCGCGGTCCGGCCCGACCTCGTGTACTGCTCCATCTCGGGGTACGGCCAGACCGGGCCCTGGCGGCATCGCGCCGCCTTCGCCCACGTCGTGCATGCCACGTCGGGCCTCATGCACCTCGAGCGGGACGCGGAGGAGCCGCCACGGGTTCTGTACCTCCAGGCCGCGGACATCCTGGCCGGCACGCACGCGTTCGGGGCCGTGATGGGGGCCCTACTGCGTCGGACCCGGACGGGTCGGGGAGCCCACCTCGACGTGTCGATGCTGGAGGCGCTGATCGGCGCCGAGGACATCAGCTTCGGCAGCGTGCTCAACGAGGGACCGTCGTACCCCGGTTCGCGCAGCGGGATGCTGGTCCAGCGAATCTGCGGCGACTGGATCGCGCTGCAGATCGTCGGCGTGCTCGACCTCTGGCCGCGCCTCCTCGCGCTTCTCGACCGCCCCGAGCTGGCCGAGGATCTCCGCTTCGCCACCCCGGTGGCGCGGCGGGAGCACTGGCCCGAGCTTCGCGCGATCATCGCCGCGTGGCTCGATCGTTTCACCTCGGCCGAGGAGGCGTTGGCCGTCCTGGGCGCGGCGCGCATCCCGTGCGCGCGGGTGCTCTGGCCCGCCGAGGTTGTCGCCGCTCCTCATCTCGACGAGCGGGGCGCCTTTCCGACGGTCGCACATCCGACGCATGGCGCGGTCCGGGTGACGGCGTCGCCGTTTCACATCGACGGCGAGCCCGTCGGGCCTGGTGGACCAGCGCCGTATCGGCCGGGGGAGGACACGCGCGCCGTGCTCGCCGGACTGCTGGGCTACGGATCCGATCGGATCGCCGAGCTCGCGGGCCGCGGCGCGGTGATGGGCCCCGGGCTGGGGTCGGAGATCGGTCCACTGGCCGACACGCCGGTCGACGAGTAGAATCGGCGGGACGCGGGCACGGATCGCGCGCCGTGCGAATCCCACCAAGAACCGGAGGGAGGCGACTGATGGCGAGTCTGACGGAGCGGATGCTCGGCGCAGCCAAGCTCGATGCCGCGACCTACGAAGAGGTGGAGAGGGACGCCGCGGCAACCCCCCAGGCCCTGCTGGTGGTGGTGCTCGCGAACCTGGCGGCCGGTTTCGGCGCGCTGAGGGAGCTCGGGATCGGAGGCCTGGTGGGCACAACCCTCGTCTCCCTCGTCGGCTGGGCCGTGTGGGCGTTCGTCACGTACTTCGTGGGGACGCGGATGCTTCCCGGCCCGCGGACCCAGGCGGACGTCGGCCAGCTCCTGCGAACGATCGGGTTCTCGGCCACCCCGGGGCTGATCCGTGTCCTCGGGATCGTTCCCGGTCTCAACTGGCTGGTCTCCTTCGTCGCCTCGCTGTGGATGCTGGTGGCGATGGTGGTGGCCGTCCGCCAGGCGCTCGACTACGAGACGACCGGCCGCGCCGTCGCCGTCTGCGCGATCGGGTTTGTGATCAACATCGTCGTGCTCGTCGTCCTGGCGAAGCTCCTGGGCGTGACCGCCGGCGTGGGGACGCCCTGAGGGGCGGCGTCCTGCGGCCGACCCCGGCGGTCGTGCAGGGAGGAGGACGGTCGTGGCGCTCCATGGAAACCTGATCGACGGCGAGTGGGTAACCGGCTGCGACGTCAATCGAGACATCAATCCGTCCAACGTCCAGGAGGTGGTGGGCGAGTACGCGCGCGCGGACGCGGCGCAGGCGCAGGCGGCCATCGCCGCCGCGCGCGTCGCGTCCCCGGGCTGGGCGCGCGGGAGCCGTCAGGAGCGGGCGGACCTCCTCGACCGCGTCGGCGACGAGATCCTGCGCCGGGCAGAGGAGCTCGGCGCGCTGCTCTCGCGGGAGGAGGGAAAGACGCTCCCCGAGGGCGTCGGCGAGGCCAAGCGCGCGGGGTACATCTTCAAGTTCTTCGGCGCGGAGGTGGTGCGTTCGGGCGGGGAGCTCATCGACTCCGTGCGGCCCGGCGTGTCGGTGGAGATCACCCGGGAGCCGATCGGCGTCGTGGGCGTGATCACGCCGTGGAACTTCCCGCTCGCGATCCCGGCGTGGAAGATCGCGCCAGCTCTCGCGTACGGCAACTGCGTCGTGTTCAAGCCGGCGGATCTCGTCCCGGGCTGCGCGTGGGCCTTGGCGGACATCCTCGGGCGGGCCGGCGTGCCGCGGGGGGTGTTCAATCTGGTGATGGGACGCGGGTCCGCGGTCGGCGAAGCGCTGATCGCGTCGAGCGATGTCGACGGGATCAGCTTCACGGGCTCGGTGGAGACTGGCCGCGCGATCGCGAAGAAGGTCGTCGCCCGCATGGGCAAGGTCCAGCTCGAGATGGGCGGCAAGAACCCGCTCGTGGTCCTCGACGACGCCGACCTCGCCCTCGCGGTGAGCTGCGCCGTCCAGGGCGCTTACTACTCGACGGGGCAGCGCTGCACGGCCTCGAGCCGTCTCATCGTCACCGAGGGCATCCACGACCGGTTCGTCCAGGCGATGGTCGGACGCCTTGAGAAGCTGGTCGTGGACGACGCGCTGCGCAAGGGCACGGATGTCGGCCCCGTGGTGGACCAGGGGCAGCTCGACCAGGATCTCGCCTACCTCGAGGTCGGGCGGCGGGAGGGCGCGCGGCTCGCGTGGGGCGGCGACCGCCTCCGCCGCGAGCGCGAGGGCTTCTACCTGGCGCCCGCGCTGTTCACCGACACCACCAACGCCATGCGCATCAACCGGGAGGAGATCTTCGGCCCAGTGGCGACCGTCATCCGCGCGCGAGACTACGACCAGGCACTCGTCCTGGCCAACGACACGCCGTTCGGGCTGTCCTCCGGGATCGTCACGACCTCCCTCAAGCACGCGAGCCACTTTAAGCGGAACTCGCAGGCGGGGATGGTCATGGTGAACCTCCCGACCGCCGGCGTCGACTACCACGTGCCATTCGGCGGACGGAAGGCGTCGAGCTACGGCCCCCGCGAGCAGGGGACCTACGCCCGGGAGTTCTACACCACGGTCAAGACCAGCTACACCGCCCCCTGACGCGGGTCAGACGGGTCGGATCGCGGCGATTCGCATCGGTCACGGCGCCACGCGCTCGGAACGTCAAAGCCCGGCGGCGCTAGCGGGGCGCCATGCGGATGGCGCCGTCGAGCCGGATGGTCTCGCCGTTCAGCATCGCGTTCTCGATGATGTGGCACGCGAGCGCGGCGTACTCCTCCGGGCGCCCGAGCCGGCTCGGGAACGGGACTTGCCGGGCGAGCGACTGGCGGGCTGGCTCGGGCAGCATCCCTATGAGGGGAGTGTCGAACAGCCCAGGGGCGATCGTGCAGACGCGGATACCCACCTCGGCGAGGTCCCGCGCGATCGGCAGCGTCATCCCAACAATGCCCCCTTTGGACGCCGAGTACGCCGCCTGGCCGACCTGGCCGTCGAACGCCGCGACGGACGCCGTGTTGACGATCACGCCGCGCTCGCCGTCGGCGCCGGCCGGGTTCTGCGCCATGCGCGCGGCCGTGAGGCGGATGCAGTTGAAGGTCCCGATGAGGTTCACCTGGATGACGAAGCTGAAGGACCCGAGGTCGTGCGCGCCCCGCTTACTGTGCGTCTTCTCGGCGATCGCGACGCCCGCGCAGTTCACCAGGCCCTGGATCGACCCGAAGCGACCGCCCGCCGCGTCGATCGCCGCCCCCACATCATCGGCGCTTGTCACGTCGCACGGCGTGAACAGGGCGTGCGGCCCCAGTTCCGCCACGACCTGGGCTCCAGCCGACCGGCTGAGGTCCAGGATGGCGACGCGTCCGCCGTGAGCGAGGAGCCGATCGACCGTCGCGCGCCCGAGCCCGGACGCGCCACCGGTCACCAGGAACGTGGAGCCGTCGATCTGCATATGATGGTCCTCAGGCCGACTCGGAAGCCCGATTCAGGTTGAGCTCGACACGCCGCGAGGACGCTAGCATGCGTTCCGCGCGGGGGTCAAGGCGCGCCGGTCCGACACGTGGTACCGTGACCCACGTCACGTGACGCCCTCGACGATGCCTGTCCTTCCTCCAGCCCGGAACTGATCGCTCATGCCGTGGCAGCCCTACCACGCGGTCTGGGCGCTTCTCGTGTTCGGCTGGATCTGCAACTACGTCGTCCGCATGGCCTTCTCGCCGCTTCTCGAGCCCGTCATGGCGGAGTTCGGCCTGACCCACGCGCAGGGCGGCTTCCTGTTCTCGGTGTTCTTCTACGGGTACATCGCCATGCAGGTGCCGGCGGGGCTCCTCGGCGACCGCTTCGGGAGAAAGCGGGTCCTGGTCATCGGCATCCTCTTGGTGGCCGTGGCGGCGCTGGTCACCGGTCTGTCCGGCACGCTGGCCGTCCTGGCGCTCGCGCGTCTCCTGACCGGCCTCGCCCAGGGGATGTACTTCGCGAACGACCGGCCCATCATCGCAGCCGCCACGCCGCCTGACCGCCTTGCGCTCGGGCAGGGCGTGTCGTTCTCGGGGCTGGGGATCGGGACGGCGCTCGGCGTCCTGGTGGGCGGCGCGCTCGGAGAGATCATGCCGTGGCGGCAGGTCTTCCTCCTTCTGATGGTCCTGCCGCTCTGCTCCGCCGCGTTGATCGGACGCTTTGTCTCCGATCCCCGCAAGCCTGGACGGGGGGCGTCCGGGGCGCACACGGCCGGCGCCGCCGTCGCCGCCGTCTTCCGCCTGCGAGACTTGTGGCTCCTCGGCATCGCGGGGATCTCGCCGATCTGGACCCAGTGGCTCGTCGGGACCTGGGGGCCGGCGCTATTCGCCGAGGTCGGCGTCCGCGAGCTCGGTCGCTCCGCCCTGTACGCCAGCGTCCTCGGGATCGCCGCACCGCCGGGCCTCCTGGCGGTGGGCGCGCTCTCCGACCAGCTGCTCTGGCGGTGGGGCACGCCGCGGCGGACCGTCGTCGCCGGCGGGATCGCGGCCACGGCCCTGCTCGCTGCCACCATGGGATGGATCGTCCAGGCGCAGGGACCCCCGTGGCTCCTGGCCCTCGTGATGTTTGCCACCAGCTTCTGCTTCTGGGGGACCTGGGCGCCCGCGTACGCGCTCACCGCGGAGCTCGCCCCAGGTGGCGCGATGGGCGCCGCCTTCGGCGTTCTGAACAGCGTGGCGTTCGTATCGAGCCTCGTCGCGCCCTACGTCACGGGCTGGATCAAGGACTGGTCGGGCTCCTTCGCCGGCGCGTGCTACCTGGCGGCGCTGGTCGGGGTCGTGGCCGTGCCGGTGGCGCTCAGGGTGGGTTCCCCTCAGACTGGACGAGGGCCCGCAACCCACCGTCATTAAAGGCCTCGCCCGCCGGCGGGGAGGCGTCCGCGCGGCTCCGAGACGTGCCGGGCCAGCATGTATACTGGCGCCGTGAGCTGGCCCGGCCGTCTCCGGTGTCTTCTCGTCGCCGCCCTGATCGGTCTCGCGTGCCAGCCGGCCAGAGCACAAGACGTCCTTGAGGCGACGCTCGACAACGGGTTGCGCGTGCTCCTCCAGGAGGACCATCGGAGCCCGGTCGCGAGCTTCCAGATCTGGTACCGGGTGGGGTCCCGCGACGAGCGGGTGGGGTTGAGCGGCCTGTCTCACTACCTTGAGCACATGATGTTCAAGGGGACGCCGACCTATGGGCCTCGGGTCTACTCCAAGCTGGTCGAGATGGTGGGCGGCCAGGACAATGCGTTCACGAGCCGGGACGTCACCGCGTATCACGTGACCGTCGCTGCGGATCAGCTCGAGCTCGTGCTCGAGCTCGAGGCCGACCGCATGCGGCACCTCCTGCTCGATCCCCGGGAGGTCGACTCCGAGCGGAAGGTCGTCATGGAGGAGCGCCGGACACGGACGGAGGACGATCCGGTCGGGGGGCTCGCCGAGCTCTTCAACGCCGTCGCCTTCGTGGCCCACCCCTACCGGATTCCGACGATCGGATTCGCGCAGGACATCGAGCGTCTGACCGCAGCCGACCTCCGGACCTGGTACGACGTCTACTACCGGCCGAACAACGCGATCGTGGTGGCGGTCGGGGATTTCCGGGCTCCCGAGCTCCTCGACCGGATCCGCACCCGATTCGGCGGGATCCTCCGCGGTTCCGACCCTCCTGCGGTCGCCGTGGTGGAGCCCGAGCAGCGCGGCGAGCGGCGGGTGTGGCTCCGGAAGCAGGCGGAGCTGCCCGTCGTGTTCGCTGGCTACCTGGCGCCGAATCACCGCTCGGGGGATGCCTACGCTCTCGAGGTGCTGTCGACCATCCTGTCAGGCGGGCGGACCTCCCGGCTCTACCGGCGGCTCGTGTACGAGGAGCGCGTCGCGCTCGAGGCAAGCGGCGACTACACGCGGCTGACGCTCGACCCGGACACGTTCACCTTCTACGTCACCGTGCTGCCGGGGCGAACGGTGGAGGAGGCCGAGCGTGCCCTGGCCGCCGAGGTCGACCGGCTGCGCACGGAGCTCGTCTCCGACGAGGAGCTCCGGCGCGCGCAGAACCAGCTGGAGGCCGCGTACCTCTTCGGGCAGGATTCGGTCTTCAACCGGTCGGCGGCGCTCGCGCGCCACGAACTCCTCGGAGGCTGGCGCCTCATCGAGGCCTACCTCCCGGGCATCCGGGCGGTCACGCGGGAGGACGTGCGGCGCGTGGCCGAGCGCCACCTCGTCGCCGAGCGGCGGACGACCGCGATCCTCGTCCCCGTTCCCCCGGTCGCCGCCAAGCAGTAGCCCCGCGTCGATGACCTCGTTCGGACGAGCCCTCCGGGGCGCCGTGCTCGTGGTCGTGGCGCTTCTCGGTCTCGCGGCTGCCGGGCTCTGGGCCCTGTCTCGGCGTGAATCCCAGCCTGCCGGGCTCATGGTCACCGGCACGATCGAGGCCCGTGACGTGGACCTGTCGGCGAAGACGACCGCGAGGGTTGCAGCGATCCGGGTCGAGGAAGGCAGCCATGTCCGGCTCGGGGAGCTCGTCATCCAGCTCGACGATGCCGAGCCGGTGGCGGACGTGGCTCGGCTCGAGGCGGGAGTGCGCGTCGCACAGGCGCAGCTGCGCGACCTCCTGGCGGGAGCCCGCAAGGAGGAGATCGCCGAGGCCCGCGCGCAGGCCTCGCGCGCCGAGGCGGCGCTGGCCGATCTCCTCGCCGGCGCGCGCCGGGAGGAGATTCAGGCGGCCCGCCAGGTGGTAGCCGAGGCCGAGGCGCGCCAGCGCGACCTGGAAGCGGGGGCGCGGGCCCAGGAGATCGAGCAGGCCCGCAGTGCCGTGAAATCGGCCGAGGCCACGCGGGTATGGACCGAGCGGGAGTTCGAGCGGATCAAGTCCCTCTACGACCGGGACCTGGTGGCGGCCGCCGACAAGGACCGCGCCTGGCAAACGTTCGAGGTCGCGCGGATGCAGGAGCGCACCGCGCGGGAGCAGCTCGCGCTGGTGCTGGCCGGGCCCCGGAACGAGCAGGTCGAGGCGGCGCGGGCCGAGGTGCGCGCGGCGCGCGAGCGTCTCCGTCTCATCGAGGCCGGCCCGCGGCCCGGGCAGGTGGACACGGCCCGGGCCCAGCTCGTTCAGGCCGAGGCGGCGCTCGCGCAGGCACGGGCCCGCCTCGCGGACACCCGGATCGAGGCGCCGATGGACGGAGTCGTGCTGCGAAAGAACCTCGAGCCGGGAGCGACCGCCGCGGCCGGCGCGGCCATCGTGACGCTCGTCGATCCGACGGACCTCTGGCTTCGGGCGTACATTGCGGAGAGGGATCTCGGCCGGGTGCGCGTCAGGCAGACGGCGCGCGTCACGGTGGACTCGTTCCCGGGGCAGCCCTTCGAGGGCCGGGTCACCGAGGTCGCCTCCGAGGCGGAGTTCACGCCGCGGAACGTGCAGACGCAGAAGGAGCGGGTCAACCTGGTGTTCCGGGTGAGGATCGCGATCGCCAACCCGGACGGGCGGCTCAAGCCGGGCATGCCCGCCGACGCCGTCATCGCAACCGACTGATCGGAGGGCGGGCGGATGGTCAGCGACAAGGCGGTAGCGGGCCCTCTCGGCGACGTCGACCCCGAGGAGTTCCGCCGGCGCGGCCACGAGGTCGTGGACTGGATCGCGGGGTTCCTCGCCACTCCGGACCGGTATCCGGTGCTGGCCCGGGTGAAGCCCGGGGACGTGCGGGGCGCCCTGCCGACGATGGCGCCGGACGGACCGGAGCCACTCGATCGCGTGCTGGCGGACTTCGAGCGGCTCATCGTCCCGGGCATGACCCACTGGAACCATCCGGGGTTCTTCGCCTACTTCGCGATCAGCGGCTCCGCCCCCGGCATTCTCGGCGAGCTCCTGTGCGCGGCCCTCAACGTCAACGCCATGCTCTGGCGCACGTCGCCGGCCGCCACCGAGCTGGAGGAGGTCGTTCTCGACTGGCTGCGGAAGCTTCTCGGTCTTCCCGCCGGGTTCCGCGGCGTCATCTACGACACGGCGTCCATCTCGACGCTCTGCGCACTCGCGGCAGCGCGCGAGGCCGCCGGGCTCGACGTCCGAGAGCAGGGAATGGCCGGGCGCGCCGACATCCCGCGCCTCCGCGTCTACGCGTCCGAGCATGCGCACTCATCGGTGGAGAAGGGCGCGATCGTCCTCGGCCTCGGCCGCGAGGGAGTCCGGAAGATCCCGACGGACGACGAGTTCCGGATGGACGCCGCCGCGCTCGCGCGCGCGATCGCCGAGGATCGGGCAGCCGGCTGGCGGCCCGTCGCGGTGTGCGCGACGGTCGGGACGACGGGAACCACGAGCGTGGACCCGGTACCGGCGGTCGCCGACATCGCGGCGCGCGAGGGGCTCTGGCTCCACGTCGACGCCGCGTACGGCGGGGTCGCCGCCATCCTGCCCGAGCGGCGCGAGGTGCTGGCCGGGTGCGACCGCGCCGACTCGATCGTGGTGAACCCGCACAAGTGGCTCTTTACGCCCATCGATTGCTCAGCCCTCTTCTGCCGGCGGCCCGATGTGCTCAAGCGCGCCTTCACGCTCGTGCCCTCGTTTCTTCAGACTCCGGAGGGAAGCGCGGTCGAGAACTACATGGACTGGGGGCCGCAGCTCGGGCGCCGCTTCCGCGCGCTGAAGCTCTGGATGGTGTTTCGCGCGTTCGGCCGGTCCGGGATCGAGACGCGGTTGCGCGAGCACATGCGGCTCGGGCGACTGTTCGCCGACTGGGTCGACGCGGACCCGGACTGGGAGCGCATCGCGCCAGTCCCATTCAGCACCGTCGTGTTCCGGCTCCGGCCGCGGACGTGGGCGGCCGACGACGCGCAGCTCGGCGGGCTAAACGAGCGGCTGCTCGAGGGCGTGAACGCCTCGGGCGAGGCGTTCCTGTCCCACGTCGTCCTGGACGGGCGCTACGCGCTCCGGCTGGCCATCGGCAACATCCGGACGGAGGAGCGCCACGTGCAGCGGGCGTGGGAGATCCTCCGGGCCGAGGCGTTGCGCCTCGGCGCCCTCCCGGTCATCGTCGCCGGCGCGTAGCCGCGTCGGGCCCGCCTCGCGCTGGATGGCAACGTCGGCGGAGCCCGCGGTCCTGACCGAGGGACTCACCAAGCGCTTCGGCGCCTTCACGGCGGTCGAACACATCGATCTTCGTGTCGAGGCAGGTGAGCTCTACGGGTTCCTTGGCCCGAACGGGGCCGGGAAGTCCACGACCCTCCGGATGCTCTGCGGCATCCTCGAGCCGAGCGACGGGAGCGGGCGGGTCCTCGGCATCGACCTCCGGCGGGAGCCGGAGCGGATCAAGGCTGCCATCGGCTACATGTCGCAGCGCTTCTCGCTCTACGACGATCTGTCGGCCGCCGAGAACCTGGTCTTCTACGCGATGGTCTACGGGGTGCCGGGCCGCGCCCGCCGCCGAGCGCATCGACCGGATGATGCAGCTCGCCGACCTGGTCGGCCGTGAGGACACGCTGGCCGGGCAGCTGTCAGGGGGCTACCGGCAGCGGCTCGCGCTGGCGTGCGCGCTTGTCCACGCGCCGCGGCTCATGTTCCTCGACGAGCCGACCGCCGGTGTCGACCCCGTCTCCCGGCGCAAGTTCTGGGAGCTGATCCGTCGTCTCGCCGACGGCGGCGTCACCGTGCTGGTGACGACCCACTACATGGACGAAGCCGAGCACTGCGACCGCCTCGGGTTCATCTATCAGGGGCGGCTGATCGCCCAGGGGACGCCGGCCGCGATCAAGGCGGACGCGTTCGGCCGCCCCGTGTTCCAGGTGGAGGCCCCCGAGCCCTCCCGGGCGATCGACGTCCTCGCCGAGTGGTCCGCCGTCGAGGAAGCCGTCCGCTACGGATCCCTCGTGCGGGTCGTGGCGGCCGAGCGCGGCCTCACCGAGGCCGCCGTCGTCGAGCGCCTGCGCGCGACCGGGCTCGAGGCGGTGGTCCGCGCGGTCCCCCCGACCGTCGAGGACGTGTTCATCTCCTTCGTCGACAAGGAGCGCAAGGCGCGCCTGCGGCGGCAGCTCGGCGCCGTCTGACCGACATGCGCCTCCTCGGGATGATGTGGAAGGAGCTGGTGCAACTCCGGCGCGATCCCATGTCCCTGACCCTCGCACTCATCATCCCGGTTGCGCTGCTGTTCATCTTCGGCTACGCGATCAACACGGACGTGAGAAACCTGCCGACCGTCGTGCTGGATGAGGCGCGCGACGTCGAGTCGCAGAAGCTCCTCGAGGCGTTTGCCAACACGAAGTACTTCAGCCTGCGCTTCCGGGCGGGGTCGCTCGACGAGGTGGCCCGGCTCATCGACCGGGGCGAGGCCAAGGTGGGCATCGTGATCCCCCCGATTTCTCAGAGCGGCTTCGGGGCCGCGGCGCGGCGGCAGTCCAGGTGATCGTGGACGCCTCCGACCCCCAGGTCGCGGTGTCGGCCATCAACGCGGCGACCGCTCTGGGACTCGATCGATCGATCGAGCTCCTGCGCCGGGGCGGGATGAATCCCGAGGCCGGCCTCGACGTCCGCGTCCGCGCCTGGTACAACCCCGATCAGGAGTCGGCGCTCTTCATCGTGCCCGGCCTCATCGGCGCCCTCCTCATGCAGACCACGATCACGATCATGGCCGTGGCGGTCGTCCGGGAGCGGGAGCGGGGGACCCTCGAGGCGCTGGTGGTGAGCCCGCTCAAGCGCTGGGAGATCATGCTCGGAAAGATCCTGCCGAATCTGCTGGTCGCGTACGGCCAGATGACGCTCGCCCTCGTGGTGGCGCACTACGTGTTCGCGGTCCCGATCCGGGGCAGCGTGGCCCTGCTGTACGCGGTCTCGGCGGTATTCATGCTGGGCACGCTCGGGATCGGGATCCTACGTCTCGACGATGTCGCGCACGGTGCCCCAGGCGATGCAGCTGGGATTCCTCGCCATCCTGCCGTCGATCTACCTGTCGGGGCTCCTGTTCCCGCTGGAAGGAATGCCGGAGCCTGCGCAGTATGTCGCGCGCATACTGCCCATCACGTACTTCTTGCGTATCATCCGCGGAATCGTGCTGAAGGGCACCGGGCTCGCCGATCTGTGGCCCGACGTGTGGCCCCTCATCGCGTTCGGTGCAGTGATCTTCACCCTGTCCGTGCTCCGCTTCCGCAAGTCGCTCGATTGAGCGAAGCGGAGCCGACGAAGGAGGGCCCCGCGTGACCCGAGCCAAACGACGGCCGCTGAAGATCGGCGTCGAGCTCCCGATCGCCGTGGACAAGGGGCGCCACGGCACGCCACGCTGGTCCGACGTCAGCCGGATGGCCCGCCGCGCCGAGGAGGTGGGCTTCGACTCCGTCTGGATCGAGGACCATCTGCTGTTCCGTCCCGACGGGCGGGGCTCGCAGGGTGTCTGGGAGGGATGGGCGCTCATCGCCGCCGTCGCGGCGGTGACCTCTCGAGTCGAGATCGGCCCGCTCGTCTCGTGCATGTCGTTCCGCAATCCCGCCCACCTCGCGAAGCTGGCCGACACGATCGACGAGATCTCGGGGGGCCGGCTGATCCTGGGGGTCGGCGCCGGGTGGCACGAGGCGGAGTACCGGGCCTTCGGTTTCCCGTTCGACCACCGGGTGAGCCGATTCGAGGAGGGCCTCGGAATCGTGCACGCCCTGCTTCGCCACGGCAAGGTCGACTTCGTGGGCCACTATCATGAGGCCCGGGAGTGCGAGCTCCAGCCCCGGGGACCGCGTCCCGGGGGTCCGCCCATCCTGATCGGGTCGATCGGCGCGCGGATGCTAAGGCTCGCGGCACACTACGCGGACCTGTGGAATGCGTACTTCACGCACACGAAGAACCACCCCGACGGCGTCGGTCCCCTTCGCGACAGGGTCGACACCGCCTGCCGCGAAGCCGGGCGCGACCCGGCAACCCTTGGGCGCACCGCCGCGGTGTTCGTCGACATCGCGCCGGGTCGACGCGCGTCGCCGCCCCTGCCGCCACACTGGGCCTTCGCGCCCCTGGCGGGCTCGCCCGAGCGGTTGGCGGACGAGCTCAGGTCCTACGCGCGTGAGGGCATCGGCCACGTGCAGCTCTGGCTCGAGCCGAACACCCTGGAGAGCCTGGAGACCTTTGCCGCCGTCCTCGATCTCCTGGACCGGTAGGCTGACATGCGGCGGCGGGCTCTGGCCGGGACAGAGCCGGTATAATGCCGCCATGCGTCTGGCCGTCGTGAGGGGCGTCGTCCTGGCCGCAGTCGTCGCGGGGGTCGCGGCGCCGGCCTGTCCCCAGACCCTGACGCCGCCCGCGGCCGCGCCGTCCCCGACGCCCTGGACGCGCTTCGCGCTGTCGAACGGGATTGTCGTGCTCGTCGCCGAGCGGCCGGGGATCCCGATCGTCATCGTGCGGGCCTCCGTCGAGGCGGGAGCGGCCCTCGATCCGCCGGACAAGGCCGGCGTCGCCAACCTGACGGCGCTGCTCCTCACCCGGGGAAGCGCGTCCCGGACCGCGCTCGAGATCGATCGCGCCATCGAGTACGTCGGCGGGAGCCTCGAGGGCGAGGGAGGACGGGACGCGAGCGAGGTCGGGCTTTCCGTGCTGCGGAAGGACCTCGGACTCGGCCTCGACCTCCTTGCGGATGCCCTCGTGCGTCCGGCGTTCCCGGTCGCCGAGTTCGAGCGGGAGCGCGACGAGGTGCAGGCGTCGATCCGGCGCTCCGAGGAGGATCCGGGCACCGTAGCCGCTCGCATGCTGCGGCGGCTGGTCTTCGGCGAGCATCCGTACGGCCGTCCGGTCATGGGGACCGAGGCCTCGCTCCGTGCCCTCACCCGGGATGACGTGGTAGCCTTTCACCTCGGGGCCTACCGGCCCGAGCGGACGGTTGTCGCCGTGGCGGGGGACGTCAGCGCCCTCGAGGTGCGGACGGCGCTCGAGGCGCGGGTGGGCGGCTGGTCCGTGGGAGCCCCGGCTCCCCTCATTCCGGGTCCGCCGGCGCTCGGGCAGCCCTCCCGGACGGAGGCCGCCGACCGGACGCTGACGCAGGCGACGGTCCTCTTGGGCCAGGCGACCGTGACCCGGGGGCATCCGGACTTCTACCCGCTGCTGGTCGCGAGCCAGATCCTCGGCGGCGGGTCGTCGTCCCGCCTCTACACGCGCGTGCGCGAGGAGCGCGGCCTTGCCTACAACGTCTACGCCCAGTATGCGCCGGCGCGGCTCGCCGGCCTCTTTCTCGTCGAGCTGCAGAGCGAGAACGCCCGGATCCGGGAAGGCCTGGCCGTGGTCCGCGAGGAGCTGACCCGCCTCCGCCGCGAACGGGTGTCGCAGGAGGAGCTGGCGCGGGCGCGCGCGTATCTGGTGGGAAGCTTCCCGCTGAGCATGGATACCGCGCAAGACGTGTCGGGCCTCCTCATCGGGATCGAGCGGTTCAAGCTTGGCCTGGACTATCCTGCCCGCTTCCGTCGGAGCGTGCTGGCGGTGACGGCCGACGACGTGTTCCGAGCTGTGCGGAGCCACTGGGATCCGGACGGCATGAGCCTCGCGCTGGTCGGCAATCTCCGCGAGGCCGGGATCGGCAGCCCCTGACGTGTCCTGCCACGAGATGGTTCGACGGCCGTCGGGAGCCCGTGGGAGCTCCCTGCCGCCGGCTGGGAAACCGACGAGCGCCGGCGCGCTCGGCGTGGCGCTCGCCCTCGCCGGCCTCGTCCTCGGCGGCGCTCCCGCCCCCGCTCAGGCGCTGGACGGAGACCTGACCGCCGAGGGCGTCCGGGAGGCGGTGAACGCCGGGATGGCCTCGATCACGCAGGAGGAGTTCGGCGAGGAGTGGCAGCTCCGGTTGCCCGGGGGGGAAGAGATCGCGGTGAGCACCCCCTTCTCGCGACTCGCGCTCGCCGCCCGCCAGGCCGCGATGAAGGGTGACTCGCTGACGGATCGGCAGCAAAAGGAGCAGATCGACCGCGGGAGGGGCCGGATCCAGCTCCTGGTCACCATGCACGGGGGCCCCTCGCGGAGCTTCGCCCGGTGGTATCAGCCGGTACTCGTGGTGAACGGGCAGGAGATCAAGGCGATCTTCGTGCAGAACGAGCGGACCCCTCTGCGCCAGGAGGACGGCCGCCTCGCTGCCCGCAACGTGTACGTGTTCCCGCTCGAGGGGCTGCCCGCGAACGGCGTCGTGACGTTGCTGGTGCGGGGAGCGCCCCCTGAGCACAAGGAGGTCCTGCGCGCCAAGCTGGACCTCGGCAAGTTCCGCTGACCCCACTCATCGAAGAAGGAGACCGTGCTCGATGGTCACCAAGCAGCGATTCGCCCAGGGCATGACGTTCCAGCAGTACCTCGATCAGATGACCACCAACAAGGACAAGTTTCTGGAGACGATGGCAGCGGTGCGGGTCGCCCCCGAGGACCGGGCGGTCTTCGCCAGCCGCCCGGAGAAGCTCAACGTCCTCGTCCTCACGGAGGACTGGTGCGGGGACGCGCTCACAAACCTTCCGGTCCTCGCCCGGATGGCCGAGGGCGCCCCGAATGTCGAGCTGCGCATTTTCCTCCGGGACCAGAACCCTGACCTCATGGACCAGTACCTCAACCGCGGCCTCTTCCGCTCGATCCCCGTCTTCGTGTTCTTCGACGGCGACATGAAGGAGGTCGCCCGCTTCGTCGAGCGTCCGCCCAAGGTCACGGAGTACATGGAGCAGAAGCAGCTCGAGCTGCGGCGCCAGATGCGCGCGGAGCACGGGGAGGAGTGGCGGCGGTCGGCCGCGGAGGAGATTCGCGCGCTCCTCGCATGAACGTCGCCCATTTTCTCGAGGCGAGCGCGCGGCACCTTCCTGACCGGACCGCTCTCCTCTTCGGGGCCGGGCGCTTCACCTTCGCCGAGCTCGACCGGGAGGCCGGACGGGTCGCGGCAGGCCTCGCGCGGCTCGGCCTGCGGCCCGGGGAGCGCGCCTGCCTCCACATCGGAAACCGACCGGAGTTCGTGCTCGCCTACTTCGGCTGCCAGAAGCTCGGGGTGACGCCGGTCGCGCTCAACGTCGCCTACGTGCGCGACGAGCTCGCGTACATCATCCGGGACAGCGAGGCGGCGGCCGTCGTCAGTGGCCCGCCCTTCGCCGCCCAGCTCCCGCCTGCGGCGGAGACTGCGTCGGTCCGGGTGCGGGTCGGCACCGGGGAGCCGGGGGCCCCGGCCTTCGGGGCGCTGCTTGCCGACCCGCCGCTCCGGGCCCGCGACGCCGACCGCGACGACGTGGCCGCCGTCCTGTACACGTCAGCCACGACCGGCCGGCCGAAGGGTGTCATGCTCACCCACGCCAACGTCGTGTCGAACACGCATGCGACCGTGCACCACCTCGGGATGACACCCGACGATCGCGGACTCTGCGCGCTCCCGCTGTTCCACTGCTTCGGTCAGAACTTCATCATGAACGCGCTCGTGGCGGCGGGCGGAACGCTGGTCCTGCACGAGCGATTCGTGCCCGCCGACTTTGCGGCCGCGATTGCCCGCCACCGCGTCACCATCCTCTATGCGGTGCCGACGATGTACATAGTCCTGCTCGCGGGGGGCCTGGCGGCGCACGACCTCTCGTCGCTTCGGCTCGCCTTCTCGGCGGCGGCGATGCTGCCCGGCGACGTCGAGCAGCGCTGGACCGCGGCGACCGGGCTTCCGATCTCCCAGGGCTACGGCCTCACGGAGTGCTCGCCGTTCGCCACCTACAACCACGAGCGGGCCCATCGTCCGGGGTCCGTCGGGACCCCGATCGAGAACGTCGAGGTCCGGGTCGTCGACGAGCACGACCGCGAGGTGCCTGACGGCACCCTCGGCGAGATCGTGATCCGCGGGCCCAACGTGATGCAGGGTTACCTCGGGAAGCCCGAGGACACCGCCTGGACGCTGCGAGGGGGGTGGCTGCATTCGGGCGACATCGGCCATCGAGACGCTGACGGTTACTTCCACGTCGTCGACCGCGTGAAGGACATGATCAACGTCGCGGGGTTCAAGGTGTTTCCGCGCGAGGTGGAGGAGGTGCTCTTCGAGCATCCCTCCGTGGCCGAGGCCGCGGTGCTGGGCCGTCCGGACCCCGTGAAGGGCGAGGTGGTGCGGGCCTGCGTGGTCCTTCGGCCCGGCCTGTCGGCGACGGCGGAGGAGCTCATCGAGGTCTGCCGGGGGCGCGTGGCGCCCTACAAGGTCCCGGTCGTCGTGGAGTTCCTGCCGGCGCTGCCGAAGAGCCCCACGGGGAAGATCCTCAAGAAGAACCTCCGATGACCCCGGGGGGGGGGGCTGCACGCCCTCCCCCAAAGGGCATCCCCGTGTTACGCTTTGATACAGGTGGCCATGGCGCAGGTTGGTGTACTGCTCGTGGACCCGGGTCAGACGCTGATGGGGGGTATTCGCCAGTCCCTCGAGGGACACCCCTACCAGTTGAGGCTCGCCGGGTCCGCGGCGCACGCGCTGGATGCGATCGGCGGGGGAGACATCGAGGCGGTCCTGGTGACCCTCGGCGGGGGAAACGGCGGTGGAGGTGCTCTCATCGCCGACATCGTCGGTCGCTGGCCCGATCTCCCGGTCGTGGCCGTGACCGAGCCCGGCGCGCGAGCGCAGGGGTTCCAGGCGCGGGCGGCGGGCGCGTGGGACTACCTCGAGCCGCCGGCCGACCTCGTCCCCGAGCGACTGCTCACGGTGCTCGCGAACGCGCTGGATCGCCGGCGCCTGCGGCGCGAGCTTCGCGTGGCCCATGCTGCCGCCCCCGAGACGCTGAACCTCGAGGCGCGTGAGCGCCAGGCGATCCTCGCGGCGCTCGAGGCGACGCGCTGGAACAAGCAGGCCGCGGCGCGGCTCCTGGGCCTGCATCGTCCGACGCTCTACGCCAAGATGCGCAAGCACGGGATTCCTCAGGCGCGCCCGCACTGACGGCGCCGTCCTCGGTGCCTTGCGACCCCCTGCGGCGTGTGCCACAATGAGCAGGGTGTGAGCGGCCCCCGATGCGGGGCCGCATCTGTTTCGGCCAATACGCACGCGTCAACGGGGGCCGGCCAATGACGACTCCGACGACCAATGCCGGACTTGAAGATGTGGTCGTGTCGACCTCTGAGATCTGCTTCATCGACGGCGATCGGGGGCGGCTGCTCTACCGGGGCTACGACATCCACGACCTCGTCGCTCACTCCTCGTTCGAGGAGACAGCCGCCTTGCTCTGGAACGGCGCGCTCCCGAAGCGCGCCGAGCTGGAGAGCCTTCGCAAGGCCCTGGCGACTCAGCGACGGCTGCCCCCCAAGGTCCTGACGCTGCTCAGGAGCTTGCCGAGGAAGTCCGACCCGATGGACGCCCTGCGGACCGCGGTCTCGGCGCTCGGCGTGTACGACCCCGACGCCGGTGACGACTCCCGGGAGGCGAATCTCCGGAAGGCGGTGCGCATCCAGGCGCAGGTGCCCACGCTGGTTGCGGCCTGGAGCCGGATCCGAAAGGGGAAGGCGCCGATCCCGCCGAACCCTCGCCTCTCCATCGCCGCCAACCTCCTTTACATGATTTCGGGCCGGAAGCCGAGCGCCCTCGCCGAGAAGGCGATGGACACGGCATTGATCCTCCATGCCGACCACGAACTGAACGCTTCGACGTTCGCCGCGCGGGTCACCGTGGCCACCCTCTCC
The DNA here is from genome assembly GCA_035550795.1 of Candidatus Methylomirabilota bacterium. Lineage (GTDB taxonomy): Bacteria > Methylomirabilota > Methylomirabilia > Rokubacteriales > DASRDR01 > DASRDR01. Next base: position 67,474 of record DASZOL010000111.1, read on the forward strand.
GACATGTACTCCGGTATCGTGTCGGGCATCGGCACGCTCAAGGGGCCGCTGCACGGCGGGGCGAACGTTGGCGTGATGCGCATGCTGATCGAGATCGGGGACGTGGACCGGGCGGAGACGTGGATCAAGAACGCGCTGGCCCAGAAGAAGCGGATCATGGGGTTCGGCCACCGCGTGTACCATACCGAGGACCCGCGGGCCACGCATCTCCGGCGCCTGTCCGAGCAGCTTGGTCGAGAGGCGGGCGAGCTCAAGTGGTTCGAGATGTCGCGCATCGTCGAGCGGGTGGTGAACGCCGAGAAGAGTCTGCACGCCAACGTCGACTTCTACTCCGCGTCCACCTACTATTCCATGGGGATCGACCCGGACCTGTATACGCCGATCTTCGTGGTCTCGCGTGTGTCGGGGTGGACGGCCCACATCCTCGAGCAGCAGGCCCACAACCGCCTGATCCGGCCGCGCGCCGAGTACCAGGGCTCCCGCCAGGCGACCTACGTCCCAGTCGACCAGCGCTGACGGCGGGCCGCACTCCACGATGGCCCCCGCCCGGTTGGTGAACCGTCGCGCGGCGCCCGCCGCCTCGGCCGGGGCCGCGCCGCGGCCGGTCGCTCCCCGCGCGTAGCCATGGCGCGGTTCACGAAGGGGAACGGGCTCGGCAACGACTACCTCGTCATGGAGGAGCGGGAGATCGACTTCCCGCTCGCGCCGGCGGCGGTGCGCTGGATCTGCCACCGGAACTGGGGAGTCGGGTCGGACGGCATCCTGCTTAGGACCGGATCGAGCGTCGCTGACGTGGGGCTCCGGATCTTCAATCCCGACGGGAGCGAGGCCGAGAAGTCCGGCAACGGGCTCCGGATCTTCGCCAAGTATCTCTGGGAGCGCGGCGGCCTCCGGACGTCGCCGATGCGGATCGAGACGAAGGGCGGCGTCGTCGAGGCGGTCTGTCACCTCGCCGGCGAGCGTGTGGACCAGGTGACGGTCGAGATGGGGCGCGCCACCTTCCGCGCCCCCGAGATTCCCATGCACGGCCCGGATCGCGAGGTCGTCGCGATCCCGCTCCAGGTGGGGGATCGCATCCTCGCCGTGACCTGCGTCTCGGTGGGGAATCCGCACTGCGTGGTCTTCACCGACACCCTCGACGACGACGAGGTCCGGCAGCTCGGGCCGCGGATCGAGACGCACGCGGCGTTTCCCAACCGCACGAACGTGCAGTTCGCGCGCGTGCGGGCGCGGGACCGGGTGGAGATCCGCATCTGGGAGCGCGGGGCGGGATGGACGCTCGCGTCGGGGTCGTCGTCCTGCGCCGTCGCGGCCGCGGCGGTCCGCAACGGCCTTGCCGGCGGCCGGACCACCATTCAGAGCCCGGGCGGTGAGCTGGGCGTGGAGGTCCGGCCGGACTGGTCCATCCGCCTACGGGGACCGGTGGCCGAGGCCTGCGAAGGGACGCTCGCACCCGAGCTGGTGCGCGCCCTCCGCGAGGGCGCTCCACTCCCATTCGAGTGAGGTGGCCATGCCCGGCCTGATCCCGAAGACGTCGTTCATCGGCATCGAGCACGTCGCCCACCTCGCGACGGGTGGGGAAGCCCCGGTCCTCCGCGCCAACCTCCAGGCCGCGACCCGGTTCCTGTTGGACAAGGGCGACGGCATGCCGGGGCGCGAGCGCTTCTTCACGACCGCAGACCGCACCCGGGCCGCCCTCGCGGTCCGCCTGGGCGGTCGGGCCGAGGACATCGCATTCCTCGGCAGTGCATCCGAGGGTCTGCACGTGGCGTCCGAGGGGATCGACTGGCGCCCCGGGGACAACGTCGTGGTGGGCCAGAGCGAGTTTCCCTCGGTCCTCCTCGCCTGGCAGCGGCTGCGACCGCGCGGCGTCGAGGTTCGCGCGGTCGGGCGGGAGGCGGTGGTGGCCCCCGCCGAGTTCGCCGGCGCGGTGGACGGGCGGACGCGTGTGATCGCCGTGAGCCACGTGGCCTATCTCACCGGCGCCCGGCACGATCTCCGCCGCCTGCGCGGCCTGGCCGACCGGGTGGGGGCTCGGCTGGTCGTCGACGCGTCGCACGCCCTCGGCGTGGTTCCCGTCGACGGCACCCTCTGCGACGTGGTCGTCGCCTGCTGCTACAAGTGGCTGCTCGCCGTTCACGGCGTGGGCGTGTTCTACGTGAACAGCCGCCGCTGGCCCGACCTCGCGGCGCCCTGGGTCGGCTGGCACTCCACGCATCGCGAGGAGGACTGGCGGCGCCGCACGGAGTACCGCCTGCAGGCGGACGGATCGCGCTTCGAGGCCGGCAACCCCCCGTTCCTGCCCGTCTACATTCTCGACAGCGCGCTGCGCGTGCTGGACGCCCTGGATCCCCGCGCCGTCGAGGCGCACGTGCTCGCGCTCGGCGGGACGCTCCGGGCCGGGCTGGTGAAGCTCGGCCTCCCGGTCCTGACGCCCGAGGCCCCCGAGGAGCGCGCGGGTAACCTCGTCTTCGCCACCGACCGCTCGGTGGATGTCGAGCATGCCCTCCGGAGCGCCGGCGTCCTGGTGTGGTCGGGCGATGGGCGGGTGCGCCTCTCGGTGCATGCGTACAACGACGAGTCCGACGTCGCGCGCGCCCTCGCGGCGCTCGGAGACCTAGCGGCGCGCGGCGCCGTCTGATTCGATGCCCTCCGGCGGCCCGGCGGCGCCCGGCACCGCGCCGGTCCGCGAGGCGCATCGCTTCGATGTCCGCCGGCTCGAGGCCTATCTCGCCGGCCGGCTGCCGGGCTTCGCCGGTCCGCTGGAAGTCCGGCAGTTCCTCGGCGGACAGTCGAATCCCACGTACTACCTCCGCGCGCCGGGCGGAGAGTACGTGCTTCGTCGCAAGCCTCCGGGGAAGCTCCTGCCCTCCGCCCACGCGGTCGAGCGGGAGTTCCGCGTGATCGCCGCGCTCCAGGGAACGGGGGTGCCCGTGCCCGAGGCCCTCGTGCTCTGCGAGGATCCCGACATCGCGGGCACCGCGTTCTACGTGATGCGCTACGTGGCGGGGCGAGTCCTGCCGGAGCTCACCCTTCCGACGCTCACGTCCGCGGAGCGGCGGGCGCTGTGGGACGACGCCGTCAGTGTCCTCGCCCGTCTCCACGAGGTGGACTGGCACGCCGTCGGCCTCGCGGACTTCGGCAAACCGGGCAACTACTACGCCCGGCAGATCCACCGCTGGGTGGGGCAGTACCGCGCCTCCGAGACGGAGACGATCCCGGCGATGGAGCGACTCATCGAGTGGCTGCCGGGGCACGTCCCAGCCGACGACGCCACGCGGCTCGTCCACGGAGACTTCCGGATCGGGAACACGATCGTCCACGCGACGGAGCCGCGTATCGTGGCGGTGCTGGACTGGGAGCTCTCGACCCTCGGCCATCCGCTCGGCGACCTCGGATACCTCTGCACGGCGTTCCGGCTGCCCGCGGGGATCGACGGCCTCCGCGGGCTCGACCTGGCGAGACTCGGGATCCCCTCCGAGGCAGAGGTCGTGGCGAGCTACTGCCACCTGACGGGTCGCGACGGCATCCCCGGCTGGGAGTTCTACGTCGCCTTCGCGCTCTTCCGGCTGGCCGCGATCTGCCAGGGCATCATGGGCCGCGTCCGCGACGGGACGGCGAGCGACCCCGATGCGCGCCGGCGCGGAGAACGAGCCCGGCCCCTGGCCGAGGCGGGCTGGGCGGTGGTGGAGCCAGCGACGTAGGCGCCGACCAGACGGCGCCCGCCGGCGGGCGCCCGCCGCTCAGGCGTGCTTCCGGAGCTCGAGGCGCCCGATCTGGCGGCGGTGGACCTCGTCGGGCCCGTCAGCGAAGCGGAGCGTCCGGGAGTGTGCCCACCAGTACGCGAGCGGGAACGCCTGGCTCACACCGCCCCCGCCGTGAAGCTGGATCGCCCGATCCAGGACGCGCAGGGTCGTGTTGGGCACGGCCACCTTGATGCCGGCGATGGCCTGCTTGGCCGCCTTGTTGCCGGCGGTGTCCATCATCCACGCGGCATGGAGCACGAGCAGGCGCGCCTGGTCGATCTCGATCCGGGACTGGGCGATCCGCTCGAGGCTCACGTCGTTGTCGGCAAGCCGCTTGCCGAAAGCGACCCGCTCCTGCGCGCGGCGGCTCATCAGCTCGATCGCTCGCTCGGCCACGCCGATCTGGCGCATGCAGTGGTGGATCCGCCCCGGGCCAAGGCGCCCCTGGGCGATCTCGAAGCCGCGCCCTTCCCCGAGGAGCAGATTGGCCTCCGGCACGCGAACGTTCTCGAAGACGACCTCGCCGTGCCCGTGGGGGGCGTCGTCGTAGCCGTAGACGGTGAGCATGCGGACCACGCGGACGCCAGGGACGTCCCGCGGTACGAGGATCATCGACTGCTGCTTGTAGCGGTCGGGGTTTCCCGGGTCGGTCTTGCCCATGAAGATGATGAGCTTGCAGCGTGGATCGCCGATGCCCGAGGTCCACCACTTGTGGCCATTGATGACGTACTCGCCGCCGTCTCGGACGATGCTCGACTCGATGTTGGTCGCGTCCGACGACGCGACGGCGGGCTCGGTCATCGCAAAGGCGGAGCGGATCTTCCCGTCCAGGAGGGGCGACAGCCATTCGCGCGTCTGGGCCGCCGTGCCGTATCGGACCAGCACCTCCATGTTCCCGGTGTCGGGCGCGGAGCAGTTGAAGACCTCCGGCGCGATCGGGGAGCGTCCCATGATCTCGCACAGGGGCGCGTACTCGAGGTTGGTCAGGCCGGATCCGTGCTCGCTTTCCGGCAAGAAGAGGTTCCAGAGACCGCGCTCGCGGGCCCTGGCCTTGAGCTCCTCCATGATGGGCGGCACCTGCCAGCGCGACGGCCCCGCGTCCAGCTGGTCGAGGAACGTCTGCTCGGCGGGGTAGACGTGGCGGGCCATGAAGTCTGTCAGTTGCTCCATGTACTCCCGCGTACGCTTCGAGTACTGGAAGTCCACCGCGCCACCTCTCTCCGGCATCTCGGCCGGCGCCAGCGATCCGGGTCGACCCTACTGAACCACCCCGTGCCGGTTTCCGCAAGCCGAGGAACCCTCCGGGGACGTGCCCGGGTGCCGGGGGCGACAGCGCCAACACCCCCGGTAATTTGTGGTGATTCACGTTTTGTCGTACCATCGGGCGGTGCGGGGGAACGACTGTCCAGGCTTCGACCCTGGCCTCCGGGGTTGCTGCAGCGCGCAGGACCCACCGATCGATCCTCCGGCAAGGCAGTCCGGCGCTCGCGATGGTCGTCGTCCCCGTCGAAGCCATCCGGACCCTCAGTCGCCTCACCGCGCTTCATCCGGCGCCGTCGCGGTCCTCACGAGGGATCTACGCGGCTCGCCCACGGGCCGGCGCGGGGGCCGATGCGATTCCACGCGCGGCCGCTTCCGGGGCGCCGGGACCATCGGTCGGGCCAGCTTCGGCTCGCCGAGGCGCTTGTTCGGGATCAAGGGCGGGGGTCTGACAGGGCGCGGCTGAACGCGGAAAGAGGAGACTGGATGGCGGCCGAGCAGACCGTGGACGAGAAGCAGCCGGCGAGCGTGCGGCTGTCACTGAAGCTGAAGCTCACCCTCCTGATCACGACGCTCCTGGTGCTCACCGTGCTGCTCGTGAGCGTTTTCCTCGTCCGGCAGGAGCAGCAGAGCCTCACCCACGAGATGACCAAGCGGGGGCGCACCATCGCGAGGGACCTCGCCAACGCGTCGAAGAACCCGATCCTGTCGAACGACGATCTAACACTGTCCCTGCTGGTTCAGGACGCCATGAAGGACCCGGACGTCGTCTACGTGGTCTTCGTGGACGCTGACGGCAAGGTCGTGGCGCACCCCGACCTGTCACAGATCGGGCAGCGGATCCAGCGAGCGGACGGTCTGCCGATGGCGGTAGGCGAAACGCAGGTCACGCCGTGGGTGGACCCGAAGCACGGCAAGGTGATCGACTTCGCGGTACCGCTGGTTTTCAGCAAGGTGTCGGTCGGGTCGCTGTACCTGGGCTTCAGCCGCAAGCCGATCGACCAGGCGGTCGCCACCGCGCGGAACTCGACCATCGTCATCAGCGCGGCCATGGTGGTCGTGGGGATCCTCGGCGCCGTGGGGCTGGCCACGGTGCTGTCCGGGCCCGTGATGCGCCTGGTCGAGGGCACGCGCGCCGTGGCGGCGGGGAACTTTCAGATCCACCTGCCGGTTACCTCACGGGACGAGATCGGGGCGCTGACCGAGTCGTTCAACCTGATGGCGAAGAACCTCCGCGAGAAGGAGATGATCAAGCGAGCCTTCACCCGCTACGTCGCCCGCCAGGTGGTCGACGAGATCCTGAAGGATCCGGAGAGACTCGCGCTCAAGGAGGAGCGCCGCGATGTCACGGTCCTCTTCTGCGACATGCGGGGATTCACATCCCTGGCCGAGCGGCTGTCGCCCGAGGACGTCGTCGGCGTGCTGAACGACTTCTATACTCTCATGGTCGACACGACGGCGAAGAACGACGGCATCGTGGACAAGTTCCTCGGCGACGGAGTGATGGCCATCTTCGGCGCCCCGATCGTTCACGAGGACCATGCCGTCCGCGCGGTGAAGACGGCAATCGCGATGCAGTCCGGGGTGGCCGAGCTCTCGCGCAAGCGCGCCCGCGAGGGCAAGGATCCGATCGCGGTCGGGATCGGCGTCAGCGCCGGCGAGGCCGTCGCGGGGACGGTGGGCACCGAGGACCGGATGGAGTACACGGTCATCGGCGACAGCGTCAACCTGGCGGCCCGCCTCGAGTCGAACGCGAAGCCCGGGCAGATCCTGATCAGCCATCGCACTCACCAGAAGGTGGACGGGGTGGTGAACGTGCGGACGCTCGGGGTGATCCGGGTGAAGGGCAAGGAAGAGCAGGTCGAGGTCTACGAGGTACTCGGCTTGGCGCAGGGGGCGTGAGGCAGCGGATCAAGGTGGCGTTCCGGGCGACCGGGACGCCGCCGCCGGCAGGACGCGACGCCCGGGGGGCGGCCGGCGGCCCAGGTCGTCGCGGCGAGATCAAGGAGATGTCGATGGCAGGGTCCGGAGTGAGACGGTTGCCTGTGCTCGTTGTTGCACTGGGTGTGCTGAGCGCCTGCGCGGCGGCACCCCCTCCCCCTGCCGCGGCCCCGGCCCCCCAGGCCTCCGCGCCCACGGGCCCCCAACCCAGGCCCGCTCCGACCCCCGCGCCCGCGCCCAGCCAGGTCACGCCCCCGCCGCCGGCTCCGGAGCCGCTGCCCGAGGTGTTCGAGTCCGACGACTTCGTGGTCGTGCTCGCCAAGGGCGGCGACACCGCGGAGGGCCTCGCCCGACGGTATCTCGGGGACCCCGCCAAGGGGTGGCTGATCGAGGACTACAACGGGACAGCGACGTTCACCGCGGGTCGTGAGGTGATCATCCCGAAGCGGCCGTGGAACCCGTCCGGCGTGGAGGCGCGCGGATACCAGCTGGTGCCGATCCTCTGCTACCACAACATCGGGCCTCAGACACGGGGCCGCCTCCTCATGTCTGCGAGCACGTTCGAGGAGCAGATGCGGTACCTCAAGCGGGAGGGCTACCACGTCATCACCCTCCGGCAGTTCCTCGAGTTCACGGCGCTCAAGCGGCAGCTCCCGCGGAAGACGGTCGTCCTCACGTTCGACGACGGCTGGAAGTCCTTCAAGGAGTACGCCTATCCGATCCTGAAAGAGCTCGGGTTCCCGGCGACGCTGTTCATCTATACGGACTTCATCGGCGCTCGGATCGCCCTCTCGTGGGCAGAGCTGAAGGAGCTCGCGCAGGAGGGATTCGACATCGAGGCGCACTCCAGGACGCACGAGGACATGCGTCGCAAGCCGACGGAATCCGATGACGACTACAACCGTCGAATGCAATCGGAGCTCGTGCAGCCCCTCGGGGTCCTGCAGCAGCGAGTAGGGCAGCCGGCGAGGATCCTCGCGTACCCGTACGGCTCGCACGACGAGGAGGTGGTCAAGCGCGTCCGGGAGGCGGGATACATTGCCGCCCTGGACGTCCGCCGCCAGGGAAATGCCTCATTCACGCCTACGCTTACGATCCACCGAGCTCAGATCTACTCCGAGATGAGCCTCGACGACTTCGTGCGCAACCTGACCGTCTTCAGCGAGGAGACGATCCGGTGACGCTCGGTCGCCTGGGCCGGCCGCTCCTCATCGGATCTCTTGCCGCCCTGCTGGGCGCCTGCGCGGCCGCCACGCCTCCGCCGAGCGCGCCGCCCGCCGCCCCGGCCCCTTCCGCCGCGCCCCCGTCGACCGCACCCGCTCGCCCGGCACCGCCCGTTGTGGCGCCGGCCCCCGCTCCCCCGTCAGCACGCCAGCAGCTGGCGGCCGGACACCGGGAGCGCGCACGCCGCCTGGAGGGTACCGGGGATCTCCGGCAGGCCCTCGACGAGTGGAAGATCGCGCTGACGATCGATCCCGCGGACCAGGCCGCACAGGAGGGGCGCCGGCAGCTCGAGGCGCGCCTGGAGCGTGCGATCGGCGAGCGGATGGGCCAGGGACGCGAAGCCCTGGGGAAGGGCGAGCATCTGGAGGCGCGCCGGCACTTCCTCGCGGCGCTGGCGATGGACCCCGCCAACCAGGCGGCGTTCTCCGCGCTCCAGAACGACGTCAAGGAGATCCGCTTCGTGCCGCACACCGTCAAGGCCGGCGAGACGCTGGCCACGATCGCCGAGCGTTACTACGGCGACCGGGCGCGGTCCGAGGTGATCTGGGAGACGAACCAGCTGCCGCCGAACCCGCGGCTCAGTGCAGGCATGCTGCTGAAGATCCCCGAGATCCCCGGCGTTCCCTTCGTACTGCCGGAGCTTCGGCCCAGGCCGCCGGAGCCGGTGGCCCGGCCTGAGGCCCCGCTGCCGGAGCCGCCCCGGACGGGCGAGACCGTCGAGATCAACCCCCTCTTGGTGGGGGCGCGAGAGTCACTCGAGAAGGGGGAGTATCAGGTTGCGCTGGCTGACGTGGACCGCGTTCTCGCCGGCGACGCCCACAACCCCGACGCGTCCGAGCTGAGAAAGGCCATCCTGTACGGGCTCGGCAAGAGTCAGCTGGGACAGCGGCGGTATGAAGAGTCGGTCCGGACGCTCGTCCAGCTGACGCGGCTGGCGCCGACGTACCAGGATTCCCCCGTTCTGCTCAAGCAGGCGCGGGAGCGCGCGGCCCAGCAGCACTACGCGCAGGGGCTCCAGCTCTATCGAGAAGAGCGGCTCGAGGACGCCATCAACCAGTGGAAGGCGGTCCTCGAGTACGAGCCCGAGCACGCGAACGCCAAGAAGAACATCGAGCAGGCGGAACGCCTGCTCCGGAGCTTACAGCAGCGCCAGCAGAGGAAGCAGTAGCCTAGCTCGTCGTCTCGGCCGCGAGGATCGCCAGGAAGTGCTTGACGATCTCGGGGTCGAGCTGGGAACCGGCGCTCTCCTGGAGCCGCCGGGTCGCCTCCTCCGCGGAGAGCGCCCGGCGGTAGGGGCGGTGGTGGGTCATCGCCTCGTAGGTCTCGGCGACGAGGATGATCCGCGAGAAGAGCGGGATCTCCTCGCCCCGGAGGCCCTCGGGGTACCCGCTCCCATCGAACCGCTCGTGATGGTGGCGAACGGCTCGCGCGATCTCGGCCAGGGCCGGCTCCGTGCCGAACACCTCGGCGCCCCGCACGGGGTGGACGCGTACCTCCTCCATCTCGTCCTCGGCGAGGACCGAGGGCTTCCGCAGGATGTACTCGGGCGTCGAGAGATATCCAACGTCGTGGAAGGACGCCGCCACGAACAGCATGAGCCGCTCGCGGGGAGGAAGCCCGAGGGAGTTGGCGATCTTCTCGCCGTACGCCGCCACCCGGGACGAATGCCCCGTCATGTACGGGTCGCCGGCATGGGTCGCGTCGGCCAAGGCGCGCACGACGTGGGACAGGAGCTGCTCGCTCTCGCGATCGAGATCTCCGAGCTGCGCCACTCTCGCCTCCCTTGCCCTCTCGCCACCCTGCCCGCCTGCGGCTAGGCTTGGCGGACACTCTAGCCCTCTCCCGCGGCCGGAAGCAAGATTATCGGCAGGTTATCGGCAGGCGGGTTATCGGCAGGCGCCCACCGGGCTTCCACCCGGCCTGGCGGCTGGCCACCGGACCGGACCGCCCTGTATTATCTGCCTGTGAGCGATCCGATTCCGGCCTGGGCGTGGGTCCTGATCGAGGACTACGTGGACCGCTCCCTCGAGGGGCGCGGGACGCCGAGCCCGACGGCCCGGGAGACCCTGGCCGAGGTCGGCCGCCTGTGGCCCGATCTCTCGTGCACGATCCTGGTGCAGGAGCCGTGGCAGGGGACCGTCCGCTTCAAGCGACTCCTCCGTCTGCGGGGCGACGAGATGCGACCTTTCCTGGAGGCGCCCGAGGCCTTCATCCGGGAGCGGTTCGGAGGGGGAAAGTTCAAGCTGAACATCCACCACGGCATGCACTTCGTGAACACCAAGAACTTCAAGCCCGAGGGCCCGGCGCACTGGCAGGAGGTCCCCGAGCTCGTGGAGGAGTGACATGGCCGAGGACTCGACACGTCGACTCCTGAGGGTCTTCGGTATCGCGGTGACGGACTGCGAGGACGCGCTCGGCGCGCTGGAGGCGATCCTTCGCGGGCCCGGCTCGGGGGCCGCGCCCGAGCAAGCGCTCGAGGCCTACGACCGGGCCGCGCGGGAGGTCGAGGCCCGCTGGGCCGAGGTCGGAGGCCTGGTTCAGACCTACCAGGCTCGCGCGCGCGAGGCGCTGCTGGCCGGCCTGCGGGCGCGCGGCGGCGCCTGAGCGCGGGCTGTCATGGTCAGGGACTCGCTGCTCCGCCCGCGCTGGCTCGTCTGGCTCGCCGTCGCCTGGAGTGTCGCGCTCGCCGCCGCGCCGCGGCTGACAGAGGCCGCGCCCTTCCCGCCGGCACGGGGCGCGGGTTCCGTCGGGGACCTCGAGGGGGCGCGCACGATCCTCGAGTACCGGCTTGTCCGGGCTCAGCTTGCGGCGCTCGGGGTGTCGGAGGCCGACGCCGCGGAGGTCTGGAAGCGCCTCACGCCGGCCGAGCGGGCGGAGTTGCTCGGCCGGGCCGATGAGCTCGGGGCTGCCGGGGACCCGCTCGCGGCGGGTGTGGCGATTGCCATCGTCGTGGCGATGTTCGTGATCCTGGCCCTCGAGCTCATCGGTCGCCGCGTCATTTCTCGGCCGTCAGCCGGGTGACCGGGCGGGAGCGATGACCTCGCCGCGGTCCGAGGGTGGGGGGCACCCGGCGCATTGAGTGGACGCCCGGGCCAGCGCCCGCCGAGACAGGACGCGAGCGGCGCGCTCGTGGCCTTGCCGGCGGAACCCAGGCGCATCGTGTCGCTCATCCCGAGCATCACGGAGCTTCTCTTCACGCTCGGGCTCGACGATCGGGTCGTCGGCGTCACGATCTTCTGCACGGAGCCCCGAGACCGCGTGGCCCGGACGGCGAAGGTTGGACGCGAGAAGGACCCCGACCCCGCACGCATCCGCTCGCTCGCGCCGGACCTCGTCGTCGCGAACATGGAGGAGAACCGCCGCGACGTCGTCGACGCCCTCCGAGCCGAAGGCGTCCCGGTGTGGGTCACGTTCCCGCGGACCGTGGTGGACGGTATCGGGCTCGTCCGGGAGCTCGGCGCCCTGATCGGCGTCGAGGACGTTGCCGACGAGCTCGCGAGGTCGCTCGAAGCGGCTCATGCGGCGGCCCTCGCCCGCATCGGCGGCCGGCCTCGCCCCCGCGTCTTTTGCCCGATCTGGCGCGGTCCGTACATGACGATCAATCGCGACACCTACGTGCACGACATGCTCCGGACCTGCGGCGCCGACAACGTGTTCGGCGCCAGTCCGGTTCGGTACCCGACCGTGACGCTGGAGGAAGTGCGCGCGGCGGCTCCCGACGTCATTCTGCTGCCGGATGAGCCGTACCGGTTCCGGGCGGTGCATCGCGCGGACTTCTCGACGATCCCGGACGTGCCCGCCGTGCGGGCGGGACGGGTCCACCTCGTGGACGGGAAGCTCCTCAGCTGGTACGGGCCCCGGATCGCCGACGCGCTCGACCGGCTGCCGTCGCTCCTTTCCGGGGACGCCGAGCCGGGGCGCCGCGGGTGACCGGCTCGGCCGTCTCCTGACGACGAGCCTCCAGCACGAGCTCGACCTCGACCGTCATGCCCCCCGCGAGACCCTGCGCCGACCGGAGCCACACGGCGGGTCGATTCCCAGCGGGCAGGGCGACCGCCAGCAGCGCGAGGCTGCCGCTCAGGAGTCGTGGATCGGGACCGTCAGGCGTCGCGCTTGCGACAAAGGCCGTCAGGACGACGCAGCGGAGGCGCTCGAGTGGACCGGCGGCGGATCGCGCGGCGGCCAGCGCGTTCGCGGTGGCGAGACGCAGAGCCGCGCGGGCGCCCCTGGCCGATACGGATTCCCCCACGCGACCGCGGTAGACGAGCCGGCCTCTCAGCTCGGGATCGTGGCCGGCGACGAAGAGCCGCACGCCCGACGCCACGGCGGGCACGTACTGGTCCGTCGGAGGGGTCGGGACGATCCCGGACAGGGGATCACGCCGCGAGCGACCCCGCCGGACCGCGGAGGCTGCCGTGGCGCGCCTCTAGGGCCGCCGCCGCTTCTGCGAGCGCCGCGGCGGCCGGGTCGCCGGGCGGGACCGACCGGCCGGTGGCCGCGCGGCGGGCCCCGAGACCTCCAGGATCATCTCGACCTCGACGGGGATCCCGAAGGGCAGGGAGCCCATGCCGACCGCGGAGCGCGCGTGCCGGCCAGCGTCGCCGAAGACCTCGACCATCAGGTCGGAGAAGCCGTTGACGACCTTCGGGTGGTCGGCGAAGTCGTCGGCGCACTGCACCATGCCCAGCACCTTCACCACCCGTCGCACGCGGTCCAGGCTGCCAAGAGCGTCCCGCGCGGACGCGAGCAGGTTGAGACCCGTCAGGCGTGCCGCCTCCTGGCCCTGCTCGATCGTGAGCTCTCGGCCGACCTTGCCCTGGTAGACGACGCGGCCATCCCGCACGGGCCCGTGACCGGAAAGGAAGAGCAGGTTCCCGGAGCGGACAGCCATGGCGTAGGTCGCCATCGGTCGCGGCGCTGGCGGGAGCTCGATGCCGAGGGCCCTGAGGCGTGCTTCTGCTCCCATCATCGCTCCTTGCTGGCGGAAGGTTCGTGGCTGGGTGCGTGCCGTGCGCCCATCCTAGAAAGGGCCGTCGCGGCGTGTCAAGCGGCGGGCGCCCTCGGATCGGCGCTTCCCGGGTCACAGGACCCTGGTGGTGTGCGCCAGGCCCCGGCTCCGAATGATCGCCAGGACCACGAGACAGACCACGCTGAAGGCCAGGTAGGTCCGAGTGTCGCCGACCCGGTCCGCCAGCCACCCGCAGAGCGGCGATCCAGTGGCGTGACCCAGCGCCCACGCGAGGTTGGCGATCGCTATCGCCAGGACGTTCCCGAGCCCGGCCGCGTCGGCGGCTCGCGTCAGGAGCGCCATTCCGGGGACGAGCGTGGCGCCGAACGTGATCGCCGCGGCCACGGCGAGCCCGGCCACGAGCCAGGCGGGCCCTGCCCAGGCCAGGGCCGTGAGGACGACGATGGACGCGACCAGCCCGGTGGAGATCGGCGCCAGCGCGCCCCGTCGGTCCGCCCAGCGGCCGAGGAGCGGGTGCACGACGGCCTCCAGCGCGGCTGCCGCAGCGTACAGCGCCCCGAGCCACCTTGCATCCCATCCCCGCGCCCCCAGGGAGAGCGGGACCAGGACGCCGAGGACCGCGAACAGGAGCGGCGCCAGCAGGATCAAACCGACCGGAGCCCAGAGCCCCCGGATGCCCAGGGCCTCGAGCATCGTGGCGCTGGTGGCCTCCGCCGCCGGCTCGGGCAGCATCACCACGCGCGCGGCCAACACGGCGCACGCGGCGGCGACGGTCCCGAAGGCGGGACCGGTTCCGACCCACGCGGCCGCGGCCCCGAGGGCAGGCCCCAGGAGCGCGCCCACCACTGCCGCAGAGACCGCGAAGCCGATCAGCTCGCCGCGGCGCTCGGGCGGTGCCGCGCGTGCGAGCCAGCCGACCGCCGCCGTCCACGAGCAGGCGCTGCCGAGGCCCCCGCCGAATCTCGCGAGGATGAGGAGGTTCCACTCGGCGGCGAGGCCGAAGAGAACGCTCGTGACCGCAGTCAGGCCGAGTCCGAGGAGAAGGGTCGGGCGGATGCCCAGGCGCGAGGCGAGAAGTCCGCTCGGGAGCGCCGCGACCAGGACGCCCGCCGCGAACGCCCCCGCGAGAACGCCGGCGGCACCCTTCGAGAGGCCGAGCGCCGTCGCGTAGGCAGGAAGGAGCGGTGAGAGGACGGCGAAGAACACCGTGTCGACCAGGACCACGGCGGCGACGAGGGCCAGGAGCCCGGGCACCCCGCCATTGTACGCGTCGCGCTCCGCGTGGATCGCGCGCGGCCCCCAAACGGAGCCGGTCGCGCGAGCCCCGCTGGCGCACGGGGCGAGCGTGGCGCCGCGTGCGCCGCGGACACCGTGACGCGCGGGGCCGATCCTCGATGCGGCAATCCCCCGCGGTCGGGCGGACGCATCGTCAGTGCGCCGACACCGCCAGCCAGCCATCCCGTTGACGGCCCCGGAGGGGCGTGATACGACCAGCGCCGTGCAGGAATCTTCCGCTCCACCTCCGGTGGCCCGCGAAGCGGCCTCGGTCATCCTCGCGCGCGACGTCTCCGGTGGCCTCGAGATCCTGCTGCTTCAGCGACACCCCGACAGCCGGTTCTCGCCGGGCGCCTTCGCCTTCCCGGGGGGACGCCTTGAACCCGCCGACGCGGCGCCCGGAGTCGAGGCGTGGTGCCGGGGGCTCGGGCGAACAGACGCCGCACGGCAGATGCCCGACGTTCGGCCGGCGGACCAGGCCATCGGCTTCTGGGTCGCAGCGCTGCGCGAGGCCTTCGAGGAGGCGGGCATCCTCCTCGCCTACGGTCGAGAGGGGCGGTTCGTGGATCTGGCGACGCTCGACGCGGTCCGCGCTCACCGCGCGCCGTGTCGCGCGGACAGCGCCGTCTTCGGTCGCCTTCTGTCCGATTTCGACCTGGTCCTCGCAGCCGACCGGGTCGTCTACTGGGCGCACTGGATTACACCCGAGGAGCGACCCATTCGCTACGACACGCGGTTCTTCGTCGCGGCGGCGGGTGCGGATCAAGCACCGGAGCCCGACGGGTTCGAGATGGTGAGTGCTCGCTGGATCGCGCCGGACGACGCACTGGCCCGGCACCGGGCTCGTGAGCTCGTGCTCCCGCTCCCGACGCAGCGCATCCTGGCGTCCCTCGGCGGGCACCGCGACGTCGGGGCCCTCCTCGATGCGGCCCGCGGGAGGGAGGTCCGGTCCGTCCGGCCCCGTATCGTCCGCGAGGGCGGTGGTGAGCGCATCCTGCTCCCGGACGACTCCGGCTGGTTCTGAGGGCTGGCTCGCGAGTGCTTCAAGTAGAATCGATCTCGTGACTCATGACGCATCCGGCGGCGCTCGTCTGAGAGTCCTGGGGTGGCTGCCGTCCGCGCTGGTCCTGGCCGGCTTCGGCCTGGGCGTGCTCGGCCGCGCGGACGCGCAGTCGACCGCTCCAGCGCCGGGACGCAGCACGGCGCCCACGCAGCCTCACACCCACGGGACGCCGAAGGGCTGGCGATTCGCCTGGCCGAAGGGCGATCCGGTCAAGGGCCGCGTGGTGTTTCAGCGGCTGGAATGCTACAGCTGTCACGAGGCCCGGGGCGAGGGCTTCCCGACTCCCAGCGACGCGGGCCGCGTGGGTCCGGAGCTGTCGATGATGGGCCAGCTTCACCCCCCGGAGTACTTCGCGGAATCGATCATCAACCCCAGTGCCGTCATCGAGAGGGGCCGTGGGTATGCGGCGCCCGACGGGTCGTCGAAGATGCCGTCATACAGTGAGTCGGTGACGGTCCAGGAGACGATCGACCTGGTCGCCTTCCTCCGGCAGCTCCGACCGCCGGCTGCCTCGACCTCCGGCCGCGGCGGCCACTCGACCCACTGAACCGCCTTTCATACCGGGGCCGCCCCGCGCCCGCGGGTGTCCGCGGCGCGGGCCGCGCCCTTCGACTCAGTCCACCTGGGGGGGATCGGCGGCGCTCCGCCCCCAGACCCCCCCACCGCATTGATCAGTCGCGTGGCGCCGAAGAGATTGGTTCACGGCCTCTCAGTGCGGGTGCCGGCCCGCCTCGCCCACCCCCACGAGGGCCGTGTACAGGTGATGGGCCTCGTGGAGCAGGAAAAAGTCGAGCCATCCGGCCACGTCCATCTCGCCGAACGTGGGGTGGAGGCCCGTGCGCACGCTCTCGGCCGGCGACAACCCTCGCACGAGCGCGACCAGCTCTGCGCGAAGGGCTCTGAGACGATCGAGCACCTCGTCCCGCGGGAGCCCCATCCAGGCGGCCCACTCCGGGTCGTCCTCCGCGCGGTATCGGCCCAGCGCGGGCCGATCCTCGTCCAGCAGCCGCCGCAGCCGTGCGAGGAAGACGGCGTGATGGCGGGCCAGGTGGGCGAGGTTCTCCCGGGCCGACCATTCCTCGGGGCGAGGCCGCGCGTCGAGGATTGCTGGCGTGGCGTGAGCGAGCACCAAGGCCAGCGCATCGAGCTGCGTCTCGAGACGTGCGAGCAGCGAGGCCGGGACCGTCATGGTGTCACTCCTCTGCGGAGACGGTCAGGTCGCGCGCCGAACCACGGCGAGCGTGACCCCGTGAACGCCGAGGGCGCTGGCTGACGCCAGCGCGTACGTGGGCGCGATGGCCCAACGATCGAGGAGCCCGCTCACCACCAACATAAAGGTGGCGAATCCGAACGAGCCCAGCACCATCCCGCGCAGGAGCTGCACGGCCGCCGGCGCTCCCTGGTCACGATGGGCGAAGACGGCGAGCACGGCGCCGAACACGGGGAGGGGAGACAGGCTGCCCGCCAGCGCCGGCCCGAGAGAGGCGGCCAGCGACGTCAGGAAGAGGACGAGCAAGGCGGCGAGGGCCATGCGGATCGTCAGGTCCCCGGGCAGGAGCCTTGGCGGCGGCCGGGGCGGCGCGCCTCCACCCATGACGGTACCCACGGTGCCGAGGACGACGCACACGAGGGTGAACGCGAGTCCGGGCGGGAGTGCGGCGCCCCGGAACGCGAGCGTCGATGCGCCGAAGGCGCCGAGGGCCGCCGCCACGCACCCGGCCCAGCCTGCGCGCCGCGCGACCGCGCCGTACGCCAGGCTGAACACCGCAAGCGAGACGAGCCCGAAGAGCGTTCCGAGCGCCGCCCGGGCGGCGAACTCCGACCCTTGTTCGATGGCGAGGATGAAGGAGACCGGCCCGGAGGTCAGCGGAAGGCCCGCCAGCCACCCTCCGACCGCAGGGCCCCAGCGCCGGCCGGCCAGCGTCGCGACCAGGATGAGGAGTGGCGCCAGCAAGAGCTTGAGCAGGGTCGTCGTCGCCACGGGCCTTACCGTCTCACAGCTCCACGCTCCTGCCCATCACCTTGCTGCCCATCACGTTGCTTGACACGCCAGATCGCAGGGGCCACACTCCCATCGCGGCCGGCTGAGCCGGGCGCGGCCTCACACGGTGTCCACAAAGCGCGCTGATTCCCCTGTCGCATCTGCCGCGCGAGCCGTGGTCCCGCGTGATCCGAGTCCGGCGCTCCGGGTGACAGCCGGCGGCGCCGTCTTGCTGGTGGCACTGGCGGCGTTGTTGCTCCTGTGGGACTCTCGCGGCTGGCCACTCGTGCATGACGCCCCCCTCATGCACTACGTCGCGTGGCGGATCCTGGAGGGCGCGGCCCCCTATCGCGACGTCTTCGACATGAACTTTCCCGGCGTGTACGTGGCCCACGTCCTGCTTCTCGTCACACTGGGGCCTGGAGACCTTGCCTTCCGGGCGTTCGACGTGGCGCTTCTGGTCGCCGCCGGCTCCGGTCTGTGGGTCGCGCTCCGCGCGGCCGGGGGCCGGCGCGGGCTGGCCGCGGCGGCGCTCTTCGCGCTGTACCACGTGGCGGGGGGGCCCTGGCTCGCCGGCCAGCGCGACCTTCTACTGTGCGTCTTCCTCGCGTGGGCCGCCGCCGGCACCCTTGGCTCGATCGAGGCGGCCGGGGCCGTCCGGGTCCGGCGGCTCGGCGGCGCGGCTCTCGCGCTGGGCGCGGCGATGTGGGTCAAGCCGCACGCCATCCTGCTCGTTCCGCTCTTGGTGTGGTGGACGTGGCGGACGTCCCGGAGACCGGAGCGGGTGCGCGCCCTCGCCGCAGTTGGAGCAGGTCTGGCGCTCCCCGCGGTCGGAGTGCTGGTGTGGCTCACCTGGATCGGCGGCTTCGAAGCGTTCATGGACATCACCCTGGGCTACCTGCTGCCGCTCTACAGCCGACTCGGCCGCAGCGACGTGCTGCACGAGGTCGCCGTGCGTGACTACGGCGGCGCGGTGCTGGGGGGCCTCGCGGCCTGGGCTGGCCTTGGCATCGTCGCGCTCGCGCGCGGGCGCGAGGGAGCGACGCTCGCCGTTCTCGGGGCGGGCCTCGCTTACGGCGGGGCTCACTTCTGGCTCCAGGGGCGCGGATGGGAGTATCACTTCTACCCAACGGCCCTGTTCATGATGGCGCTGGGCGGGGCGGGCCTGGGCGCTGCCGTCGCGGGCCGCCGCCCCGTGCTCACCGCGCTCCTGACGCTCGCGCTGGTCGTGACGGCGGGGGCCCTGTGGACGAAGGGCCAGCGCAATCTCACCCCCGCGTGGATCGAGGCGAAGCTGGCGCGGGTCGATCGCGTGACGGCTACTCTCCGCCCGGTCGTCGCGACCGGGGGTACCGTGCAGGTGCTGGACACGACCGAGGGCGGGATTCACGCGCTGCTCCGTCTCGGCGCTCGGCAGCCCAGCCGCTTCCTGTACGACTTTCACTTCTACCACGACGTGGGCCATCCCTATGTGCGCCGTCTTCGCGCCGAGCTGATGGGCGCGCTCCGGACCCGGCCGCCGGCGGCCGTCGTGATCTTCGAGCAGGGGTGGCCTCGCGGCGGCTACGAGCGTCTGGCCGGATTCCCGGAGCTCGAGCGCTGGCTGCTGGACGGGTACCGGATCGCGGAGGAGGGCGATGGCTACCGGCTTTACGCGGGGCGGTCGGGAAGCCGGTAGCGAGCGTCGCCAGGCGATCACCCGCGTCGTCGATGCCTACGATGATCGGGTGATCCGTACCTACTCCCGGGCGCGCTTCCTCATCCTCCGGCAGCGATTCCTCGATGAGATCGGCCAGTACCTACCGGGCTCGGGGGACGTGCTGGACCTGGGCTGCGGCTTCGGACTCTTCTCCCTCTACTATGCCCAGATCCTGCCCGGCCTGCAGTTCCACGGTGTCGACTTGGACGCGCGGCGCATCGGTATGGCTCGGAAGGCGGCCCAGCGGCTGGGCCTGACGAACGTCGAGTACGTCGTGGGCGACGCGCGGAGCTTCCGTGCTGGGAAGACGTACGCCGGCGCTTACATGCTGGACATCGTCCACCATGTGGAGCCCGAGGCCGTGCGGCCCCTGCTCGCCGAGTTGCACGGGGGCCTCGCGCCGGGCGGGTGCCTCCTCGTGAAGGACGTCGACACACACCCTGTCTGGAAGCGCTGGTTCACGCACGCGCTGGATCTGCTGATGAGCCCGGGCAGCCCGCCGCACTACTGGGCGGCCGAATCGCTCCAGGCGGCGCTCGAGGAGGTGGGCTTCCAGGTCGTCCGGCACTCGATGATCGACTTCCTTCCGTACCCCCACGTGCTGTACGTCTGCCGCAAGCCTGGTGCCTGGGAGCGGTCAGGCAGTGGGTCGGTCCAGGTTCCCGGCATCGAGGGGGGGAGCGGAGAGCGCGTCCTTTAGGATGGGGAGCGTCGCGTTGGCTCCGGTCAGGACGAGGACCACGCGCTGCCCACGGAGGTCGCTCCGGCGAGCCCAGGCGGCCGCCAGGGCCGCGGCTCCGGCCGGCTCCACGAGGACGTGGGCGTGCTCGACGAGCGCGCGGAGCGCCTGGAGCAGAGCGGCGTCGGGAACGGTGACGGCGTCGTCGACCCAGGTCCAGAGACCCTCCAGCGCGAGGCGGGCGGGGACCCGGCACACCAGGCCGTCGGCGACCGTGTCGATGGCCCGCTCCAGTGGGTGCCGGGCGTGAAAGCTCTCGACCATCGCGGGTGAACCGGAGGACTGGACCGCGACCACGCGGGCGCGAGGCTGGAGGCCCTTGAGGCCGACGGCGCAGCCGACCGCGAGCGTGCCGCTGCCCATCGGCACGAGCAGCGTGCCGACCTCCGGAAGGCGCTCGGCGATCTCGAGGCCGATGGTGCCGGCTCCCTCCATGACGTCGAGGCTCTCGCCGTCATCGACGAAGAGGAGGTGGTGCGCGGCGGCGAATCGCTGAGCGTCGTCCTTGGCCTCGTCGAGGTCCGCGCCCCCTTCGTGGATGGTCGCGCCCAGCGCCTCGATCATCCTCCGCTTCACCGGGCTAGCCCCGAGTGGCAGGAAGACGTGGGCCGCCATCCCCATTGCCCGCGCCGCGTACGCGACGCCCTGTCCGTGGTTCCCCGTCGAGGACGTGACCGCTCCGGCGGCGGCACCGGCTTCCCGAGCCCGCAGGAGCGCCGTCAGTGCGCCGCGGAGCTTGAACGACGCGATCGGGCTCACGGTCTCGTTCTTGAGCCACACCTCGGCGGCCAATGCCCGCGAGAGGAGCTCGGAGCGCACGAGCGGGGTCTCGGCCGCGTGGGGGCGGAGCGCGATGCGGGCCCGCTCGATCCCAGTCAGGTGGGGAAGCCGGAGCAGGGTGCGCGGCTTTGGCCGGTGCGCTGCGCCGGTCGCCTCGTCCATGAACTCCTCCTCGGGTCAGGGGATGCCGTCGAGGAGGCGGAGCGCGTCCTCGCGGAGCTGCGCCCGTTGCGCCTTGTCGCCGTGCGGCCCCGGCGTGCGCGGCACATCCGGGACGATCCAGACGTGGCGCGGGACCTTATAACCGGCCAGACGCTCCCGGCAGTGGGCGGTGATCTCTGCTTCGGTGACGACGGCCCCCGGTCGCCCGATTACGAATGCCACGGGCACCTCGCCGAGGCGCCGGTCGGGGACCCCGACCACGAAGGCCTGCGCGAGCTTCGGATGGGCTGCGAGAAACGCTTCGATCTCGGCGGGCGCGACCATCTGGTGGCCGATCCGGAGCGTTTCCTTGAGCCGTCCGAGGAAGAACACGCGACCGGCGCCGTCGCGGACGGCGAGGTCGCCGGTGTGGAGCCACCCGTCGGGGTCGATCGCCGCGCGCGTCTCCTCCGGCTTCTCGTGGTAGCCCTGCGTGACCTGTGGGCCGCGAAGGAGAAGCTCTCCGGGCTCGCCGGGAGGACCGTCCGCTCCGCTGCCAGGATCAACGACGCGGGCTGCGAGTCCCTCCGCGGGGAGGCCGCCCGCCCGCCGCCGGAGCTCGATCGGATCGTCGGGCGAGGAGCACAGGGCGAGCGCGTTCACCTCCGTCATGCCGTAGGGCTGGACGGCCCCTGCCATCCCGAGGCGGCCGACGACCTCATCGAACAGCCCGTTTCGCCCGCCTCCCGTCATCGCCACGGCACCGCCTCGGAGCGAGGAGCG
Source organism: Candidatus Methylomirabilota bacterium (assembly GCA_035550795.1). Taxonomy (GTDB): domain Bacteria; phylum Methylomirabilota; class Methylomirabilia; order Rokubacteriales; family DASRDR01; genus DASRDR01. The sequence continues at coordinate 89,075 of DASZOL010000111.1, forward strand.
GTCATGCTGATCGAGCTCCGGATGATCCAGGACGGCGGTGAGCATCGAATCGACGGCGTTCCAGAGCGTGATCCGTTCCGCCTCGATCAGGTGGATGGCCGCGCGCGGGTCGAAGCCATCGGTGACCACGAGCGCGGCGCCGTGACTCCACGTCATGAGGGGGGTCACGATGCCGCCCCACGTTCCGGAGAACGGCAGCGTGTGAAGCACCCGGTCCCGCTCTGACAGCCCGAGCCGCTCGCCCGAGGCGAAGGCGTGAGGCACTGCGTTCTCGTGGCTGATCATCGCTCCCTTCGGGAAGGCCGTCGTGCCGGACGTGTACAGGAGTGTGAAGACTCGATCGGGCGTGACGAGCGGCCGGCGCGCGCGGAGAGAGGCGTCCAGAAGAGGGTCGTTCCCCGCCTCCAGCACGTCCGCGTACCGGAACGTCCCCGCGTAGGCGTCGTCCGCGAGACACACGATGCGGCGGAGGCGTGGAAAGCGCTCGAAGCCGAGCTGATCGGGATCCCTGGCATGGAGGCGCGGCAGCACCGCGGCCAGGCGCTCGAGGTAGTCGGCGGAGCCGGCATGGTCCTGGAGCACGAGGGCGGTCGCACCGGACTGACGCAGGGCATAGTCCAGTTCGTGTGCCCGATGACGCGCGTTGACGGCCACGAGCACGGCGCCGATCCGCGCGACAGCGTGCTGGACGAGGAGCCACTCGGGCCGGTTCGGCATCCAGAGGGCGACCTTGTCGTCGGGCTCGACGCCGAGCGCCAGGAGTCCGCGGGCGCAGCGCTCCACCTCGCCCGGGAGGTCAGCATAGAGAAGCCGGCGGCCGGGGAAGACGAGCGCCTCGCGGCCCGCGTGGCGGCACGCGACGTCGTCGAGCATCGACGACAGGGTCGCGTCGCGGTACCGGTTGCCCGCGGCGTAACCGGCCATGGAGTAGAATTGTCGCATGGATCCGCCTCTCGACACCGCGCTCGAGCGCGCGTACTACATCTACCTCACGACCTACGGTGCCTCCGGCAGGTGCGGGACCGTGCCCGTCTGGTGCTGGTATGACGGTCAGCACGCCTACTTCACGACCCAGCGCGAGAGCCTGAAGGCGCGGCGCATCCGCGAGACGGGGCACGCGACCGTCCACGTCGGGACGAAGGACGGCCCCCGCTTCGAGGCTCGGGCCGAGTGGTTCGACGGGCGTCCGGACATCGAGTCGGCGCTCCTGCGTGCGTACCGCCGGAAGTACTGGCTTCTGGTCCCGCTGTGGATGGGCCGATACATCCGGCGGGGGCTCGGCACCGGCAAGAGCGTGCTGGTCCGCCTCACGCCGCTGCCCGCCACGGCGACCTGAGCCCGTCCCGCGACCATGCGCCTCCCCGACTGCGCGCGCAGGCTCCCGACCGGCCTGTCAGTGGCCGCGCCGGTGGGCCCGATCGGCGGCCCGTTCATCCCGGCGTCGAGCTAGCGGCGGCCCCGGGGTCGCGGCCGCGCGAGCCTCCGCTGCGCTCCGCCGTCGTGGAGAGGTTGGGTGGGCGGAGGAGGCTCCCCGCGAGACCGTCGCCGCCCGCATCCCCGTCGATCCGGCGGCTGGCGCGAGCGTGGCCGCCCGTGCCCTTCTGTCGTCCTCCACTGGCGCGCCCTTCGTCGGATGAGCCGCCCATCGGCGCTTGTCGAGGGCTTCGAAGGGCAACGCTTCGAGCTCTGGCGCCTGACGCCGCGAGCGGTCGCGCTCCCCGCCCTTCCGCGCCGGGGACTCCCGGGGGCCGTTGACAGGCTGATGGTCGGGTCCCTACGGTATTGGCCATGACCGAGGCCGGGTTCGAGGAGCTGTCACGTGCTCACGAGCGAACGAAGGCCGATCTCGCTCGAGCGACGCGAGAGCTCCGCGAGCTCATCGGCATCGGCGTCCGGCTCGCCGCGGAGCGCGACAGCGACGCGCTCCTCGATCTGATCCTGACGACGGCCCGCGAGATCACATGGAGTGACGCCGGGGCCCTCTACCTCGTGGACACGGACGTAACGGGCACGCGCTGTCTTCGGTCGATGCTGGTGCAGAACGACAGCCTCCCGGTGGCGGCGGAGGAGCACTCGATCCCGATCGATTCCCAGAGCTTGCCAGGGCACGCGGCCATGAGCGGCCAGGTGATCAACCTTCCCGACGCCTCCGCGCCCGCCTCCGCGTCGCCATCCACGATCGACCACGCGATGGACTGGCATACGAGCTACCGCGCGGAGTCCATGCTCGTGGTGCCCATGAAGACGCCCAAGGGCGAGGTTCTGGGCGTGCTGCAGCTGATGAACCGGAGGCCCGAACGGAGCCGGCGCTTCGCGTCGCTCGACGACGTCTCCCGGCATGCCGTCTCGTACTCCGCACGCTCGCAGGACCTGGCGATGGCCCTGGCCGCCCAGGGAGCGGTCGCCCTCGAGAACAGCCGGCTCTACGCCGAGCTCCGCACCGCCCTGGCCACGGTCGAGCAGTCGCAGCAGCGCATCATCAGGAGCGAGCGCCTCCGGGCGCTGGGCGAGATGGCGGGCGGGGTGGCCCACGACTTCAACAATGTCCTGGCGGTGGTCATCGGCCGCGCCCAGCTCCTGCAGCGCCAGATCGAGGCGCCCGACCTGCGCCGGCAGCTGGCGATCATCGAGCACGTCGCCCAGGACGGAGCCCAGACGGTGCGCCGCATCCAGGAGTTCGCTCGCATGCGCCGGACGCGGCCCTGGCAGCATGTCGACGTCAACGAGGTCGTCCGCGTGGTGGTCGAGGCGACCCGACCGCGCTGGAGCGACCAGGCCCAGGCGCGCGCGGTCACGTACGCCATGCAGCTTGACCTGCGACCGGTGCCGCCGGTGACCGGCGACCCGGCCGAGCTCCGCGAGACCTTGCTGAACCTGCTCTTCAATGCGCTCGACGCGATGCCCCAGGGGGGGGGCCTCACGTTCTCGACGGGGGTCGAGGGGGACCGCGTGGTGTGCGTGGTCGCGGACACGGGCGTCGGCATGAGCGAGGAGGTGCGACAGCGCTGCTTCGAGCCGTTCTTCACGACGAAGGCGGAGCAGGGGACCGGGCTCGGCCTGTCGATCGTGTACGGCATCGTGACGCGGCACGGGGGAGAGATCGAGGTCTGGAGCCGACTCGGCGAGGGAAGCCGGTTCACCGTCCGGCTCCCGGTCGGGGCGGAGGGGCCGCCGCCGGCGCCCCGGCCGCCCTCGCCGCGCCCTGGCCGGAGCGCGCGGATCCTCTTGGTGGAGGACGAGATCGCGGTGCGGGAGGTTTTCGTCGACATCCTCGCGGGCCAGGGGCACGAGATCGTGGTCTGCGAGGACGGGGCGTCGGCCCTGTCGCGCCTCGGCGGCCCGGCGTTCGACCTGGCGCTCATCGACCTGTCGATGCCCGGCCTCTCGGGCTGGGACGTGGCGAAGGGTCTCCGTGCGGCCCAGCCGGACGTCCCGATCGCGCTGGTCACGGGCTGGGGGGACCAGATCGACCTCGAAGATGCGCGTACGCGGGGGATCGACTACCTCATGGCCAAGCCCTTCAACGTCGACGACATGACGAGACTCGTGGCCGGCGTTCTCGCGAAGGAACCTCGGGACAACTGGTGACCGACGAGAGGAGCGATCAGATGGCGTGCGAGCGCATGGCGAGCGTGCTGGTGGGGCTGATCCTCGGGTGGACCGGGACGGCGTTTGCCCAGGAGACGGCGTGGATCCACGTGGCCGTGGAGACACGGGGGGCGACCGGCGAGCAGGTCAGCACCTTCCGGGCCTTCACCACCTCGGATCAGGCAGGTACCAAGCGGATCTCGGTCCCACGGCTGTGCGTCAAGGGCATCGCCCACCGGGTCGAGGAAAAGTGCGTGGAGAACGCGGAGTCGGTCGAGCTGGTCGAGCGCACCAGCGGGCTGCCGGGGGTGGGCAGCCTCTGTGTCCAGGCGGTCGCGTCGGCCGAATCCAAGGTCGGCCCCCTGTCAGCCACGGCGCGCGCCTGCCCCTGACGGCCGCGACCGGCGCCCGATCCGGCGCTACTGGAGGCGGTAGAGCCTCGCTGCGTTCGCGTAGGCGATCCGCTCGGCCGAGGCCGGCGGAAGCTCCCCGAGGATCCGGCGGGTCCAGCCCATCAGTCGATCCAGCATCGCCGGGGCGAAGAGGGACGCCGCCCAGAGATCGATGCCCGCGAGGAAGCGCTCCGCGCGCTCGGTGAGCAGGTCCCGCCACCCAGCGCCCAGGGAGCCCGCTTCCGTGGCCAGCGCCGGCGTGCGCAAGAAGTGCATGCCGGAGACGTCGACGTGGAGGTTGTCGTGGCGCGCGAGCAGTCCGGCGAGGACGCCGGGGGTCGCGCTCCCCCCGTGGGCCAGGACGATCACCGCCTTCCGGTTCTGCGTCAACGCGGCTTCCAGCTCGGGGACCAGCCCGTCCGTCAGCTCGTCGTGGATCACGAACGGCATGCCGTGGCCGGCGCAGACGTCGAGGAGCGCCCGGAAGGGCGGCCCGTCGACGGCGCGGCGGATCTTGCGGGACGCCTGGTGGACGTGGATCTCGCCGGCCCCGCGGTAGCGACCGCTCCCGAGCTCCCGCTCGAGCCGGCGAGCCGCGTCGGGGGCGAGAGGGTCGGGCACGGGCGCCACCGCGACGACGCGGTCCGGATGGCGCTCGGCCGCCCTCGCGATCCACGTCGCGTCGTCCTTCTGGACGCCCCCGACCCCCAGGAGCGCGACCCTCGAGATCCGGTAGCGGTCCATCCCCGCGATCAGCGGCTGGATCGCCTCCGGCGCGTACAGGTGGGAGTGGGCGTCGATGAGCGGGCCCGCATAAGGGGCCGCGCTCGAGGCGGGGCGGACCGGAAGGAGCCCGAACGCGAGCGCACTGAGGACGGCGCGACGGCTCGGTCTACAGCAGGACACGGTCCGAGCCTACGGGACGTCCGGCGCAGCTGTCAAACGGCCCGCGTCGCGGCCCGCGTCGCGCGCTTCTTCCGACAGGGCCCGGCTATACTGGCTGGGGAGCCGTCATGGACTTTTCGCTCACCGAGGCCCAAGCCGAGATCCGCCGCCAAGTGGCCGTCCTCGCCCGCGGCTTCGGCTGGGAGTACTGGCGCGAGAAGGATCGGAAGGCCGAGTATCCCACCGAGTTCGTGCAAGCCTTCGGGGACGCGGGGTGGCTGGGGCTCGCGATCCCGGAGGCATACGGGGGGGCGGGCCTCGGAGTGACCGAGGCGGTGCTCATGCTCGAGGCCATCTGTGCCTCCGGCGCGGGCCTGTCGGGCGCCTCCCCGGTCCACTTCGCCGTCTTTCCACCCATGCCGATCATCCGCTACGGGAGCGAGGGGCTGCGGCGGCGCGTCCTGCCCGAGATCGCAGCCGGGCGACTCAGCCTGGCCTTCGGCGTCACGGAGCCGAATGCCGGAACGGACACGAGCCGCATCCAGACGACGGCTCGCCGGGACGGGAACGGCTGGATCGTGACCGGCCGAAAGGTCTGGACGTCGAACGCTCGGCACTCCGCCAAGATGCTGCTGCTCGCCCGCACGACCCCCTACGAGGCGCTCGGCGCGCGCAAGCTGGACGGGCTCACGCTCTTCGTGGCCGACCTGGACCCGGCCGCCGTGGAGATCCGCGAGATCGAGAAGCTCGGACGGGCCGCCGTGGACTCGAACGAGCTGATCATCGACGGGCTCAGGGTGGCGGACGAGGACGTGGTGGGGGAGGTCGGGTGCGGCTTCGACTACCTCCTGCACTCGCTCAACCCGGAGCGCATCCTCGTCGCTGGCGAGGCGGTCGGGATCGGGCGGGTGGCCCTGGAGCGGGCGGCCGCCTATGCGCGCGAGCGGATCGTCTTCGACCGGCCGATTGGCCAGAACCAGGGTGTCGCGCACCCCCTGGCGCTCGCCTGGGCGCATCTCGAGGGAGCCTGGCAGGTGACACTCCGCGCAGCCTGGCTGGTCGACCACGGCCAACCGTGCGGTGCGGAGGCGAATGCGGCGAAGGTCCTCGGCGCGGAGGCCGGCTTCGAGGCGGCCGACGCCGCGCTCCAGACCTTCGGCGGATTCGGGTACGCCAGGGAGTTCGACGTGGAGCGTCTCTGGCGGGAGGTCCGGCTCTACAAGATCGCGCCGGTCTCCCAGCAGATGGCGCTCAACTACCTGGCCGAGCGAGTGCTCGGCCTTCCCAAGTCCTATTGACCGGCAAGGGCGCTGGGGGCACCCGACGACTCCACCTTCCGGCCCGGGCCCCGCTGATGACGGAGGCGGCGCCCGCCGTCTGACTGGCATGCGTCGCCTCCGAAGCCGGGTACGCCGTCACCGGGTCCTGGCAGCGTTCGCGGCAGGCGCCGGGCTCACCTTGGCGGCCGTCGCGGTCGTGGGCTACCTGGTGCTGGCCGACCAGCGGCGTGCGGCGCAGGCGCTTGCCCTGGCCCTCACGCAGGCCCTCAGCCGCCCGGTGGAGATCGAGCGGGTCACCGACCTGGGGCCCTCGCGGGTTGTTCTCCGGGGCGTCCGGCTTCCGCCGGAGCAGGGCTGGCCATCGGAGGTGAAGGCCGAGTCGGTCGAGGCCTCGGGCCCCCTCCTAGCCGCGGCGCGAGGGGAGAGCGCCCCGATCAAGCTCCTGGTGACCAAGCCGACCGTCGTCGTCGGCGGAGGAGGCGCGGCAGGCCCGGCCGCGCTCGAGGGGCTTCGTCAAGGGGTGGCGAGCTTCCTGGGGAGCTCGGCGCTCCTTGACATCGCGGTGACCGGGGGCGTCATGGAGGTGCCGGGATCACCCTCCGAGCACACGACCTTCGACGCCACACTTCACAAGGGGAACGGAGAGGCGCAAGGGGAGCTCCTGTTTCGAGACCAGGCCCGGGCCCGCTTCACCCTCAGGCTGGGGGCGCGTGCTGAGGGCGACACGATCCGCGTGGACCTGGTCGGTGAGGGTGGGCTCGGAGCCCTGGCACCCTGGCTACCGGCAGGGCTCGTGCAGGCGAGCCGGAAGGGGCCGGTCGACGTGCGCGCCCAGGTGGGGCTCTCTCCGGGCGACCGCGCGACCGGCCGCGTCAGCGCGCGGCTCGGCGACGTCGCGGCGATGGAGGGATCGCTCTCCTTCCAGGACAAGCTGCTGCGCCTCGCCGACCTCCGAGGCACCGCGGACCTGGGCTTCGCGGCGTCCCTGGCCGGTCTCGCCGGCCCCGTTCAGGGCCGGGCGGAGCTTGCGGAGGGCGAGGTCACCTGGACGCCCGAGCGTGGCGGATGGCCCGGAGGGCGCGCGACGCTGCACCTCCTCGAGGGGGCCGTGCCCGCGTCGGTCGTCGGCGTCGACGCGCGTGCCACCGCGATCGAGGCACGGCTCGAGCTCGAGCCCCGCGAGGGCGGCGCCTCCGTGCGAGGCGATCTCCGCGGGCAGCGCGTCGAGCTGGCGGGAGTCGAGCTCGCACCCGTGGCGACCCCCTTCCGGATCGACATCGGCGCGGGCGGCCTGCTGCGGGCGGAGCTCGCCAGTCTGACCACCCGGGTGCTCGGGACGCCGCTGCGGGGCATGGTGGCGTACGATGCGACGCGAGCGCGGGCGGATGCCCGTGTCGAGGCCAGCGCGGCGCGTCTCGACCCACTTGCCCGGCGTCTCGGGGCGGACTGGCTCGGCCCCGCGGACCAGCTCCACGTCGGGAGCGTCCGTGTCGTGGTCACGGGGCTCGATCCGCGGGGGTGGAGCGACGGACGAGTCGACACGGAGGTCCGCGGTCTCGTGCTGCGGCAGCCGGCGGGTGAAGCCGCGGTCGAGCGCGCGGGCGTGCGGGCGACCATGGCGTCCGGACGCGCGACCGTCGGGCTCGAAGCCGAGCGCGTCCGCGGCGCGCTGCCCAGCTTCGAGGGACTCCTGCCGCGTGTCGAAGGCACGGCCGAGGTCGTGCGAGTCGGCGGACGCGGGAGTCTCGCGCGGGCCACGATGGTCGCACGCGACGGAGAGGGGCGGGACATGCTCCAGGCGGATCTCGCGCGGCCGTCGGCCGGCACCGCCGGGCCCATCCGCGTGACTGCGCGGCTGCCCGCCCTCGATCGCCTGGCCCCGCTCTGGCCATCCGTGCCGCGCCAGGTGACCGGCTCGGCCACCCTCGACCTCCAGGCACCGGACCTGGGATTCGGTGCATACGAGGGCAAGCTGGGCCTGGAGGTCCCGGGGGCCGAGCTCCTCGGCGGCCGCCTGAGCCTCAGGGACGTCTCGGCCGAGGTGCCGATCCGGCGGGACGCCGCGGCGGGGCCGGCGGGCCCGACACCGAGCGGGCCGCTGCGCGTGGGCGAGCTCGTGGGGTACGGAGTCGTCCTCTACGATCTCACCGCGGAGGCGCGGCTCTCGGGCGAGCGCCTCACGCTCGCCGATCTCGCGTACGGGCTGTACTCCGGTCGCGGGGAAGGCGCCATCGAGCTGGAACTTGCCGCGGACGGACCGGCCGCGCGCGCTCAGCTTACCGGAGGGGGGGTCCGGATCGAGGAGTTCATCGCCGCCTACGGGATCCGCGGCGGCACGATGACGGGCCTCATGCGGTACGATCTGGACATGCGCTACCGCGGGGGCCGGCTCGGCGCGGACGGGCGGGTCTCGGTGCCGGAGGGCGGTACGGTGACGATCGAGCTCCTCGATCGTCTCCTCGGATATGCCGACGCCGACCCGACCGGCGTGGTGAAGCGCGCCCTTGGCAATCTCCGCGCGTTCGACTACAAGGCGGCCGCCGCCACGGTGCGCACGGCCACGGACGATATCCGGGTGAGCGTGAGCCTCCACGGCCGCGAGCGTCTCGGGATCTTCCCTCCGCGCGTCAAGGAGATCAACGTGCGCGAGATGCCGCTCGGCTTCCTGGCGCGGCAATTCCCCGGCCTGTGAGAGCGGCGAAGCGACCCGGGCCGCCGCCGCGGAGCTGGAGGTTCCGGCGTCGCGCGGCGGGCGGCGCCGTGCTGTCGCTCCTCCTCGCGGCGTGCGTTCCCGTTACCGTGAACATCTCGTTCCCCCAGGAGAAGCTCGAGGCTGCGGCGAGGCAGATCGAGGACGCTCCCCCCACGAGTGCGGGCGCCCCGCCGCCGACCCCGGCGCCCGCCCCGGCCGGTCGCGGCCGGAACGTCGAGGTGACGCCCCGGATCGACACCCGATCGCCCGAGGTCGTGAGGGCCAGCGCGTTGCGGCGTGAGCGCCGCCCGGCGCTCCGCCAATGGAAGAACCAGGGTTGCATCGGCGAGACGAACCAGGGTTTCGCCGTGGCGCGCTCCGGGGAGGCGTGCGGCCCGGAGGTCGCGCCGCTGATCCGCGCCGAGAACGCGGACCGGCAGGTCATCTACGACAGCTTCATGAAGGACAACAACATCCCGGCGAGCGACACCCCGCGCGTGCACAGCGCGTTCTCGAAGGCCCGCCAGGAGCGGTCTCGCCCCAACGACTGGATCCAGCTCGAGGACGGGCAGTGGGTGCGAAAGGAGTGACCCCGGGGTGGGAGGTCGGATGATGCGCACTCGGACCCACGGTCGGCTCGCCGCCGTTCTTGTGCTGAGCGCCGCGACCCTGGCGGCCTGCGTGCCGGTGACCGTCAACGTCAACTTCCCGCAGGAGAAGCTCGACAGCGCCGCCAGTCAGATCGTGGACATGAGCCGGCGCCCGGACGGTCCCCCGGCGCCGCCCGCGCCCTCGACTCCCGCCGGCGCCCCGCCCAAGCCCGGATCGAGGCTCGACCGCTGGCTGGCGCCGCTGGCGCCGCGCGAGGCTACCGCCCAGGAGCACCGCATGGACGTCGCGCAGGCGCCGAGGACGGACAGCCAGGAGCTTCGCCGGCTGACGGCGTCGCAGAACCGTCGGCTCGGAGCGCTGCAGCAGTGGCTGGCGCGCGGCTGTGTGGGCGAGAACAACCAGGGGTTCCTGGAGGCCCGGCCCGGGCAAGGCTGCGCGGGCGAGGTGGCCAGGCTGATCGGAGACGAGAACCGCGACCGGCAGGCCATCATCGACACCTTCATGCGCCAGAACAACATCCCGGCGGGCGACGCGGCCCGTGTCAAGTCCTCCTTCGCCAAGGCCTACCGGGACCGGCTCCAGGGCGGCCAGTGGCTCCAGGCCGACGGGGGTGAGTGGGTGCGCAAGTAGGTCGTGGCGCTCCGGGCCGTCCTTCTCGACGCGGGCAACACGCTGGTCGGCCTCGACTACGAGGCGATCGCGGGCCGGATCCGGGCCGACGGTCACGCGGTGGATGCGCCAGGCGTCCGCACCGCGGAGGCGAGGGCGCGGGTCCGCCTCGATCCTCATCTCGCCGGCCGCCAGTCGACGGAGACGCCGGACGTCTTCAGCCGCTACGTGCGGTACATGCTCGACGAGCTGGGGCTCGGCTGGGGCGCTGGAAGCGAGCGTTTGGTCCAGGACCTCCGCGCCGTCAACCCACCCTTCGGGCTCTGGTCGGTGTGCCTGCCCGAGGCGCCGGGCGCGCTGGACACGCTTCGCCGGCTGGGGCTCCGGCTGGCGGTGGTCTCGAACTCGAACGGCACGGTCGCCCGGATCCTCGAGTCGCTCGATCTCGCCCGCTGGTTCGAGATCGTCGTCGATTCCGCGGTCGTCGGCTTCGAGAAGCCGGATCCCCGCATCTTTCACCATGCGGCGTCGGCCCTCGGCGTCGATCCGGGGGAGGCCGTCCACGTGGGCGACCTGTACTCGATCGACGTGATGGGCGCGCGCGCCGCAGGAATCCGGGCGATCCTTCTCGACCCCGTCGGCGCGTGGACGGTCGACGACTGTCCGAAGGCGCGTGACGTTGGTGTCGCCGCCCGCCTGATCGCCGGGATGGCGTGAGGGGGAACGCCTAGCTAGCGCGCGGCCACGCGGTCGACGAAGCGGGCGGCCAGACCGGTGTAGCGAGCGGGGTCGAGGAGCGTGTCCAGGTCGGCCTCGCCGAGATACTGATTGACTCGGCGATCCTCCAGGAGGACCCGTCTCAGCGGCACCCGCTTCTCGACGGCATCCATGCACAGCTCGTAGACGACCTCGTGGGCCCGCTGGCGGCCGATGTGCCGAGCCAGCGCCAGCATCACCGCCTCGCTCACGAGGAGCCCGTCCAGGAGTCCGAGGTTGTCCCGCATGCGCTCCGGGTAGACGTGAAGGCCGGCCAGGATCCCCTGGGTCGCGCGGAGCATTCCCGCCAGGAGACACGACGCTTCCGGCAGGACAGCCTGCTCGGTCACCCCCGCCCGCTTGTCCCGCTCGTGGGCGGCGACCAGGCTCTGGAGGGCCGGCGCGACCTGACCGTGGAGGAGCCGGCCCAGCGCCACGACGTGCTCGCACGCCGACGGATTGCGCTTGTGGGGCATCGTGCTGGATCCCACCTTGCCCCGACGGAATGGCTCCTCCACCTCGGCCACCTCGGTCTTCTGCAGATCGATGATCTCGTTCGCGACCTTGGCCAGGGTCCCGCCGACCAGCGCGTAGACGCAGACGGCCTCGGCGATGCCGTCCCGGGCGGTGTGCCAGGCGATCTCCGGCGTCGCGAGCCCGAGATCCTCGCAGAAGAGCGCCTGCAGATCGAGACCCCGCTCGCCGATGGACGCGAGGGTGCCCACCGCACCGGCAAGCTGACCGCGGAGGACGCGAGGCCCGAGCTGAGCGAGCCGCTCCCGGTGCCGGTCCATCTCCGCCACCCACACGGCGAGCTTGTAGCCGAAGGTGATCGGTTGCGCCTGCTGTCCGTGCGTCCGCCCCGCCTGCACGGTGTCACGATGCCGGCGCGCGAGGGCCGCGAGCAGCCGGCGGACCTCGCCGAGGTCGCGCGTGACGATGGCATGGCTGGCCTGAAGCTGCAGGATGAGGCCGGTATCGAGGACGTCTTGCGTGGTCGCGCCCCAGTGGATGAACTCGGCGGCCTCTGGGTCGCACGCGCGTCCCAGACACCGGATGAGCGGCATGATCGGATGGCTGGCCCGCTCGAGCTCCCGCTTCATCTCGCCGAGGTCGAGGAGCTCCACGCGGGCCTTCCGGCTGATCTCGTCCGCGGCCGTGGCGGGGATGATCCCGAGCCGGGCCTCGGCGCGGGCAAGCGCTGCCTCGACGTCGAGCCAGCGCTGGATCATAACGCGGTCACTCCACACCTGCCGCATCTCGGCGGTGGAGTACAGGTCTCCGAAGAACGGGCTGTCGATCATCCCGGCCATTGGACCTCCAGGCGCCTCAGACGTGCGAGACGGGCTCCCCGCGGTCCTCGCGCGCCCGGCTGAGATAGCTCTCGAGCGCCTTGCGGGCCAGCTCCCGCGCTCCCAGTCCGAACGCCAGCGACAGGGCAAGCACCGCTCCGCCGAACGCGATTCCGAAGACGAGCAGGACCATCTCGCGCGCGACGCCGAGCTCCGTGATCGCGACCGCGGCCGCGACGGAGAGAACGAGCCAGCGCACCGCCGTCGCCAGCAGGGAGGCGCCCGCCACCTGGGCGTTGACCGCGGCGATGAGAACGGCCTGGGCCAGGAACTGGGCGAGCATCCAGCCCCCGGTCACCACCAGGGCCGCCACGACGACGTGGGGCAGGAACCCGAGCGCGGCCCCGACCGCGCCCCTCGTCCCCGGCATTTCCAGGGCCTCGACGGCCATGAGCAGCGCGATGAGGAAGATGGCCCAGTACGCGAGCCGCCCGATGAGCTCGGTGGGCGACGGCCGGTGGCCGCCCCGGCCGAGGACTCCCGTCAGCCCCCAGCGCGCGCATCGCATGTCGAGGTCCGCCGCGCTCAGGACCCGGGTCGTGATCCGGCGCACCAGGGCCGCGAGGGCCCAGCCCAGCACGATCAGCGTGAGGGCGGCCAGGAGGCGAGGTGTCACGAACAGGAGGCGGTGCCCCACGTCCCGCATCGCGTCGAGGACGATGTCGCTCCATTGCTGTTGCATCGCTACCTCCATCGAGCCGAGAGGGCGGCCTTCTCGGCCTCGAAGGCCAGGCACACTCGCTCGAGGGCGTCGGCGGCCCCGGGCGAGAGTCTGGCCTGGGTTTCGAGGACGAACGCCGCGACTCGCCCGAGATAGAGTGGGGTCAGCGCCCGCAGGAGGTGGTCCCGCGGGAGCCGTCGCTCGTGGTGGGCCACGGCGAAGTCGGCGATCACGCGCGCCCACAGGGGCGGCGGGAAGCGGAAGTCATCCGGATCGAGGAGCCCGAGCGGGTACAGTTGGCCGACCGTCTCGTCGGACAGGGCCTGCTCCCAGATGGGCAGGAGGTCCTTCAACCCGAGATGGAACGCGCGGACCATCCGGTCGGGTCGAACGTCGCCAGACGTCAGCGCCGCGGGCCCGGGCTCGCCCCGCCGCTGGACGACGGTGCTCCCGCGCACATCCTGCCACTCCGGGACGTGTCGCTCCATCAGGCGGAAGAGGGGGCCGACGGCGTCCACGAGCGTATTGGCCAGATCGGCGGGAGTGGCGCCGGGATCGAGCTGCTTGCGGCCCAGATGGACTTCGATGATCGCGTGCCGACCCGCGACGGCCTCCCCGAGAAGCTGCATCTCCGCTCCCTGGCCCATCGGCTCGTCCTGCCATTCGTCCACCGGCGGCAGCGTGTCCAGGAGGCCGGCCGAGACGCCGGCGCACCCTCCCAGCACCTCCTGAAGGCGCTTCCCGAAGAGGGCGCGGACGAGCGGCGCCAGGAGGTTCGTCGTGAGTGTGCCCTCGGTGGGCGCCCGGCTGTAGGCGGGGGACACGTAGCCGGCCTCGCCGGCCAGCGCGGGGCCAAGGAGCGGCTCGACCCACTCCGGCGTGATGCTGACAAGCCCAGCGTCGACCACGCCCGCGGCGCGTGCCCCGACATGCCGTGCCGCGGCCAGCGCGGCCAGCACCGCCCGCCCTCGGCCGGGACGGCCGGCCACGCGCGCGGTTGCGAGAGGAGCCACCGATTCGTCCGCCGGACGCTGGGCGATCGCCTCGAGCGTCCCGTCCTGCGACCCCCCGTCGACGAAGAGGACCGCCGTCTTGCGCTCCGGGAACGCACGGACGAGTCCCGCCGCCACCGCCTCGACGACCGCGGGCGCGGTCCGTGCCTGGTTCAGGGCCGTGACGGCGATCAGCGCCTCGAGAGGGCCGAGGGCGTCGACGGCGGCGATGCCGTCAAGCGGAAGTGCCGTGTCGAGGGTGAGCCCGTCCGCCACGCCTGCCCTGTCGCGCTACGCGGTCATCTGAGCGAGGAGCGCCAGGTAATCCCCGAGGTGGCGGGGAAGCAGGAAGTTCCGTCGGACGTACTCTCGCGCGGCACCGCCCAGGCGCGCGGCAAGGTCCGGGCTCTGCAGGAGCTGCCGGATCCGGAATGCCGCGCCCTCGACGGATCCGACGGTGTAGCCGGTCACCTCGGACAGGACCTGGGTGGGGATGCCCCCGGCGAGGCTACCGACGACGGGCTTGCCCTTCCACATTGCTTCGGCCACGGCTAGACCGAAACCCTCCTGCCGTGGCAGGTGCAGGACGACCGTTGCCGCCCGCTGGAGCGCGTTGAGCTCCCGGGCGGCGTCCGGCGGCATCACCAGCACGTGGACGTCCGGGTCCTGGCCGGCCGCCTCGCGCAACTCGGCGAGGACGGCGCTGCCCTCCGGGTTGTCCGTGGCGCCCCAGCCGGCCAGCACGAGCCGGCAGGCCACGTACTTCCGCGCGAGCCGAAACGCGGCGAGTGCTCGCTTGGGATCCGTGCCGCGGGAGTAGGCGGCGACTTGGAGCAGGAGGGACTTGTCCCGGGGGATGCTGAATCGGTCCAGGACCTCGCGCACCTCGCCCCGCCCGAGCTCCCGGTTCTTCTCGCCGAGCGGATCGATCGACGGATGGACGACGAGCATCGGCACTCGCACCCGCTGCGCGAACTTCGGCATGGAGTACACGACGACGTCGTAGCGCTCCAGATCGCGTCGCACGAGATGCCATGCGCGTCGCCACGCGTGGGACAGGTCTGCGTGGCAGCGCCACGCCCACCGGCCCCGCTCCGCCCGGTGGCGCACGAGGGGTAGGGCTGGCAGGTCGTGAACCATGATGAGGTCGGACTCAAGGCTGAGCGCCGAGGCGTTGGTCGCGGCAGCCTCCACGTAGGAGACGAGCATGGCCTCCGTGATGGCCACCGGCTGGCCGGTCAGCGCGGTCTCGATCGATCGGGTCGCCGCATAGAACGCCGGGTCGCCGACGATCACCTCCCAGGTGGCGTCGACGCCCAGATCCTGGAACAGTGGCACGAGCCGGGCCAGGATCTCGGACGATCCGCTGCCGTAGCGGCTTGCGTTGACGTGGACGAAGCGCCGGCCCTGGAGCCGCTCGGAGAGCTTCAGCAGGAGGTCGATGGCGCCGCGCGGCGCCACATCCCGGTACTCCTCCAGGCGCGCAACAGTCATCCGGCCTCCCCTCGACCCTCCGGCCCGCTCTCGCTCCCGGGAGAGCCGGGGCCGTCGGCTCCGGGCCGGGCGATCACGCCGGCTCCCGGCGACCGCTCACCGGCCCGTTCCTGCAGCCAGCGCCTCGTCAAGGAGCGCGATGAGCCGAGCCCGGGCCTGCTCGAGGCTGCCCGCGTAGGGGTTCACCGCCTGGATGCGGGCGGCCAGCTCGGACAGTCCAAGGCCACGCTCCAGCCAGGCCGCGAAGTCGTTGCGGCCGCGGCCGAGGCGGAGCCGGGCCTCCACGAGGTGAAAGTAGAGCGCGCTCTGGTCGACCTCGAGGAGGGCTTCCCGGAGCTCCTCGATCGTCCGCACCTCGATCCCCGTAGGGATCTCGACGATCCGCGACTGGATGAAGTCGAAGGGCTCCCCGGACACGACCTGAGGCACGATGCCGAGCCGCCGGAGGTGCTCGTCCACTACCGACACGAGCTCCTCCCGAAGGGCCTGGAGGGTCGTGAAGTCGGCGGGGTCGATCATCGCCAGGCGCTCGCCCAGTACACGATCGCGCACCTGGACGTCGACCCACGTGGCGAAGTCGTTGGGGTAGGGGCCGGCGACGAGGCGATGACGGAGCAGGAATCCGTGGGTGTGGTAGTAGATCGAGTCGAGCGGAACCTCGTCGAGGAGCTGGGCGAGCTGCCGCTCGTTCTCCGCGCGCACGCCGACAAACTCCCTGAGCTCCATGCATGCCATGAAGGTGAACGGGCCCTCGCCCGGCTGGAGCCGCCCGGCCTCCGGGCTGGGGAGCTTCGTGACGACGCGATCGAGGGCGATGAGTGGGACCGTGACCCACGCCGGACGATGGGCGAGCTCGTACTCGAGTTCGTAGAGCGCCTTGTCGAGCTCGTAGGCCTGCAGCGTTCGCTCAAAACGCTCCCGCTCGGCCGGCACCAACGCCGGCTCATCCTTCCGCACCACCTCCCCGAGGTACGCGTCCAGGAAGGCGGCGCGCGCGCCGTCCTCCCACGCCTGGGCCCACGGCCGGAGCCGCTCCGCCAACCGGGCGTCGTGCGGGCTCGATTCGAGCCGCCGGGCGAAGGCGACCTGCGCGGCGTACGCGAACGAGCGGAGCATCCCCGCCACGTCCTTGAGGACGCACTGCTTGGTCCGACGCTCCGCGAGCGGCCGAGCCGGCTCCCCCTCGAAGTCCAGGATGGTGAAGCCGTCTGCCGTGCGCAGGATCTGCCCCAGGTGATAGTCGCCGTGGACGCGAACCCGCACGAGCCCGTCGGTCGCGAGGGTCTCGATCGCACGGAGCTCCTCCCCCAGACGGCCGCCGCTTCCGACGACCCGCTGCGCGATCACCCGGGCCGCAGCCGGGAGCCCCTCGAGCCTGGCGGCCAGCGAGTCGAGGGCGCGGCTGAGCTGGGCCCGCATGGCCGCCGCCCACGCGGCGGCGGCCGCCTCGTTGATCGGCTCGGGTGCCAGGGGGTGACCCGGCGGGGCCGACGCGAGCGCCCGGTGCAGCCGGCCCGTCAGCCCGCCGAGGCGCGAAGCCTCGTGCGCGTCGGCCGCTGCCAGCGCGCGCGCGAAGACGGGATCCGGCGACTCCTCTTCGCGCCCCGCGATCGCGGCCGTGTAGTACTCGGCGAGTCTCTCGAGGGTGGCGGTCCAGGCGTCGCCCTGGTTCGGCACGAACTCGTGCAGCACGGCCAGCGTGATTGGCTCCGCTCCCTCGACGTGGTAGGTGGCGGCGCCGGCAAGACGCGGGGCGCCCGGAAACGCCACCTGGCGCGTCAGGAAGTCCGCGAGCTCGAGCTCAGGGCTCGTGCCGGACTCCAGGCGCCGCAGAAGCTTCAGGATCGCCCGGCGGTCGCACACGACCGACGTGTTGCTCTGCTCACCGTCGACCAACCGGCATTCCCGAGGGGCGGCCGGCAGGATCTCGGCGAACGCGGCTGTCGCCGTGAAGCGGAACGTGCCGTGCGCGGCCGAGAGCGTCGCGCCGCTGCGCATCGCCTCCAGGAGGGCCCGGCAGAATGCGGGATCGGACATCGCGTCGACGAACGGATCCTGACCGGCCTCCGAATGGGCGACGGGGATGCAGTAGCGCTCCCGCCCCTGATCGGCGAAGGCGACGTCGAACAGGGCGAGGAGCCCGGTGGTCCCGGGGACCGCCGTCTGGTCCACGGGAGTCACGGCCGCGACCTCTCGGTTCTTGCTGCCAAACCATCGCCGGCTGTCCAGGGTGTCCTGCAGCGCCACCGCCGCCCTGGCCACGAGCGTCTCGGCGGTCCCGGGCCCCGGGGGCGGGGCGGAGTCCGGACCGCTCCGGGCCCCCCGTCTAGCGCTCACGGCCCTCCACCAGCGCCGTGTAGAGGTCCAGTGTCCGACGGGCCACGGCAGCCCAGCTGAAGAGAGACTCGGCCCGCTGCCGTCCCTTGACGCCCATCGCCGTCCGCCGCGCCGGGTCTGCGAGCAGGGTGTTCAGGGCACGCGCTAGGTCACGGGCGAGGCCCTCGGGGTCGCGCGGCTCCACGACGCCGCCGTGCTCGACCAGATCCACGGGGACGAGCAGCCCCGTCTCCCCGTCGACGACGACCTCGGGGATGCCGCCTACGGCGGTGGCCACCACCGGGACCTGGCAGGCCATCGCCTCGAGGTTGATGAGGCCGAACGGCTCGTAGACCGAGGGACAGCAGAAGACGGCGGCGTGGGAGTAAAGCTCTACGGCGGTCGGCCGGTCCACCATCTCGCGGATCCAGACCACGCCGGGTCGCGTCGCCTGCACGCGTGCCACCGCCGCCTCCACCTCTCGCGCGAGCTCGGCGGTGTCGGGCATGCCGGCGCACAGCACGACCTGCGTCCCGGGATCGACGGCGGGAATGGCCCGGACCAGGTGGAGGAGCCCCTTCTGCCGCGAGATCCGCCCCACGAAGAGCACGTACGGGCGGGCCGGGTCGATCTCGAATCGCCGGAGACGTGTCCGATCGAGCGCCGGGCGATACGTGTCCGTGTCGATGCCATTCGGGATGACATGGATCCGCTCGGGCGCGATCGCGAAGTGTCGGAGGAGATCCCGGCGCATCTCCGTCGAGACCGCGATGACCGCGTCAGCCGCTTCGAGCGCGGCGCGCTCGGCCCAGGCCGAGACGTCCACGCCCCGGCCCAGTTGCTCGCGCTTCCACGGCCGGAGCGGCTCGATCGAGTGGGCGGTCACGACCAAGGGCACGCCGTGGAGGAGCCGAGCCAGCAGGCCGGCGAAGGCGACGTACCAGGTGTGAGAGTGCACGATGTCGGCGCCCGTCGGCGGGACGCCGAGGCTGAGGCAGGTGCGCAGCGCCCGGACGACCGGCGCGAAGGGCTGGGAGTCCTCGGGGTTGTCGGGCGCCTCCGCCGCGGTGCCGTAGCCGTGCACCACGAGGTTTCCGGCCTCGACCTTCTGATCGCCGAACGTCCGCACCTCCACGGCCGCGAGCTTCGCGAGCTCCCGGGTCAGGTACTCGACGTGCACACCGGCGCCCCCGTAGACGTCGGGGGGGTACTCCCGGGTGAGCACGAGGACCTTCAATCGGGCATCCCCATCACCTGGCGCTCACACCGAGTCGCGCTCGATGCCGTAGACCTCGGTGCGCCGCCCGGGGCGGTCCAGACGAAGCCAGTACGAGCCGTGAGGCGCCAGCGTGAGCGCGTATGGGCGATCCGCGATGGCCGGGAATCGCGCCCCGCCCAAGAGCTCCACCGGGACGGCGCCCTGGAACTCCTTGAGGTCCAGCTCCACCGCCTCGGCCGCGGGGGCCAGGTTGTGGACGAGCAGGACGGTCTCCCCCCGGTACTCCCGGAGGTGGACCAGGACGCGCGTGTTGGTAGGCGCGAGGAATCGGAGGGTGCCCCGTCCGAAGACCTTCGAACGCTTGCGCGCCGTGACGAGCCTCCGGGTCCACCCGAGCAGCGACGAGCTCGCCCGACGCTGGGCTTCCACGTTCACTACCTGGTAGCCGTACGGCGGGTCGACGATGAGCGGGCTGTACAGGCGCTCCGGCTCGGCGCGGGAAAATCCGGCGTTGCGCTCGGCCGACCATTGCATCGGCGTGCGGACGCCGTGCCGGTCGCCGAGGTGCACGTTGTCGCCCATCCCGATCTCGTCGCCGTAGTAAATGATCGGCGTGCCCGGGAGGGTGAACAGCAAGCTGTTGAGCAGCTGGATGCGAGCCCGGTCGTTCTCCAGGAGCGGAGCCAACCGCCGCCGGATGCCGATGTTCAGCTTCATGCGAGGGTCCTGCGCGTAAGCGTAGTACATGACGTCCCGTTCCGGATCCGTGCACATCTCGAGCGTCAGCTCGTCGTGGTTCCGGAGAAAGAGGCACCACTGGCAGGTCTCGGGGATCGGCGGCGTATGCAAGAACATGTCCGTGATCGGCCGCCGGTCCGCGCTGAAGACGGCCATGTACATCCGCGGCATCAGCGGGAAGTGGAAGGCCATGTGAAACTCGTCGCCGTCGCCGAAGTAGGGGCGGACGTCCCGCGGCCACTGATTCGCCTCGGCCAGGAGGACGCGCCCTCGGTACTGGGTATCCAGGCTGGCGCGGAGTCGCTTGAGGAAGGCGTGGGTCTCGGGAAGGTTCTCGCAGTTCGTTCCCTCGCGCTCGAAGAGGTAGGGGACTGCGTCGCAGCGGAATCCGTCGAGGCCCTTGTCAAGCCAGAAGCGCATGGCGTCCAACATGGCCGTCTGGACCGCCGGGCTCTCGTAGTTCAGGTCGGGCTGGTGGCTGAAGAACCGGTGCCAGTAGTATGCCTTCGCCTCCGGGTCCCACGTCCAGTTGGACTTCTCCGTGTCGACGAAGATGATGCGCGCGTCCTGGTAGCGCCGGTCCGTGTCGCTCCAGACGTAGTAGTCGCGGTACGGCGAGTCCGGGGAGGACCGGGCCGACTGAAACCAGGGATGCCGGTCCGAGGTGTGATTGACGACCAGGTCGGCGATCACCCGCAGGCCGCGACGGTGGGCCTCGCCAATGAAGGCCTCGAAGTCCGCCATCTTCCCGTAGAGGGGCGAGACCTCCCGGTAGTCGTCGATGTCGTACCCATCGTCCCGGAGCGGCGACGGGTAGAAGGGCAGGAGCCACAGGCAGTCGACGCCCAGGTCCTGGATGTAGTCGAGCCGCTGGGTGAGACCTGGGAAGTCGCCCACGCCGTCGTCGTTCGAGTCCTGGAACGCCTTGACGTGGACCTCGTAGAAGACGGCGTCCTTGTACCAGAGGTCATCCACGGCAGGCGTTCTCCACGAGCGGCCGGCGGGCAGTCGGCCGCCGCCTCGGTCGGCGACCGCACCCCGCGCCCTCGCGCCGGAAGGGTGAAGGGCTGCGGCCGCCGGGTCTCAGTAACACGGCGTGCCGTAGGCGCGCTGGCCGAAGCGCTGGATGCGGAAGATCGCCGCGGGCTCCACCCGAGGATCCAGGCGGATGGGCTGGGTGTGGCCCCTCCAGAGGTGGCGTGCGTCCGTGACCAGCTCGTGGGCCTGGAAGGATTCGTCAGCCCGGATCCCGAGCGCGTCGAGAGGGAGGCGCACCTGCGCTTCGTGCGGCGCGAAGGGGTCGAGGTTGACCGCCACGACGATGACGTTCGTCCCCTCCTCGCTGCGCTTGCCGTAGCACAGGACGTGGTCGCCGTCGTTCTCGTAGAAGGCGAGGTTCCGGTACTCGTGGAGGGCCGGGTTCTCCCGCCGGATCTGGTTGAGGCGCGCCACGTATGCCCGGATGTTCCCCGGGGCCTCCGCGTCGCGGGTCTTGATCTGGTACTTCTCCGAGTCGAGGTACTCCTCGGTGCCGGGGATGGCCGCGCTCTCGCAGAGCTCGTAGCCGCTGTAGATGCCGTACAGGGACGACAGCGTCGCCGCGAGGGCCAGCCGCATCTTGAACGCCGGCGGGCCGCCCTGCTGAAGAATGGGCGGAAGGATGTCCGGCGTGTTCGTGAAGAAGTTCCCGCGGAAGTACTCCGCCATCTCCCCGCTCGTCAGCTCGGTCAGGTAGTCGATGAGCTCCTGCTTGAAGTTCCGCCACGTGAAGTAGGTGTACGACTGGGAGAAGCCCACCTTTGCGAGCGCCTGCATGACCCGGGGCCGCGTGAACGCTTCGGCGAGGAAGATGACGTCCGGGTAGACGGCCTGGACTTCGGCGATCAGCCAGGCCCAGAACGGGATCGGCTTGGTGTGGGGGTTGTCCACGCGGAAGATTCGGACCCCCTGCTCGATCCAGAAGAGGAGAACGCCCTTCGCCTCCTCCCACAGCGCTTCGCGCTCCCGGCCGTAGAAGTTCAGGGGATAGATGTCCTGGTACTTCTTCGGTGGGTTCTCCGCGTACTTGATCGTTCCGTCCGGACGGTGGTGGAACCACTCCGGGTGCTCCGTCACCCAAGGGTGGTCCGGCGAGCACTGGAGGGCGAAGTCGAGCGCGATCTCGATTCCGTGCTCCCGGGCGGCGCGGAGGAAGGCCCGGAAGTCTGCCAGCGTCCCGAGGGCGGGGTCGATGGCCTTGTGGCCGCCGTGCTCGTTGCCGATTGCCCACGGCGAGCCAGGGTCGTCGGGGCCCGCCTTGAGCGCGTTGTTGCGCCCCTTGCGAAAGCTTCGGCCGATCGGATGGATCGGCGGCAGGTAGACCACGTCAAAGCCCATGCCGGCGATCTCCGGCAGGCGCTCGATGCAGTCCCGGAACGTGCCGTGACGGCCGGGCACCCGGCTCTGCGATCGGGGGAACAGCTCGTACCAGGCGGCGAACCGGGCCAGCGGCCGGTCCACGACCACCTCGAGCTCCCGGTCATACCGCGTCGCCGCTCCCCGGTCCGGGTAGGCGTTGAGGATCTCGGCGACCTCCTCGTTGAGAAGCAGGCGCGCACGCCGGTCGGCGTCGGTCACCGTCTCGAACTCGCTCAGGCGCGCCTCGAGCCGGCGCCGATCGGTCCCCATGACGCGTGCGAGAGCGCCCCGCAGGAGGGCGGCGCCTTCCAGCAGCTCGCTCGCCACGTCCATGCTCGCCTCCAGCCGCTTCCGGAGGTCGTCGGCCCAGCTCCGGTAAGCGTCCGGCCAGGCCTCGATCGTGTAGACGTAGCGCGTGTTCTCCTCCAGGAGAAAGCGACCGAGCCACCGGTCGTTGCCGATGGGCTCCATGCGCACCTCGTGCCACGCCGTGTCCTTCGCGGTCCGGTAGCGCAGCACGGCGGCCAGGCCTCCGTGGCCCTCGTGGAGGATGTCCGCCGCGACTTCGAGCGTGTCGCCGACCTCGCGCTTGACGGGGAACCGCCCCCCGTCCAGCTCGGGCTGGACGTCGCCGATCCAGACGCTGCGGACGTCGCCGCGCGGCGACCGATTTGCCATGGCACCTCGCTCCATGCCGTCTCGGCGGCGGGACCGGGCAGGGAGGAGCCCCCGCCCTCGATCCCATGGATTCCAGGATAGCGCGTCCCCGGCTCAGAGGGGTGGGGCGTCGGCGACGGCGCGGAGGAGCGCTCGGACCTGGGGCACCCCGGCGAGCCGGATGGAGGCCTGCGAGGGCTCCGGGCCCACGTGGACCGCGAGGGCACCCGGGGGCAACGCGGCGAACAGGTCCTCGTCCGTCCGATCGTCGCCGAGGGCCACGATCAACGCTCCCGCCGGCGCCCGCGCCAGGAAGGACGGGACGAGCCGTCCCTTGTGGACTCCGCGGGCCACGACCTCGACCACCTTCGCCCCGGGCAGGATCTCGGCCGGGGAGGATCGGAGGAGGAGCGTCAGCTCGGACCTGAGGGCCCGAGCCCGGGCCGGCCCCACGTGCGGATCGGCGAGCCGGTAGTGCCAGGCAAGCCCGACGCTCTTGTCCTCGACGAACGCCCCCGACGTGCGCTCCGCAAAGGTCTGCATCAGGGCGAGCACCGCCGGACGCCAGTCCGGGGAGGGAGCGACCCCGGCTGTCCACGTCGAGGCGCCCGGCATCCGGGAGGAGAAGCCGTGCTCGGCGTGCAGGCCGATCGGGAGAGCGCCGAGCCAGCGCTTCAGCGTCTCGCGCGGCCGGCCGCTGACGACGTGGACTTCGGTGGACGGCCGGGTCGCGAGCCTGCGGAGCAGGCAGATCAGCTCGTCGTCGGGCTCGGCAAGCTCCGGCGTCGGCGCGAAGGGGACGAGGGTGCCGTCGTAGTCGAGCAGGAGGAAGAGGACGGGAGCCGCCTGGAGCTGCGTCACCAGGGCGGCAACTGCGCGCGAGGAGTGCATGCCGACATCGAAGATGATAGCACCGCGCCCGCGGGGCGTCAGGGTCGGCGGTAGTGCGTCAGTTTGCTATGACGCACTACCGGGTCGGCTGGTCGGTTACCTGCTGACCCTCTCGGCGGCGGCCATCGCCGAGACGGGCACGCTTGTCGCTCGGCGCGCCCACGGACGGGGGCCCCTCGCTGGGCTCTATCGCGCGCTGTTTCGCCGACCGGCGTGTCGGCAGCGGTGATGCTTCTCGTCTTCTCGATGTCGGGCGATCTGAGGCCCCAGTGCTCGGCGCCGCCGCCGCGCCCGGGGCCGGCCGCTGCCTCGGCCGGCGCGGCTACCAGGCGGTGTAACCCCCGTCGATGACCAGGACCGCCCCCGTCATGTAGCGGGAAGCGTCGCTTGCCAGGTAGACGCCGAGGGGCCCGAGGTCCTCGGGCCGGCCGAGCTCGCCCATCGGAATCTGCGCCTTGAACGAGTCCATCATCGCCGGCTTGAGACGGCTCCAGCGAAGGTTGGACTCGGTGAGGAACGCTCCGGGCGCGATCGCGTTGACGGTGACCCGGTGGGGCGCCCAGTCGGCAGCCACCGTGCGCGTCAGGTGGATCACGGCGGCCTTGCTGGTTTCGTAGCTCCGCCCGCCGATGCCTCGGCTGGCCACCATGCCCGACACGGAGGCGACATTGATGATCCGGCCGCCCTGCCCGCGCCGGACCATGGCGCCGCCGATCAGCTTCGTGCAGATGAACGTGCTCGTCAAGTTGAGGTCGACGCTCTCCTGCCACTGCTCGAGCTCGAGATCCTCGGTCGGGATGTCGAAGCGGCGCCCGCCGACGTTGTTGACCAGTATGTGAACCGGGCCATGCTGCTCGAGGGCGATGCGGCACGCGCGCTCTGCCTCGAGCGCCTGGCTGACGTCGGCCTGGATCAGGACGACGCTGCGACCGCGGCGTTCGACGTCGGCCCCGGCCGCCTCGAGCGCGGGGCGGTCGCGACCGACTATGATGACGTCGGCTCCCGCCTCCGCCATGGCCAGCGCCATCTCGCGCCCCAGTCCACGGCTGCCGCCGGTGACGAAGCAGCGCTTCCCGTCGAGGCGGAAGCGGTCGAGCACGCCCATCGAAGGCCTACTGGGCTCGCGTCGTGACGCCGTTGAGCGCGAGTCGCCCGCCGTCGGCGTAGATCGTGGTGCCCGTCACGTACGACGCCTCGTCCGAGGCGAGAAACACCGCGACGCTCGCGATCTCGTCGGCCTCCGCGATGCGCCCGAGCGGGGTCCTCATGAGGAACCGGTCAATCATGCCGGGCAGGCTGAAGAAGCCGGCGTTGATGGGCGTATTGACCGTGCCCGGGCCGATGCCGTTGACGCGGATACCGTGCGCCGCGAGGGCCACTGCCATGCCCTTGGTCAGCATGGAGATGCCGCCCTTGGAGGCGGCGTAGTGGACCAGCACCGGGTGCGCCACGACCGCGTTGACGGAGCTCATGTTGATGATCGTCCCGCGGGTGCCGGCCTGCACCATCTGCCGCGCGGCGGTCTGGCCGCAGAGGAACGTGCCCTTGAGGTTCACGCGGATCACGCGGTCGAACTCTTCCTCGGTGAGATCCAGGAAGGGGATCTCGGCCTGGACCGCTGCGTTGGCGACCATGCAGTCGAGCTGTCCGAAGCGCTCGACGGTGCGGGTGATCAGGCGCCGGACCTCCCCGGCGTCCCCGACATCGGTCGGGACGGCGAGCGCCGCCGTTCCAAGCCTGGCCGCCTCGGCCTTCACCTCGGCAGACAGCCGGTCGGCGAGCACGACACGCGCTCCCTCCTTGACGAACCGCTGGGCGATCGCAAGCCCGATTCCTCGCGCCGCACCGGTGACGACGACAACCTTGCCCTGGAGCCGCATCAGCGACCCTCGACGAAGGCGATCGCCTCGATCTCGATCAGGTAGTCTGGGTGAGCCAGCGCGGGGGTCGTGATCAGCGTCGAGGCCGGGAGCTTGGGCCCGAAGAACCCCTCGCGAATCGGGACGAGGTCTTGTCGGTAGCGCACGTCGGTGAGGAAGAAGGTCAGCTTCACGACGTCGGCGAGGGTGCCGCCTCCCGCCTCGACCATGCCCTTGACGTTCTTGAGCGCCTGCCGGGCCTGGGCGGGGAAGTCGCCCCGGCCCACGAGGCGTCCCTTGGCGTCCATGGCGATCTGGCCCGAGATGTAGAGGGTCGTGCCGGGTCCGCTGACCTTGACACCCTGGCAGTACGAGGACGGGTCGAACACGCTCTTGGCGCAGTAGCGTTGCTTGGGCATCGGGACCTCCGAGTGTGGGGTGGCGCCGCGCCGCGGTGCCCGCCGATTCTCGGCCAGGAACACCCGGCGCGCAAGTCGCGCCTCGACCGGTGTCGCGCCTCGACGGCAGGGCGTGCGTCTCCTTGACCGTCCCATCCGCGTGTGCTACCACACGCCTGACGATGGATTTCGCGTTCTCGCCCGCCGAGGAGTCGTTTCGCGCCGAGCTGCGTGAATGGCTCGATCGCGAGCTGCCCGCTCACCGCACGGAGTGGCCCGCGACGGACGACGAGTTCACGCTCCATCCCGACCGGTCGTTCGACGCATGCCTGGCCTGGCACAAGCGCCTTCACCGCGGGCGATGGGTCGGCGTCGCCTGGCCCCAGGCGTACGGGGGACGGGGCGCCAGCCTGGTCGAGCAGATGGTCTTCCAGGAGGAGATGGTGCGCGCCGGTGCCCCGCCAGGCGTGAACACGATCGGGCTCATGCTGGCCGGCCCGGGCATCATGGAGTGGGGTACCGAGACGCAGCGGCACCGCTTCCTGCCACCGATCCTCGCGGCCGAGGACATCTGGTGCCAGGGCTTCTCCGAGCCTGGGGCGGGGTCCGACCTCGCGGCGCTCGGGACCCGCGCGATCCTGGACGGCGAGACGTTCCGGGTCTCGGGCCAGAAGGTCTGGACCTCGAACGCCCACCGGAGCCACTGGTGCCTCCTCCTCGTCCGCACGGATCCCGCCGCGCCGCGCCACGAGGGCATCTCGTGTCTGCTCGTGGACATGCGCAGTCCCGGCATCACGGTCCGGCCGCTGGTGCAGCTGACCGGGGACGCCGAGTTCAACGAGGTGTTTTTCGACGACGTGCGGGTACCGCGCAACCACCTGCTGGGGCCGCTCCACGCCGGCTGGAAGGTGGCCATCACGGTGCTCATGTACGAGCGGACGGGTCTCGGGAACCAGACGACGCTGCATCACTTCACGCGCTGCCTGCTCGACCTGGCGCGTCAGGTGCCGAGGGGCGACGGACCGGCCTCGAAGGACCCGGTGGTGCGCCAGGCGCTCGCCCGGTGCTGGATCGACACTGAGACGCTCCGGCTCACGAGCCTCCGCTCCTTGACGCGCCGCCTTCGCGGCGAGACGCCGGGCCCGGAGAGCTCGGTGCTGAAGCTCGCGTACAGCGAGGCGTACGTGCGAATGGCGGAGGCGGCGAGCGCCTTGCTCGGCGTCCGGGGTCAGCTCTGGCGAGGCGTGCACGGGGCGCCGGACAACGGCCGGTGGGCGTTCCAGTCGTTGTTCGCGCGGCGCTTCGCGATCGCGGGCGGGACCTCGGAGATCCAGCGCAACATCATCGGCGACCGCGTGCTGGGACTGCCACGGTCGTGACCGACCGCCTGCTGGAAGCCGCGAGGGACGCGGCTCGGAGCGCGGGCGCGATCGCGCTCCGTTACTTCCGCGGGGACGTCCGCGTCATGCGGAAGGCCGATCGGACGCCCGTCACCCAGGCCGACCACGAGGCGGAGGTCGCCATCGCGGATCGGCTCCGTCCAGCCTTTCCGGACATCGGGTTCCTCGGCGAGGAGTTCGGCGCCCAGGGGAGCCAGTCCCGGCGCTGGATCATCGATCCCATCGACGGGACCAAGAACTTCGTCCGGGGGATCCCGTACTGGGCGACGCTGCTGGCTCTCGAGGAGGAAGGCGAAGTCACGCTCGGGGTGGTGCATGCGCCGATGACGGGCGAGCTCTTCTGGGCTCGCCGGGGACAGGGCGCGTGGGCGGACGGCGTTCCCCTCCGGGTGTCGCGCGTCGACCACTTGGCCGAGGCGATGCTGGTGCACTCGAGCCTCAATCTTCTGCGGCCGCTCGACGACGGGCGAGCCTGGGACGGCTTCGTCCGCTTGGTCGAGGCGACGGATCGCCAGCGCGGGTTCGGGGACTACTTCGGGTACACGTTCGTCCTGCGCGGCCAGGCGGAGCTCATGTTCGAGGCGGACGTGAAACCGTGGGACATCGCGCCTCTCAAGGTGCTGATCGAGGAGGCGGGAGGGCGCTTCACGGATCTCGCGGGGCGGCCGACGATCTACTCCGGAACCGCACTTGCCTCGAACGGCCACGTCCACGCCGAGGCGCTGGCGCTGCTGAACCGCCCCGCCGACTGACGCCGCCTGGCGCGCGGGGGCCCGGCGGGCGGGTCCGGCCACGCGACGCCGCGTGGGCGGCGACGCGTCGGGAGGCGGACGATGGAGTCAGCCGCCAGCGGCAGCGGTCCGTCGCGCGCGCCTCTTCACCGGCTGGACACCGGGACTCCGGGCGACGCCGTCCCTGCGCGGCCGCCCGAGCCTGACCAGTCCGCCAGCAGTCGGCGAGTGACCAGCTGAACCAGCGAGAAGCCGAACTGTGGATTCTGGAAGTAGAGCTTCAGGACCTTGTCTTCCGTGAGGGTGAGCGCGACGACGTCCGTCTCGCAGATCGCGCTTGTTGTGCGCTCGTGATTCGGCGCGAAGAGGCCGATCTCTCCGATGATGGCGCCTTCCTTCTTGACCAGGACGTCGATCTCCGGCAGCTGGACCGACCCCCGAGACAGGACGTACAGATGGGTGGCCCTGTCACCTTTCCGGAAGAGCACGTGCCCCGCCTTGAAGGTTCGCTTCGTCAGGAACGGGATCATGGCTTCGAACGAGAACCCCCCTTCGGAGGCACGCTTGATGTCTCTGATCAGCTGACGGATCTCCAGCAGGCGCTTGATGTTGAGAGGCAGGAGAAGCAGGTGCAGGATGAGCACCGGATAGATCTCGCCGAAGAACCCGTACCCGATGAACGCGATGTTGCTCGCGATGGCGCAGCCTCGCAGGGGAATCATCGTCTTCATGTAGAAGGTGGACAGCACCAGGATCGACGCGACGTAGCCGGTCACTTCGAGCCACTTCATGCCTTCCTCCGTCGGACGGGGCTGCCGCGATGATGTCGCGCGACACGTTGTCACGAGTCTGGCACGTGCGCCACAGATCCTCGCCGCAAGATAGGTGCCCGGGCCCGGTCGCCACTCGCCGGTTGAAGTTCGCGATTCGAGAAGGGAACGTGGTCTGAGCGGTCGGCTCTCGTGCGGCCACCACCACCACCCGGAGCCGGGGTGGTGGAGCACGGAGAACGCCCGCTCTCCCGGGTGCTAGGGGGTGTGCGCGTCCAGGAGGCGCCGGATCTCCCGCGCGAGCTTGTCGGGAGCCTCCAGGCTCACGAAGTGGCCCACGCCCGGGAGCGGCCGGAGATCCACCGGACAGCCGGCGTCGATCTCGCTGTTCATGGCCACCCGGGCCGAGAGCGCGCCGTCCTTGGCCGCCCACACGAGTGTGAACGGCGCCGTGATGGGCGCTCGGTAGACGGCCTCCAACCGGGCGCGCTTCGCCGGTAGGAGCTGCGTGCTGACCATCTCGCGGTAGTAGTTGATCGGCCCGCGCATGTCGTCGGCCGTCTGGAACCGGGAGACCAGCTCGTCGACGAGGGCCACGTCCATCGTGCCCGTCTGCCCCTCCCGGAGGGTGAAGGACAGCTTCAGTACCCGGCGACCGATCGGCGTGGTCAGGAAGAGCTCGGGCAGCCACGGGATCTCGAAGATGGGCACCCACGGGATTCGAATCGTCTGAAAGTCCTCGAAGTGGAGGACGGCCCGCACGAGCGTTCTCGGATGCGGGCAGTTGACGACGGCGACCCTCCTGACGAGATGCGAGTATCGATGGGCAAAGATCCAGGCGAGCGCGCCGCCCCAGTCGTGGGAGACGAGCACGGGTCTCTCCAGCCCGAGAGCCTGGATCAACGCGCTGATGTCGTCGGTGAGCGTGAAGACGTCGTAGCCGCTCGGCGGGCGCTCCGTCTGACCGTAGCCGCGCAGGTCCGGCGCATAGAGGCGCGCCTCCCCCAGCAGGTTCATCACCGGACGCCAGCTCATCCATCCTTCGGGGAACCCGTGCAGACATAGCACCGGCGGCCCGTCGGACGGCCCCGACGTCGCGACGTGGAAGGTGATCCCGTTCGCCCGAACCTGCCGGTGCTCGATGCTCGTGGTCATCGCTTCTCCGCCGAGGCCGACGTCCGCGCGGACTCGATCGAAGGCTACCCGCGAGAGCCCCGCTCCAGGACTCGCACCGCGTACTGGGTCCGGATGACCCGATCGAGACGGGGGTCGGCGAGCTCCAGCTCGTACGCATCGCCATAAACCAGCTGGCCGTCGACCGTCGGCACCGTTCCCGAGAGGAGGAGGACACCGTCGAGCGCGCGGCCCACGCGGCGACGGAGGCCCGCCAGGAGCACGTCCGGTGCGAGGAGGCTCCCCAACTTGGCCTCCTGGTAAAGGCGCCGCTTCCGACCGCTTCGGACCCAGGCCCGGAGCTCGAGATCGTCCCAGTGCCCTTCGATCTCAGACAGGGGCCACACGGTGGCCGCGAGCACCTTGGGGCACAGCTGCTTCGAGGCCGGGACCGAGTGGCGCTCGACGAAGCGGTCGGTCTGGTCGCTCGCGACCGTCACCCAGGGCCCTCCCGGCCCGAGCAGCAGCGCGAACTCGGCCTCTCCCGAGGTGAACGGCCCTTGCACCTCCACCACGTGCTCGACAGTGGCGAGGTAGGCGGCTACTGCGAAGAAGACCGGCACCTCCTTCGGCCGCGCGATGCCGAGGCCTCCAAGCTCCTCGATGTGCCGCTCCGCGTCCGCTCGATCCCGGCTCGTGTAGCCGGCGCAGACGATGTGGCGCACCAGGAAGGAGAGCGGCGTCCGACCCTCGCGCCCCTCGATGGTTAGGGACAGTTCGGGCTGGAAGACCACGACCCGCGCTCAGGCGCCTCCCGGGGAGAACACGGGCCGCTCAAACGAAGAGCGATACGCGCGAGCGAGCCGCATCACCCAGGAAGGTTGCGACTCCTCCGACCTCGACGCCCTCGATCAGCTCCTCGCGCGCGATGCCCATCACGTCCATCGACATCGTGCAGGCGATGAGCTTGACGCCCAGCTGGCGGGCCATGTCGAACAGCTCGTCCACGGACGCCACCTGCTTGTCTCGCATCATCGATTGGAGCATGACGCGGCCCATGCCACCGAAGTTCATCTGCGAGACGGGCATCCGGTTCAACCGGCGCGGGGTCATGAGGGTGAAGAGCCTCTCCTTGAGGCCCTTGCCGCGCAATGTCGGCCGCTTCTTGAGCGCGGAGAGGCCCCAGAACGTGTAGAACACCGATACCTCCAGACCCATCGCCGCGGCGCCCGTCGCGATGACGAGGGCGGCGAGGTTCCGGTCGAGGTCCCCGGAGAAGACCACCAGCGTCACCCGGTCGTCCGGCAGGCGCGCGCGCAGCTCGGCCAGGCGCTCGTCCACGTAGGCGCGAACCGCGGGGTCGATCGCGAGCTCGGTCACCGTCGCGGTCGTCATGCCTTCCTCCTCAGCAGGTGCACGAACGTCTTCCGGCCCTGCTCGTCCTGGCCCTCCTCCTGGTTCACCAGCTCGTAGCTCGTGCTGGTCTTGATCCAGCCCTGAAAGTCCAGCACCGAACCGGGATCGGTCGCGACCACCTTCAGGATCTCGCCGACCGGGATGGCGTCGATCTCCTTCTTCGCCTTGACGATCGGCATCGGGCACTTCAGTCCGCGGGCGTCCACGGTCCGGTACTCCGCCATTGCCTTACCTCCTCGACAGCGCGCACTGGTTCTTGCCCAGCTCGAGCTCGGTCAGCTCCGTCTCGGCGGGCGTCTCGCGGCCCAGGTTGATCGCCCGGATCCGGGCGTACTCGGCCGGTGCCGAGCCCGCGGCGTGCTCGGCCTCGCGCACGAACGCGTCCAGGTCGAGACGCATGGCCTGGTTGCGTTGCCGCAGGTCGCCAAGCGTGCCGGCCACGACGCCGAGCGGCCCGGCGAGGGCGACGGTGCTCGCGTGAGCCGGCAGCACGACGACCGCGTCGCGGAGCGACCGGAGCCGCTCGTGCAGCGTTCGGTGGAGATCCCGCGCCCAGGCGGCCGCCTGACCGCCCAGGTCCGGCCGCCCAACGTCGTCGACGAACAAGGTGTCGCCGGTCAGGAGAAAGCCGTCTCCCACCAGCAGCGACGTGCTGCCGGGAGTGTGACCCGGCGTGCTGAGGGAGACGATCGGGAGGACGTCGAGCTTGCCGATCCGGATGGGCTGCCCATCTGGCAGATCCTCGACGGGGACGGACGCTCCCTCGAAGTCGCGCTGGCTGGCATGGTAGGCGACGCCGCCCTCCCGGGCGAGCGCGGGTCCGCCCGACACGTGGTCGGCGTGCAGGTGGGTGTCGAAAACCCCCCGGAGGCGGAGGCTCTCGCGATCGAGCAGGCCCCGGTAGACGTCGGTCCCCCGGTGCGGGTCGACCACGACCGCGTCCTGCCCCCGCGCCACGACGTACGACAGGCACCCGCGGCCGAAGCGGAGCACCTGCCACAGGCGGGCCGGTCCGCTCGCGGAGACGGGCCGCACGGTCGTGCCGAGCCCCCACGCGACCATGCCCCCGGTGAGGTTGGCGGCGGCCAGCCCCCGTGCCAGAAGGAGCTCGGCCACGTAGACGGAGGATCCGCCCTCGGCGCAGACGACGACCAGGTCCCCTGCGCGGCCGCCGAGCCAGTCCGTGACCTTGCGAACCGACGCCTCCTCGCGCTCGACGAACTCGAAGTAGGGGACGTTCAGCACGTCGACCGGACGGGGGCCCTCCACCCGCCAGCGCGCGAACTCCTCCGCGTTGCGGACATCGAGAATCCGGGGCGGCGTCTCCGCGGCGAGGCGCTGGTAGAGGTCGGGGGCGGCGAGCTCGGTCATGACACGGGCTCCGGCAGGCCGCTCAGATCCAGCCGCCTGCGAACGGGATGACTTGGCCGCAGAAGAAGTCCGACTCGTCGCACGCAAGGAAGACGCAGAGCTTCGCGGACTCCTCGGATCGCGCGAGGCGTCCGGCGGGGACGTTCCGGACGACCCGTGCGAGCTTCTCCGGGCTTCCCGTCACCTCGGGGCCGAAGTAGGTGGGGTTCTCGACGAAGTTCTGCGCGATGGCGTTGACCTGGATGTTGTGGCGCGCGACCTCCCGTCCTGCCGCCCGGGTGAGGCCATTCGTTCCGGCCCGCGCGGCCGAGTACGCGGCGTAGTTCGGCAGACCGGGGATCGCCACTGCCGACGTGAGGTTGACCACCTTGCCGTACCCCTGCCGCTTCATCACGCGGATCGCGGCGCGGAGGCAGAAGAACGGCTCGTCATACAGATGGGCCGTCATGGACCGCCACGTCTCGTCGGAGACCTCGTCCACCGGCCCGCCGACCGGTGGATGGCTCGAGTTGTTGATCAGCACGTCGAGGCGCCCGTGCCGCTCTGCGACGGCCCGCACGACACGGTTCGCCTCGCCGGAGACCGTGAGGTCGCCCGTCACCACCGTGGCCTCCCGCCCGTGAGCGCGTGCGAGCTCGAGGGCGGCATGAGCGCGCGTCTCCGTTCGCTCGTGGAGCGCCAGGATGGCGCCCTCCTTCGCGAACTCCTCGGCGCACGCCAGGCCCATGTACTGGCCGACGTTGGTGATCAGGACGACCTTGCCGGTGAGCCGCATGGCGCGCCTGTATCGTACGGGGAAGGCGCGGCCGAGGCAATCCGCAGGGGAGTCTAGCGGACCGACTCGAACAGGCGGCGGAAGAACGAGCGAACCGCCGCGGCCGGACCGTGGTCGGGGCAGGCATCCCGTGGCTCGGTCGCCGCGAGGAACGCCTCGTGAATGACGACCGGGCACCAGGCCGTGGCAAGCTTGCCATTGGCGGCGTCCACGTCGCGGAACGTGATCGACGGGGGCGGCTCGGGCGAGGGGGCCGGGACCACGGCCAGCGCGGTGCGCATGAAGTCGGCCCAGATCGGGAGCGCGGCCTGCGCGCCTGAAAGGCGGAGCACGTCCCGCTGGTCGAACCCGACCCACACGAGCGCGACGAGCCGCGAGGTGTAGCCGACGAACCACGTGTCGCGGCCCTCGTTCGTCGTTCCCGTCTTCCCGGAGACGGTACCCTCCACGCCGAGGGCGCGGGCCGCCGCGCCGGTGCCGCGGTCGATCACCCCCTGGAGCAGATGGGAGACCAGGAAGGCCTCGTCGGGTCTCAGGCCCGGCATGCGCTCGGTGGGCGGCTCGCTCACCTCGCCCTCGCGGTCCACCACCGCACGGAGCCCGCTCGGCCGCACCCGCTCCCCGCCGCTCGCGAGGGCGCCGTAGGCGGCGGCCAGCTCGATCGGCGTCACCTCGAAGCTCCCGAGCGCCAGTGCCGGCACGGCCTCGAGCGGGCTCGTGAATCCGGCCTCCCGCGCGGAGCGTACGACGGCGTCGTAGCCGATGCTGTCGGCCATCCACACGGTCGCGGCATTGAGCGACTGCTCGAGCGCCCGCCGGAGCGTGACCGTTCCCTCGTACCGGTTCTCGTAGTTGCGCGGGGTCCAGGCGGTGCGACCGGTCCCGATCGTCAGCGGGCGGTCCTCGAGGAGGGAGGTGGGCGTGAAGTTCGGCGGCTCGCCGCGTGGCCCGTGGCCCAGTGCCGCCAGGTAGACGAAGGGCTTGAAGGCCGAGCCCGGCTGGCGGCGCGCCTGGGTCGCGCGGTTGAACTGGCTCTGTCCGTAGTCGCGCCCCCCGACCATCGCGCGGATCTCGCCGGTCCGGGGATCCAGCGCGACGATCGCCCCCTGTAGCCGCGCCGCCGGCTGGCTTCGCCGGAGCGCACGGTGCTGGCCCTCCAGGCGATCGAGCCCCCGCACGAGGGCTGCCTCGGCGGCCCGCTGGAGGACGGGCTGGAGCGTCGTGTAGATCCGGAGGCCGCCCGACGACGCCTCGTCCGCCGGCTGGATCTGCTCCACCTGCGCCCGCACCCAGTCCGCGAAGTACGGTCCGAGGGCGTTGATGGCGGCGCCCCGCTGGACGACCAGGCGCTCCTGGATGGCCCCGGCGAGGCGGCGGTCGTCCAGCATGCGCAGCTCGTGCATCCGGTGGAGGAGCATGTTGCGGCGCTCACGGGCGCGCGCGGGGTGGTGGACAGGCGAGTAGGTGTTCGGTGCGCGGATGATCGCCGCGAGCGTGGCGGCCTCGCCGAGCGTGAGCCGCTCGACGTCCTTCCCGAAGAAGCTCCGTGCCGCCGCCCCGACCCCGTAGACGGCATACCCGCCGTGCTGCCCAAGGTAGATGCCGTTCAGATAGGCGGTCAGGATCTCGTCCTTGGAGTAGCGCCGCTCGATCGCGAGAGCGATCGCCGCCTCGCGCGCCTTCCGTCCCCAGGTGCGCTTGGGCGTCAGCACGAGGTTCTTCACGAGCTGCTGGGTCAGCGTGCTGCCGCCCTGGGTCAGCTCCCCGCGGCGGAGGTTGACCCAGACCGCGCGTCCCACGGCCCGCAGGTCCACCCCGGGGTGCTCGAAGAATCGGTGATCCTCCGCCGCCAGCACGGCCTGGATCAGGTGTCGTGGCACCGTCGCGAGGGGGACCGGATGCCGAAGCTGGTTGGCGGCGCCGCCGAGCCCCGTGAGGGTCTCGGGCTCGAGCTCGATCTCCTCCAGCGGCTCGCCGGCGGCCGTGGCGAGCTGGCGAATCCGACCGTCCTCCACCACGAGCCGGACCGCCATCGCTGGCCGCGACGAGCCCGGGTCCTGCCGCGGCTGGAGGTGGAGGTCCCACACGCCGGTCCCGCGGCGGAACTGACCGGGCGCCGCCGGAGGCGCCTGGGTTTCCCGGTAGCCCAGGCGACGCAGGACGCCGGGAAGGTCGGCGGCCTCGACCGAGACGCCGGGCGTGAGGGTCTGGCCCGCCGCGTAAATGAGGGCGGCGTCCTCTAGCCGCGATAGGTCGACGCTCGCCGCCGTGCGCCACGTCCAGATGCCGAAGACCACCGGTGGACCCGTGAGGATGGCGAGGCCAAGCATCGCCAGGAGCCGGCGATGGCGCCGGACGGCGCTGACCACGGCGGTCAGGCGATCGCGGATGCCCATGATTGCTGCGGGTGACCTGATGATGACGCTCTGCAGCAACCGGCGTGCCGCGCTCCACGATCCGCCGACGACCGCCGGGTCGCCGCCCCCGGGGTGGTCCCGGCGCCGAGGAGTCCCGCCTCTGGCGGGGTCCAGGGACGCCAGGATGTAGCCATTACCGTGTCGGGCTTACGCGCGCTCAGCCAAGCTGGTAAGTGATCCGGTACACGGCACCCAGGGCGTCATCGGACAGGAAAACCGCTCCGTCGGGCGCCACGGCGAGGTCGACCGGCCGACCCCAGTAGCGGTTGCCGACGAGCCAGCCCGTGGCGAAGTCCTCGACGACCGGCGTGGCCCCGCCGAGCCGCACCCGGATCACCTTGTAGCCGACCGGCACCGAGCGGTTCCATGACCCGTGGAGCGCGACGAAAAGGTCGCCGTGGTACTCAGCCGGGAACCGGGCTCCCGTGTAGAAGGCGAGGCCGAGCGGAGCCGTGTGGGCTTGATAGAGAACGCTCGGGCGTCGCACTGCCTTGCAGTGGTCGCCCCGGCCCAGGTCGGGATCGGGAACCAGTCCCGTCGCCGCCCAGTGGCAGTATGGCCAGCCGTAGAAGCCGCCCTCCTCGATCCGGGTGACGTACTCGGCGGGGCGGTCCTCCCCGAGCCAGTCGCGCCCGTTGACCGTGGCCCAGAGATCGGTCGTGCCCGGGCGGAAGGCGATCCCGACCGCGTTGCGCAGACCCGTGGCGAAGGGCGCGCCCCCCCGGCCGTCGGCCTCGTAGCGGAAGATGGCCGCGCGCTGGCGGTCGCGCTCCTC
Organism: Candidatus Methylomirabilota bacterium; assembly: GCA_035550795.1. Classification (GTDB taxonomy): domain Bacteria; phylum Methylomirabilota; class Methylomirabilia; order Rokubacteriales; family DASRDR01; genus DASRDR01. The sequence goes on from DASZOL010000111.1 coordinate 125,631, forward strand.
GCAGCTGTTGCAGGAGGATCCCGTCGATACGTAGAGCCGGCGGTCCGGCCCGATCACGATGCTCCGGCTCCAGTGGCTGCCCCGCGCGGGAAGGTGCGGCACGATGACCGCCGGGGCGCCGCGGACATGGTGCGTGACCGGGTCGTAGTCGAAGCGCACGACCCGCCCCGTCTCCGCGACGTAGAGCTGGCCGTCGAGGAACGCCAGGCCGTGCGGGAGGTCGAGGCCTTCCACCACCCGCACGGCGGCGTCAGCGCGGCCGTCCCCGTCCCGGTCAGGCAGCGCGACGACGCGACCAGCCCGCGGCACCGAGACCAAGAGCGTGCCACGGGGATCGATCACCAGGAAGCGGGGATGCCCGAGGTCGCGGGCAAAGAACCCGATCGTGAAACCGGGCGGCAGATGGAGCGTCGAGAGGTCGGCGGACGGCGCAGGCTGGGGCAGGAACCCCACGCAACCGGCCAGCCCCATCACGGCCCCGCAGAGCCGGCGGGCTCGGCGGAACCGACCTCGAGGTCCTTCCGACGACATCTTCCGGGCACCGAGCTCGATCACGGGCTGTCCAGTCGTGACCCTATCAGAACGGGAGACCGGCCGCCACCTGCGCTCGCCCGTCTGCGCCGAACCGCCCCGGCACCCTTGCTACAATGCCGACCCATGGCAACCGCGACCTCCGATCCGATCGCGCTCGTCGTCGAGGACCGGGCCCGAGCCCGCGCCGCCGGCGACCCGTTCGCCGACCTGTGCGTGCTGGCGACCGCCGGCCGCGCCGCGGAGGCCGATCCGCCGGGAGTGCGTCCGATCGTCCTCCGCGACGTAGGCCCCCAGGGCATCGGCCTGCTCATCAGCCGCACGAGTCCGAAGTGGGAGCCGCTCACGTTCGGACGCTACGAGCTGCTCCTCCTGTGGCTGACGATCCGCCGGCAGTACCGCGTGCGCGGAGGCGTCGCGCCCATGCCCGACGCTCTCGTCGAGAGATACTGGAACGACAAGGTGCACGCGTCGCGCCTCCTCGACGTCTACTACGCGACGTACGGCGGCCAGTCGACCGCCGTGCCGTCGCGCGAGCGCTTTCTCGATGGGATCGAGGCCCTGCGCCAACAGTACCCCACACCGGAGGCGGTGCCCCGGCCGGAGCTCCTGCGGGGCGTGTACCTGGTGCCCGAGCGGATCGAGGCCTGGCGCGGGTCCCCGGACCGGCTCCACGACCGCCGGCGCTTCATCCGGGAGGGAGGCCGCTGGCGGGAGGAGACCCTCGTGCCGTAGCGTCCAAGTGCGGGCCCGGGGAGGGCTCGATGCTATACTGGCCGCCACTTGGGAGCCCATTCCCGTCGCGGAGCGTGCGTCCGATGATCCGAGCGGTCCTGGCCGTGTGGCTCTTGCTCGCGGCGTGGTCCGTCGACGCCAGCGCGGACGAGCTCTATGTGTCGAACACCCATTCGGGCACGATCTCGGTGATCGACACGGGGCGCGACGAGGTCGTGGCGACGATCGCGCTGGGCGGCGGGGTGCCGAACCGGATCGTTCTCACCCCCGACGGTACCCAGGCGTGGGCGATCCACGACAAGAGCCGCGTGATCAGCGTCGTCGACGTCGCGGCGCGCAAGGTTCTTCGGCGGATCAAGATCGGGGAGTGGCCGTACAACCTCAGCTTCACGCCGGACGGCCGGTACTGCTGGGTGCTGGACTGGGGCGACGTGTCGAAGCTCCTCATCTACGACGTCCAGAGGGGGGTGGTCGACGGTGAGATCGAGGTGAGCACCTGGCCGGCTCACGGCATCTTCTCGCGGGACGGGAAGCTCTTCTGGGTCACGAGCGAGACGGCCGGGAACGTGACCGTGGTGGACGTTCCCCAGCGGAAGATCCTCGAGATCCTGCCGTCGAGCGGTGACGCGATGGGATTGACCCTCTCGGCGGACGGCCACTACGTCTACGCGGCGAACGGCGAGGATCGCACCGTCTCCAAGATCGACACCCGGACGCACAAGATCCTGGCCACCGGCAAGGTCAAGGGCGTCAATCACGACGCGGTCCTCACTCCCGACGGGCGTTTCCTCTACGTGACCCTCCGGAAGGCGAACCGCATCGCCGTGCTCCGGACCGAGGATCTCGAGGTCGTGACGGAGATTCCTCAGCCGGGCTACCCCGACCTCGTCGTGATGGCGAACGACGGCACGAAGGCCTACGTGTCGAACCGTCACGCCAACCTGGTGACGGTCATCGATCTGTCGGATCACCGGGAGACGAAGCGGATCCCGGTCGGCAAGGGTCCGCACGGGATGGCGCTCTCGCCCCACGCCCGCCCGTAGCCGCACGCCCGGGGCGTCGAGCCCGGGCGTCCTCTCTTCCGGTCAACCCCGTCGGAGCGCGGGTAGCTTCTTCCACCCTGTAGTTCTTGCACACGCCTTCTTCTTCCCCTCGGCGCCGCGAGAAAGTTCGCCGTGTTCCGATCCTGTTGCGAGACACGACACCCGCCACCCCGAGAGCGGAGTTCTTCCGCACGCGGCCCCATGGCACTCACGTTGCTCTCCAGAGGATGAGGAGAGGATCGGGCCTGGCGCCCGTGTGACCGCTGGGTGACACGCCGCGACCCCGGCGATCCTCGGCGCCCGCAGGGGTGCAGGTAGAGCAGATGATCAAGCCCGGCTCGACGGTGACGGCGGCGGCGGTCGCGTACGTCGAAGCCGATCAGCAGAAGACCGGTTGCGCTCGCCGGGGCCGGGGCGGAATGCCCGCCCCGGGAGCAACAAGGCAGCGGGAGCCGATTGGCTCGCCGTGGCGGTCGGCCCCGCGGAGGTAACGGCACATGAGTGGACTGGTCAGGCTCCTTGGCATGCTGACTTGCCTCGTGCTGATCGAAGCGTCGCGTCTGTCTGGCGCGTTCGCGCAGGGAATGCCCGCTCCCGGCCCCGGGGGCACCGCGATTCCGACGGAGGGCGACGGTAGCTTGATGGTGTCGGGGATCATTCTGGTGGTCGCCCTCCTGGGCGGCCTCATCTTCGCCGTGGCCATCATGGATCTGCGCCGGAAGCGCCGGTCCCAGGCCGTCGCGATCGAGGGCCAGATCGCCGACGCTCTCATGCGGGAACCGCGTCTGGTCGGGGCAGTCCTGACGGCGGTGGCGCACCTGCCCCTGCAGGGCCGGGCAGCGCCGACGGTGGAAGTGCGCGGCGAGGTCGAGTACCCCGAGCTTCGCGAGATCGCGGTGCGCATCGTCCGCCAGGAGCTGCTTCGGTATCACCCAGACGGGCAGGTCGAGGACCGGATCTTCGTCTCGCCGCCGATCGCGACGGCCAGACGCTGAGGGCCACGCGCCGGTTCAGCCCGCGCCGTCGGCGTCCTTCAGGAGCTGGCGGGCGATGATCAGGCGCTGGATCTCGGACGTGCCCTCGTAGATGCGAGGGGCGCGGACCTCCCGGTAGAGACGCTCGATCGGCGAGCCGCGAAGCACGCCCTCGCCGCCGTGGATCTGGACTGCCTGGTCGACGACCCGGTGGGCCACCTCGGTGGCGAAGAGCTTCGCCATCGCCGATTCGAGCGTGACGCGCGCCGCCCCCGCGTCCTTCAGGCGTGCCGCGGAGTAGACGAGAAGACGCGCGGCCCGGAGCTCCGTGGCCATGTCGGCCAGCTTGGCCTGGATCGCCTGGAAGTGGGCGATCGGCTGACCGAACTGCATCCGGCGCCGAGCGTGGGCGAGGGCGAGATCGAGCGCTGCCTGGCCGAGTCCTACCGCCTGCGCCCCGACCGAGGCGCGGAAGACATCGAGCGTTCCCATCGCCACGCGCCACCCCTCGCCCTCGGCCCCCAGCCTGTGGTCGGCGGGGACGCGGCAGCGATCGAAGCGCAGCTCTCCGATGGCGTGCGGGGCGAGGGTATGCATGGGCCCTCCGAGAAGCCCGGGAGCTTCCCTCGGGACCACGAAGGCCGACAGGCCCCTCGTGCCGGGTTGCGTTCCGGTGCGGGCGAACACCACGTAGAGGCTGGCTGCTGGCGCGTTCGAGATGAACCGCTTCGCGCCGGTGAGCACCCAGTGGTCGCCGTCAGCGTGGGCGCGGGTGCTGAGGGCGGCCGCATCCGATCCCGCGCCGGGCTCGGTCAGGGCGAACGCGGGGACCGCTTCGCCACGGGCCAGCGCGGGGAGCCAGCGATGCTTCTGGGCCTCGGTGCCCGCGAGGAGGATGGGGTAGCTGCCGAGCCCCTGGATGGCGAACAGCTCCTCGGCGGGGGGGCACGTCCGGGCGAGCTCCTCGCGGATCAGGCAGAGCGTCACCGACCGGAACGGCCCCTCGAGACTCCCCCCGTACTCGGCGGGCACCAGGCGCTGGAACAGACCCTCACGACCGAGGGCCCGAGCGAGCTCCCAGTTGAGCTCGTCGCGCTCTCCCCAGGCCTCGGCGATCGGCCGGAGGACCTTGGCCGAGGCACTGGCCACGGTGGACCGGAGCGCCTGCTCCTCCGGCGAGAACTCGAGGCCGCCGTCGCGGAAGCTCACGGCGTGCTCTCCCGGGTCCCGCCCAGGGCGCGCCCGTCCACGCCGACGTACGTCTCGAACGCCAGGCGGTCGCCATCGACCCGGAAGAGCGCGAGGGGCCGGGCAACGGTGCCATCCTCTCGGACCACCAGCTCTCCCGCGTAGAGCGAAGGGAAGGGGCCCTCGGAGACGAGGGCGTCGCGCAGGCGTGAGCCCGTGAGACCGCGCCCGCCTCGGAGCGCACGCTGAGCGGCCTCGGCCAGGAGCGTCGCCGTCTCATACGCGGTCGCCGCGAACCTGGAGGGAGCCTCGCCGTGCCGGGCCTCGTAGGAGCGGGCGAAGCGGGCTCCGCGGGACCCCGGCAAGGGGACGAACGCGTCTGACAGGATCAGGGCGCCGTCGAGGGCGCGCCCACCCGCCAGAAGGGCGGCCCGGTCGTCGTCCGCGCCCAGGACGAGTCCGGCGTATCCGGCCTCGCGGAGCGTCCGGGCGACTTCACCGAGCGCCGCCCCCTGGAATCCGAGCACCACCGCCTCGGGCGCGGTCCGCGCGAGGCGCCGGAGCCGCGCTCGGAGGTCGGCCGCGTCGAGAGACACGCTCTCCTCACGCGTCAGCTGCCCGCCTTGCTGGCGCCAGCGCGCGGCGAAGGCCGCCCGAAGAGCGCGGCCGAAGTCGTCGCCGCCGACCGCCACGGCCACGCGCCGCAGCCCACGTGCCCAGGCGTGCGCTCCCAGCACGTCGGCCCGGGCCGCCGCCGAGGGCCGGAGGTGGAGCAGTGTCCGGCTGGTCGCAGGGAAGCGGTCGGTGGCGAGGCCCGCGTGGAGCACGAGGACATCCCGGGCCGCGGCGAGCGGGTAAGCGGTCAGCGCCGGTGTCGGCGAGGCAGTCACGATGGCCGTCACGCCCGTGCCAAGCAGCTGGCTGGTCTCGTCCGCAGTCGCCCTCAGGTCAAGAGGCTGCACGTCGAGCGCCTGGACGACGAGCGTGAGCGTTCGGGGCCGATCTGGCGGCTCGATCGGCTCGGCCGGCGGCCGGCTCTTGGCCTTCGTGGCCTCTGGTTTCCCGCTCTCGCCGGTCCTTGGCCGCGCTGGCGGCGCGGACTCGGGAACGGGCTTCGACGCCCCCGCGGGGGCCGCGGGTGACTCTGCCGTGTCCCCGCCGGCGGGCGTCGGGGCCCGCTCGGGTGCCGGGTCAAGCTCGGCCACCGCCAGCTCGAGCCCCTGCTTGATCTCGGCGCCGAACCAGGCGCCCGGACCGCTGAGCGGGAGAAGCGCCCCCAGGCGCAGCACCGGACCCGCGGGAGCTCCGGGGCGCGAACCGGATTGGCCCGGCGCCTGGCTGACCGGGCACGCGAGGAGCACCGCGACGGCCAAGACCACGAGACGCCAGCTGCGCATGGCCAATGAAATCTTACCGTAGCTGCGAGGAGGTCGGAAGGGTCGGGCGCGGTTCGCCCGTCCCGGTATGGTATAAGGTCCGAGGAGGCGGTCCGGTCCGCAGGCACGTCGGAGGGCTGCCATCCACGATCGAGAGGAGCTTCGGCATGGCGACGCATGACCTCCGCGCGAAAGCGCTGATCCTTCACCCGGACGACGACGTCGTCATCGCGAAGGCGCCGATCGGGGTCGGGACCGTTCTCGATCACGCCGGGGAGCGGATCGAGGTGCAGTGTGACGTTCGCCCCGGCCACAAGATCGCCCGCCGCGCCCGTGCCCGGGGAGAAACGGTCCGTAGGTACGGACAGGTCATCGGGTTCGCCACGCAGCCGATCGCGCAGGGCGAGCACGTGCACACGCACAATCTCGCCGTCGGGGACTACCAGCGCGACTACCAGGTCGGGGTCGACGTCCGCCCCGTGGGGTACTACCCGCCCGACCAGATGCGCTACTTCGACGGATTCAAGCGACCGGACGGACGCGTGGGGACGCGGAACTACGTGGCGGTGATCTCGACCGTCAACTGCTCGGCGAGCGTCTGCCAGTTCGTCCGGGAGCGCTTCCGCGACGTCCAGCGGGACTACCCGCACGTCGACGGCGTCATCGCGATCACCCACAAGTCGGGATGCGGGACGAAGCTCTTCGGCGAGGACCACGAGGCGCTCATGCGCGTGCTCGGAGGCTATGCGCGCCATCCCAACGTGGCGGCCTATGTCCTGATCGGGCTCGGGTGCGAGGTCAACCAGACGATCCCGTTCATCGAGCGCCAGCGGCTTGGGCGGCCGCGTGTCCTCTCGATCCAGGAGGCGGGCGGCGTGCGGAAGACCGTCGAGGCCGGGATCAAGGCGGTGGAGGCGCTCCTGCCTGGCGCCAACGAGGCCCGGCGGACGCCGCAGCCGGTCTCGGAGCTGATCCTCGCCACGAACTGCGGGGGATCCGACGGCGCGTCCGGGATCACCGCGAACCCTGCGCTCGGCTGGGCGGTGGACGAGCTGGTTCGCTACGGCGGCACCGGCGTGCTGGCGGAGACCTCGGAGATCTACGGCGCGGAGCACCTCCTCATCCGGCGGGCGGTCAACGAGGGCGTGGCCAAGAAGCTCATCGACCGCTTCAAGTGGTGGGAGTACTACTGCCGGGTCCTCGGGGCCGAGATGGACAACAACCCGGCCCCCGGCAACAAGGCCGGGGGGCTCACGACGGTGTTCGAGAAGTCCCTCGGGGGCGTGACCAAGGGAGGGACGACCCCCCTGACGGACGTCTTCCTCTACGGTGAGCCGATCACCACCCGGGGCTTCGTCTTCATGGACACGCCCGGTCACGACCCCGTGTCGGTCACGGGCCTCGTGGCCGGGGGCGCGAACGTCGTCGTCTTCACGACGGGCCGGGGCTCCGTCTTCGGCTGTCGTCCCGTGCCCTCCATCAAGCTGGCCACGAACTCGCTGGTCTATCGCCAGATGGAGGAGGACATGGACATCAACTGCGGCGTCATTCTCGAGGGGACGCCGCTCGAGACCGTGGGGCGGCAGATCTTCGAGGAGGTCGTTGCGGTCGCGTCCGGGAGAAAGACGAAGAGCGAGGCTCAGGGGATCGGGGAGGAGGAGTTCGCACCCTGGATCATCGGTCCCGTACTCTGAGCCTCCGCCAGGGGAACGGCAGCAGACCCGCCCTTCCGGGTTACCGGGAGGGCCTCGGCATCTCCAAACGCCGGCGCGGAGGGGGGCATGGGGCGACGGTCCTATAGCGGGGAGAAGTGGCGCAAGGAGCAGGCCCGGCGGGCCAAGCGCGACGCGAAAGCCGAGAAGAAGCGCGAGGGCTCGAAGGAGGGCGAGGCCGGGGGCGGCCCGCCGATCGACTGGGATGCGATGGTCGGTGGGCCGGAAGCGCAGCCGGCTCCCGAGCCAGACGACGAGCGGAGGGAGTAGGGCGGCCTACAGCCCGAACAGCTGTTCGACGACGGAGATCGCCCGCGGCAAGGCGAGCAGGATCACGTGGTCGCCCACCGCGAGCACAAGCTCGGGGTCCGCCGCAAGCATCTGATCGCCGCGGACCACTGCGCCGACCAGCGCCTCGCCCGGGAGGCCGAGCCCCTCGATCGACCGGCCCGCGGCCGGCGTCTCCTGCTGTACCACCAGCTCTATGGTCTCCGCCTCGCTCTCCGGCAGCTCGAACACGGAGACCACCCGCCCGCCGCGTACGTACTTCAGGATGACGCTGGCCGTGAGCAGGCGCGGGCTGATCGCCGCGTCGATCCCGAGCGAGCCGACGAGCGGGATGAGGTCCTGGCGCTTGAACAGCGCGACGGCCTTCTTCGCGCCGTGACGCTTGCCGAGGAGCGCGGCCAGCAGGTTCGTGGGATCGTCGTCGGTCAGCGCTGCGACGGCGTCGGCCGAGCCGATGTCCTCGTCCACGAGCAGCTTGATGTCCGTGCCATCGCCGTGGACCACCCGGGCGTGGGTGAGCTCTCGCGTCAGCTCGTCGTAGCGGGCCCGGGTCCGCTCCAGCACGGTCACCGTGATCTCGTCGTTTTCGAGCGCCCGCGCGACCTCCAGGCCGATGCGGCCGCCGCCGATGACGAACACCTGTCGCGTTGCCGCCGCGGTCCGACCCATGAGGACGAGGATGTCCGGGATCACGTCCCGGCGCGACACGACGTACACGTGGTCCTCGGCCGCCAGCACGGTGTCCGCGGTGGGCACGATGAGGCGCTCGCCTCGAGCGATGCCGACGACCCGGAAGGGGGCAGACGCCTGGACCGAACGGAGGTCGCGGAGGCGGCGGTTCACGACCGGAGCCCTCGAGCCTACCTTGACGCCCAGGAGCTGGACGCGCCCCTCGGCGAAGTCGGCCACCTCGGCGGCTCCGGTGGTCTTGATGACGCGCAGGATCTCCTCCGCGACGACCTGGGTCGGATTGATCAGGAGATCGATCCCGAGGACCTTGCCGCCGGCCAGGATGGGGTGCTCACCGAGCTCGATGTCGCGGACCCGCGCAATCTTGGTCGCCACGCCGTACTGGTGGGCGATGGCGCACGCCACGATGTTGACCTCGTCCACGTCGGCCACCGCGATCACCATCGCGGCGTCCCGGACGCCCGCCGCCTCGAGCGCGCGTGGCGACGAGCCGTCCGCCTCGATGGCGCGGACGCGCAGGGTCTCCTCGAGGCGCCGCACGACCTCGGGCTGACGCTCGATGACGACGATCTCGTGCGCTTCGTGGGATAGGCGCGCGGCGATGTGATAGCCGACCTCGCCCGCGCCGATCACGATGATTCGCATGTGTCTACAGGTGCAGCCGGTGCCGGGGCGCCCGGCTCACGGCCCGCCAACCTGAGCGCCGTACGGAGTCGACGCATGGGACTCCCGCTGTTCCCGCGTGGTCATGATTGGAACGTAGCAGAGACGCTCGGACCCGCGCAAGGCACTCGTTGCCCCCGGGATGATGCGACCGTAGGATCGGAGCCAATGGTCCGACCCGTCCGCTGGTGGTCTCGCCCCGCCCGCGTCGGCCCGGCGCTGATGGATCTGCTTGCCCGGTGGGCCCGGATGCCGCCGGCCCCGGAGGCGCCGGCCCGCCGCTTCATCGTGGTCCAGATCTGCGGATGCTCGCACCAGATGCTCGGCGAGGCGATGAGGCGGAGGTACGTGCCGACCCTGGCACGGCTGCTCCGCGGTGACGCCCTTCGCCTCCACTCGATCCCGTCCGGCCTGCCCACCTCGACGCCGGCGTTTCAGGCGGGGCTGATGTACGGAGGCCCGGTCGACGTCCCGGCCTTCGAGTTCCTCGACAAGCGGACAGGCACCTACCGGTGGTTTCCGCGACCCTGGGACGCGGCCGCCGTGGAGGCCGCCCACGCCCACCCGGGGCAGGGGATCGTTCGCGGGGGGCGAACCTACGGCTGCGTGTTCGGGGGTGGCGCCGATGACACGGTCCTGACCTTTGCCCACCTCCTTCGGCCCCACGCGTTCTGGGGCCGGGTCGGCTTCCGAGCCTGGGTGGTGCCGTGCGTGATCCTCGCCTGGCTCGTCGCGAAGATGTCGGTGGTCACGCTGTGGGAGCTGCTGGACTGGCTGGGCCGGGCGCTCCGGAGCTTCAGCCTGGGGCGGCGCGTGACATCGTTCCGCCAGGCGGTGACGCGCCTGCTCGTTGGTGGCTGGCTCCGCGAGCTCATCACGCTGGGAGTGACGGTCGACCTCTACGCGGGCGTGCCGGCGCTCTACGTGAACTTCGTGGACTACGACGTGGCCGCCCACGACCTGGGGCCCCGCCACGCGGCCGCGATGCGAGCGCTCCGGGGGGTGGACCGAAGCATCGGCCGCCTCGTGCGAGTGATTCGCCGGGTCCCGGAGCACGGCTACGATCTCTTCATCCTCTCCGATCACGGGCAGATCCGCTCGGTCCGGTTCCGCGACGTGGCAGGGGAGACCTCGGTGGCCGGAGCGATCCTCGGCTGCTTCGGGCACGACGGGACGGTGCGGCCGGACTCATCGCGCGCGCCGGCAACGTCCACCGCGGACGGGACCGACGTCGTTCCCCTCATGCCGCTCTGGCCCTTCACCCGCGGATGGCAGCGGAACCTCGCCGTCGTCGAGCGTCCCGTTCGGGAGCGCAACGCCGTCTGGGCCGGGGGACTCTGCATCGTCCCGGCGGGTCCCAACGTCAACGTCTATCTGATGTACACGAAGGAGCGCGTGCTGGCGGAGGAGATCGAGTCTCGCTACCCCGGAGCCCTCGATCGCCTCTCCCGACACGCCGCGATCGGCTTCGTCCTGGCGCGAGATGCCCGGGGACCCGTGTGCTACTATCGGGGCGGTGTGCATCGGCTTCCCCCGCCGCCAGGCCCCACCGGCTTCCCCCTGTTCGATCGGCCCGACCGCGACATCGTCGTGCGCAGCCTGCAGGACCTCCTGAGCATGCCGTCGAGCGGAGACGTGATCCTCTACGGGCACTACGCGGCCGCGGGCTGCGTCACCTTCCTCGACGAGCGCGGGAGCCATGCCGGACCGTCCGAGGCCGAGCTGTACGCGTTCGTGGCGGCGCCCTCACACATCGCCTTCGACTTCCGCGCCGTGACGTGCGCCCGCGACCTTCACCCGCTGTTCGCGCGGTACCACGGGAAAGGCCCAGGAGCGGTCGCGGAGGGATTCGCAGGGTCTCCCGGGGCGGCCCGTGGCTGAGCGCGACCTCAGTCCGAACACCCTGCGGTTCTGCCCGCTCTGCGGGGCGGCCGTCGTCCGGCGCGTCGTGGCCAGGGACATGCGCGAGCACCCCGTGTGCAGCGAGTGCGGCTTCGTGTGCTACCTCCACCCGAAGATCGTCGCCGTGACCATCCCCGTGCGCGACGGGCGCGTGCTCCTCGCCCGCCGCGCGATCGAGCCCGCCCACGGTCTGTGGACCTTCCCGGGGGGGTACGTGGACTGGGGGGAGAGCGTGGCCGAGGCCGCGCGACGCGAGATGCGCGAGGAGGTGGGGCTCGACCTCGATCCGGCAGGCCTGGTCGGGATCTACTCGTACCCGGGCGCGCCGGTCGTGATCGTCGTGTACCACGTCACGGTTCCCGACGGCCTGGACGCCGAGGCCGACGCGCACGAGGTGAGCGAGACAGGCTACTTCGCTCGTGATGAGGTCCCGTGGGAGGCGCTCGCGTTTCGCAGCACTCGCGAGGCGCTCGAGGACTGGTTCCGGCGCCCGGGTGTATAGTGTGCCTGGCGCGATGCTCAACCCGTGCCGGTGGAGGGCAACCGTGAGCCGATGGGGAATCCGGACCGCGACGATCGCGTTGATGGGCCTCCTGGTGGTGCCTGCCCTCGCCGCGGCCGCCCCGGGACAGCGGCTGGCCGGGACTGGATCGCGCGGCCCCGCAGTCCACGGAAAGTCGAGTTGGGGTCCTCGGTGGCACAGCCGGTCCGGCCACCACCGGTCGGGCCATGGGCACGGCGGCCACCATGGCTGGCACGGGTCCAGCTGGTGCTGCGGAGGCTTTGCCTTCGGGGTGGGAGTGGGCGCGCTCTTCACGGCGCCTTGGTGGGCGTACCCGCGCGTCTACGCGCCTCCGGCGTACCCCGTCTATCCGGCATATCCCGCCTATTCCGGGTATCCCGCCTATCCGGCTGGGTATCCCGGCTACGCGGTTCCCGCCTATCCGTCGCCGCCGCCGGCGCCCCCTCCTGGGCCCGCCGCGCCGGTCTCTCCGGGCTCGATGGCACCGACGCCGGAGCCTCTGTCCTCGGAGCCGGTGCCCCCCGCGGCGGCCCAGGGGGGAGCGGCGCCAGCGAGCCCCGGCGCCGCCGCTCCGCCGCCGCCCGCGGCCGGCTGCGAGACCGTCACCGTCGCCGGCCACTGGGAGATGCGCGTGTTCTCGGACGGTCAGCGCTCGACGGTCTGGATTCCGACCACCACGCGGTCAGTCTGCCGCTAGGCCTCTTGTCAGTGGACCGGGTGGGACTCGATGAGCCCCGCCAACGTTCCGCCTGACCCGCCCGCCCCGCTTGCCGACCCGCCTCGCGTCTCGCCGCGCGGCCTCGAGGGGGGAATCCCGGGTGGTCGTGGCTCGCTCGGCCACCTTCCGCTTCACCCCGCGGGAATGGCGCGCACTGCTCGCGCTCCGGACTCCCGCGGGCGTCCAGCGCGCGCTGGACGCCATGCCCTATCACCTCGCCGGGACGGTCTGGTCTCCACGCCGGGTCCTGCAGGCGCGTACCGCGCACTGCCTGGAGGGCGCGATCTTCGCCGCGACGGCGCTCCGGGCGCACGGCTTCCCTCCGCTCCTCCTGGACCTTGAGGCCATTCAGGATACCGACCACGTCGTGGCCGTGTTTCGCGTCGATGGCCGCTGGGGGGCGATCGCCAAGTCCAACTTCGCGGGCCTCCGGTACCGCGAGCCCGTCTACCGCGACCTGCGCGAGCTCGTCATGAGCTACTTCGACGGCTACATGAACCTCCGCGGCGAGCGGACGCTCAGGGCGTACTCCCCGCCCGTGAACCTCGCCCGCTTCGATCGAAGCCGCCCTGGCTGGATGACGGCATCGGACGACCTCTGGTGGGTCGCCGAGCATCTGGCGGCGATCCCGCATCGCGCCCTGCTGACTCCGGGGATGATCCGCCGCCTCTCGACCGTGGACCGCCGCTCGCGCATTGCGGCACTCGTCGGCTACCAGGCCGACTGACGCGCGCGGCGGCCAGGTCGCGCCTTGCCGCGCCGCTGGACGAGGCGGGTCCGCCGAGGGCATCCTGCCGAGGTGAAGAGGGCAGCGTACGCGAGCGTGCTGCGCGAGCCGCGCTGGGCCGCTCTCGCGACCTCGTTTCTCATGGTCGTGCTCGTGCAGGGCGTCACGAACAGCTTCTCTGTCTTCCTCCTGCCGCTGAGCGAGGACCTCGGCGGACTCCGGAGCGTGGCCGCGGCCGCCTTCTCGGCCCACAACCTCGTCGTGGGTCTGGTGGCGACGGTGGTCGACCGTTCCATGGAGCGGTACGGCGAGCGACCGATCCTCGCCTCCGGCGCGCTGGTCCTCGGTGCCGGGATGGGACTCGCGGGGACGGCGGGCTCCGCCGTGGAGCTGCTCCTCTGGTTCGGTGTGGTCGCCGGCGCCGGCGCGGGGCTCCTCGGCAGCGTGGCGCAGACCGTGATGCTCAGCCGGTGGTTCCCGACCGCCCGGGGCACGGTGAACGGGATCGCACTGTCGGGAATGGGGCTCGGGATCTTCCTGTTCGCCCCGCTGAGCGCGTTTCTCATCGAGCGGGTGGGCTGGCGTGGGTCCTTCGCGATCCTCGGCGCCGGCGTGGCCCTGTTGCTCCTGCCGACTGCCATGCTCGCGCCATCGCGGCCTCCCGAGCCGCCTCGCGCCGCTGAGCCAGGATCGAGCGCCCGGCGCGACGAGCGGCTCGGCTCGATCGTCGTGACGGTCCGGTTCTGGTGTTTCGCGGCCGCCTTCTTCTTCACCCCGGTCTCCAACTTCATGGTCACGACGCATTCGGTCGCCCATCTCGTAGAAGCCGGAGTGGACTCCCGGCGTGCCGCGGCGGCGTTCGGGGTGGTCGGGCTCTTCTCGGCCGTGGGACGGGTTGCCTTCGGGACCGCCTCGGACCGATGGGGGCGTGTTCCGACGGCGCTCCTGAGCTACGCGGCGACCGCCGGTGGCACGCTGGCCCTGCTCCTCCTCGAGCCTGGAGCGCCCGGCTGGCTCCTGTGGGCGTACGTGCTGCCGTTCGGCCTGACGCTCGGCGCGCGCGGTCCCATCGTCGCCGCGCTGACGGCTGAGCTGTATCGCGGCCGGAACTACGGCGCGGTTCTCGGGCTCATCACCTTCGGAAACCGCCTGGGATCGGCCCTGGGCCCCTGGCTCGGGGGGGCGATCCACGACCTCACGGGGAGCTATCGGGCCGCGTTCGCGGTCTCGATCGCGGCGCTCTCCGTGGCGGCGGGGGCGTTCGCCGCGGCCGGCCGCATCCGGCCGCGCGGCTGAGATCGGCAGGGCGCCTGCGGCACGGCCGGCCGGAGCCGGCGGCGTTCAGCGGGCGATGGGATTGGGCCGCGGCTCAGAGCCGCGCTCCGAGCTTCCGCTCGGCCTCCTCCAGACGGTTCCCGAGCTCCTGGAGGAGCGGGCAGCCGGGCCAGGCGCCGCGGATCAGCGTGTGGACCTGACGATAGAACGCGAGCTTCAAGCCGGGTGGGGCGTCGAAGCGCTCCCAGAGCGCATCCCCCGACGTCGCGTGCGCGGCGATCATCGAGATCAGGTTCGCGATCTTGTCGGCACCCGCCACGAGGAGCGAGGGCCGGGGCGCAGTCTGCAGTCGCCGCAGGTAGCGAGCCTTGCGCGTCTCCCACGAGAGGCCCGGGAGCTTGGGCTCGGTCACGTCGAGGACCATGTCGCGAACCTTTTCGCCGAATGTCTGCTCGATCTCCACCGCGGTCACGAGCGTGTCCTCGAGGGTGTCGTGCAGGAGCCCCGCGATGACCGTGTCCTCGTCGCCCGTGTAGCGCGACAGGATGAGGGCCACGGTGACCGGGTGGACCACGTACGGGAGGAGCCCATCCCCCTTGCGGAGCTGGGTCTCGTGGGCCCGGAGGGCCAGCGCGATCGCGCGCTCGATGCGTCCCGTGAAGATCGCCATGGGCCTCGGTTATATCACGCCGGCGCGCACGGCGGTTGGCCGTCGCCCCGGGCGGCGGCCCAACGGCCTCGGGCCGACGGGATCATGTGCGGGCGGCCAGGGCCTCCTCCACCAGCGCGATCATGCGGTCGATGCGCAGCGCCCAGGAGTTCCCCCGGGCCATCTCGACGCGCCGCGCGGTGGCCTCGGCCGTCCGCGAGTGCAGCGCCTCCCCGAGCGCGCGGGCGAACTCCTCGGCGGTCCCGGCCAGGAAGATCATCCCGGCATGGGACGCGTCCAGGCGCACCAGCTCGGCGATCGGCGTGGAGACCACGGGCAACCCCATCGCAAGGTACTCGTTCAACTTGGCCGGATAGATGGCCTCGGTCGCGCTGGTCAGGCGGTAGGGGATGATCGCCGCGTCGAATGCCTTGAGGTAGTGAGGCACCTCGGTGTGCGGGCGCGGCCCCAGGAGGTGGATGTTGGGGCACCGGGCGAGGTGAGACACGTCGATCCCCGCCGGCCCGACCAGCACGAAGCTGGCATGCGGCATGCGCGCCGCGACCTCGATCAGGAGGGCCTGGTCGATCCAGCGCTTCACCTCACCGACGAAGCCGATCATCGGGCGAGGCAGGGCGGCGATCTCCTGGGGCGGAGGGCCGTTCGCCTCGCGCGCCCGCTCGAAGGGCGCCAGGTCGACGCCGAACGGGAACAGGTCGACCTGCGAGCGAGACCCTGCGGCCCGGGCCCGCAGACGCTCCGAGGTTACGAACACGAGATCGGCCTCACGGAAGAGCTGCGTCTCGCTCTGCAGGATCTTCCGGGCGCCCTCGGAGGTCTCCGGAAGGTCGTCCGCACAGTAGTACACGCTCAGCGCAGGACGGATTCCCTGGATCAGGTCGAGGACGAGCGGCGTGGACAGGAAGGTCCAGAGGATCGGCTTCCGGACCCCCGTCGCCCGCATCCATCGGCGGATCTGCCGGAGCAGGATGGTGCGGTTGGCGGCCCGCGCGACCTTCGAGTAAGGGAAGGGGAGCGCCATCGGTGGGTGGATGTCGAGCCGTTCACGCTCGCGACGCAGGGCGCCGGGGCTCCGCAGGCGGTTGCGCACGCGAGCCACGAGCCGGGGCAGATCCCTCAGGTTGGGGATCCGCACGCCGGTGTTCTCCACGAAGAGCACGTGATTGCCGCGTTCTGCCAGCGTGGACATGATCTGCTGGTGGCCCTGCCAGTTGAACTCCCAGTCGATCGATGACAGGCAGACGATTCCCCGCTCCGTGAGACGAGGCTGGCGGACCGGCGCCTGCACTGCCGGCGGGGGGGGCGCGCCCGGGGACCCGCCCGGCAGTCCGTTACCCGGCCTCACGCGACCCCGCCAGCGTACCCGCGGGCGGCACGGCCTCGGCCACGCTTCTCGCGCCCCCCGGGGTTCCCCGCGGATTGGGACAACCACGCGGGTGTCGAACAGTTCGCGCCCGCCGGGCCGAGGGTTCCCGACGGTCGGCGCGGACGCACAGAGTCCATGCCGGGGTGAGTGCGGATCTCCCCCTTGCGCTGTGAAATCCGACCATTCAAGTCAAGCGTAGACCAGGATGGCCTGGCATGTCGAACTATCGGCGCCACCATCACGTCGCCGTTGACGGGGCGGTCGGGCCGGCGCACAGTAGGCGACGCTTGGAGGGCGATCCATGAGCGAAGCGGCAGCCGCTGCCGAGCCCATCGCGCTCATCGTCGTGCGGGCCGGCGCCATCGATCGATTCGCGGCCCTGCGGGCGGCGTTCGGGCCCGAAGGGGTGGAAGTGGTCTGGGACCGTCGGTTCGCCGAGCGTCGCCGACCCCCCGCCGGTCCCTCCCCCGGGCTGGAGCGCCGCCGCCGGGAGCGCCGTGGCCCCATACCCGCCAGCTGGGCCCTGCTTGACTTTCTCGTCGTGCCCGCCCGCGCCCGGGCCTCCTGAGCAAGGCCCGCCCCGGGCCTGGATGGCGCGATCCCCGGGACGTGGCCTCAGGGACGGGGCCCGCTCAGGAGCGTTCTGGCCTGAGGGGCGTCCCTCGTCGACCACTCCGCGGGGTTCGTGGGAGCCGCCTCGTCGAGCACCGCCCGGAGCTCCTGTTGCGCTTCGGCCACGCGGCCCTGCTTGCGCAGCACCTTGCCCAGGCCGAGCCGCAGCGCCGTGAAGTGCGGATCGAGCCCGAGACCCCGACGGAAGTAGCCCTCCGCGCGCTCCAGGCTGCCACCGAACATCGCCGGGACCTCGTAGTCGACGTTCCCGGCCAGCGCGTAGGCGGCCGCCAGCGTGGGGTCGAGGTCGAGCGTCTGCCGGATCGTCTCGCGCAGCTCGGAGAGAAGGAACAGGGAGCGCAGCACCCCCCTGGTCTGACCCCAGCGCCCCGTGTTGATCCCGTAGAACAGGTGCGCCAGGGCATTCCGGGGCGCCAGCTCGATCGCCCGCCGGCCCGCCTCCCGTCCCTGGGAGTAGGCGGCCAGCTTCTCTTCGTCCGTCGTGGCCCTGACGTCGCCCCAGATGAAGCACGCGCGGGCCAGCGCGATCCAGCTCTCGGGGTCCGGCTCCTGCGGCGTTGCCTGCGCCAGGCCATCCTTGACCACGTCGAGCCGCGCCGGATTCTCGTGGTACCGCGTCGCCAGGGTATCGAGCTCCGCGACGAACGGCGATCGGGCGGAGGCGGTGACGGCGAGGGCCAGTAGCAGGACGGTGCCGCACAGCCCCTTGCGCACCGGGCGCCCGTTCTCAGGAATCGGCCGCTTTCTGGCGGAGCTTGAAGCGCTGGATCTTTCCGGTCGCGGTCTTGGGAAGCTCCGGGACGAAATCGATCCACCTCGGATACTTGTAGGGAGCGATCCTGTCCCTCACGAAGGCGCGGAGCTCGCCGGCGAGCGTCTCCGAGGCTCCAGCCGGATCCTTCAGCACGACGTAGGCTCGGGGCTTGACCAGGCGGTCGTCGTCCTCCTGGCCAACGACCGCGGCCTCGAGGATCGCGGGATGCTGGATCAGCGTCGCTTCGACCTCGATCGGGGACACCCAGATGCCCCCCACCTTCAGCATGTCGTCCCCGCGGCCGTCGTACCAGAAGTATCCCTCCGCGTCGCGGTGGTACTTGTCCCCGGTCTGGATCCAGGAGCCGAAGAGCGTTTCCTTCGTCTTCTCGTGCTTGTTCCAGTAATAGGCCATCGTCGAGTCCCCGCGGACCCGCAGGTTGCCGATCTCTCCCGTCGGCACTGGGCGCCCCTCGTCGTCCACGATCGCGCACTCGTAGCCGGGGACGGGGAGGCCCGAGGAGCCGGGGCGGACGGCCCCCGGCCGGTTCGAGAGGAAGATGTGCCCGGTCTCCGTGGTGCCGATGCCGTCGACGATCTCCACGCCGAAGCGCTCGTGCCAGCGACGATACAGGTCGGCCGGCAGCGCTTCGCCGGCCGACACGCAGAGGCGGAGGGACGACAGGTCGAACCGACGGTCGGCATCCTTCGCGGCGAGCATGGCGGCATAGAGCGTCGGGACACCGAAGAACACCGTGGGGCGATGACGCGTGAGGAGGTCGAATACCGCGTCGGGCGTTGGCCGGTGCGGATACAGCACGCTCTGCCCGCCAACGCTCATGGGGAAGTATCCGGCATTGCCCAGACCATACGCGAAGAAGAGCTTGGCGGCCGAGTACACCTTGTCGGTCGCCCGGAGGGCGAGCACCTGCTTCGCGTAGGTCTCGGCGGAGACGACCATGTCGTGGTGGAGGTGCACCGCTCCCTTGGGCCGGCCCGTCGAACCCGACGAGTAGAGCCAGAACGCGACGTCGTCGCGGGACGTGGGTGCTGCCTCGAGTGTTCCGGTTCCCCGCGCGACCCGGTCCTCGAACGAGAGATGCGGCCCGGCGGGCCCGCCCGCGACCAACACGTGGCGGAGGTACCGGGCACCGCCGAGCGCGGCGCCCGCCTCGGCGAGGAGCGGTGCCGAGACGACGGCCACCCGCGCACGGCTGTCGTCGAGGATGTAACGGTAGTCCACGGCGCGCATGAGGGTGTTCACCGGGACCGGAATCGCGCCGATCTTGATCGCGCCCCAGAACGTGCCGAGAAACTCGGGCGTGTCGAGGCAGATCATCAGGACGCGGTGCTCCATCTCCACGCCCAGCTCCCGGAGCGCGTTTCCGGTACGGTTGGCGAGCTCCTGCACATCGGCGTAGGCGAGGATGCGGTCCTCGCAGTGGAAGGCCGGCGCCTTGCCCCGCCCCTCGGCGACGGGGCGATCGACGAACCAGCTGGCGACGTTGAACTCGGCGGGCAGGAAGTCGGACGCGTTCATGTCACGGTCCTCCTCACACGAAGCGGTGCTGCTCCAGGAACGCCAGGATCCGGTCGGCGATTGCTCCGGGCTCGCCCTCGACCGGGCGCGACGCCTGGGCTGTCGGAGCGGCGCCTCGGCCGGGGGCGGCGCCCCCGACCAGCTGCCGGAGCCGCTCGGCGGCCGAGCGAGCGGGGCCCGGCGGCGACGCGGCGGTCCGGCGGGGCCGCGGGCGCGGCCAGTCCACCCGCTCGAGGCGAAGCTTGACCGCCGAGCTCACCGCCTCGCCCGTCAGGCCGAGATCCGCCAGCGACCAGGCCTCGTGGCCTCGCCGGGCGGCGTCCCGCCGGGCGCGCACCGATACGTAGCGTGGCTCGACGGAATCGGCCGTGACCGTGACGACCGCGGGGCAGGGGATGGCGAGCTCCTCGCGCCGGCCGCCCTGGAGTCGCCGCTCCGCCACGAGCCCGGGCTCCTCGAGGGCGAGGCGGATGGCCCCGTCGACGCAGGGCCATCCGAGCCGGGCAGCGACCAGCGCCGGCAGGGCGCCGGTCGCGCCGGCGAGGCCTCGCTCTCCGGCCACGACGACGTCCGGTGCGATGCGACGGACGGCGGCCGCGACGACGCGCGCCATCGCGGGCAGGTCGAGCGCCTCGATCGCCTCGCCCCAGATCCGCACGGCTCCCGTCGCGCCGCGGCCGAGCGCCCACGCCATGGCGTCCGCCGACTGGGCCGGGCCCACGGTGAGGACGGCCGCGCGGTCCGTGAGAGCGAGCGCCCACTCGAGCGCGGCGCGATCCGCGCGGGCCGTCGTGACGATCCGGTCGCCCCCTCTGTGCCGGACCGCGCCCTGGCCGGGTCCGGGCTCGCCGAGCTCGAGATCGAGCGAGACGTCGAGCCCCGCGTGGACGAGGACCAGCGCGATCACGGGCGGTCCGATCCCGCGGCGCCGCTCGTCTGCGCGCCGGCCGGCTGGCTCTCCCACAGGAGCTCGGCCACGTCGCGCACCGCGATGTCGCCGGGCCCGGTCTCCCCGCCGAGCATGAGCGCGCAGAACGGACACGCGGTCGCGACGACCCTCGCCCCCGTCTCCCGGGCCTCCGCCATGCGGAGGGCCGCGATCCGCGAGCCCTGGCGCACCTCGACCCAGGCCCCGCCGCCGCCCGCGCCGCAGCAAAAGGTCCGCTCGCCGCTGCGCGGCATCTCGACGGGACCGCCGTTCGCGGTCGCGAGGACCACGCGGGGCGCCGCGGTCTCTCCGTTGTGGCGCGCGAGGTAGCAGGGGTCGTGGAGGGTCACGGACTCGCTGGAGACCGCGCGGGGCGCGAGCCGGCCATCGCGCACCAGCTCGGACAGGAGCTGCGTGTGATGGACGGCGGGAAGCGGGAGGGGGCTGCCCCCGTCCGGGGCGAGCTCGTTGCGGAAGACGTTGAAGCAGTGCGCGCAGTGGGTCACGAGGCGCCGGAAGCCCACGGTCCCGAGTGTTGTCGCGACGCGGCCCGCTGCCTCCAGGAACGCGGCCTCCTCGCCCATGCGTCGCGCCGGGTCTCCGGTGCAGGTCTCGGCGCGTCCCAGGATGGCGAACTCGACGCCCGCCGCCTGGAGGAGGCGAGCGGTTGCCCGCGCGATCCGTCGCCCGTGGGGATCGAAGGCGCCGGCGCATCCCACCCAGTAGAGGACGTCCGTCGTCTCGCCGGGCCGGAGCACGCGAACACCGAGGTCCGCCGCCCAGGCAGTGCGGTCCGCGGGCACGCCGCCGAACGGGTTGCCGCGCTCCGCGGTCGCCTCGAGAGCCCGGGCTGCGGTGGCGTCCACCCCGCCCGTCTCGACGAGCGTGCGGCGCAGGTCGACCAGTTTGTCCAGCACCTCGATCTCGAACGGGCAGGCCCGGACGCACGCGGCGCACGTCGTGCAGGACCACGCCTCGTCGGGACTGACGAGGGCCTCGAGCGGGCGCCCCTCGCGCATCGCCTGGAGCGTCGCCTGGACCACGCGCCTCGGATCGAGCGGCTTCCCGGCCGCTGTGGCGGGGCACACCGCGGTGCACCGCCCGCAGCGGACGCAGGTGGCGGCGTCGAGGAGCTGGGCCCACGTCAGGCGCGCGGGAACCAGCGATCCGGTGTCCGGGCTCGCCGGGGCCAGGCGGCCGGGCGCCCGGAGCCGGCGAAGCGCGATCTGGACCGGCGCCGCGACCAGATGGCGCAGGACGGTCGCCCCGATCAGGCCAAAGAACACCCAGGAGAGCGCCGCGTGCACGCCCCACAGCCCCCGGTGCAGCGATGGACCCCCCAGGCCGGTCGCGCGCAGGGCGCGGCCGAACGTCCACCCGACGAACGACCAGACCTCGAACGGGGGATTCGTCGCGGCGATGCGCGCAGCCTCCAGCAGGAAGCCCGTCACGCCGATCGCGCCGAGGAGCCCGAGGATTGCCAGCGCCACGCCGCTCGGCTCGAGGCGAGGCACGCGCGGTCCCAGCCGGCGCCGCAGCATCCAGGCGACCCCGACCAGGAAGGCGAGCCCGGCCCACTCGAGGAGGAACGAGAACACCAGGTACGTCGGACCCACGAGGAACGGGACCATCCGGTCGTGGACGAAGACCAGGCAGGTGCCGATGAAGAGGCCCAGGAAGCCGTAGAAGAGAAGCGCGTGCGCCCAGCCGGCCCCGGGATCCTCGAAGAGGCGGTGGTGGGAGAGCACCTCGGTCAGGACCCGCCGGACCGCGGGGCCGGCATGGACGGCCGGCCCCGGTCCGAGCCGGCGGGCGCGCAGGATCGTGCGGGCGTGCCGGGCGAGGGCGAGCGCGCTGATCGCCAGGCCGAGGGCGGTGCCGACGTAGAGCAGCATCGCCAGCCATGCCGGGACGTTCCACCACACGGTCCGGGTCACGTCGCCCATGGCTAGCCTTAGCCCCGGCGTGCCCGGAGGCGCTCGATGAGGGCGTCCGCGACCGGCTGCCAGTCGGCGACGGCCGCGAGGTGCGCCCGGCCGAAGAGCGGCGCCGCGCGATCCGCGTTCACCGCGACCACCGTGCGCGCTCGCTCGATGCCGGCGACGTGCTGGCTCGCCCCGGAGATGCCGAACGCGAGGTAGAGCTCCGGGGCCACGGTGCGCCCGCTCTGGCCGATCTGCCGCTCCCACGGGATCCAGCCGAGGTCCACCGCCACGCGGCTCCCACCCACCGCGGCCCCGAGGAGGTCCGCCAGCACCTCGAGCCGGCGAAAGCCATCCGGCCCCACCCCCCGGCCGCCCGCGACGATCCGCTCGGCGTCACGCAGATCGACCGTGCGGGGATCCGCTGCCACCACGCGCCGCACCCGCACCGGCGCCGGAGCGTCGTCGACGACCGCCGGCCGTTCTTCCACGGCGATCCGGGAGCCGGCGGCCGGCGCTCCGGTGCCGAGGACTCCCGGCCGGAGGGTCACCACCGCGGTTGTGCCCGCCTGCACGCGCACGGTCGCGTACAGGCGATCCCCGTACGCCGGGCGCGTGACCTCGATACCGCCGTCGGCGTCCCGCCGAACGCTCACGGCGTCGGGGGCCAGCGCGGCGTCGAGGCGCACGGTGAGCTGTGCCGCGATGCCGAGTCCGTGGCGCGTGTGCGGGAGGAGCACGGTCGGAGCCGGGGCATCGACGCCGGCCAGCCACTCCGCCACCGCGCAGCCCGCCTCGGCCGCGGATGCGGCGCCGGGCGTGCGGAGGAGCAGCAGGCGGCCGGCGCCGTGCCGGGAAAGGGGCGCGAGCGCCTCCCGCACCTCGGCAGGGCCGACCGCCACCACGCCCGGCGTACCCGGGCGCGCCAGCTCGACCGCTTCCCCGAGCGCCTCGAGCGTGGCCTCCCAGGCCGCCGGCTCGGCGACGACCCAGACCGGTGTCAGAGCTGAGGTTCCCGCCAAGTGCCGCGCGACCCCCGGAGCCGTAGGGAAGGCAAGTCGGGTCCGGGTCAGAGCACGCGGGCGACGCGCGTGCCCTCGAGGATGGCGTGGTGCACGCCGCGCGGCGCCACGCAGTCCCCGACGGCGTGGAGATCAGGGACGCGGCCACGCAGCGCGCGATAGAGGGCGTCGGTCGAGCGGGCCCCCATCGACAGCACCACCGTGTCGACCCCCTCGATCCGGCGTTCCTCGCCCGTGTATACGTTGGCGATGACGACGGTCGATCCCTCGACCGCGACCAGGTCGGTGTGGGGCGTGAACACCACGCCTTGCGCGAAAAGGCGCGTGTACAGCGGGACGATCGATGTGATCCCGACGTCCTGCCCCGCATAGAAGAGGCGCGAGACCACCTCGACCCGGCGCCCCCGGGCGAGCAGGTAGTCGGCGACCGAGAGTCCCTGCTGGGTATGGACGTCGTCCACCACGACCACTCGATCCCCGACCTCGACGCGGTCGAGCAACACGTCTCGATCGAGCACGACGTGCTTGCCGTCCAGCCCCGGGAGCGGCGGGATGTGGGCGTGCGAGCCGGTCGCCACGACCACCACGTCGGGCGACTCGGCCAGGATGGAGTCGACGCCGGCCTCGGTCGAGAGGCGGCAGTCGACGCCCTGCCGCTCCACCTGGCGGACCAGGAATCGCGCGATCCCCGCGTAGTCCGCGCGGGCGGGCGCGCGGGCGGCCACGAGGACCTGGCCGCCGAGCTCGCGCCCCTTCTCGAAGAGCACCACCCGGTGGCCGCGGAGGGCGGCCACGCGCGCGGTCTCGAGCCCCCCGACACCCCCGCCGACCACGACGACCCGCTTCCGCGTCGCGGCCGAGGGGATCTCCCCCAGCTCGGACTCCCGGCCGGCGCCCGGGTTCTGGATGCACGTGACCGGCTTCCCCTGGTAGATGCGGTCGATGCATCCCTCGTTCGCCCCCACGCACTGCCGGACGTCGTCCAGCCGGCCCTCGCGGGCCTTCCGGGGCATCTCGGGGTCCGCGATGAGGGCCCGGGTCATGCCGACCACGTCGATCGAGCCGTCGGCCAGGACCTGGTCCGCGTGCACGGGGTCGACGATGCGCGTGGCGTGGAAGATCGGGACCTCCGGCGCGGCTGCCTTGATCGCCGCCGCCAGCGGTACGTACACGGCGTTCGGGTACGACATGTTCGGCACCGCGCCGGCCTGGAGCGCGAACGTGTGGGCGGCGCCGCCGATGACCGAGAGGAAATCGACGAGCCCCGAGGCGGCGAGGCGGCGGGCGATCTCCTGCATGTCCTCGGCCGTGAGGCCGCCGTCGGTGAACTCGTCCCCCGAGATCCGGGCGCCCACCACGTAATCGCCGCCCACCTGGCGGCGGATCTCGCGGAGGACCTCGAAGCCGAACCGGAGCCGGTTGTCGAAGCTCCCGCCGTACTCGTCCGTACGCCGGTTGAAGATCGGGGACCAGAACTGATCCACCAGATGGTTGTGGGCGAACGAGAGCTCGACCCCGTCGAGCCCCCCCTCGCGGCAGCGCCGCACGGCGTCCCCGAACGCCCGTACGAGCATCGCGATCTGCTCGGGCTCGAGCTCGTGCGGGATCTCCCGGTGGACCCGCTCCGGGATCTGGGAGGGAGCGAGGAGCACGTGCCAGCTCTCGTTGTCCGACTGGGCCCGGCGGCCCATGTGCGTGAGCTGCGAAAAGACGAGGCACCCGTGACGGTGGATGGCCTCGGCCATCGCCCGGTAGGCCGGGATGATGGCGTCGTCGTGGTTGGCAGGCATGTTCCACGCGCTGGCGGGGGAGGAGGGGTGGACGCTCGTCGAGCCGCCGATGATGGTCAGGGCGCAGCCGCCCCGTGCCTTGCCCTCGTGGTACGCGCGGAGCCGGGGCCCAGGCTTCCCGTCCTCGGCCATCGACTCGGCGTGCCCGGTGGAGAAGATGCGGTTCTTGAGCGTAAGGCCGCCGACACGGATCGGCGTGAACAGGTAGCGGAACTCGTGGGCCATGGCTCCCCCCGGTGATCGTCGCGGCCCGGCGCGCCTGCTCGCGCTCCGTCGGGGCCGGCGGTACGCCTCCAGCCGGGATCATACACGGGTTCGAATCCCGTTGGAGCCACACCCGCCTTTGTACAGACGATTCCCGCCAAGAGCCGGCCGAGCGAGGCCTGGCCGCTGAACTCGTAAACCCCGTCCTCCCGCTGCCGGAAGACGATCCGCCCCACCAGGAGCTTCCTGAGGATCTGGCGGCTGACTGTGACTTGCCGCCGGAGCAGCCCCCGCCAGTCCGTGAGTCGGCCCTCTACCTCCCGCTGGAGTGTCTGAAGGTCCCGGGCGGCCACCGGGCGAAAACCTTCCAGGCCGGCCAATTCGGTCTGGATGACGTGCCGCCGTTGCTCGCGGGCCTGGATGCCGTCCAGGAGCGGCTTGAGGTCGCCCCCCTGGGCCACCGCTGCCGTGAGCCGACTGAGCTCCTGCTCCAGGACCGTGAGCTCCGCCTGGAGGCCCGTCCGGTGAGGGACCAGGGTGTCTGCGGGGGCGTTCAGCTCGCTGATGACCAATCTCATTGCGCGCCGGACGACCTCGGGGTGCAGAATGTCCTGCTCGACGGTCTTCAGAACGGCCTCGTTCGTTAGGTCCATCGGGAGGAGCAACCCTCCGGGACAGACCGTCTTCCCGCGCAGGTGAGAGTAGCTGCACAGGTAGGCGTTCGCTCGGCGACTGCCGGAGGCTCGACTGTGCACGATGAGGCTCCCGCCGCAGAGGCCGCACTGAGCGAGCCCGGTCAGGAGGTACCGGGACTCGATGCCGTTGGCCGGGCGGCCCCAGAGCTGGCCGTTCGTCGCCCGGAGGTAGGACGCCCGCGTGTCCCGGAATCGCTCGCGAACCGCCTGCCACAGGGGCTCCGGCACGATCCGCAAGGCGGGGACTTCGAGCTGGACCCAGTCGCCCTCGGCCCGTCCCGTCTGATGCTTGATTCCCCAGGCGTTACGTTTCCGGGTGCGGTTCCAGACGACCTCACCGCGGTACAAGGACCGAGTCAGCATGGCGTAGATGGTCGAGGGCGCCCACGCGCGTGGCCGTCCTGCTCGTCGAGGGGGAGGAGCCGGCACGTGTCGGGCATTCAGGTCGTGCGCGATCCGGCGGGGACCCCAGCCCGCCGCGGCCTTCTCGAAGATCTCGCGGATAACCGCGGCCTCGGCCTCATTGATTCGTCGTTCGACGTGGAGCCGTTTCGGCTTTCCAGTCACCGAGTCCGGCAGCGTCACCTCGATATTGTCGTAACCGTACACGGAACCGCCCGCGACATACCCCGCTCGCGCCTTCCGCACGAGGGCGTCGTGAGTGCGTTGGCGCGCCTTCTCGCGTTCCATTTCATCCGCAAAGGCCGTGACCGAGAGGAGGAGCTTGTCCGTCGGGCTCTCCAAGGTGCGCTCCCGGTTCTCCAGGTAATAGAAGACGCGCACCCGAGCCGTGATGATCTGCTTCAATGCGTACGCGGTCTCGATCTGCTCGCGTCCGAGTCGGGACTCCTCGGACATGATGAGAACCTGGAACGCGGGCTTCGGCTTGAGCGCGTTCATGAGCCGTAGGAATCCCGGACGCTTCACGAACTCGGCGCCGGAGATGCCGTCGTCCACGTAGAGGTACTCGTCGTAGACGGCCCAGCCATTCTGCGCGGCGTAGGCCTTCGCGTGCTCGATCTGGCGGGTGACGGACTTCTCGTCGTTCGCAATGCCGTTCTGATCGGTGGACTTGCGGGCGTAGATGGCAGCGATCATGGAATCCCTCCGACTCACGGCGTGCGAGCCCCTGAGTCCGTCGACTCGGTTCACTTCACCAGGAGAATCGGACACGGACAGCCGATCCCGACCTTGTAGCTGATGGTGCCCAAGCCTCGGCCAGGGCGTCCGGGCATCACACGATGGGAGCCCATCACAATGAGCGTCACCTGTCGGGCCGTCGTCGCCTTGATGATCTCGCGGGCGGGATCCCCGATGACAATGACGGCTCGGACGATGACCTCGGCGTCGACGAATCGTTTGGCCGCTCGTGCGAGCGTGCGCTGTGACCGCTGCTCGAGTTTCTTGTAGAAATTACGCAGTTCCCGCGTCGATACCCCTGCGATACCTTGAATGACGTGCAACAGTGTCACCCGACTCTGCTTGATCCGTGCGAGTCCGACCGCGAGGCGCAAGATGCGCTCATTCTGATCGCTGAGATCGATTGGGACCAGGATGTGCTTGAACATACGTGATTCCTCGGCGCTCGCTCTCGCCCGGCGCCGGGTGAGCCTCTTCTTGGCACTCGCGCGCGTCGTAGGGATGCTCATGGATGTTCCCGCTCTACTCCAGCAGCGCCGTCACCGGCACGCCCAGGGCCTTCGCGAGACGCTGCAGCATGGGGAGGGAGGGCGTCTTCCTGGCTCCACTCTCTAGCATCGTGATATAGGGTCGCGTGACCCGTGCCTGTTTCGCCAGTTCGGCCTGGGTCAAACCCTTCAACTCCCGCAACCGTTTGATCATTGGCCCTATCCGCTGTCGCAAGGTAACTCCTGGTTACATCCATGTCAATAGTCGAATGGAGGCGTCGCGGACCACCGGTAGTCGCGGATCGACCTCGAAGCTCTCGCCCCGACGCTAGGCAGCTTCGCCCGACCGCGGCGGGCCCCGATGAGCCATCAACGCAGCCGTTGCCGGCCTGTCTCTACGTCATGGCGGCTGTCCCGAGCGCAGGGAAAGGCCCAGGGAAGGGCGCACGTATGCCCTTCGTGGACCCATTGTTGATCGCATTTCTCGCAATAGTGGTCGTGGTGAGCGGGACGCGGCGCTCCTGGCCTCGGCCTGGCCCAGGATTCCGCAAGACGCTCCCCGAGTACGTTCCAGTACCACGAGAGTCTGCGTATCCGCAAACGCCCGACGCGGAACAACCAGGTATGCCGGAATGGGGTTGTGAATGTGATTCGCATGATTCAGTTGAGGATGTCATCGCGCCAGCCCTGACGGCGGATGTCAGGTCGAACGCCTTCGTGGGCTTTTGGTTTTGCCCTTCGCTTTCCGATTGCTTGCGGACTTCGAGATGGGCGCGGCTGGGGCTGCAGCTTTCCGAACATCCAGCACGACGTCGTGCCACCAGTGCTCAGCGGGTGCACTCTCGAGCCCGTCAAGTCGCTGGCGCGTCTCCGCGAATGTCGGATCATGGTGCCATCCGTCCCAATCCGCGCGGGTCTTCCACGTGCCAACAATGACCCGCTTATCCTCCTTATCGGCTGGCCGGAGCAATTGTCCTCCTACCCAACCTGGTCGCTTCCTCGCGGCCGCCAGGCGCCTCCGCATGACGGCGTCCCAATCTCGGCCGGCATTTGGCTTCAGGTGCACATGCGTCACGATGGTCTTCATCGGAAGCCTCCTGACCTGCTAGGGGGGGCCTTCTCTTTCACTGGACTACGTCATCCGCCCGGGCGAGTACCGAGGGCGGGATGGTCAGCCCCAGGGCCTTGGCGGTCTTCAGGTTGATCACGAGGTCGAACTTGGTAGGTTGCTCCACCGGCAAGTCGGAAGGCTTGGTACCCTTGAGGATCTTGTCGATGTGCAGCGCCGCTCGCTGATATTGCTCCTCCACATTCCCGCTGAAGGACGCCAGCATGCCCTGTTCCGTGTACGCACGAAACGTCGTGACCGTCGCCAGCCGGTGCTTGATCGCGAGGTCGGCGACCGCCCGGCCAACACCGGCGCCTGTGCTGAGTGGATACACGACAAGGGCGTCGGCACGGGTGCGCAGCGCCTCCGCGAAGACCGCCTCGAGGACGGATGAAGCGTCGACCTTGAGCGGATGTAGCTTCACCCCCAGTACTGCGGCCGCGGCGGCAAGTTCGTTATGCAACTGACCCGTCTGGGCGGGATTCAAGGGATCGAACAGGACGCCGACGGTGGAGGCGAGGGGAACGATCTCCTTGAGCAGTTGGAGCTGCTTCCCAAAGATATCGGCTACCAGATTCGCTGTCCCGGTAATGTTCCCACCGGGACGAGCCAGGCTGGCCACGAGTCGGCTTCGCACGGGATTCGCCACGAAGATCATGACGATGGGGATGGTAGTGGTCGCGGCCTTGGCCGCCAGAGCCGCGGGCGTACCCCGGGTGAAGATCACGTCGACATTCCCGCCGACGAGTTCGGCTGCGAGAGCGGGAAGCCGGTCAGGCCTGCCTTGGTCAAACCGAGACTCGAATAAGAGGTTCTGGCCCTCCACCCAACCGAGGGCTCGTAACGGCCGAACCAGCGGTAGGCCCGGCGGA
Source organism: Candidatus Methylomirabilota bacterium (assembly GCA_035550795.1). Classification (GTDB taxonomy): domain Bacteria; phylum Methylomirabilota; class Methylomirabilia; order Rokubacteriales; family DASRDR01; genus DASRDR01. The sequence goes on from DASZOL010000111.1 coordinate 155,107, forward strand.
GGATCTGGGAAGCCTTGGGACAGCACGCCGATCCGCACCCTGTTCCCCGGTTGCTGGGCCTCGGCGGGACGCGGCGCGGCGAGGAGGCCGATGGTGCCCGCGATGAAGGCTCGCCGGTCCACTACTCGATCACCGCATCCGCCCGCGCCAGCACGGAGGCTGGGATCGTCAGGCCCAGGGCCTTCGCGGTCTTGAGGTTGATGACCAGCTCGAATTTCGTCGGCTGCTCGACGGGGAGGTCGGCGGGCTTGGCGCCCTTGAGGATCTTGTCGACGTAGGTGGCCGCGCGCCGGTACAGATCGGCAATCTCCGGCGAATAGGACATGAGACCGCCAGCCTCGACCGCTCGCCGTTCGTCGTAGATCGTCAGGAGCCTGTGGGCGCGAGCCAGCTCTCCGACACGGGTCCGGTGGGTAAAGGTCACCTGGTTCCACATGATGTAGACCGCCTGAACGGAACGACGAGTTAGCTCACCAAACGCGGGCGCGATATCCTCAGGACGGCGCACCTCAATGGGGTGCAGCGCCAGGCCGAGAGTCATCGCGGTGTTCCGCAACACCGTTAGGTAGGGCGAGACCCAGGCGCCGGCGTCCCGGTTCCAAAGCACCGCCACGCTCGAGAGGCCGGGCTTAGTATCTCTGAGCAACTCCAATTGCTTTCCCGCAACGTCGGGCGAGACATCCCACGTCAAGCCCGTGACGTTGCCCCCGGGCCGAGCCAGGCTCGCTACCAAGCCAGATGCCACCGGATCGCCCGCACCGACCATGACAATCGGGAGGGTGCGGGTGGCATTCCTGGCGGCGGTCGGCGCCGGATCGGAACCGGTGACGATAAGCTCCACTTGCAGACGGACCAAGTCGGCGGCAAGGTCCGCGAACCGCCGAGCGTCGCTCCCGGCCCAGCGCCAGTCGATGTCGATGGTTGTCCCTTCGAGGTAACCAAGGCTTTCCAGTGCGTCGCGGAACGCTTGCCACCCCAGCCCGAGCCCGTCGCCTGTTCCGAGAACGCCGATACGATGTCTGCGGCCGGCGGGCTGTGCCTCGGCCGCGAGCGGCGCGGCGAGGAGGGCGCCGGCCAGCGTGCCGATGAACCCCCGCCGCGTGGTCACTGGATCACCTGATCCGCCCGCGCGAGCACCGCCGGCGGGATCGTGAGGCCGAGGGCCTTGGCAGTCTTCAGGTTGATCACCAGCTCGAACATGGTCGGTTGCTCGATCGGCAGATCGCCAGGCTTGGCGCCTTTGAGAATCTTATCGACGTAGACGGCCGCGCGCCGGAAGACCTCCGTCATGTCTGGCCCGTAAGAGATCAAACCGCCGTCCTCGGCCGCCTCACGGGAATCGTACATAACCGGAAGCCGTTGGGCCAACGCTAGGGTCAGGACTCGGCTGTGGTACACCCGGAAGAGCTCATGGGGGCCCACCAGAAGTGCTTCTATGCCGTCCCGCTTCATGGCTGCGAACTGATCATTCAGTTCTCCAGCGTCGAGCGCTTCAAAAAGACGAACCGTCAGACCTAAGGCCTGGGCTGCCGCCTGTGGCGCACCCCGCCATACATAGCCGCGTCGCCACAGGACGCCGACCCGGGAGAGGCCGGGGCGGATTCCCCTCAGGAGCTCCAGCCGCTTCGCGATCAATTCGGTGAACATGAGCGAAAGGCCAGTTACATTGCCGCCGGGTCTGGCGAGAGTCGCGACCCTCGTACCGTGTGCCTCGGGGGAGGCCATCACGGCGACGACAGGGATGCTACGCGCCTCGCGTACGGTGGCCACCGTAAGAGTGTCGCTGGGCGCGACGATTACGTCTACCTTCAGGCCGACGAGCTCCCGGGCGAGGTCCACTTGACGATCCCAGTTGGCGTCCTCACGCCGGTACTCAATGACGAGGTCTTGCCCCTCGCGGTACTGGAGCTCGCGCAGGCTGTCGCGAAAGGCAGCGAGCGCCCTTGGCGTACAGTGTACGGAGCAGAGAAATCCGATCCGGTACACCTTCCCCGCCGCCTGCGCCTCGACGGCGAGTGGCGCGGTGAGGAGGGCAAGGGAACCAGCGATGAACGCGCGCCGGCTCGTCATTCGATCACCTCATCCGCCCGCGCCAGGACGGATGTCGGGATCGTCAGGCCGAGGGCCACGTAGACGGCGGCACGGTGACAGAGGTCGATGAGGTTCGCCCTCGTACGCCAATCAAACCTAGCGACGGGATGTGCAGCAACACGGAACGGTGCGGCGCACCTGCGCCATGCCCCATCACAGCGCATGCTTATGGCACGACCCAGGCGGCGGATGGACCCAAGTCGGTCCACCGGATGAAGGCGCGGCGCATATCGCCCGGGCCGAGCCAAAACCAGTCCAGCGCAGTCGCGCGGACAAGCACCACCGCGAAATGGCTCAGCGCAACCTCGTCGTCGGTTGTGGTCGGAAGCGTATCGAAGCGCGACGGCGCGGAGAGTACGGTGCCAGGTGCGTGATCGGTCTCGCTAGCCATGCGACGGAGCAGCGAGACCTGTTGCCACGCCTCGCGCGCGACCTGGTCTCGACAATGCACGCTCGCCGTTCCGGTAAAGCGGGCCTCTATCGCATCTCCAGGATCCCAGAAGACCAGCGATACGCGACCATCCGCTCTCAGCTCTCGCACCTTGTCGGAGCGGGCGTCGGTGTGGAAGACGAACAGTCGCTCGGCCGGGTCGACGCTGCGTAATGCGAGGACCCGGGCACGCGGCCCGTCGGGTGACAGCGTGGCGAGCATCGGTAGCCCCCAGGGTGGCCAGCGACCGTTTAGACCTGCACCGATGCGTCTCCACACATCGTCGAGCAAGGCCGGAAGCGTCTGCGGCAGTGACTCGACCGGCGCGGCAATGGGCGCGGCAAACACCGGAGTGGAGGGGCCGGTGTTCATCGGATCAGCCTCCCTGCTTCCGATTCATGGCGTTGCCCCGGTTCCGTGAAACCGTGATGGATCTCGGGGATCAGCCGGGTCTCTGACGGCGTGGATCTCGGTGCGGCCAGGAGGCCGGCCGCCCAACAACGTACATCGGGTCGTCACTGGATCACTTCAGCCGACTCGCGTCGGCACCGCTGGTGGGATGGTGAGACCGAGGGCCTGGGCGGCCATCAGGTCGGCTTCGTTCAAGGAGATCGGCTGATAGTGGTGCTCTCATGAGCGCCGCTACCTTCGCATCTCGGCATGTGAGTGGGTGGCCCGGGATGATCCACCTGGACCCATTCTGGCTCCCTGGGGATCGCTATCGCACACTCGAAGTCATCCGCTCGGACCGAACCGGCAACGTGAAGGTGAACGTCGACCCCTGGCCTACCTGGCTCTGGATCCAGATCCGCCCCCCGTGGAGCTCCACGAATTTCTTGGCCAGTGTCAACCCGAGCCCCGTCCCCTCCTGTTTGCGAGCGTCGTCGCGCCCGACTTGGCGGAACTCCTCGAAGATGGCCCCCTGGTCCTCCGGCGCGATCCCGATCCCCGTGTCGCTGACGCTGATGGTAACAACGCCCTCGGCTGCCGTGGCGGCGAGGCCGACCCGTCCGCCCTCCGGGGTGAACTTGACCGCGTTGGAGAGCAGGTTCAGCAGGATCTGCTTCACCTTCCGCTCGTCCGCGACGATGTCGCCCACCCCGGTGGGCAGGGTCTGGGTAAGCGTGATCCCGTGTCGGGTGGCCCGCTCCCGGACCAGGGTCAGGGCATTGTCTAGGGCGGTGGGCAGATGGAACCGTCCGAGCTCCAACTCGAGCCGCCCGGCCTCCACCTTGGACAGGTCGAGGATGTCGTTGATCAGGGATAGGAGGTGCCGGCCCGAGGACAGGATGTCCTGGAGGTACTCGGCCTGCTTCTCGTTCACCTCCCCGAACATCCGCTCCGCAAGCACCTCCGAGAACCCGAGGATCGCGTTCAGCGGGGTGCGCAGCTCGTGGGACATGTTGGCGAGGAACTCGGACTTGTGGCGGCTGGCCGCCTCGAGCAGGCGGCTCTTGTCCTCGACTTCGTGGAAGAGCCGGGCGTTCTGAATGGCCAGGGCCGATTGCGTCGCGAAGGTGCGCAGCAGGTCGATGGTCTCGCCCGGGAATTCGCCGGGACGGTTACGCGTCACCCCGAGACAGCCGATTAACTGGCTCTCGCGGACCATCGGCACTGCGAGGATGGCCCGAATGCCAGAGTCGATCAGGATCTCTTTGAGGCGGCCCTCGTAGGCGCCCGGCACCGCGATGTCGGCCACCTGGACCGGTTCCAGCGTGATGGCGGTGCGTCCGAGCACCCCTTCGCCCTTGCGAACCCGATTCGTGCGCCGAGCCGCCGCGAGGGCGTCGCTGGTCTGCGTCATCGCCCGCTGGACGAACTCCTCGGCGCCCTCGTCGTACTCGAACACCACGCCGCCATCAAGACCCGAAAGCTGGACGGCGTGTGACACGATGGTCGTCAGCACCGTTTCGAGATCCAGGGTCGAGCTGACGGCCCGACCGACCTCGCCCAAGGCCGTGAGCTGTTCGACCGAGCGCGTCAGGTCCTGCGTTCGTGCCCGCAGCTCCGTCAGCAGGCGGACGTTCTCGATGGCGATGGCCGCCTGGTTGGCGAACGTCTCCAGGAGCTCGATCTGTTTGGCCGAAAAGGGCTGGACCACCTCCCGAGTGATGAAGATGGCGCCCAGGGGCGCGCCCTCCCGCAGCAGCGGCGTCCCCAGGATCGTCCGGCTGTCGGCCCCGGACTGCCTCACTCGGGACACACTGTCCGGGAACTCCGCCTCGGCCGCCAGGATGTCCTCGACGTGGATCGTCCGCCGGTCGCGCACAACCTGCCCGACGAGGCCGCCACGACTGATGGGCACGGTGTCTCCGACCGCCGTCGCCCGGCGCAGCGATCCTCGCCGCGCCACCACGCGCAGGTGCTCGCCTTCCAGACGGAAGATCGACGCATTCGTCGCCGCGCACACGCGCGCGGCGTTCTCGGCGACGGTCTCCATGACCGGCCCGAGATCGGTCGGCGAGCTCGCAATCACCCGTAGGATCTCGGCCGTCGCCGTCTGCTGCTCAAGCGTCTCGGTGAGGTCGCGGTTCCGCGCCTCAAGCTCCTTGAACAGGCGCACATTCTCGATCGCGATCACCGCCTGGGCGGCGAAGGTCCGGAGCAGGGCGATCTGCTTGGCCGAGAACGACCCGGCCTCGACTCGAGCGACGCTGATCGCTCCAATGGGATTTCCCTCACGGAGCATCGGTACCTGGAGAAGGCTTCGGTAGCCGAGGGCTCGGCCCGGGGGGCGCGCCAGCAGGGGAATGCTCGGGTCGTTGTCAAGGTCATGTACCTCGACGACGGTACGGTCCAGGATCGTGCGGCCGATGAGGGTCTCCCGGGTAGCAGCCCGCGGGTACAGCTGACGCATCGCCTCAAGCCCTGCGTCGGTCCACTTGTTGTGGGCGACGAAGTGAATCGTGTGGCCGTCGAACTGGTACACACCGCTGAAGAAGCCGTCGCAGAGCCGCACCGCGCTCTCCGCGATCGTGTCGAAGACCGGCTGGGCATCGGTCGGCGAGCTCGCGATGACCCGCAGGATCTCGCCGGTCGCCGTCTGCTGCTCCAACGACTCCGTCACCTGCGCGTGGGCCTCCGTGAGCGCTCGGTTCTTTTGCTGGAGTTCGGTGAACAGCCGGACGTTCTCGATGGCAATGACCGCCTGGTCGGCGAAGGTCTTGAGGAGCGCGACCTGATTCTCCGGGAACGGGCCTGGGACGGGGCGTCCGACGGCCACCGCACCGATGGCCTTTCCCTTGTGTAGCATCGGCACGGAGACGACGCTCCGAAAGGCGTCTTGCGTCTGTGTCGCGATCCCGTACTCCGCGTCCTCCACAACGTCCGGGATGTGGACGATGCCAGCTGTCAGGATCGACCGGGCGGCCGCGCTCCTGCGGCTGGGCGGCATGGGGAACATGCTCCGAATCGCGGCCGCCGTCTCTGGACTGACGTTCGCCAGCGCAACACTATGAACGAGCTCGCCGTCAAACCTCGACACACCGGCGGAGCTGGCCCCGCACAGGTGCATCGCACGCTCGGCGATTGCGTCGAACACGGGCTGCAGATCGTTCGGTGAGCTCGCGATGACCCGCAGGATGTCGGCCGTGGCCGTCTGCTGCTCCAGCGCCTCCGTCAGCGCTTGCCTGAGGCTTTCGACCTCGGCCTTCGTATCTGCGTCTGCCCGAGTGGGAGAGCTGACCTCGCTGACGGGCCTGGCGCATTTTTCGCAGAACTTCGCCTGCGGGCGATTCTCGTGCTGGCACCGGGGACAGTGCATATCTAACGTCTCCCGATTCCGGCTCGCTGCCGGCCACGATCACGCGTCGCCGGACCCCTGGGCAGCCGCCGGAACTTGGCGTCCCGGCCGGCCCCGGGGAGCCACGACCGTCCCGACCCTACCAGACTGGCGGCCCCAGGCACCAGCCGGGCTCCTGCGGTCGGGAAGTCGCTCTGTAGGGGGGTCACACAGCCCTCTGGAGGTGGGCCGCGGACGCCGCCGGGCGTTGCCGCCGGGCCCGGATGACCCCGGCGACCTGCTCGAGCGCCTCGGGCGGGAAGGTTGCCCGCATCTCCTGGTCGCCGGTCTGGTGCCGACGAACTCCGGGGATGGCCCAGACCTTCACGAAGAGGCGTGGTCGGTTGCAGTACACGGCGAGATCGCGCCCGTCGAACCATTCCACGCGTCCGTAGCGTCCGGGGATCGCCGGGTATCCCTCGGCGTCCGCCGTCACGCGGAGCCTCAACGGGCGAGCCAGGTCACGAACTTGCGCGAACGCTCTGATCTGACGGCGCACGGGTTGGCCTCCGAATTCTGGACCTGGTTGAGGTGTGACGATGGCGCTCGGACTGCTGAGGCCGGGCGTCCGGTTTGGGTGGAGCGATCACCTCGGCAGGCTCTGGAAACGAAGCGTTCGAGTGGGCCAGTTCCCGGAGGTCCGGGTACTGCCGGATGTCGTTGATCAGGGCTTCGGCCAGGAGTCCGGCGAGCGCCTCGACAAGGTCTTCTGGAAGTGGGCTGACACCTCCCTGCTGCTCGAGGCGGGGGGCGTGCCCCGCGGTGCCGTCTTGGCGCCCCTGGGGAGGGGACGAACCACTGGTCGTGAAGAACGAATCCATGTCAGCATCTCCATTCACCGGCGCAAGCCGGGGCCGAGGTTCTTGGGGCTCGATCATGGGTCGTGACTCGCGAGCCCGGGCTCGCCCTCCGCCGCGACGGGGCCCCTCGCGCGCCCGGTCCTCGAAACTTCGGGAAAATGGTCTCAGCCGTCGGATGACTTCCCACGCCCGAGACCGGCGAGATTTTCGGGGGGTACCCCGGGGTGGGGACTCGAAACGGGCGGGCTCACAGGGGCAACTCGCGTCGGCTCGTGCGGCATATCCTCGTCCGGCGAGGTCCTGGTTCGGTCGAGTCCCCAGCGGGATTCGACCGCCGGGCTTGATGGGGCTAGTCGTTTCGAGGGGATGCGAGTCAGGGTCGGCCGAGTGCCGAACGCCCTGCGGGACTGGTCTCGTCAGAGCTCGGTGCATCCTCCTTCACTGCGGGCACATCCAGCACGACCGCACCCGGCACGACGCGCGGGGGTTTGGGGTTCCGCAGCCACTCGGGTTCCGTGATGTTGATGACGACAGACGGGGGACCGCTCGACTCGCGCCGGGACGCGGCGGTGCCCACGTTCAGAAGCTGGGCCAGTAGCTCAGCCGCACGCATGCGGGCCATGTTGTCCGCGACGATCACCGACTGCGGACCCTTGATGGTCATCGCCTCAAGCCCCAGCTCGATGGACTGGACCAATCGCCTCGTGAGCTCGACGCGCTTGTCACGCGTCAGGCCCGCCTCT
>DASZOL010000112.1:0-69878 GCA_035550795.1 Candidatus Methylomirabilota bacterium
ACCGACGTGTTCCTCGCCTTCCCGCGGCTCATCCTCGCGCTCGCGTTCGTCTCGGCCCTGGGCCCCGGCATCGAGAACGCCGTCATCGCCATCGCCTGCACGGCGTGGCCGCCGTACGCCCGGGTGGCGCGCGCGGAGACCCTGACGATCCGGCGGAGCGACTTCATCGCCGCGATCCGTCTCCAGGGCGCCGGGCCGCTCCGGATCGTGCTTGGCCACGTCGTACCGCTCTGCACCTCGTCCCTGATCGTCCGCGTCGGCCACGACATGGCCGGGATCATCTTGACCGCAGCCGGGCTCGGCTTCCTCGGGCTAGGCGCCCAGCCCCCCGTGCCCGAGTGGGGCGCCATGATCGCCTCGGGCCGGAAGTTTCTCCTCGACCAGTGGTGGGTGGCGACCATCCCCGGGATCGCAATCCTGGTGGTGAGCCTCGGCTTCAACCTGCTGGGCGACGGACTCCGGGACGTGCTCGATCCCAAGGGGGAGTGAGCGTGAGCCAGCCGCTCCTGACCGTCGAGGACCTCCGGGTCCGCTTCTCGGGGCGGGTGGCCACCGTCGAGGCGGTCCGGGGCGTGAGCTTCGAGGTCGGGCGCGAAAAGCTCGGGATCGTGGGTGAGTCCGGCTCTGGGAAATCGATGACCGGCCGGGCCATCCTCCGCCTCGTGCCGCCCCCGGGGCGCGTGACCGCGCGGCGGCTCGTCTTCGAGGGAATCGATCTCCTGTCGGCCAGTGAGTCCGCCATGCGGCGAATCCGTGGCGAGCGGATCGCGATGGTCCTCCAGGACCCGAAGTTCTCGCTGAACCCGGTGATGCCGGTGGGGGCCCAGGTGGCGGAGGCCTGGCGGGTGCACTCGGGCGCCACGTGGCGGGAGTCGCGCCGGCGAGCGCTCGAGATGCTGGAAGCGGTGCGGATCCGGAACCCCGAGCGCGTCTACCGCGCCTATCCCCACGAGGTCTCGGGGGGGATGGGACAGCGGATCATGATCGCGATGATGCTCGCGGCCGGGCCCGACCTCCTGATCGCCGACGAGCCCACCTCCTCCCTCGACGTCACGGTGCAGATGCAGGTCCTGGCGATCCTGGACGACCTGGTCACTCAGCGCGGGATGGGCCTCGTCTTCATCAGCCACGATCTCAACCTGGTCGCGTCGTTCTGCGACCGGGTGCTCATCATGTACGCGGGCCGGATCGTCGAGACGTGCCGGGCCCAGGATCTGGCAGTCGCGCGGCATCCCTACACCCAGGGACTCCTGCGCTCCCTCCCGCGGATCGACCGGCCGGTCGCGGAGCTGGCGGTTCTCGACCGGGATCCGGCGTGGCTGAACAGCGCCCTGTGAGCCCGCCTGGGACGGCCCCGGCGCTTCTGGAGATCGTGGGGCTCCACGTCTCGTTCGGACACGACGTGGCCGCCGTCCAGGCCGTTCGCGACGTCTCCTTCCGGGTCGCCGAGGGCGCTGCGTTCGGTCTGGTGGGCGAGTCGGGATCGGGGAAGACCACCGTGCTGCGCGCCATCGCCGGCCTGGTCGTGCCCGCGAGTGGCCGGATCGTCGCGGCGGGTCGGGCTCAGGGGCTGCATCGTGCGCGCGCGTTCGCCCGCGTGTGCCAGATGGTCTTCCAGGACCCGTACGGGTCGCTCCACCCCCGCCACACCGTCGACCGGGTGCTGAGCGAGCCTCTCGCCATCCACGGGCTGGCCCGGCACGGGGAGGTCGAACGGCGCGTCGACCGGGCGCTCGCCGACGTCGGGCTCGGCCCGAGCTTCCGGTTCCGCTACCCGCACCAGCTCTCTGGCGGACAGCGTCAGCGGGTATCGATCGCCCGTGCCCTCATTCTTGAGCCGCGCATCCTGCTCCTGGACGAGCCGACGTCCGCGCTCGACGTGTCCGTCCAGGCTGAGATCCTGAACCTCCTCGCCCGGCTCCGGCGGGAGCGTGGCCTCACGTACGTCCTCGTGAGCCACAATCTCGCCGTCGTGGCGCATCTCTGCGAGCGGCTCCTCGTGATGAACGCCGGGCGGGTGGTGGAGGAGCTGACCAGGGACCAGCTGCGGGCGGCGGCGCCGGCCGAGCCCTACACGCGCCAGCTCCTGCAGGCGAGCCTCGGATACGACCGCCAGGCGGCCGGCCAGCTCACCACGTTCGACTAGGCGAACGCCCTCGGCGGCCGCACCCCAGCCCCTCGCCCCGGCACGCGCTCGCTGGCCCGACCCGAGAGGAGTCATCACCCACCGCTGAGCGAGCCCAGCCCCGCCCCGGCGGCCGGCCCGAGCCTCGCGCGTCGGTTCGATGTTGCGGGGCGGTCGCGTCCGGCCTACCCCTTCACTGACACGGGAAAGTCGCCGCTCTTCTTCTCATAGGGGAGGGAATGTACGTCAATACGGGCCCTCCCTTCTCACGGCGAGAACCCCACCGGGCACCAATCCGGGCTGTGACTTGGGTACCCAGACCTCGAGACCAGCATCACGGCAAGATGCCGGGTCACGAGCCGCCTTGCCCCGCGGGCGGAAGGTGCGGCAGCCGGCGACGTGCTGCGTCGTGGGCGGGAGCATATTCGCGTGCATGCTGGGGAGGGGCCGCCCGCAGTCAATGGAGAAGCGCCCGCGCCGGCCCGCGGGCTGCCGGCCACGGTGAGAGGGATGACGTGGAGGTGGATGACATGGCGGAAGCCGCGGTAGAGCTGCCGGTGCGCGTCTATGAAGCCGGTGAGAAGATCATGATCGCGGCGCCAATGGCGGGCCTCGCGCCCGGTGACATCTCGGTGACGGTCGCGGGAGACCGTGTCCGGATCCGGGGCGCCGAACGAGGCCCTCACCAGCACCGGGTCCGGCTCGTCGCCGCGGAGCGGACCGTCGGACCCTACGCCCGCGAGCTACGCCTGTCCTCCCCGGTGGCCGGTCGGCTCACCAACGTGACGTACGGCAACGGCGTGCTCGTCGTCGCCATGCCCAGGGCCAGGCCAGGCGCGCGCCCGACGATCGTGGACATCGGCCTCACAGCTATAGAGGGGACGCGAGGCGAGCACGTCGGGCATGTCGGCCGCATCCCGCGGCCGACGACGACCGAAGAGCACCTGTGCGGCAAGCACGTCACCTGAGCCGAGCGGTGGTCGGGACGAAGCGCGCCTACGAGACGCCCGGCCGGAGCGACGGTTACCGGGTCCTGATCGACCGGCTCTGGCCGCGGGGCGCGAGGAAGGAGCGGCTTGCCCTTGTTGCGTGGGCGAAGGAGCTGGCGCCGAGCGGCGGCCTTCGTCGCTGGTTCGCGCACGACCCGGACCGGTGGAAGGGCTTCGTGGAGCGCTACCGCCGGGAGCTGCGGGCTTCGGACGCGCGCGAGCGACTGGACGACCTTGCGCGCCGGGCGGCCCGCGATCGCGTCACCGTCGTCTACGGCGCCCGGGACGAGCAGCACGACGATGCCGTCGTGGTTCGCGATGAGATCGCGCGTCGCCTTCGGGTCGCGCGCCGCCGCCCGGCGCGGCGCCTCGCGGGCCGGAGCCGGTCGAGGGTCAGTTCCCCGAGATAGCCCTGGCCACCGCCTCGCCGTCGGTAAGACTGGCCGGCATCGGCGATTGCCAGGACTCATCCAGCGCGGATGATCGAGGGATTGATGTCCAGGATCGGGTCATCGTGTCCTCCCGGTAGCCGCCTCACAGATCAGGAGGGGTCCGTTGGCGGCGAGAGACCGTCCAGCCGGCCGATCACGGGGTGCCTCTCGCCGGTCCACCGAAGCGCATGTCGGTCGCTGCCTCCGCGCGGATGTGTGCACTCTCGGGCTCGAACTGCGAAACCGTCAGGTTCCCGAACGTCCCCCGGCTCCTCGAGACAAGACCATTCGGCGCAAGGTAGTCGCGCAGCCATACGCTCCACGCAAAGCACATCGGGCCGCACCTTCTTTCTACCAGGACAAAGCCCTGCCGGATCTCCGGCGAGCTGGAGACGAGCCGCTCCACGTAGACTCTGGCCTCCTCGTTGAACAGGATCGGCAGGATGAAGTTCTTGCTGCCCGACGGATAGTACCCAAACGGAGCCAGGAGATACTCCGCGTGCTTGGGATCCGACAGCCTCTTGACGTCGGAGCTTTCGATGAAGCTTCCGGAGAAGAGAACCGGCTGCGTTTCCTTGGATGTGATCGACCGCACCGTTGCCATTGCCTCCCGCCAGTTCTCCGTTGAATGGTCATATCGAAGCCCCGTTCCGCCCAGTTGGTGGGTCATCACGATGACGTGCATGGCGACGATTGCGCGCCGGGCGCTGGCCGGCTCGATCATGCGGATGATACCGCCGGTCAGCAGGGCCATGCCCGGAGTGATGGCCATCAGATATCGCGCCACAAAGGCCGACGAGTCACCGAACCGGGACACCAGGTAGAGCAGTCCGACCGGACCCATGATCGAGCACGCCAAGAGAAAGAATCCATTGGCGGAGACCGGTACTGGTCGAAATGCGATGGAGCGGAACACGGCGCTCGCCAGGAGCAGAGCAAGGACCAGGCTCCCCACGACGACGCGCGGAGCGAGGGTGGCCAGCAGGGTCTCCCCGTCGGGCGGTGGGACAAAGACCATGTATCGGCGGTTACGGACGATCGCCGCGACGTAGCCCCACATTGGCAGAACCAGTACCCCGATCGCTATGGCGACGGCCAGGAGACTTCTCGGACGCACCGTGCCCTGCCACAACCGTGAGACGGCGTAGACTGCATGCACCGCAAGCGTGGTTGCAAACAGTATATGGACGTGGACAGTGGCGGCGGCCAGGATCACGTAGATCAACCCGTCGCGGAATCGACCGCTATCCATCCAGCGGACCAGCGCCCACAAGGCGCTCACAACCGCGAGCACCGCCATAGCGTAGGGGCGAGCATCTGCGGCCGCAAACGCGACGGCCGGGAGCGTCACGAAGACGGCGACCGAAAGCAAACCGGCTTCGCGATCGATCAGCCGGGCGGCGAGCAGGTACAGGAACACGCTGGCCAGGCCCATCGCCACGACGGAAGGAATGCGAAGGACAAGTTCGCCAGGTCCGGCAAGCTGGACGACCGTCGAGATGACGTACATATAGAGATGGGTGGCTTGAGGAAACATCGAGATCCGACGGCTGAAGTCTGCCGCGCCGCCCTGAATGCCCCAGTAGGTTGCCGTCTCGTCGAGCCACAGGCTGGAATGGAGCGGCGACAGCCAAAGCCTGCATACCGCCGCCGCGATCAGCGCCAGCAGAATCCATCTGCCAGCTTGCTCACCAGAACTCCGAGAGATCCGCAGCGAGAGGGGCGTCATTCAGGACCCCTGGTGCGCCGGTGAAGCCTCAATGAGCCAGGCACCGGAGCGTGTCGGTCGCGGAGGCTCAGGCTGGTGATCGGGGTCGCAGGGATGTCGAAGTGCACATCGCGCTCTCGCTCCATGCGGGGTCGCCGATTCCGGCTCAGTATAGCAGGCGGCCGAAGAGGCCCGCGGCGACGAGCCGGCGCGCCGGCGCTAGGGACGGACGGTGAAGGGGAACTCGCTTTCCACCACGTGCCCGTCCACCGAGAGGACGCGGAAGCGCACGCGGTACGCGCCGGGTCCGAGGGGCTTGAGACCCACGGCCAAGCGCTTCGGATCGTCAGGCTCGACCCGCGCGTCTCCGAGGTCAACTGGCCGGCCGGCCGCGTCCAGCACAGAGACGCGCGAGAAGCGCGGCTCGATGGCCTCGTTGAACCAGAGCTGGACCCGGTCCGGCGCGGTCGTGAAGGTGGCGCGCCGGGCGGGGCTCGATCGGACGAGCGAGGCGTGGGGCCAGGCCGGCGTCGCGAGGAGGACGAGGCCGAGGGCCAGGACCCCGAGCCGTCGGCGCCGGACCGCGATGACTCCGGCCAGGATCGCAATGCCGCCGCCCCCGAGCGCGGCGGCAAGCCACCACCATCCTCGGCGCGATGGCTCGACGTCGACCGGGAACGTCAGGACGCCGGCGCCTGCGGGTCCCGTGACGGATACCGAGATCCGCCAGGGGCCTGCGGAGGCCAGCTTGAGGTTCGCCCGATAGCGAACGCCGAGCGGGTCTCGGTCGCGGCTCGCGTCCGTCTCCACGGCCGCGGCGGCGCCGTGGAGTGGCTCGGCGCGGACGCGCACCGTGGCGTCCCTGACGGGCACGCCGCCCTCGCGCATGACCGCGACGTCCACGCGCCAGGGCCCCGGCTCCGGGGGCGCCGGCTGCGTCCAGACCGAGAGGGCATAGGGTCCGGCGGCCGCCCGGTTGAGCTGCACCACGCCTCCGTGCCCGGCCATCGCCAGGCGCGGATCCACCCACAGGCCGGCCAGCAGGGCCATGGCGAGGAGCCAGGATGCGACCCTGCTCGCCCTGGCCGGCTGCTCCTGTGACCGTCGCCCGCATGCGCGCACCCCGTGCTGTCTCACCGCTATCCGAGTCCACCGTAACCCACGCCCGCGAGACGAGGCGGCTAGAGTGCGGCGTTCCAGAAGGTCGCGGCCGGCCGTGAACTGGGAGATATTTCGAAATGATGACGATGGGTTAGAGATCATTGGCGCGATCGATTGGCGGCACCGCATGAGGCAATGGGTGAGGTCGAGCCAGCGACGTGTTTTCCCTTGACCGCGGGATCGGCCAGTGTATACTGCCGCCAGCTTCGTGGTTCAGTGGGTGTGAGATCGAGTGAAGGCAACGCCGCGTGAACCCGGGTTCACGCGGCGTTTTCCTTTGTCCCCCGATGTGGGGGAAGCACCGCCGCATCGGCGGGAACCAAGCAGTGAGGAGTACCGAGCATGGCGCAGGGACTGGTGAAGTGGTTCAACGACGCGAAGGGCTATGGGTTCATCACCCAGGAGGACGGACAGGACGTGTTCGTCCACTACTCGGCCATCCAGGCGAGCGGCTTCCGCAGTCTGGCCGAGGGTGACCGGGTGGAGTTCGAGGTCACCCGGGGCCCGAAGGGCCTCCAGGCGTCCAACGTCAAGAAGGTCTAGCCAGGCAGCTTCGCGAGCGTCCGGCCCGGCCCCCCGCAAGGGGGGACCGGGCCGGCGCGCGTCTGCCCTCCACGCTCGACCAGTTCCCTCCAGCCGGAGCCCGGGCGCCGTCATCGTCTCCTAGTACTCGATCCCGTCGACGAAGTACGTGCCCACGTTCACACTCGGATAGGCGATACACAGCACCGCCGGGGCGCTCCCCACGTTTCGCAGCGAGTGGACCGTGTTGGCTGGCGCCAGGAACGTCGCCGGCGCGTCAACCTCGGCGATCTCGGTCCCGATCAGGACGCGAAGCCGCCCCTCGAGCAGAGTCATCGATTCCTCGACCCGGTGGGTATGAGGGCGGCTCTGTTTCCCCGGCTCGATCGTCACGATCCCCTGCGTGATCGCGCCGGAGCCCAGCTCTTGATCCATGGAGATGACGCGGACCAGACCGGGAGCCGACGACACTCTGGCGAGGTCCTGGTGGCGGTGCAGGATCATCGGCGATCTCCTCAGGACCGGGCGACCGCCGGCCGGTCCGTCCGGCCCGCGGGCGCCCCGAGCGCGGCGAAGACCCGGTCCACGATGTCGAGCGTCTCCTCGACCTCGGCACCCGTGTGGACGGCCGACACGTAGAAGCGGCCGTCGGGAAGGACGTAGAGACCCTCCTCGAGGACCCCGCGGAGGAAGCGGTCGAGCAGCTCGGCATGGCCGTCGAGCGTGTCCCGATAGTCCCGCAGCTCGGTCCGGGGCGTGAAATGGACCGTGAACGCCGCGCCGAACCCGGTGACGAGGACCGGGAGACCGTGGCGCCGGGCCAGGTCGCGGATGCCTTGCATGAGCGCCTGGCCCGACCGGTTGGCCTGCAGGAGAGCGGCGCCGCCGTCCCGCGCGAGCTCCTCCAGCGTCGCATCGGCGATGGCCAGGGAGAGCGGGTTGCCGTTGAAGGTGCCGCCGAAGGCGACGCCCGCGCCGTGCAGCTGCTCCAGGACCTCCCGGCGACCGGCCACGACCGACAGGGGCGCGCCGCCCGCCACCGCCTTCCCGAAGGTCGAGAGGTCGGGCGTGACGCCGAAGTGCGCCTGGGCGCCGCCCAGCGCGATCCGGAAGCCCGTGATGACCTCGTCCATGATGAAGAGCGCTCCCTGGCGCCGGCAGAGGTCGCGGACGCCCTCGAGGTATCCCGGGACGGGCATCAGGCATCCGCTGTTGCAGAGGACGGGCTCCATCATCACGGCGGCGATCCGGTCCGGGTGGGCATCGAAGAGGCCTTCGAGTACCGCGAGATCGTTCCACGGCGCCACCAGGACGTTCTCGACGACGTTCGGCACCTGCCCGAACGAGCCGGGGATCACGTGCGGCGCCTCGCGCGGGCCGAGCCCCTCCCGCGGGTGATAGCTCACGAGCGCGCCGTCGATCCACCCGTGGTAGTGGCCCTCGAACTTCAGGATCAAGGTGCGGCGCGTGAAGGCGCGGGCCAGGCGATGGGCGAGCTGGACGACCTCGCTGCCGCTCGAGCTGAACGCCACGCGCTCCGCGCAGGGTACGGCCGCCTGGATGCGCTCGGCGACGGCGATCTCCAGCTCGTGCTGGGCGCCGTACGTGAAGGGCCGCTCCGCCGCCCGGTGCGCCGCGGCGACGAGCGCGGGGTGCGAGTAGCCGAGGATCACGGGGCCCCAGGCCGCCGCGTAGTCCAGGTACCAGTTGCCGTCGACGTCCTGCAAGCGGGGCCCCTCCCCCCGCGTGAAGTAGAGGGGGACGGGAGCGGTCCCGCGAACGGGGCTCGACACACCGCCGGCCAGGGACCGCCGGGCGCGATCGAGGAGGGCCCGGGAGCGATCGAACGTGCGCATGGTGGCTCCTTTGCTCGGGGTCAGACCTGCCTTCCCGACATTCTAGAGCGTCCGGGCGTGTCGCGAAACGCGCGCCCCCCCGGCGTCGATGCGTGGTCTCCGGGCTTCACGGACGAGCTTGCCAGCGAAACGCGGCGAGAAGGCTCGCGAAGTTGTCGGTCCAGGGCGCTACGTCCGCGGCGCCGGCGGCGTCCTTCCAGAGCGGGTCGTGCTGGATCGGACCGAGATCCTCCGCGCGACGCGCCATCGCCACCCACTGAGATTCCGTCTTGCCCATGAGGCGTTGGGCATCCTCGACCCGCGCGTCATCGTGGACCCGCACGACGAGCCCCGCTGCCCGGGCGATCGCGGCGAGGACGGGCTCCAGCACTAGGTGCCGGTTCGAGATGTTGAAGAAGAGCATGCCGCCGGGGGCGAGCTTCGAGAGGTAGAGCCGGACCGCGTCGAGCGTGATGAGGTGCAGCGGCGGCGAATCCGAGCTGTAGGCGTCGAGGACGATGAGGTCATAGGTGGCGTCCGGCGCGCGGGCCAGCGTGAGCCGGGCATCCCCCATGATGATGAAGATCTTCGGGGGACAGTCCCGCAGAAAGCTGAAGAAGCGCGTGTCGGTGGCGATACGGAGCACGGAGGGGTCGATCTCGTAGAACGTCCACCGCTGTGCGGGGGTCCCGTAGCATGCCAGCGACCCCGCGCCCAGGCCGACGACGGCGACCGTGCGCCGGGGAGTGGGCCCCTCGGCCCCCGCGAAGAACTGTCCGAGGGGACCGCTCGCGTAGTAGTAGGTTAGCGGCTCGTGCCGGCGCGCCGGCGCGAGCGACTGCATGCCGTGGAGCGTCGTCCCGTGCATGAGCATGTGGTAGTCGCCGCCAGGACTGCGAGTGACGCGCGAGACGCCGAAGAAGCTCCGCTCCGCGAAGAGGAGCTGTCCCTCCTCGCCGCGGTAGACGGAGCCGGCGAGGAGCAGCATCGCGAGCCCCAGTGCGAACCGGACCGGCCGCCGCCAGAAGGCGAGGCAGAGGAGCGTCATCAGACCCACGACGGGACCGATGGCCTCCGGGCCCTTGCCCGCGCGCTCGAGGCCGACGATCAGCCCGACGGTGAGAACGCCAAGGCCGAGCGGGAGCACGAGGTCGAGCACCTGGCGGCTTCGCCCCTGCCACGCGCTCGCCGGCCGCGAGGGCAGGAGCGGGAGCAGCGCGAGGACGAGCGGGTACTCCAGGACGTTCGTGAAGACCAGGGGCGCGAGCAGCGCGGTGAACGCGCCGCCGATGACGCCGCCGACGGCCAGCCACAGGTAGAACTCGGTGAGGTGGCGCGGATCGGGCCGGTCCTGTGCGAGCTCACCGTGACAGACCATTGCGGCGACGAAGAAGGTCACGAGGTGCGTGGGGATTATCAGCGCCAGGGGCTCGTTAGCCCGGGCGACGAGCACCAGCACGAGCGGGAGGAGTGCCACGGGCAGGAGCTCGACCCAGACGCGGTGCGGGACGAGCCGCCGCCGGCCGAACACGAAGACGAACGTCAGGAGATAGATCGCCAGGGGGACGATCCAGAGGAGCGGAATGGCCGCGATGTCGGTGGAGAGGTACGTGGTCACGCTCAGCATGAGACTCGACGGGACGGCGGCCAGGAGGACCCAGCGGGCCCGCCGGCTGGCGGTGAGCGGGAGCGCGGCGGCGGGCGGCCCGGTCGACACGGCGTCCGGGCCCGTCGCGCCCGCGGCCGGTCCGCCGCGGGTCGCGCCGCTTCGCCAGAGCGCGAAGGCGCAGGAGGCCGCGAGCAGCACGAGGCCCCCATAGGCCCACGCCCAGAGATGGCTTTGAGTCTCGAGGCGGAGGAAGCGCTCGACGAGCAGGGGGTACGCGAGGAGGGCCAGCATGCTGCCGAGGTTGCTCGCGGCATAGAGGACGTAGGGATCGCGCAGGGTGCGGTGGCCCGACGCCGCGAACCACGCCTGCAGGACGGGGCTCGTGGCGGAGACCGCGAAGAACGGGAGGCCGACCGCCACGGCGAGGAGCGCGAGGAGCCACGGAATGGGACTCGTGTGGCCCGGCGGCGTCCAGCCCGGCGGCAACGCGATCGGCAGGACCAGGAGCGGCAGCAGCAGGACCAGGAGATGAAGGCCGGCCTGGCGGCGCGCTCCGAGCCAGCGCATGGTCAGGTGCGCGTACGCGTACCCGGCCAGCAGGACCGCCTGATAGAACACCATCGCCGTGTTCCACACGCCCGGCGCACCGCCCAGGAGCGGGAGGGCCATCCGCGCGAACAGGGGCTGGACCAGGAACAGGAGGCTCGCGCCGACAAAGATCGTCACCCCGAAGAGGATCAGCACGCGGGCCTCCGGGGGCCGACGCTAGCCGCGCCCGGTCGGAGGGTCAAGGCTGGTGGGTGCATACTGAGGACGGATCACGCCGCCTGCCGTGATTCCGGGAGGAGGAGACAAGGGATGGGCTTCTTGATCCGAGCCCTCGTCAACGCGCTGGCCATCTGGCTCGCCACGGAGATCGTTCCCGGCATTGAGGCGCGCGGCGTGACGACGGTTGTCGTGGCGGCCCTGGTCCTGGGCCTCGTGAACGCCATCGTCCGGCCGGTCCTCCTGGTGCTGACGCTCCCGCTGACCCTCGTCACCCTCGGGCTCTTCCTGTTCGTCCTGAACGCGCTGTGCCTGTGGCTCACCTCGGCGGTCGTGCCGGGGTTCGAGGTGCGAGGGTTCTGGCCGGCCTTCTGGGGCGCGCTGATCGTGAGCGCGCTCAGCTGGGTCGTCAACGGCTTCGTCAGCGACCGCGGCCGCGTCGTGGTCATCACCGAACGCGAGCGTCCGGCGCTCCGGCGGTAGAGCGGCTGCGCGCGAGGTCCCGGTTCACCAGGCTCGGGTCTCGCCGTGTCGCAGGATCCAGATCCGCTCGGGGTCCAGGTGGCGTCGCCGTGCCTCAGCCGCGGTGCGGGCCGGGGGCTCCCCGAGCGGCTCGCTCGCGAGATTGAAGGTCCCCCAGTGTATGGCGACCAATCGCCGCGCCCCGAGGTCGTCGAAGACCTGGAGGGCCTCCTCGGGCGTGAGATGCGAGAACTGCATCATGGCACTGGGCATGTAGGCGCCGATCGGGATCGCGCCGAGGTCGAAGGGGCCCAGGCGCTGGCGGATCTCCTCGAATATCGGCGCGTAGTAGCCCGTGTCCCCCGCGAAGTAGAAGCGCCGATCCCGCCCGAGCACGGCCCAGCTGGCCCAGAGCCGGCGGTCCCGGTCCCAGAGCGTGCGGGCGCTCCAGTGCTGGTTGGGCAGGCACACGATCGTGAGACCCTTGACCGTGCGGCGCTCCCACCAGTCGAGCTCGTCGACGGAGAGGACACCCAGCTCCTCGAGCCATGCCTTGAGGCCGAGCGGCACGAGGAAGCGGGGCCGGTGGGCCGCCCAGAGGCGCTGCACCGTCGGGCCATCCAGGTGGTCGTAGTGGTCGTGCGAGATGAGGACGAGGTCGATCGGCGGGAGATCCTCGATCCGGAGCCCGGGCGGCGTCACCCGGCGCGGTCCGGCGAAGGACAGGGGGCTGGCGCGCTCGGACCACTGGGGGTCGGTCAGCAGGCTCACCCCGTCGAGCTGGACCAGGAGCGTGGAGTGCCCGACCCAGGTCACGGTCGGCGTTCCCCGGTTCTCCCGGAGGCTCCGTCCGTCATTCGGGACGACCGGAAACCCGGCAGGGGGCGAGAACGTGGACCGCAGGAGCCGGGGGATGACGAACGTCCAGCGCGTCCAGAAGTCAGGGCGCGCGTACGAGGGATTGATGTTGCGGAAGCCGCCCTCGAGATGGTGCGCCGGGGCGCCGACCTTCGGCGCCCCCGGTCCCTGGCACCCAGGGCCCAGCAGCGCGACGAACGCCAGGAGGACGAGCGGAGTGAGACGCACCCTCGCGAGTATACCGATCCGGGGGCCTGTCGCCGAGTTTGAGGCGGCGGCAAGGGGGGACCGAGCCTTGGAGCAGACCCTGCATGGCATCGCGGCCGAGCGGTGGGGCCGCTCGGCGCGGCACGCCCCTCTCGACGTCCCGGGGGCCGGGCGTTGAGGGCGGGCGCCCGGACCCTGCCGCACCTGGCGCTGGTCCTCGCATGCCTCGTCGGGGCGAGCGTCCTGCTGGCGGGGCCTGGATACCGATTCGGATGGTGGGGCCTCGGGCTGGCGTTCACGCTGCTGCGCCGGGGCGCACAGGCGGGTCTCGTCGCCACCGCGGTCGCCGGGCTGGCGGTCATCGCGACCGCCGGAGGGCATCCGGGGCGCCGCCGGGCGGTCGCGCTCCTCGCCCTCGGCATCGCGCTGGCGTCGTTCGTCGTTCCCTGGCGAATGCAGGTCCAGGCGCGGGGTGTCCCGCCGATCCATGACGTCACCACTGACCCCGAGGATCCGCCGGCGTTCGTGGCCGTCCTCCCCCGCCGGGTCGGCGCCCGGAACCCGCCGGCTTACGCCGGCGCGGCGGTCGCCGCCCAGCAGCGGCGCGCATACCCCGAGGTCGCGCCTCTCGATCTGGCCGCGCCGCCCGAGCGGGCGTTCGGGGCCGTCGAAACGGTGGCGCGGGACCTCGGCTGGGAGATCGTAGCGGCGGTCCCGGCGGAGGGTCGACTCGAGGCGACCGCCACGACGCGCTGGTTCGGCTTCAAAGACGACGTCGTCGTGAGGGTCCGGGCCCGAGGCGCCGGTAGCCGGGTCGACGTGCGGTCGCTCTCGCGCATCGGCGTCAGCGACCTCGGCGTCAACGCCGCGCGGATCCGGGCGTTCCTCGACCGGATGCGGGCGAGCGGTCTTCCCGTGGCGTGACTTCTCGTGGGGGGGTAATCTCAAGGACGCACCATGAGAGAGCAGCCGTACGCTCTTGACGGACGCGTGTCCCGGCGCGCGTTCGTCGTCCAGGTTGGCGCCGCAGCGACCCTTCTCGGCGCCGGGCTGCCGGCGCTCGCCCAGGCGCCGACCCCGGTCCCCGGAAAGGACAAGCTGATCGTCCGGAGCCCGCGGCCGATCAACCTGGAGACGCCGCTCCGGGAGCTGACCGCCGACGTCACGCCCACCGACCTGTTCTTCGTCCGGAACAACTACGACGGCCCGGTCATCGACCCGGCGGCGTACGTTCTCACGGTGGATGGCGAGGTCGAGAACCCGCGGACGCTGCGCCTCGACGACCTCAGGCGCATGGAGCCGGTCACCCAGACCGTCACGATCGAATGCGCGGGTAACGGTCGCCGCTTTCACGCGCCGCCGGCACCGGGTATCCAGTGGGAGCGCGGTGCGGTCGGGACGGCGGTGTGGCGCGGTGTCCGGCTCGCCGACGTCCTCCGTCTCGCCCGCCCGCGGCCGACGGCCAAGCACGTCGTCCCCGACGGCAACGATGCCCCGCCCACGCCGCAGGCGCCGGACTTCATCCGGAGCCATCCCATCTCGAAGGCGATGGAGCCGCACACGATGATCGCTCTGGAAATGAACAGCCAGCCCGTGCCGCACCTCCACGGCGGGCCTGTTCGCTTGCTTGTGCCCGGCTGGGTCGGCTCGGCGTCGATCAAGTGGCTGACCCGGCTCACGCTCGCCGACAAGGAGTGGGGTGGCCCGTTCATGGCGCGGAGCTACCGGTCGCCGCGCGTCGACGACCCGGATCAGACGTATTCACTCCAGTCGCTCGAGTGCAAGTCGGTCGTCGTGGCGCCGGCGGACGGGGCGCAGCTTCCCGCAGGGCCCCAGGCTGTCAGCGGGTTCGCCTGGGCGGGGGAAGGGACGATCGTCGCCGTGGACGTGTCGACCGACGGTGGCCAGAGCTGGCGGCCGGCGAGACTGACGGGCGAGGAGTCCCGCTACGCGTGGCGCCGCTGGGAGTTCGCGTGGACCGCGCCGGCGGGAACGCACACGCTCATGGCGCGGGCGAGCGATTCGCTAGGGCGTCACCAGCCGGCGAGCCGGCCCCGTGACCCGCAGGGCTATCGCTGGAACGTGATTCATGCGATCCGGGTGAATGTCGCGTAGGCGGAGTGCCGTCCTGGCGGCGGCGCTCGGGGCGGGGCTTGCAGCCGGGGTGCTTGCGGCCGGGCGGCCGGACGCCCAGCCGGGCAACCCACTGCCGCCGGGCGAGCACATGACGCTGGTCCTGGGGGCCTGCATCATGTGCCACAGTCCCGAGATGGTCGCCCAGCAGCGCCTCGATCGGGCCACCTGGCGGGCGATCGTCGACCGCATGATCACGTACGGCGCGCCCATCACGCCCGAGACGAGGCCGCTCATCCTCGACTACCTCGCGACGCGGCTCGGCCCGTGAACCGGACGGGGAATCACCACCTCGTCGAGGCCTGTGCCCAGCGAGGTTGTCCCGTCTGCGCGTGCCTGCGGGCCGCGGCGAGCCGACACCTCGGCGCCGTTCTGGCGGAGCACGTGACGGACCCGATCAGCCGTGAGCGCCTTGCCGAGGCGTGGGGGTTCTGCGCCGCGCACGCGGAGGCGCTCCGTGACATGCCCGAGGTCGCGCTCGGGACGGCCATCGTCTACCAGGCCCTCGTCAAGCGCGCGTGCCGGTGGCTGGATGAGACGGCGCGTGCCCTCGGGCCGCGCGACCGCCGCGGAGGATGGAGAGCGCTCGTCGGTCGTCCCCGGCGCGCGGGCAACCAGCTCCGATCCCGTCACGAGCGGTGTCCCGTGTGCGTGGAGCTGGTGGCGGCGGAGGCGGGCTACCTGGACGCGCTGCTCGGCGGTCTGGCGGATCCCTGGCTCGGTCCGGCCTACGCCGGCTCGGACGGGCTGTGTCTCCCGCACCTCGATCTGGCGCTGGCCCGGGCCGGGGCCGGTCCCGCCGCCGCGCGGCTCGTCGACCTGGCTCGCGAGAAGCTCGGCGCGCTGGCCGACGACCTCCGACGGTTCATCGACAAGCACGACCATCGGGTGCGACCGACCTTCACCGATCGCGAGGCGGTCGCGTGGCGCCAGGCGCTCGCGCTCGTGGCCGGACGGGTGGCGCTCTTCGGCCCAGAGATGGAGCGCGACGGCGCCGGCGACCGACACCCGCGTGCGAGGAGACGTCGTTGAGCCATGAAGCGATCCCCGGGCTCCGCCGCGTGTTGGTCGGCATGGTCCATCTCCTTCCGCTACCCGGCACTCCCCGGTGGGGGGGCTCGCTCCTCGCCGTGGTCGAGCGTGCGGTGGCCGACGCGCGCGCGATCGAGGCGGGCGGCTTCCACGCCTGTCTCGTGGAGAACTACGGGGACGCGCCGTTCAGCGCGGGCCGTGCCGACCCGGCCACCGTCTCGGCCATGGCCATCGCCGCGGCCGAGGTCCGCCGCGCCGTGCGCTTCCCGGTGGGGATCAACGTGCTGAAGAACGACGCGCAGGCTGCGCTGGCCGTGGCGGCGGCGGTGGACGCCGCGTTCGTGAGGGTCAACGTGCACGTGGGCGCCGTCGTCGCGGACCAGGGCGTGCTCCAGGGTGACGCGTACGGGACGCTGCGCTACCGACGGCTCCTCGGGACGGCGACCCGCCTCTTCGTCGACGTCGGCGGCAAGCACGCGGTGCCGCTCGCCCCGGTCGAGTTGGAGCAGGTCGCGCGCGACGCCGCCTACCGGGGTCTGGCGGACGCCCTCGTCGTCTCCGGCGTCGCGACCGGAGAGCCGACGCCGCTCGGCGACGTCAAGCGCGTCCGCGCCGCGGTGCCCGACCGGCCGATCCTCGTCGGCTCGGGGGTCGCGCCCGATACGGTGGGCGAGCTCCTCCGGGTCGCCGACGGCGCCATCGTCGGGACGTGGGTCAAGCGCGAGGGCCGGACGACGGCGCCCGTCGATCCGGAGCGCGTGGCCGCCGTCGCCCGCGCCGCCCGCGCCGACTAGAGGCGACGTCGCGGCGGGGCTGGGCGGCGACAGCCGGGTGCCGGCCGGCCCGACCCTGTCAGACGGCGATCCAGCCCGTCCGTGCCTGGCGCACGGCGTCGAGCACGCGCTGGACGGCGAGGCCGTCCCGGAATGTGGCCGCCGGCGCGACGGGGGCGCCGTCCAGCGTGGCCAGGACGAGGTGGTCCACCAGGCGGACGAACGACAGGCCCCACAGGGACACGTACTCCATCCCCGGAGGGGTGGGCACCGTTTCCGGCTCGGTGAGCTCCGCCAGCGACTGGCCCAGCCGGGCGCCCCACAGCCGGTCCGCCTCGTCGAGGACGAGGGAGCCGTCGTCGCCCCAGACCTCGATGCGCGGCCCCACCGCGTGCGTGCCGACGCAGCTCAGGAACACCGTGCCGATCGCTCCCGACCGGAAGCGGAGCGAGAAGGTCGAGAACTCGTCCGCGGTCACCGGGCGCCGGCCGGTTCCGTCGGGCAGGGGGCGTTCGGCCACGAACGGGAGGGCGATGCCCGTGACGGCGGCGATATCCCCAAGCCAATAGCGCAGGAGGTCGACCTGGTGGGAGCCGACCGCGCCCAGGAGGCCGCCGCCCCGGGCCTCGTCGAACCACCAGCCCCAGGGCCTCGCGGGATCCTGGCGGCTCGCGTTCACGGCCGTGAGGAGGACGTGGCGTGGCGCACCGATGAGCCCCTCCTCGATGAGGCGCTTCACCTTCCGTCGATTCGGGTTGAAGCGCAGCTCGTGGTCGATCACGTGGACGCGCCGGGCCCGCTCGCCGCGCGCGAGCATGTCCTCGGCCTCGGCCGCCGACATCGCCATGGGCTTCTCGCAGAGGACGTGGCGTCCCGCATCCAGCGCGGCGGTCGCCATCGGGTGATGGAGGGCCGGGGGCGTCGTGATGCTGACGAGGTCGAGGTCGGCGTTGACGAGCATGCTCCAGTCGTCGAAGGCGTGGGGGATGCCCAGGGTCCTGGCGGTCTTGCTGGCCTTGCCCGGCGTGCCGCTCGCGACCGCGACGACCTCCGCGCGAGGGTGCGCCCGGAAGGCGGGGATCTGGACGAGCGAGCCAAAGCCGGTGCCGATCACGCCGACGCGCAGCCGCGAGGCCATGCCGTGTTCCTCCGGGAGCGGGCTGGTCAGGTGGTTCGAAGTGCGGCCAAGATCGCCGGGCCGAAGGCGTCGACCCGCCAGTGCCGCAGCCCCGGGACGCTTCGCAAGCCGTCCAGGTCGAGCGGTGGATCGAGCGCCAGGGCATTGATCAGCCGCTGAGGCAGGAGGACGCCCGGGTCCAGGCCCGACACCTCCGACGCCTCGGTCCGCCACTTCCGGAGCGACTCCGCCCGTTGGCGGCTGGCCGGGGTGACCACCGGACGCGCCGACCGGAGCGCGCGAGGGAGCTCCGGCAACCCTTCCGCCAGACCCCGCGCAACGGCCGCTACCAGCGCGTCACCGTATCGGTCCACGAGCCGCGGGCTCAGCCCGGGAATCCCCGCGAGGCCGGCCTGGTCCGCGGGCTGACGCTCGGCCAGCGCGATGAGCGTCTCCGGGCTCAGCACCTTGAAGGGCGGCCGGTGCTCCGCCCGCGCCCACGCCTCGCGCTGGCGGTAGAGGACGC
This sequence comes from Candidatus Methylomirabilota bacterium, assembly GCA_035550795.1. Classification (GTDB taxonomy): domain Bacteria; phylum Methylomirabilota; class Methylomirabilia; order Rokubacteriales; family DASRDR01; genus DASRDR01. The sequence continues at coordinate 18,254 of DASZOL010000112.1, forward strand.
GAAGCACGGCCAGCGCGCGCGGCGAGAGCCTGGAGGCGCCCCGGATCCGCCGGTAGGCTTCCTCGTCGGAGAGGCGCTCGGGAACGGGGAGCGCGGCCAGCGCCTCGCACTCCTCCTCGAGCCACGCCTCGCGGCCCATGGCGCGCAGGTCGGCCAGGACTCGGTCCCGGAGACCGATGAGGTGGCGCACGTCCTCCGCGGCGTAGTGCTCCTGCGCTGCCGTCAGCGGCCGTCGGGCCCAGTCCGTCTTCTGCTGGGACCGGGCCGGCTGGACGTCCAGGTACTTCAAGAGCAGCCGGTCCAGACCTAGCTCGCGGACGCCGAGGAACCGAGCGGCCAGCATCGTGTCGGACAGCCCGGCGAAGGCGAGGCCAAACCGGCGCTTCAGGTAGACGACGTCGTTGTCCCCGCTGTGGAGCACCTTCAGCGTCGAGGGCTCGGCGAACAGCCGTCGCAGGGGATTGAGGTCGAGCAGGACGAGCGTGTCCAGGAAGAAGACGCGCCCCCGGGGATCGGCGAGCTGGATCAGGCAAAGCCGCTCGGGGTAGTGGTGAAGGCTGTCGGCCTCGGTGTCGACCGCGATCGCCGGAAGACCGCTCAGCTCGCGGGCGAGCGCCTCGGCCTCGTCAGGTGTCCGGATCCAGACGGGGGCGGGCCACACGCACCCAGGATACCAGGGGCCGCCCCGGCGCGGTGCCCCCCCTCAGTCCTCGGTCCAGCGCTCCAGGAGCCGCGCGCCGAGCGACCGGTGACTCAGGAAGAAGTAGGTCACCATGGCCACCGACGCGAGGACGTTGCCGATGGCCACGTTCCACCACGGCAACGCGCCCGCCAGGTGGACGTCGAGGGCCTGGAGGAACCCGAAGAAGAAGACCTGGAAGCAGAGGAAGAGCGTGAACAGCCCCAGCAGGATCCGGGGCTCACGTTCGGCGACGACCAGGAGGGCCGCGACGGCAATCCCGAAGAACGCGAACACGGCGAAGTGGAAGACCGTGTACCCCACCACGACGTCAAGGCGGGGGACGAGGCGCTCCGGATCGCGTAGCCCCTGCAGGACCGCGGCGCCGAGCAGCGCGGGCGTGTGGAGCGGCCGGAGCCGCACGGCGTCGTAGAGGAGGAACCAGACGGCGACGACCGCGCCGCCGAGAAGCCCGGCAACGATGCCCTCGCGGAGGACGTCGACCCAGCGGCCGATCAGGCTCCGGGCGAGCCCCGGGTGGCGACGATGGAAGTAGTAGAGCATCGCCGCCGAGGCCACGAGGTTCCCCGCCAGGATCTCCCACCAGGCCAGGACTCCGAGCACCGGCAGGGCCCAGAACGCGATCAGGGCGAGGAAGAAGACCTCGAACGCGGCGAAGAAGATGAGGAGCGCCATGACCATCGCCGGCTCGCGCTCGGCCATCGCCACGAGGAGCGCCGCGATGAGCCCGACGGCGATGAATCCAAGCCCGTGCAGGACCGTGTAGCCCAGGATGGGCCCGGCCGACACGGTGACGAGGCTGGGGTCGCGGACGCCCTTCAGGATCACGGAGCCCAGGATCGCCGGGCTCTGGAGCGGCGCGCCTCCCGCGACGTCGAAAACCAGGATGAGCATCGCGACCGCGGCGGCGCCGATCAGGCCCGCCGCGACGCCCTCGCGAACGATCCGGCCCTCAAGCGCCATGCGCCGTCGCCTCCGTCCTGGCGAGGTGCCCTTCATCGTCCTCGCGGCTCTCGGGTCCCGCCCACCGGAAGAAGACCACCGTGCCCGCGACCAGGTAGCCGAACATCCCGCCCACCCACATGAGGATCCCCGCAAGCTCCTGGTCCGTGCGAGGCGCGAGCGGCCAGGAACCGCCGGCGTCGGCGTAGAAGGGGTAGAGCACGCCCTCGGCCAGCGTGATGGGCGCGGCGATCGCCATCATCGGGATGGTGGCCAGGAACAGGTAGAGGAGCTGGGCCGGCGGGCTGGGCCGGGGCCACTCGGGGGCGGATCCCGCGACCGGCCACCAGAGGAGAAGCCCGGTGCCGAGCAGCGAGATGTGCTCGAGCGCATGGACCTGCTCCACGCGGAGGGCCGTGTCGAACGCGGCGGGGACGTGCCAGGCGACCTGGACGGCGGAGGCGAGCGCGAGCGCCGGGAGGGGGCGGGTCATCCACCGCCCGAGACGCCCGACGAAGGGCGCTCGCGCGATCGGCGTGAGGAGCCAGGCCGGCAGGCCCAGCAGCCACAGCGCCGGCACGACCAGGATCAGGAGCAGGTGCTGGACCATGTGCGCCGAGAGCGCGACGTGCTCGGCCCACTCGGCGAGCGGCCCGAGCAGGGCGCCCGCCAGCACCGCCGTGCCGGCGAGGAACGCGGCGACGCGCCCGCGGGAGGGCGGCGGTCCCCACCGCCGCCGGCGGCGGAGCGGTCCCATCGCGAGGAGGTAGCCGACCACGAGCATCTCCAGGCCGAGCGCGACCTCCGAGTGCCAGTGAAAGCTGGACACGGCGATCACCCGGCGCCTGCGGGCGGAACGCCCGTGGTGCCGAGGTGGCCAAACAGCCACAGCAGCGCGACGGCAAGGCCGATCGCGATGATGAGGGGCCCGATGAACACGTAGGAGAACCAGGCGTGGTCGAACTTCAGGTGCATGTAGAACATGGCGACGAGCGCGAACTTCAGCGTCGACAGGATGAGCAGGATGGGGACCAGGACACGCGCCAGGGCGGGGACGTAGAAGATCCAGACCTCCATGACGGTGATGGCCAGCAGGAACATGGCCACCACGAGGTACGTCCGGGGGCCCGCTCCCGCGTGCGCGGGGCCGTGGCCCGCGGTCGCTTCCCCGCCGTGGAGCTCCGGAGCGCGGTGCCCGCTCACTCGCTGTCGCCTCCCTGGCCGTCGCCCCGATCCTACTGGATCAGGTAGACCAGCGTGAAGATCGCGATCCACACGACGTCGACGAAGTGCCAGTAGAGCCCGGCCATGTCCACGAGCGCCTCGTCCCGGGCGCCCAGGCGGCCGCGCGTCAGGAGGTACCACAGCGCCGACAGCCAGATCACGCCCACGGTCACGTGAGCGCCGTGGAAGCCGACCATCACGTAGAAGGTGGCTGCGAAGAGGTTCGTCGTGAGCCCGAGCCCCTCGTGGACGAAGTGGTTGAACTCGTAGACCTGACCGGCCAGGAACACGGTCCCGAGGGCGGCCGTCGCCAGAAGCCAGCGCCGCGCGGCCCGCACGTCCCGTGCCTGGATGGCGGCGACGCCGAGGACCATGGTGAAGCTCGACATGAGAAGGACGAAGGTGCTCACGGTGATCAGGGGGACATTCAGGATGTCGTGCGGATAGGGGCCCTGCAGGCTCCGCCCCCGGTAGACCATGTAGGTGGAGATCAGGGTCCCGAAGAACAGACACTCGGAGCCGATGAACACCCAGATGCCGAGCTTCCGGTGGTCGAGGCCGGTCGCGCCGATGTGCGGGTCCGCGTGGTCCCCGACGGCACGCGCGCCGTGATCCGCCGCCGCCGGAACGAGCTCGGTCGCGAAGGCAAGGGCGGCGAGCAGGGTGAGGAGGCCTCCCACGATGACGACGCCCAGGTGGAGCAGCGCACCCGCGACCAGGACGATCATCGCGAGCGCTGTGAGCAAGGGCCAGCCGGACGGCTGCGGCATGTGGATGGGGCCGGCCGGCGTCACGAGCGCGCGCAGGTCCGCGAGCCCAGGGCCGCGGGCGTCCGGGTGCTTGGCCTGCCAGAGCGCGTCACGCCGGAGGACGGTGGGGAGCGTCGCGAAGTTGTAGACCGGCGGCGGGGAGGGCAGCGCCCACTCGAGCGTCCGCCCGTCCCAGGGGTCCGGGCCGGCCGGAGCTCCCGTCCGGAGGCTCTTCGCCACGTTCGCGAGGAACACGAGCAGCGAGACCCCCTGGAGGCCGGCCCCGACGGTGCAGACCAGGTTCCAGAGGTCCCACCCGAGCCCGGGCGCGTAGGTGTAGATCCGGCGCGGCATGCCCATGAGCCCGAGGAAGTGCATGGGGAAGAAGGTCAGGTTGAACCCGATCAGCATGAGCCAGAAGTGGAGCTGGCCGAGCCGGTCGTCGAGAAGGCGCCCCGTCATCTTCGGGAACCAGTAGTAGATCCCCGCGAAGAGCGCCAGGACCGTGCCGCCGAAGAGCACGTAGTGGAAGTGGGCGACCACGAAGTAGGAATCGGTCTGCTGGAGGTCGACCGGGGGGGAGGCGTGCATGATCCCCGAAAGGCCCCCGATGGTGAACATCCCCACGAAGGCCGCCGCGAAGCAGAACGGCGCCTGGAACCGGAGCGAGCCGCCCCACATGGTCGACAGCCAGTTGAAGATCTTGATCCCGGTCGGGATGGCGATGAGCATCGACGTCAGCCCGAAGGCGGCGTCGGCGATCGGGCCCATGCCGACCGCGAACATGTGGTGGGCCCAGACGCCGAAGCCCAGGAAGCCGATCAGGGCCGTCGCGTAGACCATCGAGGGGTAGCCGAAGAGCGACTTCCGCGAGAAGGTCGGCAGCACCTCGGAGACGATGCCCATGGCGGGGAGGATCAGGATGTAGACCTCGGGGTGACCGAAGATCCAGAACAGGTGCTGCCAGAGGAGTGGTGAGCCCCCGCCGGCGGGGAGGTAGAACGGGGTCCCGAAGAAGCGGTCGAACATCAGGTAGATCAGGGCGACGGTGATCGGCGGGAACGCGAGGAGGATGAGGACGTTGGTGACGAGGGTCGTCCAGACGAAGAGCGGCAGCCGGAGGAACGTCATCCCCGGCGCCCGCAGGTTGAGGATTGTCACCAGGAAGTTCAGTGACGCCAGGATGCTCGACGTTCCGAGGAAGAGGAGGCCGAGCAGCCAGAAGTCGGAGTGAGGCCCGACCGAGAACGGCTTCGTCGTGAGCGGCGCATAGCCGAACCAGCCGGCGTCCGGTGCCGTCCCCACGAGCCAGCTCGCGTTCAGGAAGAGGCCGCCGAGCAGGAAGACCCAGTACGAGAACGCGTTGAGGCGGGGGAAGGCCACGTCCCGCGCGCCGATCATCAGGGGAATGAGGTAGTTGAAGAAGGCGGCCGACAGCGGCATGAGCGCGAGGAACACCATGCTGGTGCCGTGCATGGTGAAGAGCTCGTTGTATCGCTGGGCGCCGATGATCTGGCCGTCGGGCCGGGCGAGCTGGAGCCGGATCAGGAGGGCCTCCGCCCCGGCGATGAGAAAGAAGGCGAGCGCAGTCGCGCCGTAGAGAATGCCGATCCGCTTGTGGTCGACGGTGGTGAGCCAGGACGCGAGACCTCCCGTGTCCTCGGCCGCCGCCGCGTGGGCGGCGACCGCGACCGATGCGGCGTGGTCCCCGGCCCCGTCAGCCCCGTTGGCCATGGCTACCGCAGGCTCTGGAGGTAGGCGACCAGGGCCGTCACCTCGGGATCCGAGAGCTGCTGCTCGGGCATCAGCGAGCCGGGCTTCACCGCCGGGGCGTGCCGGACCCACCGCGCCAGGTTCTCCGGCGTGTTGCGGAGGATGCCGCCCGCGATCGTCTTGCGAGAGCCGAGGTGCGTGAGGTCGGGGCCGATCCCGCCGCCGGACACGCCGCGCACGGTGTGACACCCGACGCACGTGCTGGTCCGGTAGACCTGGAGCCCCGCGGCGGCCGGCGACCCGTCGGGCGGGGCCAGGGCAGGCTCCTTCTGCACGGCCGCCCAGGCGGCGAAGGCCTCCGGCGTCTGGACGACGGCGAGGTGGCGCATGTTGGCGTGCGACGTGCCGCAGAACTCGGCGCACTGGCCGTAGTATTCGCCCGGCGTGTCCGCGGTCAGGGTGATGCGCGTGACGCTCCCGGGGATCGCGTCGCGCTTGCCCCCGAGCTGCGGAACCCAGAAGCTGTGAATGACGTCGGTGCTTGCGATCTCCAGGGTCACCGGTCGGCCGGCCGGGAGATGGAGGTCGCTCGCGGTGGTGATCCCGAGGTCCGGGTACTGGAACTCCCACCACCACTGGTGCCCGACCACCTTCACGCGGAGCGCATCCTTCACGGGCACGGCCTGGGTGCGGAAGATCGCCGCGACCGTGGGGAAGGCAATGAAGGTGAGGATCACTGCCGGGATGAGCGTCCACGCGAGCTCGAGGATCGCATTGCCGCGCACCTGGCGGGGAATCACCTTGGGATCGCGCTCGCGGAACTTGAAGACCGCGATGAGGAGGAGCGCCTGCACCACGAGGAAGATCCCGGTGTCCCACCGGAGGATCTGGAGGAAAATCCGGTGGGACGTCCAGCCGAAGTCGGACCGCGGTGTGAGCGTCGTGGCGGGCGAGTCGAGCAACCCGCAGCCGGCCAGCGCCAGTCCGAGTGCGCCCGCCCCGAGTCCTACGGCCCGGGTGGACCACGCGCGCCGGAGCGACGGTCTCGATTCCATCAAGAGGTGGTCGACGGGGACCCGATCACCACGCGCCGGACACCAGCCTAGCGCAAACGCGCCGGGCCTGCCAGGGTGCGAGGGGCGCGGGGGGCGCCTGGGTGCGAGGCGCCGTGCTCGTGGGGCAGACGCGAGCCGGGGGGAACCGCCGCTGGCGTCGCCGGCGCAGCGATCCGGGTCGGACCGGATGCCGACCGGGATCCTGCGCGGATCGCGGTCCCCGCGGGGCGAGAGGACAGGTCGAGGCGCGCGTCGCCCGGTCGCGCCGGACGTCGCGTCGTGGTCCGCTGCCAGGTCATGCGGTAGACTCGACACGAGTGCACATCGCGACGCCAGGGTCGTTCAGGGAGGAGCGGACATGCCGGCTCGGGTCGAGGGCAGGAGCCCTGCCCGGTTGCGCGAGCACTACGAGGTCGAGAGGGAGCTGGCGGATCGCCTGCGGCACGCGACGCGAGAGCAGCGTCGCACGCTGTATCGTTCCGTCTACGATGAGCTGTACCAGCGAGTGCCGCATCATCCGCAGCTCACTCGCAAGGCCTCCCCCGAGCTCACCCGCGCGCTCCTGGTTCCCAAGCTCAGGATCCTGCGGCCGTACCTGCGGCCCGACATCACCCTTCTCGAGATCGGGCCGGGCGATTGCGCCCTCTCGACGGTGCTCGCGGCGCAGGTGCGGCAGGTATACGGCCTCGACGTGTCGGAGGAGATTACCCAGCGCATGTCGCTCCCGTCCAATTTCAAGCTGATCCTGTCGGACGGCACGAGCGTGCCGCTGCCGCCCGACAGCGTGGACGTCGCCTTCAGCGATCAGCTCATGGAGCACCTCCACCCGGACGACGCGGTGGAGCAGCTCGAGGGGATCTGGCGCGCACTCCGCCCGGGTGGGGTGTACATCTGCCTCACCCCGAACCGCCTCAACGGTCCCCACGACGTCTCGCAGCACTTCGACCCAGTCGCCACGGGGTTTCACCTGAAGGAGTACACGGTCGGTGAGCTGCGGCGCCTGTTCCGGAAGGTGGGGTTCCGCAAGGTCCACGTCCTGCTCGGCCGACAGGGGCTCTGCGTGCGGGCGCCGATCGCGCCGGTGCTGGCCGGCGAGGCGGTCCTGGGCCTAGTGCCCCCGAGGCTCAGGCGGGTGCTCGGGCGAACCGTGGGCCGCGTCTTCCTCGGCATCCGTCTGGTGGGCACGAAGTAGCGGCGAGACATCCACACCCTCGCATCACGGTGACTCCCAGGAGCTCGAAGTGCGCACCGGCAGGGTCGGGCGCTGGATCTGGCCAGGCGCCGCCTCCGGAAGCGAGTGCTCAGATGTGGGTCAGGACCTTCTCGATAAAGCTGCGGGTTCGGGCCTCCCGGGCGCCGCCGAAGATGGTCGACGGAGGGCCCTCCTCCAGGATCATTCCCTCGTCCATGAAGACGACCCTGTCAGCGACCTTGTGGGCGAATCCCATCTCGTGGGTGACGACCACCATCGTCATGCCATCGCCGGCGAGGCCCCGCATCACGCTCAGCACCTCGTGAATGAGCTCGGGGTCCAGGGCCGACGTTACCTCGTCGAACAGCATGATCTTGGGCTCGAGAGCCAGGGCCCGTGCGATGGCGACCCGCTGCTTCTGGCCGCCGGAGAGCTTGTCCGGATACGCGAGCGCCTTGTCATCGAGCCCAACCTTGGCGAGAAGGCGCTCGGCGCGCGCGTGTGCCTCCGCCTCCGCGACGGCAAGCGTGCGCATCGGGGCGAGCATGATGTTGCGCCGAACGGTGAGGTGCGGGAAGAGGCTGAACTGTTGGAAGACCATGCCCATGGTCCGCTGAATGCGGCGGAACTCGGCGGTCCGCCGGAGGGGGCCGTGGTCACGCCCTTCGCGCCGGAAGAACAGCTTGCCGTCGATGTGCACCTCGCCGGATTCCGGCGTCTCAAGCCCGATCAGGCAGCGGAGCAGCGTGCTCTTCCCCGAGCCGCTCGGGCCGATGACCACGACGACCTCGCCCGGCTGAACGTCCAGGCTCACGTTCCGAAGGACTTCGACAGTGCCGAACCGCTTCCCGAGGTGACGGGCGACGATCATGGGCTCTTCAGTGGCGGGCTCGGGCAAGACGGAGCTCGAGAACTCGCGTGGCAATGGTGCAGGGGAAGGCCAGCACGAAATACATCATTGCCGCCACGGTGAGGATCTCGATCGGACGGTATGTCTCGGTCGCGACGACCCGCGCCTGGTACATCAGGTCGGCAACCCCGAGCGTCGAGACGAGAGCGGTGTCCTTGAAGAGGCTGATGCTCTGCGATAGCACCACCGGGATGATGATGCGGAAGGCCTGGGGCAGGATCACGTAACGCATCTTGTCGGAGTACGAGAGACCCAGGATGTCGGCGGACTCGGCCTGATCCCGGGGAATGGCCTGGATCCCGGCACGGATGGCTTCCCCGTAAAAGGCGGCGACGTTGAGCGTCAGCGCCAGGATGATGGAGGCGACGCTGGGCAACTCGATCCCGAGGACGATGGGCAGGCAGTAGTACACCCAGACGAGCTGGACCAACGCCGGGGTGCCCCGGAAGAACTCGATGTAGGCGGCCACCGGCTTGTTGATCAGCGGGTTCCGGGCGAGGCGGCCCGCGGCCACAAAGATGGCCAGGAGGAACCCCAGCACGATGACGGCCACCGTGATGAAGAGCGTTAGCTGCAGGCCCTTGACCAGCGCGGGCATGGCGCGGGGGACGATCCACCAGGCCCACTCGTACGACATTCGCGTATGGTCCTCACCTCGCGGGCCGCTGGGCCCCATACCTCCTGCCCGGCCGCTCAGGCGCGGACGATCCGACGGGCCTCCGGGGCGGCGACGCGATCAGGCTACGGTCAGCTCACTTCGTGAAGTCGGCGGGATTCGGCAGCCCGTACTTGGCCTGGGCGGCCTTCAGCTTTCCAGTGTTCGCGTAGTTCTCGACCATGATGTCCAGCGCTTGGAGGTCGTCGTAGACGTAGCCTTTCCGAATAGCGAAGGCGGTGCCCTCAAGGTTGATCACCGGTGAGGGGATGATCAGCCGAAACTGCTTGTTCGTCTGCGCGAACTTGGCGTTGCCGGAGATGTCGTCGAAGAACGCCGCGACGCGGCCCGACTGCGCGGCGATGCGGGCCTCATTCTGGTCCGGGAGCCGGACGATCTCCAAAGCCTTGGCCACGCGCGAGAGCGCCTTGTCCTCCGCGGTACCCATCATCACGGCCACCTTCACACCCTTCCGGTCAAGCTCCTCCCACGTTCGGGCCTTGACCTTCTCGCGCTGCACGGCGAACGTTCCCTCGACGTTCATGTAGGGAATGGAGAAGGTGACGGCAATGGCGCGAGCGGGGCGCCGGTTGAGCGCGGCGGCGACGTCGTATTTCCCGGCCTGCAGGCCGGCAATCATGGCGTCCCAGCTCGTGTCAACGGCCACGTGCTTGACAGCGAGCTCCTGCGCCCACTCCTCCATGATGTCGACCGCGATCCCCTTCCACTGTCCCGAGGTCGAGTCCTTGAACGAGTGGGGGTCGGCCGTCGCGTATCCGACGCGCAGTTCGCCCCGTTGCTGGATCTCCTTGAGGAGCGATTTGCGCTCCTGCGCCGGGGCGGGTGCCACCAGAAGCGCGAGGGCCGCCACTACGCTGATGAAGCACGAGAACGCGAGCGGGATCCGACGCATGGCCTTCCTCCTCGGGCCGGCGTGGAGCCGGGACGTGATCGCGACGCGAGGCTGCGGCGGGAGGGCCGAGACGGGCGGGCTCACGCGAAGTCGCGCGGGGCGAGGAGACGTCGGGGCGTCACGACAGCCGCTCTCCGGGGCATGAGGTCCACGACATTCGTCCACGGCGGACGGCCCCTATTACGATATGGACCCTGTGACCTGTCAACCCGCTGAGCCGACCCCCGAGCGCCCGCCCGGTCCCGGCCTTCAGTCCGGCCGGCGGAGCGGGCGAGGAGCGCGATGATCATCGACGGCCACGCGTACTGCTTTCCCCCGCTGGGCGACGTGAACGGCTTCCCTTCGGTGCGCCAGCACCTCCGCTATGTGCAGCGGGAGATGGCCGACCACCATCAACCGGTGTGGCGACTCGCGGACCGCGCCCCCGGCGACAACTCCATGCTGGCCGATCCGGCCGACCGCACGCTGGCGGGCCTGCGGGAAGTCGGCTTCGAGGCCGGCGGCTACGGACGCTTCGTCTGGACCGCGGAGGGTCAGCGATACGCGAAGCAGTACCTCCCGCCCTATCTCACCGACCTCTCCCATTCCTCGGAGATGCTGGTGGCCCAGATGGATTACACGGGGGTCGACTGGGCGGTGCTCCACACCGACCACGTCATGGGCCGCCTTACCGACTACCTGGCCGGGTGCGTCCGGCGACACCCGACCCGGCTGCTAGCTCTCGCGCACCTTCCGGAGTGGGAGATCGAGCGGGACGCCGACGCGGCAGCCGTGGAGCTCGACCGGGCCTACGGGCTCGGGCTCCACGGCTACCAGTTCGTCGTGACGAGTCGGTATCGGCACGGCGTCACGGCATCCTGGGATGGCCCGGACCTCCGCCCCTTCTGGGACCACGTCGCACGCCTCGGCCGGCCGGTCTTCTTCACGCTGACCCCGTGGCCGCGGCTGACCATCGGCGACTACCTCGGGCAGCTGCGCACCTGGCGGGGATGGCTCGAGCGGTACCCCGCTGTTCCCGCTGTCCTTACCCACGGCTTCCCATGGAGGCTCTTCGTCGAAGGTCGCCGGCTCCGGCTGCCAGGCGGGCTGCTCGAGCCGTTCGCGGCGCCGTCGGCGCGGCTGCAGCTGCTCTTCCACATCAGCCTCGGCAACGTCTGGGAGTACCCGTACCGCGAGCTCCACACGGCGATCGCCCAGTTGGTCGACGCGCTCGGATCCGATCGCCTGATGTGGGGCACGGACATGCCGAACGTCGAGCGCCACTGCACCTACCGCCAGACGCTGGAGACGTTCACCGTCCACTGCGAGGGCCTGATCGCCGCCGGCGACATCGCGAACATCGTGGGCGGCACGGCCGCGCGCCTCTTCGGCCTTGACCGGCCACTCCCCATGGCGCCGAGAAGGTCATCTTGACGCGATGAGACGCCACACGCCCGGGGCCGGGCTCTTCGCGCTCCGCGCGCCGGAGCGAGCGTCAGTGCATGATGGCGCCGCCGGCCAGGTTGATGGCTTGCCCGGTAACGTACGCGGCGGCGTCCGAGCCAAGGAAGGCGGCCAGCTCCGCGACGTCCGCGGGGGTGGCCACCCGCTGGAGCGGGATCTGGGCGGCCCGCTCGCGGAGGGCCTTCGCGCGGAGCGCCTCGTCGTAGCTTCCGTCGGGCCGCCGGCCGAGGAAGTCGAGCCGATCGGTGTCGGCCGATCCGGGGCAGATCGCGTTCACCGTGATGCCGTGGGGCGCGAGCTCCATGGCCAGCGCTTGCGTGAATCCGATCACCCCGAACTTGGACGCGCAGTACGCGGCGAGGCGCGCGTAGCCGACCTTGCCGCAGTTCGAGGACATGTTGATGATCCGGCCCGGCGTGCCCCGCGCCACCATGAGGCCGGCGACCGCCTTGCTGCAGAGGTACGTGCCAGTGAGGTTGGTCTCGAGGACCTGGTGCCACGCCTCCTCCGGGAGCTCGACCACCGGCACGCGGTCAGCCCCGGGCGGAGCCGCGGCGTTGTTGACGAGGATGTCGATTCGCCCGAAGGTCCGGTCGGCCAGGTCGACGGCCCGGTGGATCTGATCGGGCGCGCGCACGTCGACCAGGGCGGTGACGGCCTGGCGGCCGCTGGCGCGGATCTCGTCGGCGACCGCCTCGATCCCGCGCCAGCCGGTCCCGGGCTTCCTGGCGACGACGCGGGTGCCGGCCGGCGCGATGTCGGTGAGAACCAGGTCGGCCCCCTCGGCCGCGAGCCGGCGTGCGATCGCCCGACCGAAGGCGCGCTCGCCGCCGCTCCCGGTCACCATGGCCACCTTGCCGTCGAGCCGTCCCATCCAGGACCTCCTGCTCCGCTTCGGGCGCTACCGGAGCGGGCCATCATACCGTGGGCCGGCTGTGGTACGCTCGCCCCGGACGCGCGGCGCTGTGACGATGGGCGCGGGCGCGGGGAGACGCGGAGTGACTGTGACGTCCCAGGGACGAGAGCCGGTGCCGGGTCGCGTGGTCCGGGTGGTCGAGATCCCTGCGCGCCATGGGGCGGCGCTCGAGGTCCCGCGAGGGCACGTCCTGCGGGTCATTGACGTCGAGGGCCAGCAAGTCGGCGACTTCGTCTGCTTCGCCCGGGACGACCTGGGCGAGCGGTACTCCCCGCAGAACACGGTCCTCTTCAACCGCACCATCTATCCCAAGGTCGGCGCGACGCTCGTCTCGGACCGGGGCCGGCCGATGATGCGTCTCCTGGCCGATACGGTGGGCGTGCACGACCTCATCTGCGGGTCCTGCAGCGAGGGCTACTACCGGAACCGTCTGGACTACACGGGGCCGCACCGGAGCTGCCGGTCGAACCTGGCCGAGGCGCTGGCCCCGTGGGGCATCGCGCTCGACGACGTGCCGTTCTCGTTCAACGTCTTCATGCAGTGGCCGGTCCAGCCCGACGGCTCGGTCCGCCCCATGGCGGCGCCCTCGCAGGCGGGTGACTACGTCGACCTGCTGGCCGAGATGGACGTGGTCGCGGCCAACTCCGCCTGTCCGTCGGACATCACTCCGACCAACGCCCATCGCCCGACGCCCATGCGATTCGTGCTGTACGATCCGGGCGCGGCCGCCACCTCGCGCTGAGAGCGAATGTTGCGGCTCCCGCCGGATCGCGCCGCCCGGCCGGTCATCCTGGTCGTGGACGACGATCCAGGCATCCGCGAGGCGTTCCGCCTGGTCCTGGAAGAGGAGTACGAGCTCATCGAGGCGCCGGACGGCCCCCGGGCCATCGAGCGTGTCCAGAGCTCTCCGGTGGACCTCGTGCTGCTGGACGTCCGGCTGCCGGGCATGGACGGGATCGAGGTCCTGGAGCGGATCAAGGCGATCGACGAGCACGTGGAAGTGGTTTTGGTAACCGCCGTCCAGACCGTCCGCGCCGCGGTGGCGGCCATGAAGCTGGGCGCGCTCGACTACGTGACCAAGCCCTTCGACGAGGATGAGATCCTGCCCCTGATCCGGCGCTCGATCGAGCGCCGCGCCCTTGACCGCGAGGTGGTGTACCTCCGCTCGGAGCTGGCGCGGGAGCGCGACGTCGACCAGCTCGTGGGACATCATCCGCTGATGCAGCAGCTCTACCAGCTGATCAGCGCGGTCTCGAGGAACCCGCTCACCGTGCTGATCCTGGGCGAGAGCGGGACGGGAAAGGAGCTCGTCGCCCGGGCGATCCATCGGCACGGGCCGCGCCGGGACGAGCCGTTCGTCCCGGTGAACGTCGCCGCGATTTCGGAGACCCTCATCGAGTCGGAGCTGTTCGGCCACGAGAAGGGCGCGTTCACGGGCGCCGTCGCCCGAAAGCTCGGCAAGTTCGAGCTCGCGCACCGCGGCACCCTATTCCTGGACGAGATCGCGACGCTCCGGGTCGACCTTCAGGCCAAGATCCTGAGGGTGCTCCAGGAGCGCGAGATCGAGCGGGTCGGAGGCACGCGGCGCATTCCGGTCGACGTGCGCGTGATCGCCGCCACCAACGCCGATCTGCGCAAGGCCATCCAGGGAGGCGTCCTCCGGGAGGACCTCTACTACCGCTTGAACGTCGTCCAGGTCACCGTGCCCCCGCTGCGGGACCGCCGCGAGGACATCCCCCTCCTAGTCGACCACTTCGTCCGGCGCTCGAACCACCTCCTGCACAAGCGTGTGACGGGGGTCTCGGCGGCCGCGCTCGACGTGCTCCGAGCATACGCGTGGCCCGGCAACGTGCGGGAGCTTCAGAACGTCGTCGAGCGCGCCATCGCGCTGACCGACGGCGCCGTGATCGAGGTCAAGGACGTGCCGCTGGACCTGATGCTGCCCGACGTGCGTCACCTGGTCGACGATCCCGCCAGCCTTCCCCTCCGCGAAGCGCGCGAGCGGTTCGACCGCCAGGTCATCCTTCGCGTGCTCGAGCGGGTGCGGTGGAACCAGTCCGAAGCGGCGCGCCTTCTCGGCCTTCACCGGAACTCGCTGAAGACCAAGCTTCTGGCCTGGGGCATCGATCCGGTCGCTCTGGCCTCCGCGGGAGGCCGGTCCGACGGCGGGGGTGCACAGTAGACAGTGCAGGGTGCACAGTGTAGTGTGCATCGTGCTGTAAAGAGTTGATTCCGTAGCGCCGATCGGGCTCGCCTGAAACCCGATCCGCGCGGAGGTGCACAGGAAACAGTGCACCTGCACTCAAACCGGCCGCTCCGTCCGGTAACCCAGAATTCCTCGTCCTGGCGGGCATTTCCGATTCCCAGAGCCCCACCTGATCGTCGTGGCCTGTCCATTGCTCTCCATCACGCCCGACACCCACGAACGCGCTCCGTGACGGGGCGCATTGAGGAGGCCTGCCCAATGACCAAGCTCACTGCGGTTCTGGTGCTCATCGCGTCCTTCCTGCTGGTGGCCCCGGTGATCGAGTCGGGGACGCCGACCTCGGTGCCGGTCTTCCAGGCGGTGGGCAACGCCTGCGATGGCGGCGGCGGCGGCTGGTAGATCGCTCGCTCTACGACGACGGTTCCAATGGGATCAACCTAGTCGGCGCCGAACGGCGCCTCGGGAGGCTATGATGACGAAAGTATGGACCGTGCTGGCGATCGTGGTGTCCTTCCTGCTGGTGGCCCCGGTGATCGAGTCGGGGACGCCGACCTCGGTGCCGGTCTTCCAGGCGGTGGGCAACGCCTGCGATGGCGGCGGCGGCGGCTGGTAACGGCCCCGCCGTACCCGATGCGTCCGGCCAGGACGCGACATCGCTCGCGCAGTCGATGGCGGGTCTGGTGTCTGGTCCTGGGGGCGCTCTGGCCCTCCCTGGGTCTCGGGCCGGCATCGGCCGAGGCCCAGGAACGCGGGGCAGCCCCGCCGGACGGCGTCTATCGTCGGCCCCTTGGCCACGACCCGGCGACGCTCGACCCGGCTCGGCTCCGGGACATCTACAGCCTCGCGGTCGGGCAGCAGCTGTTCGACGGCCTCGTCCAGTTCGACCAGACCCTCAGCATCACGCCGGCCCTTGCCCAGTTCTGGATCGCGTCGCGCGACGGGCTGGTCTGGACGTTCACGCTCCGGAAGGGAGTCAAGTTCCACCACGGCCGGGAGGTGACGTCCGACGACGTCATCTACTCCTTCACCCGGCTCCTGGATCCCCAGCTGCGCTCCGGCGGGGCCGATCTGTTCATGACCATTCGGGGAGCAGCGGAGTTCCGTGAGGGGCGCTCGAAGCAGGTGACTGGCCTCGCCGCGCCCGATCGGTACACCGTGCGTGTGACCCTCACCGAGGCTCCCGTGCCCTTCGTGTCCATACTGGCGGTGGGCCAGGCGAAGATCGTGCCGCGCGAGCTGGTGGAGGCGCAAGGCGAGGCGTTCGGGGCCCAGCCCGTGGGCACGGGGCCGTTCCGCTTCGTGCGGTGGGAGCGCGGGAAGGAGATCGTGCTGGCGGCCAACTCGGACTACTTCGATGGGCCCCCGAAGCTCGCCCGCCTCGTCTACCGCATCTTCCCCGGGGAGCGGCTCGACCGGGTGTTCGCCGAGTTCCAGGCGGGAGGTCTCGAGGACACGCCGATCCCCTCCAAGGACTACCGCCAGATCATCACCAGCCCGGCCCGCCAGTACGTTCGGCGGCCGATGTTCAACCTTCGCCACTACGGCCTCAATACCCGCATGAAGCCGCTCGACGACCGACGGGTGCGTCAGGCTCTCGTGTACGCCATCGATCGGGAGGCGATCGTCTCGGACGTCTGGCTCGGCCGCTACGCCCTTGCGCGGGGCGTGCTGCCGCCGGGCACGCTCGGCTTCAATCCCAAGCTCAGGGGCTATCCGTACGACCCCGCCCGAGCCCGCGAGCTTCTCGCCCAGGCAGGCTACCCGGGTGGACGCGGCCTGCCCCCGATCGCGATCTGGTCGAGTGTTCGCTCGGAGGAGATCCTCCGGGAGCACGAGCGGGTCCGCAAGGACCTCGAGGCCGTGGGCATCACGGCCGAGTTCCAGTACAACCCCGACTGGCCGAGCTTCTCGCGGGCGATGGCCGAGCGGAGGCTCCCCGTCTTCCTCCGGGCTTGGTTCGCCGACGTTCCGCATCCCGACAACTTTCTCGCCAAGCTGTTCCACTCCGCGAGCCCCTGGAACTACATGGGCTACGGCAATCAGGACGTGGACTCGCTCCTCGATCGGGCGCGGGGCGAGCCGGACATCGCGCGCCGGGTTGAGATCTATCGCCGCGCCGAGGAAGTGGTCTTGGACGACGCTCCCGTGATCCCGGTCTGGCACCAGACGTACGAGCGCCTGTTCCAGCCGTACGTCAAGGGCGTCGAGGTGAGCGGTCTCGGCGACGGGTACATTCCGTTCCGGAAGGTGTGGCTCGAGCGACCGCGCTGATTGGACCTGCGGATGGCCCACCCGGTCTTCGTCTCGCTCCGCACGAAGCTCCTCACCGGCACGATCCTGATCGTCGCCGTGCTCATGGCAGCCGTGACGGTCGTCGTCGAGCATCGGCAGCGGACGACCATCATCGAGGAGGTGCACCGGCGCGGGACGGCGCTGGCCGAAGGTCTGGCCGCTGTGTCGGCCGGCGCGCTCCTCCTGTACAACTACACGGCCCTCGAGCAGAACGCCGTGCGCTTCGACCGCGAGGCCGACGTGGCCTACGTGGTGATCCTGGATCGGCTCGGCCAGGTCGTGGCGCACAGTCGCGCCCCCGGGTCCATGGGGGAGACGCTCTCGGATGCGGTGTCGCTCCGCGCTCTCGCGGCCGCCCCCGTGCTCCAGGAGACGTCCGGCCCCTACGGGGAGGCTCTCTACGACATCGCCGTCCCGATCCTGGTCGAGGGCGACCGCTGGGGTACCGTGCGCATCGGACTGTCTCGCCGGCGGATGGACGAGGAGATCGCGGGGACCCGGAGGGAGCTGGCCGCGCTGGCCATCATCGCTCTCGTGCTGGGAGGTCTGGCGACCGCGATGGTTGCCCGGCGCTTCACCCAGCCGGTCCGCCAGCTCGCCGACGGCGTCGCCGCGATCGCACGCGGCGAGCTGGAGCAGCGCATCGAGCCCCGCCGCTCCGACGAGCTCGGCCGGCTGGCCCTGGCGTTCAACGAGATGGCCGCCCAGCTCCGGCAGCAGCGAGCGGACCTCGAGGCGGCCGACACCGCGCTGCGCCAGCGCTTCTCGGAGCTGTCCGATCTGAAGAGCTACACCGACCACATCCTCCGATCCTTCCCGAGCGGGCTCGTCACCCTCGACCTTGACGGCCGCGTGGTCACCGTGAACCTCGCGGCGGAGACGCTGACCGGGTGCCGCGCGACGGAGCTGGCCGGCAGGCCTGCCGACGAGGCCTTCCACCATCTTCCGGAGCTCCGGGACCTGCTCCTCGAGACGCTCCGGACCCGGGTGGGCGTGCCGCCCGTCTCGCTCCTACTCGCCCGGAGCGACGGGCGGTCGGTGTCGGTGGAGTTGGCCACGACGCCCCTCCGCGGGGCGGAAGGGCAGGCCTTCGGCGTGGTGGCGGTCCTCCGCGACCTGACCCCTGTCCGGCAACTGGAGGAGCAGCTGCGTCGCTCCGATCGCCTCGCGGCGCTCGGTACGCTGGCGGCCGGACTAGCCCACGAGATCAAGAACCCGCTCACGTCCATCATGACGTTCAGCCGCCACGTGACCCGGCGGTTCGACGACGAGCGGTTCCGGCAGCGGTTCCAGAGTGTCGTCCCCCGTGAGCTCGAGCGGATCAACGCGATCGTCGACGGGCTCCTCCGGCTGGCCCGGCCCGCCCGCCTCGTGCTCGCCCCGGTCCACTTGCCGCCGCTCATCGACCAGGCCCTCGAGCTCTACGCGTCGCAGATGGAGGCCCGGCGGATCCGCGGGCAGCGTGAATGGCCGGTCGGCGTCCCGCCCATCCCGGGCGACGGCGAGCAGCTGTATCAGGCGATCCTCAACCTCCTCGCCAACGCCATCGACGCCATGGAGGAGGAGGGTGGCACGCTCACCGTCCGACTGGGCACGCCTCCGGAGGGCGCGGGCCGCGGCGCCGTGCTCCCCGACCGGCTGCTGCTGGAGGTTGAGGACACCGGAAGCGGTATCAAGCCGGAGGAGACGCCGGACGTCTTCAATCCATTCTTCACCACGAAGTCCGGCGGCACGGGGCTCGGGCTTGCGATCGCCCACAAGATCATCGAGGACCACGGCGGCACGGTGACGTTCCGGAGCACCCCGGGACAGGGGACCGTCTTCACGGTGGCGCTCCCGCTCCGCGCCGGCCGCCGCGCTGACCGGCCCGAATCCGAACAGTGGCGCCTCGGAAACCAGATCCCGTGAGCGCTCCCATCGGTCCCACGCACCCGGGCCCGATCCCGAGCAGGTGACGCGGCGCGACGCGCGGGCGCTCCTCGTCGAGGACGAGCCGGTGGTTGGCGAGCTCCTGGCGGAGTTCCTCGCGCTCGAGGGTTACGCCGTCGACCGGGCGATGAACGGGCGCGAGGCGCTCGATCTCGCTCGCCGCCGTTCCTATGCGTTGATCGTCAGCGACGTGCGGATGCCGGACGTGGACGGACCCACGCTCTACTACGAGCTGCGGAGGGCGAACCCGGAGCTGGCGCGGCGCATGGTGTTCGTCACGGGGGACGTCATGAGCGCCGAGACGCGCCGGTTTCTCGACGAGACGTCCCTTCGCTACCTGGAGAAGCCGTTTACCATCAGCGAGTTCCAGGCCGTGGTCCAGGGGGTGCCGGGAGAGCCGCCGCCCGCCGCGCCCGGGCCTCCCGGTCCCCAATGGCCGTGAGGGCGACGCGGCGCGCCCTGCTCGGCCTACTTGAGCCGCTTGTAACGCAGGCGGTGAGGCCGGTCGGCCTCGGCCCCGAGACGCTTCTTCCGGTCCGCCTCGTAGTCGGCGTAGCTCCCCTCGGACCAGAGGACGTGACCCTCGTCCTCGAAGGCGAGGATGTGGGTCGCGATGCGGTCGAGGAACCACCGGTCGTGGCTGATCACGGCCACGCACCCGGCGAAGGCCAGCAGCGCTTCCTCGAGGGCGCGGAGCGTGTCGACGTCGAGATCGTTCGTAGGCTCGTCCAGCAGGAGGAGGTTGCCCCCGCGCTTGAGGAGCTTCGCCAGGTGCACGCGATTGCGCTCGCCACCGGAAAGATCGGCGACCCGCTTCTGCTGGTCGGCGCCCTTCAGGTTGAAGGAGGCGACGTAGCTCCGGGAGTTGACCTGACGCTTTCCCAGCGTCAGCATGTCGGCCCTCTCCGAGATCTCCTCCCACACCGATTTCTTCCCGTCGAGCGCGTCGCGGGTCTGGTTCACGTAGGCGGGCACGACGGTCTCGCCGACCCGGATGGTGCCGCGGTCGGGCTTCTCCTCCCCCACGATCATCCGGAAGAGCGTGGTCTTGCCGGCGCCGTTGGGCCCGACGACTCCGACGATCGCCCCGCGGGGGATCGTGAACGAGAGATCGTCGATCAGCACGCGGTCGCCGTACCCCTTCGTCAGGTGGTCAGCGCTGACTACGACGTCCCCGAGCCGGGGCCCGGGCGGGATGACGATCTCGATGTCGTCGGTGCGGCGCTCGACCTCCTGCTGGAGGAGCGCCTCGTACGCGGTGACGCGGGCCTTGCTCTTCGCCTGGCGCGCGCGCGGCGTCATCCGGATCCACTCTAGCTCCCGCTCGAGTGTCCGCTGGCGAGCGGCCTCCGACCTCTCCTCGCGCGCGAGCCGCTCCTGCTTCTGCTCGAGCCAGGAGGAGTAGTTTCCCTGCCAGGGGATGCCGTAGCCGCGGTCGAGCTCCAGGATCCACCCCGCCACGTTATCGAGGAAGTAACGGTCGTGCGTCACGGCCACCACGGTGCCGGGATACTCGTGCAGGAACCGCTCCAGCCAGGCCACGGACTCGGCGTCGAGGTGGTTCGTGGGCTCGTCGAGGAGCAGCATGTCCGGCCGCTCGAGGAGAAGCCGGCAGAGCGCGACGCGGCGGGCCTCTCCGCCCGACAGCGTCCCGACGTCCTGGTCGCCCGGGGGAACCCGGAGCGCGTCCATCGCCATCTCGACCGTCCGGTCCAGCTCCCAGCCGCCGCCGGCCTCGATGGCGTCCTGGAGGCGGGCCTGCTCGGCGAGCAGCTTCTCCATGTCGGCGTCCGACATCGGGTCGGCGAAGCGCGCGCTCACCGCCTCGAAGCGGCGAAGGAGGTCCCGCGTCGTCGACACGCCCTCCTCGATGTTACCGAGGACGGTCTTGGCCGGATCGAGACGCGGCTCCTGGGGCAGGTAGCCGATGCGGGTCCCCTCGAACGGGCGCGCCTCGCCGAGGAAGTCCTGGTCGATGCCGGCCATGATGCGGAGGAGCGTCGACTTCCCGGCACCGTTGGCGCCGAGCACCCCGATCTTGGCGCCCGGGAAGAACGCGAGGTTGATGCCGCGGAGGATCTCGCGCTTCGGCGGCACCACCTTCCGGAGGTCGCGCATGGTGAAGATGTACTGGGGCGGCATGGCGTCACGTATGATACACGACGCGACTGGGGTCACGCCCGCCAGCTGCGCAGAGGGGGACGAGTGGCCGATCGCCGCGTGCAGTTCGACTTCGAGATCGAGTTCTCGAACGGAGGCGGGCTTCGCCGCCAGGGTTTCCGGCTCGACATCGACGCGGACGACATCCCTGAACATCGACGACACGGCCGACCTGCGCCGCCCCGCCCATAGTGTCCTGCTCGGCAGGGAGATCCCGATCGTCGAGCACCTGCGGGACTCGACCGCTTGCCCGACGCGGGCTTCCGCTTCTTCGCCGTGCCGGTGAAGGTGCGGCTTCGGGACGTTCCCGGTCCGCGCCTTCGCCGTGGTCTGAGCAGCCTCAGGCCTGGACGGCGGGCACCCAGGCCGTCGTGCGGCCGGCGATCGTCTCCCGGCGGATGGCGTCGCCGCGCCGGGTGACCCCCGGCCGGCGGCCCCATCGGCGATGGAAGAGCCATGACCCCGGGTAGCGATCGCTGTCCGCGCTGACGCGGACGGCCGTGCGGACGACCGAGCGGAGCCGGGCCCGAAGCCGGTCGAGCTCGGCGTCGGAGAGCGACCGGGCGGGACGCCGGGGCGCGATCCTCGCCTGGTGGAGCACCTCGTCGGCGATCCAGTTCCCGACGCCCGCCGCGAACGACTGGTCGAGCAGTAGCGCCTTGACGGCAACGGCGCGGGCGCGGGCGAGCGCGCGGAACCGTGCGGGGGAGGGCACGCCGAGGAGGGCGTCGAACCCGAGGGCGGCGATCGGAGGCTCGGCCGCGGGGTTGCGGCGAAGACGGATCCGGCCGAGCCGGCGGCCGTCGGCGATCGCGAGCTCGTGGCCGTCGTCGAGCGCCAGGCGAAGCTTGGTGAACCGGGGCGGCCATCCGGGCTCCGCGCGCCGGCCGCTCGACACGAGGCGCACGCTCCCCAGGCGCGAGGTGTGAAGGCCGCCGGCCATGCCGAAGTGCACGCAGAGCCAGGGCCGCCGGTCGAGCTCGAACCAGAGGTGCTTGCCGTGGCGCCGCACGGCGCCGACCCGCCGGCCGAGGAGGGCCCGGCGAATTCGCGCGGGCGGGACTCCCTCGAAGACAATCGGATCGTCCGTCGCGGCGACGCCGACGATGCGGTGGCCCGCCGCCACGGCGGCGGCGGCGCGGCGGGCGGCCTCGACCTCCGGCAGCTCAGGCACGCGTCAAGCGGCGGGCCACGCCACGCCGGTCAGCCCTTGGCGATGAGGCAGAAGGTCGTCAGCGCCGCCACGGCGACGCCGAGGAGGCCGATCGCGGCCGCGAAGATCACGACGTACGAGCCCGTCCAGTCGTAGAGCGCCCCTGCCAGGGAGGGTCCGAGAGCCGACCCGAGGCTGTTGCCGATGCCCAGGAGTCCGAAGACCACGCCGTACTGGGCCGGCGACGCGATACGGCCGACCAGGACCGAGCCGATCGTGGCCCGCGAGCCCATCGAGAGGAAGAGGAAGAGCACGTAGCCGTACGCGAGGAGGCGCGCGGGCCAGGCTTCCATTCCCAGGAGACAGACGAGCCCCAGGAACGTCGAGCCGAACGACACGAATCCCGCGAGCGGCGCGCCGACGCGATCGGACATGAGCCCGAACATGATGCGGCCGCTCGCCGCCAGCACGCCCCCGACCCCGAGCATGGCGGATGCGGCGCCTGCCGAGAACCCGCGCTCCGTCAGGTACAGGGTGTGCTGCGTCGTGGCGAGACCTCCGAAGATCGGCGGCATCGTGAAGACCAGGAGCAGCAGCCAGAACGGCCTCGAGGACACCACCGCGCGCACCGTGGCATCGCCACGCTTGGGGCGGGCGACCGTCCGGCCGCCGGCAGTGCACAGGCGCGTCGGCAGGACGGCCCAGGCGAGTGGAATCAGGGCGGCCACGGCGGCCACGTACCCGGCGAGGGCCGCTCGCCAGCCGAAGCCGGTGATTGCCCACTGGCAGAGGGGCGCGAGCCCGTAGCCGGCCATCGCCCCGGAGAACGCGATGCCCATGGCGACGCCCCGGCGGCGGACGTAGGCGTCGGCCAGGAGCGCGGCCTGTGTCACCATGCCGGTCAGCCCGACCCCGATCCCGGCGCCCACCCCGACCGCGAGGGCGAACACGCGGAGCGTGCGGGCGACGGTTCCCACGCCGAACCCGAGCGTGGCCGCGGTCAGGCCGATCATCACGATGACGCGTGGGTTCCAGCGGGCGACGGCCCAGCCCGAGAGCGGGCCAAAGACCGCCCCGCCGACCCACATCAGGGTGATGGTGGAGGCCGTCGCGGCCCGGGAGCCGCCGAACTCCGCGAGGAGCGGCGGAAAGAAGACGGGAAACGTGTTGGTGATCCCCGCCACGAGCAGCATGCAGGCGAATGCGAGCACGAGCCGCCCGCTGGCGAGGCTCTCCGAGGTCACGTTCCGATTATGGCCGAGCGCGCGCCGGTTGACAGCGTCCGGTGCCGATCCTAGAGTCGCCCGAGGTGCGGGCCCGGCGTGGCTCGTCGCGGACGACGGCTCTCCCGCCGCCCGGCGCGCCGCGCGACCGCACGTCAGACCACGACGGACCAGGGAGGTGTGATGCCCGGACGGGTGCCGAGCGAGCGCGAGGTCATCGACTACGTGAAGACGCTGTCGAACTGGGGGCGCTGGGGTGCCGAGGACGAGCTGGGCACGATCAACCTCATCACCCCGGCCAAGCGGGTGGCCGCCGCGCGCCTGGTGCGCGACGGCGTCGCCGTCTCCGGCGCCCGGCCGATCGTCACCGACATCACGGCCGACACGACCTTCCAGTTCATGCGCTTCATGGTGGACAGCGGGGAGGGACGCGACACGGCGCCGCCCGAGCGCCTGCAGGCACGCCGGGGCGCCGGCGAGTTCATCGGCATGGTCTTCCACGGCTACACCGTGACCCACATCGACACGCCGGCCCATTTCTTCTGGGAGGGAAAGCTCTACAACGGCCGTTCCTGCAACCTCGTCACCTCCCGGGAGGGTGCGACCGTCGAGGCCGTCGAGCTGCTTCACGACGGCGTGGTGAGCCGGGGCGTGCTCCTGGACGTCGCGCGCACGCGGGGTGTCCGGTGGCTCGATCCGGGCGAGGGTGTCATGCCCGAGGACCTCGAGGCGTCCGAGCGGGCCGCGGGCGTCCGCGTCGAGGCGGGAGACATCCTGGTGGTCCGCACCGGATACTACGCCCGCCGGCTCGCCGAGGGTCCGACGCACCCGATGCAGGCGGGATCGCCCGGACCACACGCGGCACTGCTTCCGTGGCTCAAGGAGCGCGGCGTTGCCGTGTGGGGGAGCGATACGCACAACGACGTGGCGCCCACGCCGTATCCCTCCATGGGCAGCCCGTTCCACATCGGCGCCCTCGTGGGCCAAGGCCTCTGGCTCATCGACAACATGAACCTCGAAGGCATCGCCAAGGCGTGCGCCGACCGTAGCCGGTGGGAATTCCTGCTGACGCTGGCGCCCCTCCGGCTCCGGAACGTCACCGGATCACCACTGAACCCGATCGCGCTCTTCTGAGCGTGACGGGGTCGCGCCGGCCCAGCGCGCTGAGCGTGGCCGCACGGGTCGGCCCCGCTCGGGCTGCGTCTCCCCGCGATCCGCGCTACCGGACGGGGGTCCAGGCGCCCCGGTGACGCGCCGACTCGGTCGCGGCGAGCGCGATCCGGAGCGCCATCAGCCCGTCGTGGCCGCCCGGGGTGACCGGCCTTCCAGACCGCACGGCCTCGACGAACGCCTGGAGCTCGGCGGCGTAGGCCTGGGCGAATCGCTCCGGGAAGTACGGCACGTAGTCGTGGTGGGCGCCGGCCTGGTCGTAACGGGTGATCGGCGTGTGCCGTTCGTAGCCCACCTTCAGCCCGCCGTGGTCGCCCAGCACCTCGGTCTGGATGTCGTAGCCGTAGCCCGACTGGCGCGAGTTCACGATCGACCCGAGCGTGCCCGAGGCGAACCGAATCGACAGGACGGTAGTGTCCCAGTCGTCCACCGCGCGGAAGGCGTCGGCCTGCGGGCCGAGCGCGGCGCCGATCGCGGAGACCTCGGCCGCCTCGGACCCCGTGAGGAAGCGCGCCACGTCGATGTCGTGGATCGTCATGTCCACGAACTGCCCGCCGCACGTCGGGATGTAGTGGGGCGGCGGCGGATAGGGGTCGTAGCTCACCGAGCGGAGCAGGTGGAGCCGCCCGAGCTCGCCGGCCGCGATGCGGCGGCGCGCGTCGGCGAAGCCCGTGTCGTACCGGCGCTGGAAGCCGATCTGGAGCGGGACGCCGCACTCCTTGACCACGGCGAGGGCGTGCTCCGTGGAGGCGACGTCGAGGGCGATGGGCTTCTCGCAGAAGATCGCCTTCCGCGCCCGCGCCGCCGCCTCGATCTGCCCCGCGTGCATGCCGGTCGGCGTGACGATGACGACGGCCTCGACCTCGCGGTCAGCGATGGCCTCCAGCGGGTCGGCGACCGCCCGGGCGCCGTAGCGGGCGCCGAGCTCCCGGGCGGCCGGCGCGGGGTCCGCGACGACGGCCAGGTGGACCTCCGGCAGGCTGGCGAGAGTCCGCGCGTGCGCCGCCCCGAGCCGGCCCGCTCCGAGCAGCGCGATGCCGAGCCGACGCGCGGCCATCACCGCACTTTCCCGCGCGCGCTGACCGGCCAGACGAGCTCGACGTGGTCTCCCCGGACCCCCACCACCTCGTCCACCATGTTCGTCACGACGCAGCAGTGGTTCGGCACGACGTTGACGATGTCGCCCACCCCGGGACGCTCGGGGCACCGGGAGAGGTCAACCGTCCCGTGCTCCTCGGACACCGCCGTGATGGCGGCGTCCGGGTACTCGATGACGTGCCCGTAACCCGGCATCCCGTACTGGTCCGAGGTCAGGACCTTCGTGCCGCAGTCGAGGATCGCCCGCGCGTCGTTGGGACGGCTGACCACGGTGGCTCGCACGCGCATCGCGCAGTTCGCCCACGTCGCCGTGCCTGAACGGACCGTCGCCGCGTCGTTGAACACGCAGGTCCCGGCCCGGTGCTCGGTCAGCATCGGGAACTTGTCGACGCTGAAGAGGGCGGGCGTGCCGCCTCCCGACACGATCGGCACCGGGACGCCGGCGCGCTTGAACAGGTCGAGGGCGCGCTCGAAGAAGACCCGGGTGTCGGGATCGCGGTTCGGGAACGTCATGAGGCCCTGGAAGTCCATCCGCGGGCGCCGCATGACGACCTGGGCGAGGTCGAGAGCCGCCTCCGGTGTCTGCACGCCGTTTCGGGCGAAACCCGTGTCGCACTCGATCAGGAAGGGCACGTCCCGGCCGTGGCGGACCCCGGCCTCCGAGAGCCCGCGGGCGACCACGTCGTTATCGAGGACCACGGTCAGCCGCTTGACGCGCCGGGCGACCGCCATCAGGCGGTCGAGCTTGTCGCGGCCGAGGATGTTGAACGCGAGCAGCACGTCCGGCGTGACACCGTGATCCGCGAAGACCTCGATCTCCCCGATCTTCTGGCAGACGATCCCGCTCGCGCCGCCCTCGACCTGCATGCGTCCGATCGCGGGGATCTTGTGCGTCTTGATGTGGACGCGGTTCCCGATCCCATATCGGTCCAGGTGCGCCTGCACCCGGCGGATGTTGTCCTCCATGACGTCAAGGTGGATCGTGACCACCGGGGTATCGAGGTCCTGGACCTTCATGCAATGCCCTCCTGGGTTCGAAGCGGCCGCGAGCGCGTTGCGCCGAAGCCCGCCCCCTTGCGGAGGCTTGGGCGACGGCCTCCAGGATGCGACGCAAGCACCTGCGCCTTCAAGGGGCATCGCGACAGGGGCATCGCGAACGGAGAATGGCCGGCGCGCTTGACACTCGAGGAGCGTCCGCCCAGCATGGGGGCGCCAACGCATCCGCCGATTCGGGGGACATGAAGATGATGAGATGGGGATGGTTCCGCTTGCTGCCCGCCCTCGTCGCGGTGCTCCTCGGGAGCCCGGTGGGCGCCGCCGACCGGGAAGCCCGGAGCGACCTCGACGTCCTGGCCCTCTACGACCGGCTGACTCCCGGGATGTCCCTGCGCGACGTTGCGGCGGTGGCCGGGGGCCAGCTCGGGACGACGCCCGAGCCCGTCACGACCTGGGTCCTCTGGAACCCGATGCCCGACGGGAAGGGGACGGCGGTCCTCCGGGCCGCCTTCCAGGATGGGCGGGTCATCCGGCTCGAGTTCGAGTCGTTCGGCGTCGAGTACCGCCGGCTCGTCAAGGGCGCGGACCCGTGGGTCGAGATCGCGAGCGACGAGCTCGCGCGAATCTGGCGACAGAACTGGAAGGCAGGGCGCGCGGCCGAGCGGTGCCGGAGCGCCCTCGACGCCTACCACCACGTGGTCCTGGGCGCCCAGGAGCGCCTCACCTCCGACGAGCAGCGGGCGTGGGCGCGGGCGCTGCTGCTGCGGCAGGAAGCGGAGCGGCACCTCCTGCCCAGCGCCCACTAGAGCCGGCGGTGAAGGTCTCGGGGATTCGGCTCCACCTCGTGGAGTGCCGGTTGCCGGAGCCCCAGGGCACGGCGTCCGAGTTCATCGACCGGCGCGCCGCGCTCTTGGTCGAGGTGCGCAGTGACGAAGGCGTCGGGGGTTGGGGGGAGACCTGGCACTCGCCCCCCGCCGCCTGGACGCTCATCGAGACGGCACTGGCGCCCGCGATCCTGGGCCAGGACCCGATGGAGTACCGGCGGATCTGGGCGGCGATGCACGAGCGCCTCGGGTACGAGCGCCAGGGCCCCGGTCTGATGGCGCTGTCGGCCGTCGACATGGCGCTCTGGGATCTGCGCGGGCGCGCGCTGGGACAGCCCATCTGCCGGCTACTCGGCGGCCCGATTCGGACTCGCGTGCCCGCCTACGCGAGCGGCCCCTACCTCCGGCCGGGCCGGGATCCCTACCGGGCCTACCGGCGAGAGGCCGAGCGGTTCATCGCTCCCGGCTTCCGCGCCATGAAGATGAGAATCGGAGTCGATCCCGCCGCGGACGGACGCGCCGCCAGCGCGGTGCGGAAGGTCGTCGGGCCCGACATCGTCCTGCTGGCCGACGCGAACCAGGGTTACACGGCTCGGCCCGCCATCGAGGCCGGGCGTCAGCTCGAGGCCGAGGGATTCGCGTGGCTCGAGGAGCCGGTCGCGCCAGACGACGTCGAGGGATACGCGCACGTGGCCGGGGCCCTGGGGCTGGCCGTCGTCGGCGGCGAGGCGCTCGGAGGGATCCGCGCGTTCCGGTCCTTCTTCGAGCGCAACGCCCTCGATGTCGCGCAGCCCGACCTCGCGATCGCCGGCGGCTTCACCGAGGTGACGCGCGTCGCCGCCCTCGCCGCGGCGTGGGAGGTGCCCGTCGTCCCCCACGTCTGGGGCACGGCGCTGAACCTCTATGCGTCCCTCCAGCTGTGCGCCGTCCTGCCGGGCTACCGGAGCCACACCCCGATGCCGTATCCGTGGTTCGAGTACGATCAGTCGCCGAACCCCCTGCGCGAGCTCTGGGGGGCGCCGGCGGTGGGGCCGGACGGCATGGTCGAGATCCCCCAGGGCCCCGGGCTCGGGATCGAGATCGACCCGCAGGCGTTCCAGCCCTATCTCCTGCGGCGCGGCGAGGTGACGCACGACTGACTGCACCGGGCGGCGTCGCGGGAGCCCAGCCGGGACAGACCCCACCCGACCACGGTCTCGCCGCGCCGCGGTCCAGCGTGGCCACGGCAGCGGCATCAGGCGCTGGCTCCCCTGCCGGGGGCGCGAGACGCACAGTCCGAGCAGCCCTTTCCGCGTGTAGAGCCAGCCGAAGCCGCCCCACGGGCCACCGGCGCCGATGCGCATCCCCCAGCCGAACTCGCGACGGAACGCCTCCCGGGAGACCCCGACGGCGTCGGCGATCTCACGGAGCAGCACGCTGCGAGCCGGCCCCCCGCGCGAGGAGCGCCCTCAGCGCCACGGCCAGAGGGACGAGGACCACGATCCACGTGAGGACGCAGATGTCCGTCGACATCCGAGGGAGGTGGAACCGGGTGGCCGGCATCCACGATCCTCCCTGGTCCACGGTCGATCCCTGGCAGGGCGGTCCCCGGGACGCACCCGACCGCTTGTCAGCGGTGCGAGCCCGGTCTACCATCCTCCCCAACCGAGGCGGTCGTCGAACCCTGACGACGGGATGACCCGGAGCACGAGGCCTTGTCCTCGGAATCCGGAGACTATCGACAATCACCAGGAGGGTCGCATATGGCACGGAGTACGTCACGCTCGCATCACGGAATTGACCGGCGCACGTTCCTGGGCGGGAGCCTGGCGCTCGGAGGCGGACTCGCGGGCCTCGATCTCTCCAGGGCCCGGTTGGTCTCGGCCCAGGCCGCGGGCACGCCCAAGCGGGGCGGCACGCTCGTCGCAGCGGCCGAGATCGACCCCATCGGTCTCGACCCCCACAACAGCTCGAATTTCTCCTCGTGTCAGGCGTACGATCACTTCTACGAGAGCCTCACGACGTACGACGAAAAGACCAACATCCAGCCCTGCCTTGCCACGAGCTGGGAGATCACGAACGGCGGGAAGACCTACACCTTCAAGCTCCGGCCGAACGTGAAGTTCCACAACGGGCAGACGATGACCGCCGACGACGTGAAGTACAGCATCGAGCGGGTTCTCGATCCGAAGACGGCGTCGCCGTGGATCTCCTGGCTGAAGGCGATCAAGGAGATCAAGGTCATCGATCCCTTGACCGTCCAGATGAACCTCGACGCGCCCTATCCGCTCCTCGGCTCGTTCGCCGGAATCCGGGCGTCGGCGATCATCCCCAAGGGACTGGCCGAGCAGGAGAACCTCAAGATCAAGGGGATCGGCACGGGGCCGTTCAAGCTCGTCGAGTACGTGCCCCAGGACCGGATCGTCTACGCGCGGAACCCCGACTACTGGGACAAGTCGCTCCCGTACCTCGACGGGATGGTCTTCAAGGTCCTGACGGAGGAGAACGCCCGGATCGCCGCCCTGCGCGCCGGCCAGATCCAGTACGCGTTCTTCTCCGGCCAGGGTGCGGCTCAGCTCGAAGGCGCTCCCGGGATCTCCGTCAGCAAGAGCCCCACCGCCTGGGTCGTCGTCCACTACATCAACAAGCGGAACAAGCCCCTCAGCGACGCGCGCGTCCGACGCGCCTTGCGGATGGCCGTCGACACGAACGAGGTGATCCAGAAGGCCGCGTTCGGCGCCGCCGTGCCCTCGGGTCCCGTGCCCACGGGCTACGGCGACTGGTACATCGACCCGAAGACTCTGCCCTACGTGAAGGCGGATGTCGAGGGCGCCAAGAAGCTCCTGGCCGAGGCCGGGTATCCGAACGGCGGCTTCAAGATCGAGATCAAGTGCTCTCCCCAGTACCCGGAGTTCGTGGCGACCACGCTGGTGATCCAGGAGTCGCTCAAGAAGCTCAACGTCGACGTCACCGTGACCCAGATGGAGTGGGGCGCGTTCGTGGCCGACAACAAGAAGTCCAATGACAGCTGCGGCAAGGAAGGCACCGACATCTACTCGTCCGCCAACACGTTCCGCCCCGACCCGGATGGGTACCTCTATCCCTACTTCCACTCGAAGGGGGAGATCAACAAGGGCGGCTGCGACACGCCGGACCCGAAGCTCGACGGCCTGCTGGTCGAGGCTCGCCAGTCGAGTAACCACGCGGAGCGGAAGCGGCTCTACGAGGAGATCCAGCGCCTGGCAATGCGGGACTCCCTCGACTGGTGGTGGTACGCGAAGTACAACATCGAGGCGGTGTCGAGCAAGCTCCAGGGCTACTCCCAGTCGTTCACCGGCCGCCGGCTCTTCCTCAAGAAGGCCTGGCTCGCGTAGGCTACTCAACCGGGCGGCGGGCCGCGCGTGGCACGGGCGCGCGGCTCGCTGCCTGACACTCCCGCCCGCGGATGCGCTATCTCGCCCGCCGTGCCGTCTGGACCATCCTCGCTGTGTTTGGCGTCTCGGTCCTGATCTTCCTGCTGGTCCGTCTCCTCCCGGGCGACATCGTCGACATCATCGCGGGGACGGAGGGCCAGCTCAGCCGCCAGCAGCGCGTGGCCGTGCTCCGGGAGTTCGGTCTCGACCAGCCGCTGCCCGTCCAGTACTTCCGGTGGATCGGGAACATGCTCCAGGGGAACTTCGGCTGGTCCTTCCGCACCGGCCAGCCGGTCGCCACGCTGATCGCCTCACGGTTGCCGATCACCATCGAGCTCGCCCTCCTCGCGGTTCTGAGCGTCGCCTTCGTGGGGATCCCGTTCGGCGTGGCCGCCAGCGTCTCGAGGAGCGTTCGCGTGCGAACGCTGGTGCAGATCATCGGGGTCCTTGGGCTGTCCCTGCCGAACTTCTGGATCGCCATCCTGCTCATCATCGGCGCGTCCTCGCTCTTCGGCTGGCTGCCGGCCATCATCTACGTACCCCCGTGGGCGGACCCGTGGGTGAATCTCCAGCAGATGTTCCTGCCGGTGCTCTCGCTGGGGCTCGGACTCTCGGCAGTCGTCGTGCGCATGACCCGGTCGTCGATGCTCGAGGTGCTCGGGCAGGACTTCATCCGGGTCGCCCGCGCGAAAGGGCTGTCCACGCGAGCGGTCCTCCTGCGCCACGCGCTGCGGAACGCCCTGATCCCGATCGTGACAGTCCTCGGCCTGCAGACGGGATTCCTCCTGGGGGGCGTGGTGATCACCGAGCAGATCTTCGGCCTCCCCGGACTCGGGTGGACCCTCCTCAACGGGGTCTACCAGCGCGACTATCCGGTGGTGCAGGGGACCGTGATGGTGTTCGCGGTCACCTTTGTCCTCGTGAACCTGCTCGTCGACCTCCTCTACACGTACCTCGATCCGCGCATCCGGTATGAGTGAGGCCCGGGCCACCTCGGCCGCCGCGGCGTTGCCGCGCGATCTCGATCCCGCCCGCGTGGAGCGGGCCCGGCTTCTTCGCACCCTCCGCCGGACGCCCGTCGCGCTCATCGGCGCGGCGCTGGTGGGGCTGGTCGTGCTGGTGGCGCTCTTGGCGCCGGTCATCGCGCCGCATGCGCCGGCCGCTCAGATCGCCAAGCCGCTCCTGCTGCCCGGAGGCACCCACCTTCTCGGGACCGACGAGTTCGGGCGAGACGAGTTGAGCCGTCTCATGTGGGGGGCGCGAGTATCCCTCTACGTGGGCGGGCTGGCGGTTCTCATCGCGCTCGGCCTGGGCGCGACGGCTGGCGTCGTGGCCGGGTTCTTCGGGGGCTGGACGGACGACGTGATCATGCGGGTGATGGACATCGTGCTGTCACTGCCGGCCCTCGTGCTGGCAATCGCGATCACGAGCGTGCTCGGGCCGACGCTGACCAATGCCATGCTGGCCATCGGCCTCGTGTACGCGCCGACCTTCGCCCGGGTGGCTCGCGGCCCCACCCTCACCGTCGTGCAGGTGCCGTTCATCGAGGCAGCCCGCTCGATCGGCGCCTCGAACTGGCGGATCATCGCGCGCCACGTGCTGCCCAACGTCGCGGCGCCCATCCTGGTCCAGATGACCGTGTCGTTCTCGACGGCCATCCTCACCGAGGCTGCGCTGTCCTTCCTGGGTCTCGGCACCCAGCCGCCGACGGCCTCGTGGGGCCTCATGCTGAGCGCGGCCCGGCAGTACATGCTGATCGACCCGTGGATCGCCGTGCTGCCCGGCTGCGCCATCGCGGTGACCGTGCTCGGCTTCAACCTCCTCGGCGACGGCCTGCGGGACCTCCTCGACCCGCGCATGCGGACTCTCTGAGTCGCGCCGCCCACCGGGGGAGAGCTCGGCGGCTGGCGGCCGTCAGGCGGAGGCCTTCGGGGGATCAGGGAGCCGCACCCAGGGGACGAGCAGCCAGCACATCGCCGTCGTGACCGCGCTGATGGCGATGAGCCAGTTGAGCCCTACCAGGTCGTAGAGCTGTCCCCCGAGCCACGCCGCTCCCGTCGTGCCGATGTTGTTGACGGACATCAGCGCGGCGAAGAAGGTCCCCTCTGCGTGGCGGGGGACCGCACGGGCCGCCAGGTCGAGAGTCGCCAGCAGCGCCACCGCCGAGACGAAGCCGACGAGGACGGTCAGCGCGACCGCCGACGGCCAGCCCATCAGGCCGTAGTAGGCGAGGGTCCCGGCCACGCCGATGCCGACGGCAAGGTTCAGCAGCGGCCGCGGCGCGACTCCCGTCGCGTAACGCCCGAAGACGAGGGCGCCGAGCATCGCGGCGCCGCTTCCGAGGCTTGCGAGGACGCCGAGCTGGATCTTGGTGATCCCCAGCGCGTCCACCATGTAGTATTCGAGCGGCACCCCGAACGACGGGCTGAAGTTCCAGAGGAAGATGAACGCCGCCGCGCGCCAGAGCGGCCCCGAGCGGGCGCCCTCACGGAGGGCGGCGACCGTCTCCTGCACCGTGGATCGGTCGAACCGCGTCGGCGTCTCCTGCACCGCCCAGGCGGAGGCGGCGAACGAGAGCGCCGGGAACAGCGCGACCAGGAGAAAGGTCTTGCTGTAGGAGACGTGGGCCGAGAAGTAGCCTCCGGCAACGCCGGCCAGGAGACTCGCCCCGTAGACCGCCGCCCACTGAACCGACTGGAAGCGTGCCGTGAGGCCGCGCGCCTTGCCCTGCTCGACCATCACCGCGTCGCAGAGGACGTCCGTGAATGCGAGTCCCATGCCCGTCAGTCCGAGGATCACGAGCGTGAGGCCCCATGGATACGCGGGAAGCAGGCCCAGCACGAGCCAGCCGAGCGCGGCCATCGCAGTCGTCACGAGGAGGTAGGACCGCCGCCGGTACCCGAGGAGCGGGACGAGGTCCGACGTGAGCCCGTAGAGGGGCTTCACGTTCCAGGCGAATCCGATCAGCGCGAGGAAGGTGGCCGCCTCGGCGGCGCTGAGCCGCATCTCGTCCTTCAGCAGGAAGAAGATGGGCTGGGTCGCGAGCCCCGCCTTCGGCTCCGAGAGACCCTGGACGGCGTAGACAGTGGCGAAGAAGACCAGCAGGCGCCGGAGCGGCACCGGCCTCGCCGGGCCGGGGACTGCCGCGGGCGGATCGCCGGCCATGGCACCGTCGGGCGCCGTCCGGCTCACCGCTCGATCGCTACGGTCGGACGACGAGGTCGATCTCGACCAGCGCGCCGAGGGCGAGCCCGGTCACGCCGATGCAGGTCCGACCGGGCAGGCGGCCCGGCGCGAAGTAACTCGCGTAGGCGGCGTTCATCGCCGGATAGTCGGCGAAGTTGACGAGGTAGACGCGCGCGAAGACGACCCGTGCCAGGCTGGTGGCCGCTCCCTGCAGGACGGCCTGGAGATTCTGCATGACACGGTGCGTCTGTTCCGTGATCCCGCCGGGGACCAGCTGTCCGGTCACGGGGTCTGCGGGAAGCTGCCCCGTGACGAAGAGGAACTCCCCGGCCCGCACCGCGTGACTGTACGGCGCCGTCGGTGGCGGTGGCGGGGCGCCGGCGACCATGAGGAACTCCAGGTCCATGGCGCTTCAGGATGATCCCGCGCGCGAGCGGGTGTCAAGGCGCGCCCGCGCTTGACTTCGTGCAGGGCGCAGGCCAGAGTCGGGCCCGCGCCCGCAGCCGGGTCGCTCGGCGCGCGGCGGCGCACGCGGGAGGAGTGACGATGCGGCTGGGGCTCGGCCTGGGATACGCGGGGGCGCGCGTCCACTTCGACGTGCAGGCCGTGCAGGACGCGGAGCGCCTCGGCTATCACTCCGTATGGACAGCGGAGGCCTACGGCTCGGACGCCGTAGTCCCGCTCGCCTGGGTCGGCGCCTTGACGTACCGCATCCACCTCGGCACCGCCATCATGCAAATGGCGGCCCGCACGCCGGCGATGACGGCCATGACGGCGATGACGCTGGACGCGCTGTCCGGCGGGCGCGCACTTCTTGGCCTCGGCGTGTCCGGGCCGCAGGTCGTCGAGGGATGGCACGGGCAGCCCTTCGGCAGGCCCCTGGGCCGGACGCGCGAGTACGTGTCCATCGTGCGCGGCATCCTCGCGCGTCAGCGACCGCTCGAGCATCATGGGGAGCACTACCAGATCCCGTATCGCGGGGCCGACGCGACCGGCCTCGGGAAGCCGCTCCGGAGCATCGTGCACGCGCGCGCCGAC
This sequence comes from Candidatus Methylomirabilota bacterium, assembly GCA_035550795.1. Taxonomy (GTDB): domain Bacteria; phylum Methylomirabilota; class Methylomirabilia; order Rokubacteriales; family DASRDR01; genus DASRDR01. Next base: position 53,333 of record DASZOL010000112.1, read on the forward strand.
CTGCCGATCTATCTCGCCGCGATCGGACCGAAGAACGTCGCGCTCGCCGCCGAGATCGCGGACGGCTGGCTGCCCGTGTTCTTCTCGCCCGGCCGCGCCCGCCTCTTCCGGGACGCGCTGGCCGACGGTTTCGACCGGGCGGGAGACCCCGGCCGGCGGGAGCGGTTCGACGTGGCCCCCATGGCACCGGTCGTCGTCGGCGCAGATGTCGACGCGTGCCGGGCACGGGTCAAGCCCCGCCTGGCCCTCTACGTCGGGGGAATGGGGGCGCGCGGGCGGAACTTCTACTTCGACCTCGCCTGCCGGTACGGGTACGAAGAGGCGGCCGTCCGCATCCAGGACCTCTACCTGGCCGGGCGGCGCCCGGAGGCGGAGGCGGCGGTGCCGGACGCGCTCGTCGACGAGGTCGCGCTCTGCGGGCCGCGAGAGCGGATCCGGGAGCGCCTGGCCATCTGGCGCGAGGCGGGCGTCACCACGCTGGTCTGTGCGGCGTCCGAGCCCGAGGCGATGCGCGTGATGGCCGAACTCGTCCTGTAGCGACCCCGGGCGAGCCCGCCCGACGCCGAGGCGGAGCCGCACCGGGTGGAAGGCCCTCGGGTCGGATCAGAAGAAGCGACGCGCCTCCCTGAAGTCGTGGTCGCCGCGAACCTCTCCGTCCAGCGTATCGAGCGACTGCCGGATCGACGGGTTGTCACCCTGAACGGCGATCTGCCCTACGAGGACCTGCGCGCGCTCCCCCCACGCACGGGCTTTCGCCGCGTAGCGCCAGGGATCCGGGTGGGTAAGCTTGCTCTGCAGGATCTCGTCACGCAGGCGCTCGGCGCGCTCGCCGAGGGCGGGCCCGGCCGATGCCGGCGCCGGCCGCGGCGCCGGGACCGCTCGCGGCGCCGGAACGCTCGCCTTGGCCTTGGCGGCGGTCTTCTTCGCCGCCTTGGCGGCGGGTCGCCGGTCCGCGCTGGACACTGTGCTCGCACCTTTCTTTGTCGCCGAACGCGTCTGACGCTTCTTCGCCACGGTCCCGTCGTCCTCCTCGCCTCGCTTCGGTGGTGTGATCGGTCAATTCCCGGGCTTCCGGGTCCTCCCTTCGGGCTCGGGCGGACCGGCCAGGGATCGCACGAGATGATACATCGCAAAGACCTCGAGGGCGAATGGGGGGAACCCGAGATAGCCGGCAAGAGGCATCTCGAAGAGTCGGACGGAAGGGAAGACGGGAACGCCGACGTAACGCCACTTGGCGAGGGCCCAGTAGTTCCAGAACTCCCAGAGAATGCCGCAGACGACCCCGGCTGCGAGCCACCGCGAGATGAACTGCCGGTCCCCGGCTCGCCAGGACGCCAGGAAGGAGGGGCGCCCCGCCAGAGCGTTCAGCGGATCGAGCAGGAACAGGAAGCCGAGCCACACGAAGCCGAAGGTCCACGGCCGCAGGGCGACCGGAAGGAGAGGCGGCACGACCAGGAACACGCCCCCCACCACCATCGCGAGGCGGAGCCCGAACGAGGGCGGAAGCGGCTCCCGCCGTGTCGCCGGCGTCGGCAGGGGCCCGGCCCCGAGCAGCGCGGCGGTCTGGAAGATGCCGGGCCAGATCGTCGCGAACGCCCACGCATAGGCCGCGGCGGCCACCCAGGGTGACTCAGGCACTCCGAAGTAGGTCCAGTTCCGGAGCCGTGCGTTGTAGCCTTCGAAGATCAGCCAGAGCGGGATCGAAACGGTCGCCATGAAGACCGCCTCCCGGGGACGGTCGTGGAGCAGCGACCGACCGTCGCGCCGGAGGACCCAGGCGTCCACCAGCAGGATGTAGGCGGTCCACATCACGGGGGTGAACCAGCGGGCGAGGGGCGCGATCTGCCAGGGGAGCAGAGCCTGGTCCACCAGGAGAACGAGCGCGCCGAGCCAACCGTACCAGGCCATCTCCTTCTCTATATACTTGGAGCCGTGGCCGGTCGATGGACGCAAACGGCGGGGGGCGGGATCCTCACCCGCCTCGTCCGCCGCCTCAACCTTCGCTTTCCGACCCTCTTCACGCTCTTTGCGGTCCTGACCCTGCTCGACCTCGTCGTGCCGGACCCCTTGCCGCTCGTCGACGAGCTGGGGCTGGCCCTCCTGACGCTCCTGCTCGGACTCTGGCGCGATCGGCGGCGTCCGCCGGCACCGGGACGCTAGCGACGCCGTCCGCTCGGTCCGCTGGATTGCGCGTGAGCGCGCGCGAGAGGTTGACCTTCCGGGGCGGCTGGGTGGAAAATGACGGTGAGACGTCGGATCTCTGGGGGAGGCGTGCGTGCCGCGGAAGAGACTGGACGTCCCGTCGGTCGAGCATCTGTCGGTCGTTGACGAGGAGGGACACGTTGACGAGTCCCTCGAGCCCTCGATTCCGGCCGACGACCTCCGCCGGCTGTATCGCACGTTTCTGCTGGCCCGGCGCTTCGACGAGCGGATGCTCCGGCTCCAGCGCCAGGGACGCATCGGCACGTTCGGTCCGATCCGGGGCCACGAAGCGGCCGTTCTGGGCAGCGTTTTCGCGCTTCAGCGCACCGACTGGATGGTGCCCTACTACCGGGAGTGGCCCGCGTACATGTGGCGCGGCTGGCCGCTCGACAACTTGATCCTCTACTACGCCGGTTACGCCGAGGGCATGCGGGTTCCTGACGGAATCCGGGACCTGCCTCTCTGCATACCGATCGCGAGCCAGATGCCGCACGCGGTCGGACTGGCGTACGCGAGCCGGTTCAAGGGGGAAGGCAGCGTCGCCATGGTCTACTTCGGCGACGGCGCCTCGTCCCACGGAGACTGCCAGGAGGCGATGAACTTCGCCGGCGTCTTTCAGGTCCCGTTGGTGTTCTTCTGCCTGAACAACCAGTGGGCGATCTCGCTGCCGCGCGCCAAGCAGAGCCATGCCCGGACGCTCGCCCAGAAGGCGATCGCCTACGGCTTCCCGGGCGTTCAGGTGGACGGGAACGACCTGCTCGCCTGCTATGTGGCGGCCCGGGAAGCCGTCGATCGGGCGCGGCGCGGCGAGGGCCCGACGCTGATCGAGGCCCTGACATACCGTCTGTCGCTCCACACCACCGCGGACGATCCGACCAAGTACCGCGACGAGGCGGAGGTCAAGGCGTGGGAGGCCCGGGAGCCCTTGCCCCGATTCCGTCGGTACCTCGAGGCGAAGGGCGTGCTCGACGCTGCCGCCGAGGCAGCCGTCGAGGCCGAGGTGGACGCGGAGATCCGGGCCGCCGTCGAGCGGGCTGAGGCGCGGATGCAGGCGAGCCTCCTCGACGGGTTCGAGCACGTGTACGCCGAGCCGACCGAGGAGCTCCGGGGGCAGCGAGCGGAGCTCGAGCGCGAGCTGGCCGCGAGCGCCGAGGCGGCGCACGGATAGTGCCCCCCACGGAGCGCAAGAGCCGATGAGGAGCCGAGGATGACTGAGCAGCGGAAGCTGACGATGGTCCAGGCCATCAACCTCGCCCTCATGCAGGAGATGGAGCGGGACGACGACGTCCTCGTGCTGGGCGAGGACATCGGTGTCGACGGCGGTGTGTTCCGCGTCACGGACGGGCTCCTCGCGAAGTTCGGGGAGCAGCGGGTCATCGACACGCCGCTGGCCGAGGGCGCCATCGTGGGCATGGCCATCGGCATGGCGATCTACGGGCTGAAGCCGGTCCCGGAGATCCAGTTCTCGGGCTTCTCCTTTCAGGCGTTCCATCAGATCGAGAACCACGCCGCCCGGTACCGGGCCCGGACGCGGGGCCGTTACCACATCCAAATGGTCGTCCGGATGCCGTACGGCGGCGGCGTGCGCGCGCTCGAGCACCACTCCGAGAGCGAGGAGGCGTACTACGCGCACACGCCGGGCCTGAAGATCGTGATCCCGTCCAGCCCCCGGTCTGCCCGCGCGCTCCTGGTGAGCGCGATCCGCGACCCGGACACGGTGATCTTCTTCGAGCCGAAGGCCCTTTATCACGCCGTCAAGGAGGAGGTTCCCGTGGCGGAGGAGACGTGGCCGATCGGAAAGGCGCGCGTCGTCCGCGAGGGCCGGAACCTGACGCTGGTCGCCTACGGTGCGATGCTCCACCGCTGCCTGGAGGTCGCCGAGCGGGTCCGCGCGGAGGATGGCGCCGAGGTCGAGGTGGTCGATCTCCTGTCGATCTCGCCCATGGATACGGAGACGATCGCCGTGTCGGCCCGGAAGACGGGGCGCGTGGTCGTGGCCCACGAGGCGCAGCGAAGCTTCGGCGTCGGTGCCGAGGTCATCGCGCGCGTGGTGGAGACCGCGTTCCTCCAGCTGTCGGCGCCCGTCCGGCGTGTCACCGCGTTCGACATCGTCTACCCCGGCTTCGCGCGCGAGCGCGGCTGGTTGCCGGGACCGGACCGCGTGCTGCGCGCCGTCCGGGAGACGCTCTCCTTCTAGCGCGGCGCCAGCTCACCGCGACCCTTCCGATGGCGAGAGACTTCAAGCTGCCCGACCTCGGGGAAGGCCTCACCGAGGCGGAGATTGTCCGCGTCCTCGTCGCCGAGGGCGAGGAGATCAAGGAGGATCAGGCCGTCCTCCTCGTGGAGACGGAGAAGGCCCAGGTCGAACTGCCCTCGCCGTTCGGCGGACGGGTGGCGACCGTGCACGTCCAGCCCGGGGAGCGGGTGAAGGTGGGGGCCGTGCTGCTGAGCTTCGCCGATGCGGGGACCGGCGGCCGCGGCGCGGCCCCGGCCCCGCCGGCCCCCGCGCGTGCCGCCGCCCCGGCGCCGGCCGTCTCGGCACCGGCGGCCCCGGCCGCGGCGCCGGCGCCCAGCCTCCCGCCGGCGGCCACTCCCGCGACGCGTCGCCTTGCACGCGAGCTTGGCGTGGAGCTCGCACTCGTGCGCGGTACTGGCCCCGGTGGCCGGATCCTGGACGTGGACGTCCGGGTGGCAGCGGGCGGTGGGGCGGCGACGGCTGCGCCGGCCGCGGCCTCGCCGGCCGCCGTCGTGCGGGCCGCCGCCCCGGCTCCAGCGACACCGGCGGCCCCCGCCGAGGCGGCCCGACCCCTCGCCGCCCCCGTCTCCCTGCCGTCTCTCCCGCGGTTCGAGCAATGGGGGCCAGTCGAGCGGGAGCCGCTTCGCGGAATCCGGCGCCGCAGCGCCGAGCACCTGTCGGTCGCTTGGGCTGCGATCCCGCACGTCACCCAGCACGACCAGGCCGACGTGACGGAGCTCGAGACGATGCGCCGCCGCCAGCAGAAGCGCGAGGGCGGGGAAAACGCCGACCTCACCCTGACCGTGTTTCTGGTCAAGGCGGCGGCGATGGTCCTTCGGGCGCACCCGCGCTTCAACGCGAGTCTCGACCACGGCACGGGCGAGCTGGTCGTCAAGCGCTACTACAACATCGGGGTGGCGGTGGACACGGATCAGGGCCTCATGGTGCCGGTGGTGCGGGGGGTCGAGGGCAAGGGGATCCGAGACCTGGCGGCCGAGCTTACGCGCCTTGTCGCTCGCGCGCGCGAGGGGAAGGCGACCATCGAGGACCTGCGGGGCGGAAGCTTCACCGTGACGAACACCGGCGCGCTCGGGGGCACGGGGGCCACGCCGATCATCAACTACCCCGAGGTCGCCATCCTTGGAGTCGGCCGGGCCCGGCAGACCCCCGTCGTGCGGGACGGCCAGATCGTGCCGCGGCTCGTCCTACCCCTGTCGCTCGCCTTCGACCACAGGGTCATCGACGGGATGGCGGCAGCGCGTTTCTCCACCGACCTCGTCGGGCTCCTCGAAGCTCCCGAGCGGCTCTTCCTCGAGGGATAGGGAGGGCTGCGCCCGTGGTCATGGGCGAGCTGCCTCGCGAGGCCGACCTCGTCGTGCTGGGCGGCGGTCCCGGCGGCTACGCCGCCGCCTTCCGCGCGGCCGATCTCGGGCTCGACACCGTGCTGGTCGAGGCGCGCGGCGCGCTCGGCGGGGAATGCCTCCACGTCGGCTGCATCCCGTCCAAGGCGCTCCTCGGGATCGCCGCCCTGGTGCACCACGCGGCCGCGGCGGCCGATGCGGGAGTCGCCTTCGGGCCGGCCCGCATCGACTCCGCGAAGCTGCGGGCCTGGACCCAGCGCTCCATCGACCGCCTCGCCCAAGGCCTCGCCGGGCTCGCTAAGGCGCGCGGCGTCGAGGTGGCCACGGGTCACGGGCGGTTCGAGGGCGACGGCTCGATCCGCGTGGCGCGGGAGGACGCCCCGCCCGCGACGCTTCACTTCAAGCACGCGATCGTCGCCACGGGATCAAGGCCCGCGCCCCTCCCCGGTCTCGAGGTCGGGCCACGGGTGTGGGACTCGTCGGCGGCGCTGGCGCTGCCGTCGACCCCGGCCCGGCTCCTGGTCGTGGGCGGCGGCTACATCGGACTCGAGCTCGGAAGCGTCTACGCGGCACTCGGAGCGGAGGTCACGGTCGTCGAGCTGCTCGACGGGCTTCTTCCGGGAGTGGATCGGGACCTGGTGGCGCCGCTCGCCCGCCGGCTCGGGAAGCAGTTCAAGCAGATCCTGCTCGGAACCAAGCTGACGGGGATGCGCGACGCGGGCGGCGCGGTGACCGTCGATCTCAGCGGCGACGGGGCGCCGAACCAGCTCGAGGTGGACCAGCTCCTGGTCGCGGTCGGGCGTCGCCCCCTCACGGATGACCTCGGTCTCGAGCACACCCGCGCGGCGCGCGACGCGCGGGGCTTTGTCACGGTGGACGCTCAGCGGCGCACCGCGGACCCCCGGGTCCTTGCCATCGGGGATGTCGCGGGCGAGCCGATGCTCGCCCACAAGGCCATCGCGGAAGGGCTGGTCGCCGCGGAAGTGGCGGCTGGCCGCCCCGCCGCCTTCGAGCCCCTCGCGGTTCCCGCGGTCGTGTTCACCGACCCGGAGGTGGCCTGGTGCGGGCTGACGGAGGCCGACGCCCGCGCCCGCGGCGTGGAAGCGCGCGCGGTGAAGGTCCCGTGGAGCGCCTCGGGGCGCGCGGTGGCCATGGGACGGACCGACGGGCTCACGAAGCTCGTCTTCGAGGTCGCCTCCGGCCGTTTGCTCGGCGTGGGCCTGGTCGGCCCGCACGCGGGCGACCTCCTCGCCGAGGGCGTGCTGGCCGTCGAGATGGGCGCCGTGGCCGAGGACCTGGCCGGCGCGATCCACACCCACCCGACGCTCTCCGAGACGCTGGGCGAAGCGGCCGAGCTCTTCCTCGGTCGCCCGGTCCACCTTCCACCGCCGCGCGGCTGACCGCCGGCCGCGTCCGACCAAGGCCGGGCCCCGCGCTCGCGATCCCGCCGGCCGTGCGCCCAGGCTGATGCCTCGCCCCGTTCTCGTCGCCGTGCTGGGGGCGCTGACAGTGGCGCTCGACTCCGCCGTCAACATCGCCTTCCCCGCGATCTCGGCGGCCTTCGGCGTGCCGGCGACGTCGATCCAGTGGGTGGTCCTCACCTACATGGTCACCTTCGCGGTGGCCCTGATTCCGGCGGGGCGGCTGGCTGACCGGGTTGGCCACGCGCGCACTTTCCAGGGAGGGCTCGCGCTCACCGGCACGGCGCACCTGCTGTGCGGGCTCGCCCCCGCGTGGGCGTGGCTGCTCGGCGCACGGGGCGCGCAGGGGCTGGGAGCCGCGCTCGTGATGGCGAGCGCCCCGGCCCTGATCACGCTGTCCACCGATCCCGGTCGACGCGGCCAGGCGCTTGGCCGCTTCGGCCTAGCCACGAGCCTCGGCATGGTGGCCGGGCCCCTCGCGGGCGGTGTGCTCGTGGGAGCCCTCGGCTGGCCGGCCGTGTACCTGGGGCGGCTGCCGCTCGTGGCGCTCGCCCTCGGGCTCAGCCGGGGCCTTCCGGGCGCGAGCGGACTGCGCGGGCCCGTCCTCGCCGAGTCCGGCGTGCCTTCTCGGGCGGCCGGTGCGACGAGCGTGCCGCCGGCGGCGGGAGGCCGCGCGGCTGTCGCTGACTTCCGGACCTTCGTGGTCGCGAACTTGGCGAACCTCCTCGCGAACGCAGCGCTCTTTGCCGTCTGGCTCCTCATGCCCTACTACCTGCTCGACCGGCGAGGCTTCCCGCCGGGCCTGGGGGGACTCCTCTTCACGACCGGGCCGCTTGCCTGGTCGTGCGCGGCGCCGGTCGGGGGGCGTCTGGCCGACCGGGGCGCCGTGCGCGGGCTGGCGCCGCTGGCGCTGGCCGTGCAGGGCGCGGGGCTCTGGCTGACGGGGCGCCTCGATGACGCCGCGAGTCCAGCGCGCATCGTGACTGCCCTCGGGATCGGCGGCTTCGGCTACGGCCTCTTCGTCGTCGCCAACATGCACTACGTCATGGGCGCCCTTCCCACCGCGCGCCAGGGCGTGGCCGGCAGTCTGGTCGCGCTCATGCGGACGGGGGGGATCGTCGTGGGGGCGAACGTGACGACCGCCGTCTACGCGGCGCGCCTCGCCTCGCACGCGGCCCTCGGGCCGGGGGCCGAGCCAGCGGCCTTCGCCGACGCCTTCGGCGTGGCGGGGGCGATCGCGGCCGTCGCGGCGGTCCTGAGCGTGGTGCCGCGCCGCGCGCGCCGCGCCTCCTCGACGCCTTGACAGCATCCGCGCGGTCGTTGTATAGGGCGTCGGGCCGGAGTCGACGGCGCGCTGCCGCGGCCCCCGCCAACCCATGACGCGCGTACCCGAGCCGTCTCGAGATCAGCTGGACCCGGAGGTTCGGGCACTCTACGACCGCATCGCCCAGACCCGCGGCGCCACGCGCGGTCCGTACGTCGTGCTGCTGCACCACCCGGTCCTGTGCGAGCGCGTCGCGGCGCTCGGCGAGCTGCTCCGCTTTCACTCGGGGCTGCCGGGGGCGGATCGCGAGCTCGCGATCCTCGCCGCCGGCCGCGAGGCCGAGGCTCCCTACGAGTGGGTCGCCCACGAGCCGGTCGCCCTGCGGGAGGGCACCCGCCCCGAGGCCATCGCGGCCGTGCGCGATCGCCGGCCGACCCGGGGGCTCCGGCCCCGGGAAGCCCTCATCGTCGACACCGTGCGCGCGATCTACCGGGCCCGCCGACTCACCGCGGAGGAGTTCGCGCGCGCCGAGACGGAGCTCGGCCGCCAGGGGCTCGTCGAGCTCGTGACGCTGGCGGGCTACTACGGGATGATCGCGGCGATCCTCAACGCCTTTGACGTGGACCTGCCGCCGGGCGCGGACCCGCCGTCCTGGGGTCGGACGAGCGGCGCGGACCCGCCTTCGCCGTAGGGCGTCACGCGCGTCAGTCCCACCGCCCAGGGCACGGAACGGCGTGCCCGGGGGGGAGCGACTGCCGTCCGCGGATCCGGGACCGCGTCCGCCGGATATCCTGAGCCAATGGATCACGACCGAGCCGCCGCGCGCCCTTGCAGCCGCGCGGGGCTGTCGGTGCCGGCGTAGTGGCGACGTTCGGGCTCGTCCACGGCGCCGGGCACGGCGCGTGGTGCTGGGAGCACCTGATCCCGGCCCTTCAGGCGCTCGGGCACCGGGCCTGGGCCGTGGACCTTCCCTGTGAGGACCCCGAGGCTGGCTGCCTCCGCTACGCAGAGGCGGTGGACCGCGCGCTTCCGGCCGCGGACGACCTCCTGCTCGTCGGCCACTCGCTCGGGGGGCTCACGATTCCGCTCGTCGCGGCCCGGCGGTCCGTCCGGACGCTCGTCTTCCTCTGCGCCCTCGTGCCCCTCTTCGGACGGAGCCTGCTCGACCAGGTCGCGGCCGAGCCCGGCATCTATGATTCCGTCCAGCGCGGACACCCTGGGCGCATCACCGACCCCGATGGCGCCACGTGGCTCCGGGACGAGGGCACGGCCCGCGACATCTTCTACCACGATTGCGCCCCCGACGACGTCCGGCGGGCGTTCGCCCGGCTCAAGCGTCAGGCGGCCGCGCCGCGGCGCGAGGCGTGCCCACTGTCGGCCTGGCCGCCGGGCGAGCGCGCATACATCCTCTGCCGAGAAGACCGTGCCATCTCGCCGGCCTGGTCGCGCCGGGTGGCAGGTGAGCGCCTCGGCGTCGAGCCGATCGAGCTCGGCGGAAGCCATTCCCCGTTCATCGCTCAGCCCACCGTCCTGGCCGCGGTGCTCGATCGCCTGGCGCGGTGAGCCGCCGCGCGACCGCCGCCGCCCCGTGACCCCACGATGCTAAGATGCTCGCGCTCGGCCCCGCGGGCGGACGTGGTTCAAGACCTCTGCGACCGGAGGCGTGCGCATGACGTCCAATGAGCTCTGCTGGCTGTCCGCCACCGACCTGGCGGCCCTCATTCGCCGCCGGAAGGTCTCGCCCGTCGAGGTCATCGAGGATGTGCTGGCCCGGATCGAGCGCCTGAATCCCCAGATCAACGCGTACGTCACGGTCACCGCCGACCGGGCGCGGCGCGCGGCGCGCGCGGCAGAGCGCGCACTCGGGCGCCGGCGGGCGGCGCTCGGACCGCTCCACGGGGTCCCGTTCTCGGTGAAGGACCTCGTCATCACCAAGGGCGTCCGGACGACGTTCGGCACGCCGCTGTTCGCCGATAACGTTCCGACCGAAGACGCTCCCATGGTCGCGCGGCTTCACGCGGCCGGTGCCATCATGGTCGGCAAGACCAACACGCCCACGCTCGGATGGCTGGGCGCGACCCACAACCTGCTGTTCGGCGAGACGCGGAACCCCTGGCGGCTGGATCGGACTCCGGGCGGCTCGAGCGGCGGCGCCTCCGCGGCGGTGGCGGCCGGTCTGGCGCCGATCGCTGTCGGCACGGACGGGGGTGGCTCGATCCGGATCCCGGCCTCCTTCGCGGGGATCTTCGGTCACAAGCCGTCATACGGCCGGATCCCGACCTATCCGGCGAGCGGCGCCTGGAGCCTCTCTCATATCGGCCCGATGACGCGGACCGTCGCCGACGCGGCGCTGACCATGCAGGTCTGCGCAGGGCCCGATGAGCGCGACCCGTACTCGCTTCCCCGTGACGGCGTGAACTACGTCACCGCGATCCGGGCGGGCGTCAAGGCCCTGCGAGTCGCCTACGCCGAGGACCTGGGCAACCTCACGGGACTGGACCCCGCGGTGCGCCAGGCCGCTGCCCGGGCGGCGCGGGTGTTTCGCGAGCTGGGGTGCCGCGTCGAGACCGTCGCTCCGCGCTGGCCGTCCCCTGCCGAGCCCTGGTACGAGATCTTCTGTGGCGGGATCGCGACGCGACTCCTGCCGTACCGGGACCGTCGCGACGACATCGAGGACGGGCTTCGCGCCATCGTCGAGGCGACCGCCACGAACCCACCCAGCCGGTACGTCCAGGCCTGGTTCGATCGACTGAGCTGGTGGCAGTATCCGCGTGCGCTCTTCGAGCGGTACGACCTCCTGCTGACGCCGACGGTCGCGTGCCCGGCATTTGGGCTTGGCCTCGACTACCCCGCCGAGATCGCGGGCAAGACGGTCATGCCGTACGGGTGGATTCCGTACACGTATCCCTTCAACTTGACGGGCCAGCCCGCGGCGTCGGTCCCGTGCGGCTTCACGCCGGACGGCCTGCCCATCGGTCTGCAGATCGTCGGACGTCGCTTCGACGACGTGACCGTGCTCCGGGCAGCGGCAGCGTTCGAGCGGGCGCGGCCCTGGGCGAACGCGCGACCCGGCTTGTAGAGAGAGACCGGCTTCTTCGCGGCGGCCATCGTCGTCCCCTCCCCCGCCGGCGAAGGCCGGGCCCCCCCGGGGGGAGACGGCGGCGCGACGGTCTCGCTGGCCCGCGCGGGCCCCGGGCGTGATCGCCGCTCGGGGGTGCCCTTGACGGACTTGCGGGCGTGGCCTGAGGATGCTTCCGGAGCGCGGGTGGCGACGCGGGCCCGCATCCCGACCGGAGACTGCCGGGTGTCCCCACGTGTACCGTGGTCGGTGCGCACCAACGCGGAGGTGTACATGTCGCTCCTACGCGGGCTCCGTATCCTCGGCGTGGCCCTTCTGCTCCCGCTCGCCGTCGCGCTCGTCGCGGAGGCGCAGACGCCTCGGAAGGGAGGCGTGCTCCGCGTCGGCATCCTCGGCGAGCCGCCGACGCTCGACGCGCACTGGTCGACGACCGCGCTCGTCGAGACGCTGACGAACCACCTCTACGAGGGGCTCTACACGCTGGACCAGGATAACCGTCCGATTCCGATGCTGGCCGAGGGCATGCCCGCCGTATCACCCGACGGCCTGACCTACACGTTCAAGCTCCGGCAGGGCGTCAAGTTCCACAACGGGAAGGAGATGACCGCCGAAGACGTGGTCGCCTCCCTCAAGCGGTGGGGCCAGCAGGCGAATCAGGGCAAGGTGCTGTTCAAGCAGGTCACCGGCCTCAGGGTCCTCGACCGGACCACCGTCGAGCTGCGCCTGACGGAGCGCTCGCCGATCACGGTCCTCGCCCTCGCGATCCCGAACAACTTCGCCGCCATCTACCCGAAGGAGATCGCGGAGAAGTTCCCGCCCCAGCAGAAGATCACCGAGTTCGTGGGGACGGGCCCGTTCCGGGTCGCCGAGTGGAAGCCCGATCAGCACCTCCGGATGGTGCGCTTCGACGACTACCGATCGCGGAGCGAGAAGCCGAACGGCTACGGCGGCGCCAAGGTCGCCCATCTGGACGAGGTGCGCTGGATTCCCGTGCCGGAGGTGGCGACGCGCGCGGCCCAGGTGGAGACGGGCGAGCTCGACGTCGCCGACGACCTCTCGCTGGACCAGTACGACCGGCTCGCCCGGAGCACGACGGCCCGCCCGCTCGTCGCGAAGCCGTACTTCTGGCTCATCGCGGTCTTCAACAAGAAGGAAGGCCTGATGACGAACCAGAAGCTCCGGCAGGCGTGGCAGGCGGCCGTGGACATCGAGCCGATCATGAAGGCGGTGGCGGCCGGGAAGCCCGAGTTCTACCGGCTGGACGCGAGCCTCATGTTCCAGGAGGTCGCCGAGTGGCACACGAAGCTCGCCGGCCTTCCGTACAACGAGCGCAACGTCGAGAAGGCCAAGCGGCTCATGAAGGAGGCCGGCTACAAGGGGGAGCCCATCCGCTTCCTCGCGACGAAAGAGTACAAGTGGATGTACGACTTCGCGGTGATGATGAAGCAGCAGATGGAGGACATCGGCTTCGTCGTCGACCTCCAGGTCGTCGACTGGGCGACGCTGTCGACCCGCCGGTTCAACCCGAAGGAGTACGAGGTCTTCACGACCGGCATCGGCATCGGGGCCCAGTTCGACCCCATGTTCCAGGCGATCCTGTCCTGCACGTGGGCCGGCTGGACGTGCGACGAGGAGATCGGGAAGAACACCCAGGACCTCGCGCGCGAGACGGATCCCAAGAAGCGGCGCGCCCTCTGGGAGCAGCAGACGCGGCTCTGGTACGAGAAGGTCCCGTCGATCCGCCTGGGGGATCTCCACGGGCTCCGGGCCGTGCAGAAGACGGTCAAGGGGCTGAACGAGGGGACCGAGCGTCCGCGCTTCTACAACGTGTGGATCGAGCGCTAGGACGATACGAGCGCGGGACGAACACTCGGGAAGGGGAATGATGATGACGAGACAGGCACGGTGGTGGACGTGGTCCGGCCCGGCGGCGCTGGCGGTCGCCGCCGTCCTCTTGCTCGGCGGTCCCGACGCGCTCGCCCAGAAGCGGGGCGGCGTGCTCCGCATCGGCAACCTCGGGGAGCCGCCGACTCTCGACGCTCACTGGACGACGGCGACCTTGACCGAGGTCCTCACGAACCACCTCTATGAGGGGCTGTACGCGCTCGACGAGGGCTATCGCCCGATCCCGATGCTCGCCGAGGCGCTGCCCACCGTCTCGCCGGACGGCCTGACCTACTCGATCCGGCTCCGCCAGGGCATCAAGTTCCACAACGGTAAAGAGATGACGTCGGACGACGTCGTGGCCTCGCTCAAGCGCTGGATGCAGCAGTCGCAGTACGGCCGGGCGCTGGCCGCCGTGCTGGCGGAGATGCGGGCGACGGGCAAGCACGCGATCGAGCTCAAGCTCAAGCAGAAGTCGGCGGCGGTTGTCGTCGCCCTGGCGGCGCCGAACAACTTCGGCGCGATCTATCCGAAGGAGATCGCCGAGAAGTTCCCGCCGGCCGAGAAGGCCACCGAATTCGTCGGGACCGGGCCCTTCAAGCTCGCCGAGTGGAAGCCGGACCAGTACATCCGGATGGTTCGGTTCGACGACTACAAGGCCCGGAGCGAGCCGACGAGCGGGTACGGCGGCGCGAAGACCGCCCACGTTGACGAGCTCCGCTGGATTCCCGTGCCGGACGTCGCGACGCGCGTGGCCCAGATGGAGACGGGGGAGCTCGACTTCGCCGACGACCTGAACATCGACGCCTTCGATCGTCTGCAGAAGAGCCCGAACGCGCGCCCCGTGGTCGCGAAGCCGTACTACTGGCTGGTTGCGGTCCTCAACAAGAAAGAGGGCCTGATGACCAACCAGAAGCTGCGTCAGGCCTGGCAGGCGGCGATCGACATCGAGCCAATCATGAAGGCGGTGGCGGGGGGCCGGTCCGAGTTCTATCGCATGGACTCGAGCCTCGCCTTCGTCGAGAACGCACCCTGGCACGTGAAGATGCAGGGGCTCCCGTGGAACGAGCACAACAAGGAGAAGGCCAAGAAGCTCCTCCAGGAGGCGGGCTACAAGGGGGAGCCGATCCGCTTCGTGACGACCCAGGAGTACAAGTGGATGTACGACTTCGCCCTCGTCACGAAGCAGCAGCTCGAGGACGCCGGGTTCACCATCGACCTCCAGGTGGTCGACTGGGCGACGCTCGTCAAGCGCCGCAACAACCCGAAGGAGTACGAGGCGTTCACGACCGGCACCGGCAACATCTTCGAGCCGACGGCCTTCACGGTGCTGTCCTGCACGTGGCCGGGCTGGACGTGCGACGAGCAGATCCAGGCGCTCAACCAGGAGATCGGGCGCGAGACGGATCACAAGAAGCGGTACGTGCTCTGGGAGCAGATGCATCGGCTCTGGTACGAGAAGGTGCCGTCGATCCGCTACGGTGACCTCCACGGCCTCCGGGCGGCGTCGAAAAAGGTGATGGGCTTCAGCGAGAAGACCGAGCGGCCGCGCTTCTACAACGTCTGGCTCGATCGCTAGGACGGGCCCGTACGGTCGACCCTCTTGACGGGATGGGCGGCACGCCCGACCATGAGGCCCTGTCGTCGGCGGGCGACGCTGCCTGACGTCGCGGAGGGAGCGGTCCGCCTGAACGCATCCGACCATTGACGATCCATCGAGGAGGTGGCGCATGACGGGAACGACGTACCGGTACCTCGCCGCCGCCATGGCGGCGCTCGCGCTGCTCATCGGCGGCCCTGCGGACGTGCAGGCCCAGAAGAAGGGGGGCACGATCCGCGTGGGCAACCTCGGTGAGCCGCCCACGCTTGACGCTCACTGGACAACGGCCAGCATCACGGAGACCCTGACGAACCACATCTACGAGGGACTCCTCACGCTGGACGACGAGAACAAGCCGATCCCGATGCTGGCCGAGACGATGCCGACCGTCTCGCCGGACGGGCTGACCTACACGTTCAAGCTCCGGCGCGGCATCAAGTTCCACAACGGCAAGGAGATGACGTCGGAAGACGTGGTCGCCTCGCTCACACGGTGGAGCAAGCAGTCGATCTACGGCAAGGACCTGTTCAACTACGTCGCCGAGGGCGGCCTCAAGGCGGTGGACAAGTACACGGTCGACCTGAAGCTGAAGGAGAAGGTGGCGATCGTCCAGATCAACCTGGCGGTGGCCAACAACTTCGCGGCGATCTACCCGAAGGAGATCGCCGAGAAGTTCCCGCCTCAGGAGAAGGCGACCGAGTACATCGGCACCGGCCCCTTCAAGCTCGTCGAGTGGAAGCCGGACCGGTACATCCGGATGGTGCGGTTCGACGACTACAAGCCCCGGAGCGAGAAGTCGACGGGCTACGGCGGCGCCAAGATCGCCTACGTCGACCAGATCGACTGGATCCCCGTCCCGGACGTCGCCACCCGCGTCGCCCAGATGGAGACCGGCGAGCTGGAGCTGGCGGACGACTTGAACGCCGATGCCTACGACCGGCTCAAGGCGAGCCCCAACGCGCGACCCATCGTGTCGAAGATGTACTACTGGCTGGTTGCGGTCCTGAACAAGAAGGAAGGGCTGATGACCAACCAGAAGCTTCGCCAGGCCTGGCAGGCGGCGCTCGACATCGAGCCCATCATGAAGACGGTCGCTGCCGGCCGGTCCGAGTTCTACCGGATGGACTACAACTTGATTCACCAGGAGCTGGCCGCCTGGCACGTGAAGATGCAGGGGCTCCCGTGGAACGAGCACAACAAGGACAAGGCCAAGAAGCTCCTCCAGGAGGCGGGCTACAAGGGCGAGCCGGTTCGCTTCATGACGACCCAGGAGTACAAGTGGATGTACGACTTCGCCCTCGTCAGCAAGCAGCAGCTCGAGGACGCGGGGTTCACCATCGATCTCCAGGTCGTCGACTGGGCGACCCTGGTGAAGCGCCGCAACAACCCGAAGGAGTACGACGCCTTCACTACCGGCATCGGCCCCCAGTACGACCCGACCAACTCGAACGTGCTGTCCTGCAGCTGGCCGGGCTGGACCTGCGACGAGCAGATCCAGA
>DASZOL010000113.1:0-40583 GCA_035550795.1 Candidatus Methylomirabilota bacterium
CCCGGGGCGCGGTCGCGCGGGGGCCGTAGACCGTCACGCCCGGTATCGCGGACAGCGCCGACACCGCCTGATCGGCGAGCGCACGCTCGTGCTCGGCCACGCGCTCCATGCCGAGCTTCTCCAGATACTCGATGGCGGCGCCCAGCCCGACGGCTTCGGCGATGGGCGGCGTGCCCGGCTCGAACCGCCACGGGAGATCGTTCCAGGTCGCGCGGTCGAGCCACACCTCGCGGATGATCTCGCTTCCCCCGAAGAACGGCTCCAGCGGCTCCAGCACCTCCCGCCGCCCGTAGAGCACGCCGATGCCGCTCGGGGCGCCGAGCTTGTGGCCCGAGAAGGCGTAGAAGTCCGCCCCGAGCGCCGCCACGTCGACCGGCAGATGGGGCGCCGCCTGGGCGCCGTCGAGCAGGACCCGGGCGCCCGCCGCCTGGGCCCGCTCGATGATCTGCGCCACGGGATTGATCGTGCCGAGCACGTTCGAGACGTGAGCGAGGGCCACGAGCCGCGTGCGCCTGCCGAGAAGGCGCTCGAACAGGTCGAGGTCGAGCAGTCCCTCGTCGGTCACCGGGATATGGCGGAGGCGGAGCTTTCGCTCGCGCGCGAGCAGGATCCAGGGCACGAGGTTTGAGTGATGCTCCATCTCGGACAACAGGATCTCGTCGCCCTCGACGAGGGCCCGCCGCGCCCAGGTGTGGACGACCAGATTGATCGCCTCCGTCGTCCCCTTGGTGAAGACGATCTCCTCGCGCTGCCGCGCCCCGATGAACTGCCGCACCCGGTCGCGGGCTCCCTCGTAGAGCTCGGTGGCTTCCTCCCCCAGCGTGTGGATCGACCGGTGGACGTTGGCGTTCGACCGCTCGTAAAAGGAGCGGACGGCGTCCAGCACCGGACGGGGCTTCTGCGCCGTCGCCGCCGAGTCCAGGTACACGAGGCGGTGCCCTCCGATCGTGCGCGAGAGGATCGGAAAGTCCCGGCGAACCCGGTCGGCCAGGCTCACGGGCGATCTCCCCATGCGCGGGAGGATCCGGGGCCCTGCGGGGCCCCGTCCCGTCCGCGCGCGCCGGCGATCCGCTCGGCGCCGGCACCGAGCGCCCCGCGAAGGACCGCCAGCGCGAGGGACACGCACGGAAGCCGGGACGCCCGGATGGGTGCGCCGAGGGCATTGACCAGCGCGTCGCGTTCGAGACGGAGGGCCTCCGCCGCCGAGCGGCCCTCGACCATCTCCGCGAGGAGATCGGCGGAAGCCGTGGCGATCGCGCAGGCGTCGCCCTGGAAGCGGATTCCCTCGACCTCACGGTCCGGACCGAAGCGCAGCTCGACGCGGAGCCGATCGCCGCAGAGGGGATTCACGTCCTCGTGCACGGCGACGGCTCCCGGCAGCTCGCCGAAGTAGCGGGGGTGCCGGAAGCGATCGAGGATGACCCCGCCGTACAGGGGGACCGTCACGATCGCTTCCAGGTATCCGGAGAGAATTGAACCAATCGAAACCGCCCCTTACACATCGATCCCTCGTGAATGGGATGATCCCGATGCGGCTGTCTACTCCGGCAGTGTGCCACGATCCCAGCCGGCCCGGTACGGCGGAAACCGGAACGCCATCTCCCGACCGAGCAGACCGCCGTGGCCGTAGGCGGCCAGCTCCGCCGGGCCGACCGTCTCACCCGCCAGCAGGCGCGGGAGCAGCAAGTCGAAGAGCGTCGCCTGGGAGAACATGCCGCACCCGGGCATGCCAAGCACCGGCACCGAGCCCACGCGGGCAACCCACAGGAGACTCCCCGGATGGGCCGGGACCCCGATCCGGACGAGCTGTCCGCCGATGCGCGCAAGCGCCGTGAAGACGGGGTCAAGCGGGTCGAGCGCGTTGGCGCCGGCGACGACGACGATGCGCGCGCCGGCCGCGATGGACTCCTCGAGAGCCTCCCCGAGCGCCACGGCGTCGGCCTCCGGGTACGCGAGCCGGACGAGCGGCGTCCCGAGCCAGTCGAGCTTCTCGCGGAGGACTGCCTCGAAGCGCCCGCGCGCCCGCGGCGTCAGACCGGCCGGCGCGATCGCCCCCACGGACCGGCGCTCGAAGGGGAGCACGGTCAGGCACCCGCGGGCCTGTCGGGATATGGCCTCGGCCTCGCGGACCACCGTCTCGGCGATGACCAGCGGCGTGACCTTGGCACGGGCGATCACCTCGCTGGCATCGACGACCTGGCCGTCGAAGAGCGTGTAGGCCGATACCCCTTCGAGGGCGTTCACCGCGGCGAGCGCCGCGGTCCCCACCCGAAGAATCCCGCGCTGGAGCGCGACGATCGCCCACTGGCCGCTCGCCGAGTCCCGGACCGTGACGCCGTCACCCGCGAGAGCGCGGGCCAGTCGTTCGCCTGCGGGGTCCTCGTGGAGGTCGCCCGGATCCAGCTCGATGAGATGAGCCTCGTCCCGCGATCCGGCCACGAGGCGAGCCGCGCTCCTCGCGTCGAGGCGCTCGCCCTTTCGCACGAGGAGCGCGCCCGCGCCGTCGCGGACGTCATGGCAGGGAACCCAGCCGACGAGACGCTCCGCGCTAGACTCGGCGGGCACGAGCGCGTGCGCCTTCACGTGCGGGGATCCGCAGTCGCCGCCGCTTCGGACCGCATCCCGCCGGCCTCCTCGGCCTGGGCGCGCTTCGCCAGGGCTAGGGGCCGGCCGGTCCCGCCGTAGCGGCTCGCCACGATCTCGGCCAGGATGGCCAGCGCGATCTCCGGCGCCGTGCGGCCGCCGAGATCCAAGCCGATGGGCACCCGGATCCGCGCGAGGGACTCCGGGGTGATCCCCTCCTCCCGGAGCATCCGGAGGATCGCGTCGCCCCGGCGTCGGCTTCCCAGCATCCCGATGTAGCCCGCGACACTCGAGAGCGCGTGGCGCAGCACGGGGAGGTCGTACTTGTAGTCATGCGCCACGAGCACGAGCGCGGTCGTCGGGCCCAATGGAACGCGGCGGACGAGCTCCGATGGGATCCCGACCGAAAGCTCGTCGACGTCCGGGAACCGCTCGCGCGTCGCGAGCCGCGGTCGGCCATCCACGACGACGGTGCGGTAGCCGAGCGGTCGCGCCAGGGTGACGAGGGGCATCGCGACGTGGCTCGCCCCCACGACGAGCAGGGTCGGCGGGGGCAGGTGCACCTCCACGAAGCACCGGACCGCCTCGCCGGGACCCAGGCCCACGGTCCGGGATACGCCGGTCGACAGGGGACCGCGCGCAACGGCCGGCGCGACCTCGTCGAGCCCCGGATCACCCAGAGAGCCCACGCGCCGCCCGTCGTCAAGCAGCAGGAGCTTGGCACCGGCATCGGGCGGGTCCATGCGCGTCAGGATCGCGCCGGAGCCCCCGGCGGCGACGTGGCTCCGCAGCGTCTCGTACAGGGCGAGCGCCCCGTCGGGCCCGCGGCGCTCGCCGAGCGCGACCGGCTCGAGGAAGACCTCGATCGTGCCGCCACAGGTGAGCCCGATCTCCCAGGCGTCCTCGTCCCCGAGGTCGAGCGACAGAAGCTTCGGCCGCGACCCGGACAGGACGTCCTCGGCCTCCGCCATCACTTCCGCGTCCACGCAGCCGCCGATCGTCACCGAGCCGAGGATGCGGCCTCCCTCCCCGACCCACATCTTCGCCCCTTCCTTGCGGGGCGTCGTCCCGTGCGTGCTGACGAGGGTGGCCAGCGCCGCCCGGCCCTCGACCTGGCGCAGGGACTCGATCTGATCGAAGAGCTCGCTCACGTCGCCTATTGTAGCAGCGGCGGCTCCGGGGGGTCGTACGGGCGGTCGGGCCGGGCTTGGCCCCTGGATCCCCTACCCGCCGACCTTGCCGCCGTCCTTCCGGTAGATCGCGACGACGCTGGGCCTGGGCGGCGTGTCGGGCCGGTAGTCGGGCCAGCGGCTGCCGGGCGCGGCGTAGGAGGCCTTCCCGGCGAGCCCCGGATGCTGGATCGCCACGAAGAAGGTCCGGTTGTCCGGCGTGAAGGCGGGCCCGCAGACCTCGCATCCGGTCGGAGCCGAGAGGAACTGGAGCGCGCGGCCCCTGAGAGGGCCCTCGGTGTCTACCATGAAGACGGCGTCGTTGGAGCCGAGCGTGTCGTCCATGCCGTCGGTCGCGACCCACAGCCGGCCCTGGTCGTCGAAGGCGAAGTTGTCGGGCACGGCCAACGGGCTGACGTCGGTGTGTCCCCGGTAGTAGGCTCCGTGGCTCGGGTTCCGGGGGTCACCCCCGAGCAAGAGGATCTCCCACCGGAAGCGCGTGCGCGTGTGGTCGCCACCGTCCTCCACGAGCTCGAGGATGTGGCCGAACCTGTTGGCGGGGCGCGGGTTGGCCCTGTTCACCTGGTCGGGCTTGCGGGCCCTGTTGCTCGTGAGGGCGCAGTAGACCTTGCCGGTCAGAGGACTCGGCTCGACGTCCTCGGGCCGGTCCATCTTCGTCGCGCCGACCAGGTCGCCCGCCCCGCGGGCGTTGATGACGACCTCGGCCTGCGAGCCGAACCCGTTGGCCTCGGTCAGGGCCCCCCGCCCGTAGACGAGCGGCAGCCACTCACCCGTGCCGTCGTCGCGGAACCGGGCCGCGTAGAGGACGCCGCTGTCGAGGAGCGACGCCGCGCCACCCGGGCTGGCCGGATCGTAGCGACCCGTGGCCACGAACTTGTAGAGGTACTCGAACCCCGCATCGTCGCCCATGTAGACGACGGGGCGACCGTCCTTCGCCAGGATCACCGTCGCCCCCTCGTGGGCGAACCGCCCGAGCGCGGTATGCTTCACCGGGACCGACGCCGGGTCGTACGGGTCGATCTCGACGATCCAGCCGAACCGGTTCGGCTCGTTGGGCTCCTTGGCGAGGTCGAACCGCTCGTGGTGGAGACCCCAGGACGTGTAGCGCCCGCGTCCGCTGATCCCGTAGCGCCCGTGGAGCTTCGCCAGCGGCGCGGCGTCGTCGACCTTGCCCCGGAAGTAGTTCTGGATGTTCTCCTCGCCCGTCAGGATGGTGCCCCAGGGCGTGACGCCGCCTGCGCAGTTGTTCAGCGTGCCCAGGACCCGCGTGCCCCCCGGATCCGCCCCCGTCCGCATGAGCGGGTGTCCCGCCGCCGGCCCGCGGATCGCCATCGGCGTCGCCCCCGTGATCCGCCGGTTCATCGGGGAGGCTCGCACGACGCTCCACTCGCCCCGGTCGCTCCGCGCGATCTCGACCACGGTGAACCCGTGGGCCGCCACCTCGACGTCGCACATCTCGCGCGTCCGCTCGGACTTGCCGTCCCAGGTGGGCCAGCTGAGCTCCGGACGCGAGTTCTCGTGGTTCACCCCCAGGAGGCCGCGCGTCGACGAGGCGCTCCCCCGGGGCAGCGGCATGAAGCCGATGAAATCGTTGTCGCTGCCGAACTGGCGCTGCTGCCTGGCTGCCGTCTGGGCATGCGAGTCGAACTCGGGGGCGTCGGGGAACACCGGGTCGCCCCAGCGCAGGAGGACGCTGTGCGCGTACCCCGAGGGCAGGATCAGCCTGTCCTCGCTCGAGGCGGCCACCGGGGTGAACGGGCGCGAGACCTGCGCCGCCGCGCCGGGCGCGCCGGTCCGCCCCGCCGCGAGGCCCGCCAGGCCCGCGGCGCCGCCCGCGAGAAACCCCCGCCGCGACAGCCGCGTCGCCAGGACCGACTCGAACGTCGGGTTCGTGCTCGGATTGACCAGGGCCTCGTCGTCGTGCGGTGCGTCGTGAGCGAGCCGCTCCACGACCGGTGTCTCCGGCGGACGTCCGGTCACGGTTTGAGGTAGCGGGCAAGCGCCCGGAACGAGTCCAGGTTGTGGGCCGGCAGGAAGGCGTCGACGTGCGGCAGCGCCGCCTGCATGCCCTGGGTGAGCGGCTGGTAGTCGGGACTGCCGAGCAGCGGGTTCAGCCAGATCAGCTTGCCGGCGCGCCGGCGCATCGTCCGGAGCGCCTCGGCGAGGACCGCCGGCTCGCCCGTGTCCCAGCCGTCCGAGAGCACGATGACCACCGTGTCACGGTCGAGGAGCTTCGGCCACCCCAGGTTGAAGGCCCGCAGGCTCTCGCCGATCTTGGTCCCGCCCGACCAGTCGCGCACGTCGCCGAGGCGGGCCAAGGCGCCGCGGTAGGATGCGTGGCGGAGCTCGTCGGTGACCCGGTGAAGCCGGGTGGAGAACACGAACGTCTCCATCCGCCCGAGGTGGTTCTGCATCGCGTAAAGGAACTGGAGGAGCAACCGGCTGTAGAGGTCCATCGACCCGGACACGTCGCAGAAGATGACGAGCTTCGTCTTCAGGATCTTCCGCGTGCGCCGCGCGAGGTCGATCAGGTCTCCGCGCGTGAGGGACAGCCGGACGGTCCGCCGGAGGTCCACGCGGCCCCGCCGGCGAGAGGGCTTGAGTCGCCGGCTGCGCCGGGTCGCGAGGCGCCGGGCGATCTGGGCGGCGAGCCGCTCCACCTCGGCCAGATCGGCCGCCCCGAAGCTGGAGAAGTCCTTGCCCATCGTGGACTCGAGGTCCGAGACACCCGGGAGCCCGACAGGCTCCCCCTCCCCCTCGGCCACGTCCGTCCAGCCCGAGAACTCGAGCGCCGCATCCGTGGCCTTCGGGAAGTGCGCGTTCACCTGCGGGGCGTCGGGGGGCGCCTGCCCCTCGGACGGCGGCGCGGCCGCCGCGACCAGCCCGCCCCAGAACGCGTCGAAGGTCGCGTCGAAGACGGGGAACTCCTCGGGGCGGGTGGCGAGGACCGTGCGGAGCGCCCGGTGGACCTCCGCGCGGTCGCCGAGATCGACGACCTCCAGCGCGCGGACCGCGTCGTGGCTCTCGGACGGCGTGATCGCGAGGCCCCGGGCGCGGAGGAGCCGGCAGAAGCGGACGGTGCCGGTCAGGAGATCGCGCGGGCGGGGCGCGGCCGCGATCGTCATCGCCGCCAGGGAAGGGGCGCCCGCGCCTCGGCCCGCCGCGTGCGCATCGCCACGCCGGGCGCGGCTCAGCCCTCGAGCAGCTCGGAGAGCCGGCCCGCCGCGAGGTCGGCCTCGATCCGCTTGACGTCGTCGACTTCCTTGAGGATGCACCCCAGCGTCTCGCGCACGAGCTCGGCGTCCAGGTGGTCGGCGTGCAGCCCGACAAGGGCCGCCCCCCAGTCGAGGCTCTCCGCCACGCCGGGGACCTTCTGGAGCTGGCGGCGCCGGAGGTTGTGCATGACCCGCGCGATCTGCCCGGCTAGGCGCTCGTTGAGGCCCGGCACCTTCGTCCGCAGGATGCGCACCTCCTTCTCGAACGACGGATAGTCGATCCAGAGGTAGAGGCACCGCCGCCGGAGGGCGTCCGAGAGGTCGCGCGAGCGGTTCGACGTGAGCACGACGTCCGGACGGTGCGCGGCCGTGATCGTCCCGATCTCCGGCACGGTCACCTGAAAGTCGGAGAGCACCTCCAGGAGGAAGCTCTCGAACTCCACGTCGGCCCGGTCGATCTCGTCGATGAGAAGGACGGGGGCCCGCTCCGTCTGCGTGATGGCCTGCAGCAGCGGCCGCTTGAGAAGGAACGCCTCCGAGAAGATGTCCGCCTCCTTGGCCGACACCGGCCGCCCGTCCTGCTCCTCGAGCCGGATCCGGAGGATCTGCTTCGGGTAGTTCCACTCGTAGAGCGCCGTGGAGGCGTCGAGGCCCTCGTAGCACTGGAGCCGGATCAGGTTCGTCGCGCGGACCCTCGCGAGGACCTTGGCGATCTCGGTCTTCCCGACGCCCGCATGGCCCTCGACCAAGAGGGGCTTGCGGAGCGTGGTCGCCAGGTGCACGGCCGTCGAGATGGCCGGGTCGGTGATGTACGCCGCCCCTTCCATCAGGGCCTGGATGTGTCTGATCTCCTCGCGCATGCGGGCTCCTCGCTCGACGTGGTTTTTCGGGGCCGCCCCGGCCCTCATTGTATCAGCGGCGCCGCGGGGCTAGGCGCCGGTCGACTCGGGCTCCCGCGCCGCCCCGTAGTCCTGAGGGGTGTCGATGTCGGCCGGCATCGGGGCGTCCACGGGCACCTCCGCGACCCGGCCCGGGTCGCGGCCGATCACCGCGCGCCCGCCGCGATCGCCGGTGACGGCCCGGAGCTCCTCGAAGAGCGGAGCACCGAAGAGGACGGGGTTGCCCCGGCCGTCCCGGTAGACCGGCACCGCGATCGGGCGGCCAGTCGTCCGGAACGCCGTGACGAGGCGCCGGATCACACCCGGGTCCGGCCTCGGCTGGTCCCCGAGCGCCACGACCACGGCCTCCGTCCCCGGCCGGAGCGCATCGAGACCAGCACGCAGGGACGTGGACTGGCCTGCCGCGAAGCGGGGGTTCACGACCGTGCGTACGGGCAGCGGGGCCAGCGCGGCGGCCACCGACTCGGCGTCCGCGCCCAGGACGACGACCGTGTCGTCCAGCCCGGCCGCCAGAACCTGCTCGACCGCGGCGCGGACGACCGGCCGCCCGTCGAGCATCGGCAGCGTGAGCTTCTGCCGCCCCATGCGGGACGAGGCTCCAGCCGCCAGGACGATCGCCGCGATCACTCCCGGGCGGCCCGGGTGAACACAGGTCCGGGACGCGCCGACTGGCAGCGGGCGTGCCCGGGCCTCACCTCCGCGTTGCGGGCTACTTCGCGCCCTTGGCCCGCTCGACGGCGCGCTCGACCGCCCGCCGCGCGTACACCCGGGTGAGGTGTGCCTTGTACTCGACCGAGCCTTGAAGGTCCGCGTTGATGTCGATGCCGTCGGCGGCCTTCTCGGCGGCGGCGGCGATCGACGCGGCGTCCAGGACCTTGCCGGTCAGGGCCGCCTCGACACCCTTGGCCCTGACGGCGCGGGAGCCAACCCCCGTCACCCCCACGCGGGCCGCGGTGCACTTGCCCCCCGCGTCGAGCGTGACGGCAGCCGCCACCCCCGCCACCGCGAAGCGGGACGCCGGGTGCGGATGCTTCATGTACGCCGCGCCGCCATGCCCACCCGTGGGGATGCGGACCTCGGTCAGCACCTCGTCCGGCCCGAGGGCGGTCGTGAAGAGGTCCTTGAAGAAGTCGTCGACCTTGATGGTCCGCGCGCCCTTGGGTCCCACGGCCTTGAGCTCGGCTCCCAGCGCCAGCATGACCGCCGGCCAGTCCGCGGCGGGGTCGGCGTGGGCGACGCTGCCGCCGACGGTCCCGTAGTTGCGGACCTGAGGATCGCCGATCAGCGCGGCCGCCTCGGAGAGCATCGGGCACTTCTGCCGGATCGCGGCGTTCGACTCGACCGCATGGTGGGTGGCGAGCGCTCCGATCGCGAAGTGGCCGCCCTCCTCGCGGATGCCCGAGAGACCGCCGACCCGCCCGATGTCGATGAGGTGCTTCGGCTGGGCGAGGCGGAGCTTCATCATCGGGATGAGGCTGTGCCCGCCGGCCAGCAGCTTGGCGTCGTCCTTGTAGCGGGTCAGGAGGCCAACCGCCTCCTCGACGCTCGCCGCCCGGTGGTACTCGAAGCTCGCAGGGTACATGGCGTCCTCCGCCCTCGTGGGCTAGTGCTTCCCCGCCTGGATGGCCGCCCAGATCCGGGCCGGCGTGAGTGGCATGTCGAGGTGGCTGATCCCGAGCGGCGCCAGCGCGTCCATCACCGCGTTGGCCACCGCCGCGGTCGAGGCGATGGTGCCCGTTTCCCCCGCACCCTTGATGCCCATGGGGTTCACGGGCGACGGCGTCACCGTCCGGTCCGTCTCGTAGGACACGAGGTCGTCCGCCTTGGGCAGCGCATAGTCCATCATGCTGCCGCTCTGGAGCTGACCGCTCTCGTCGTAGGCCGCGTACTCGTAGAGCGCCTGGGCGACTCCCTGGGCGATGCCCCCGTGGACCATGCCGTCGACGATCATCGGGTTGATGACGTTCCCCACGTCGTCCACCGCCACGTACCGCACGAGCTTCACCTTGCCGGTCCGCTCGTCCACCTCGACGACGGCCACGTGCGTGCCGAAGGGAAAGACGAAGTTCGCGGGATCCCAGAAGGACGTGGCCTCGAGGCCCGGCTCGAGGCCCTTCGGGAGGTTGTGCGCCAGGTACGCCATGAGGGCCACGTCGCCGAACGTCTTGTGCCGAGCCGGCGAGCCCTTCACCTGGAACTTGCCGTCCGCGTAGTCCAGGTCGGCCTCGTTCGCCTCGAGGAGGTGCGCGGCGATCTTCTTGCCCTTCTCCTTGATCTTCTCGATCGCGGCGTAGATCGCGGAGCCGCCCACCGCCGCCGAGCGGCTGCCGTAGGTGCCCATCCCGAACGGGATGGCGGCGGTGTCCCCGTGGACGACCTCGACGTCCTCGAACGGCACCTGCAGCCGGTCGGCCGCCAGCTGGGCGAAGGTGGTCTCGTGCCCCTGGCCGTGGGTGTGCGACCCCGTGAAGACCGTGACCTTGCCGGTCGGGGTGACGCGCACCTGCGCGCTCTCCCACAGGCCCGCCTGCGCCCCGAGGGCGCCCGCGACCGCCGAGGGGGCCGGCCCGCAGGCCTCGATGTAGGTCGCGAAGCCGATCCCCAGGTGGCGGCCCTGCTTCCGCGCCGCCGCCTGGTCGGTCCGGAACTTCCGGTAGTCGACCATCTGGAGCGCGCGGTCGAGCGCCGGCTCGTAGTTCCCGCTGTCGTACTGGAACGCCACCGGCGTCTGGTAGGGAAACTCCGCGGCCGGAACCAGATTCTTCCGCCGGAACTCCGCGACGTCCGCACCGATGGCCTGCGCGGTCAGGTCGCACATCCGCTCGAGGAGGTACGTCGCCTCGGGGCGTCCCGCGCCGCGGTACGCGTCGACCGGCGTCGTGTTGGTGAGGGAGCCCACCACCTCGCAGTAGATCTGGGGGATCTTGTACGCCCCCGATAGGAGCGGCCCGTACAGGAACGTCGGGATCAGCGGCGCGAACGTCGACAGGTAGGACCCGAGGTTCGCGTTGGTGTGGACCCGGAGGGCGACGATCTTGCCCTCACGGTCGACCGCCATCTCCGCCTCGGTGATGTGGTCCCGGCCGTGGGCGTCCGTCAGGAAGGACTCACGGCGCTCCGCCGTCCACTTCACCGGCCGTCCGAGCTGCTTCGACGCCCAGGAGATCGCGACCTCCTCGGGGTAGACGAAGATCTTGGAGCCGAAGCCACCGCCGACGTCCGGCGCGATCACCCGGACCTTGTGCTCCGGCATGCCCAGCACGAACGCCGCCATGAGCAGGCGATGGACGTGAGGGTTCTGGGACGTGATCCAGCAGGTAAGCTCGCCCGTCGCCGAGTTGTACTGGGCCATCGACGCGCGTGGCTCGATGGCGTTGGGGATGAGCCGGTGGTTGATCAAGCGCTGCTTGACGACGCGCGCGGCGCCCTTGATGGCGGCGGCCGTCTGGTCCTTGTCGCCGATCGACCACCGGAAGGCCACGTTCCCGGGCGCGTTGTCGTGGATCTGCGGCGCGCCCGCCTGCACGGCCTTCTCGCCGTCCGTCACGGCGGGGAGCACGTCGTAGTCGACCACGACCTGGTCCGCGCCGTCCCGGGCCGCGTAGGGCGTCTCCCCGATCACGACGGCGACCGCGTGCCCGACGAAGGTCGCCTTGTCCGTCGCGACGCCGCGGTACTCGGGGATCTTGAGGTCGGGGAGGAGCCATCCGCACGGGAGCGGGTTCACCCCGCCCTGCGCGAGATCCTTGCCCGAGTAGGCCGCCACGACCCCCGGCACGCTCTTGGCCCGAGACAGGTCCACCCGCCGCACCCGGGCGTGGGCGTGGGGGCTCCGCACGAAGACCGCGTACGCCTGGCCCGGCAGCTTGACGTCGTCGGTGTAGACCCCCTTGCCGGTGACCATCCGGGGGTCCTCGCGGCGCTTGATGCTCGATCCGAAGAGCTTCGCTTGGGCCATGGCCGCCTCTCCTCTCTAAGCCATCTTCTCCGCCGCGTACTGGATCGCCTTGACGATGTTGTGGTAGCCGGTGCACCGGCAGAGGTTGCCTTCGAGGAAGTGGCGGATCTCGGTCTCGCTCGGCTTCTTGTTCCGCTGGAGCAGCTGGTAGGCGGTCATGATCATGCCGGGCGTGCAGAAGCCGCACTGGAGCCCGTGCTTCTCCCAGAAGCCCTCCTGGATGGGGTGCAGCTTCCCGTCCTTGGCGAGCCCCTCGATCGTGAGGATATCCGCGCCGTCGGCCTGGACGGCAAAGAGGTTGCACGCCTTCGTCGAGCGGCCGTTGACCATGATCGTGCACGCACCGCACTGGCTCGTGTCGCAACCCACGTGCGTCCCGGTGAGATTGAGGACGTCGCGCAGGTAGTGCACCAGCAAGAGGCGCGGCTCCACCTCGGAGGAATGCGTCGTCCCGTTGACCTTGACCTGGATCTTCACCACTGAACCCCCCATTGGGTTGGGAGCGTAGAGCAGCTCACGCGGTGGCGGACCTGTCGAGCTCCGCCTCCAGCGCCGAGAAGAACTGCGACATGAGCATGCGGCCCGCGGCCCCGACGAGACGCTGGCCGACGGCCGCGATGAGTCCTCCGACCTGGGCTTCCGCCTTGATGGTGGCCAGGGTCCCGCCGTCCTGCTCCGACAGGGTCAGTCGCCCCTCCCCCTTGACGAAGCCCGGGCGTCCGGTGCCCTCGACACGAAGGGTGTAGCCCTCGGGCGCCTGCTTGTCGAGGATGGCGAGCCGTCCCTGGTACGTCCCCTTCACGGCCGCCACCCCGACGGACAGGGTGGCCTCGAACTCGTCCGGTCCGACCGGCTCGAGCCGCTCGCACCCCGGCGTGGCGCGAGCGAGCACACCCGGATCGTTGAACAGCGCCCACACGCGGTCGCGCGGGGCCTTGAAATGATGGCTGCCGTCGAGGGTCATGGGATCAACCGGCCACGAGGCAGACGTAACCTACCGCCGCCCCGGCGAGACTGTCAAGGTGCTGCCCGCCCGAACCAGCCGGGCGCTCGGCCGACACGCGCCGCGTGGCCGCGGGCCGGCCGAGCACGTCCGGCGTCACCATCGCGCCACCCCGACCGGGCCGAAGAACCCCGCGAGCTGCACGGCGAAACCCCCTAACCAGAGCAGCCACCCCGCCATCGCGCCGAACCGCGCCGCCGCCGGCCAGCGCTGACGTGGCACCTCGATGCCGTCGGAGGCCCATGTCCACCAGAGGGCGACCAGCAGCAGCAGGCCCGCGCCCAGGAGGGTTATCGCGAGCCCCGCGTTGACCACCGTGAAAAGCGGCACCGCCATCCCCGGAATCCCGATCATCCGTCGCTCCCCGTTGGCCCGCACGCCGGCGGGCTCCTTCAATCGCCCTGAGCGTCCCCGGCGGCCGGGCCGGACCCGGTCGCCCGGAGCCCCTCCAGCCTCACCGCCTCCAGCACCTCGCGGACCGGTCGCTGCTCGGCGTCGGCGATCCGGCGGACCTCCTCGAACTCCGGCGTGACCGTCACGACGCGGCCGCCCAGCCTGGAGACCTTGAACGTGACCGCGCCCCACCTCGTCGGCAGGCGCACCAGCTCCCGCGGCAGCCGCCGCCGCCGGACCTCGCTCCAGCGCACCCCGATGGTCGTCGTCTCCCGGAACAGCACCTCGGCGAGGCGCTCCGCGAGCTCGGGGGGTGCCAGCGCGGAGAGCACGGTCCCGGGGCGGCTCCGCTTCATGACGACGGGAGTGAGGTAGACGTCCAGCGCTCCGGCTGCGAGGAGCCGCTCGACGAGCGGCTCGTAGAGCTGCGGCGACATGTCGTCGATGGTCGTCTCGATGCTGACCAGGGTCTCGACCTCTGAGGGCTCCGCGTCCCGGGCCCCCGCCTGACCGAGCAGCACGCGGAGGAGGTTGGGAACCGGAAGCTCCCGTGTCCCCGCCCCCCACCCGATCCGCTCGAGGGTCATCGCCGGCAGGCGATCGGGCGTTCCGAGCGTCGTGAG
Source organism: Candidatus Methylomirabilota bacterium (assembly GCA_035550795.1). Lineage (GTDB taxonomy): Bacteria > Methylomirabilota > Methylomirabilia > Rokubacteriales > DASRDR01 > DASRDR01. The sequence goes on from DASZOL010000113.1 coordinate 13,865, forward strand.
GATCGCCGCCCCCGTCGGGGTGACCAGCTCGGCGGCGATCCCGTTGTCGTAGACGGGGAACCCGCGAAGCAGCTCCGCCGTAGCGGGCGCGGGAACCGGTAGCCGGCCGTGCGCCGTCGCCACGGTGCCGCCGCCGATCGGCAGCGGCGAGACGTGGACCCGCTCCACCCCGAGCGCATCGAGGCCGGCCACCGCGCCCACGACGTCGACGAGGGTGTCGAGGTCGCCCACCTCGTGGAAGTGCACCGCCTCGACCGGGACGCGGTGCACGCGCGATTCGGCCTCGGCGAGCCGCCGCAGCACGGCTGCCGCGCCTCGCTTGACGGGGTCCGACAGGGTCGAGCGCTCGATGGGCCGGAGCATCTCCCCGAGGGCGTGAAATCGGCGCGCGGGGTCCGTGTGCACCAGGAGGTGCGTGCCGTGGAGCCCCCCGCGCTCGACCGCCTTGGCCTCGAGCCGCCACCCATCGACCCCGAGGCACGCCAGCGCCGTCTCGAGGGCCTCGAGCGGGCAGCCCGCGTCCACCAGCGCTCCGAGGACCATGTCCCCGCTGGCCCCGGACGGGCAGTCGAAGTAGGCGATGCTCACGGACCGGGCACGGCTGCGATCCACCGGAGGTGCGTGTGAATCCGCCAGTAGTACACGACGTTCAAGACGAAGCCCGTGCCCACGATCGCGCGCTCGATCTCCGGACTGCCATCGCTCACGCGGGCTTGAAGCTCCGGTCGAGCGCTAGGTCGAGCAGGGTCGGCCCCGCAGCGGCCAGCGCGCGGCCCAGGGCCGGGCCCACGTCGGCCGTCTTCTCGACGCGCTCTGCGCGCACCCCGAGCGACTCGGCCAGGCGGACGAAGTCGACGCGGGGATCGTCGAGGTCCATGGCGATGTAGCGGTCGGCCTGGGCTGCGAACCCCTTCATCGCGTGGATGCGCTGCTTGAGGATGCGGTAGGAGGCGTTGTTCAGGATGACGAACGCGACACCGAGACAGTACCGTGCGGCGGTCCAGAGCGCCTGGCACGTGTACATGGCGCTCCCGTCGCCGACGACGGCCACCACCGGCCGGTGCGGGAGGGCCAGCTTCACCCCGACCGCGGCGGGCAGCCCCCAGCCGATCCCGCCTCCCCGGAGCCCGAAGAAGCTCCGCGAGTCGTCGCTCCGGAGGAGCATCCGGAGGCCGCCGCCGGAGGAGATGCTCTCGTCCACGACCGCCGCCTCGGGCGGCAGCGCGTCGGCCAGCGCGCTCATCGCGGAGAGCGGCGTGATCGGTGTGCGCGGCTCCTCGGCCCGCGCCCGCGCGCGGAGCTCCTCCACCTGGCGCGCCTTGGCCGCGCGCGTGGCCTCGAGCCGCGCCCGGGCCAGCCGGCGCCGGGCGGGAGTCATCCGCGCGTCGAGCGCCGCGAGGAGGTCGGGGAGCGTCGCCTTCGGGTCGCCGAGAATGGCCACGGCGGTCGCATAGTTCTTCCCGAGCTCCCAGGGATCGGTGTCGAGGTGGATCACCTCGACGCCGGCCGGCATCGGATCGACGTCGGACGGGAGCGAGAGCGTCAGGAGGTCGCCGCCCACCGAGAAGAGCACGTCGGCCTCCGACAGGATCTGGCGCACCGCAGGGGCCAACCGGGCGAACGCTCCACGGAAGAGCGGGTGCGACGCCGGGAAGCACGCCGTGTTCGCCACGCCCTCCGCGTAGACCGGGGCGCCGAGCGCCTCCGCCACGGCGACGAGCTCGGCCAGAGCGTCGCTCTGGGCGACCGAGTCGCCGGCTAGGATCACTGGACGCTCCGCGCGCGCCAGCCTCTCGGCCGCCGCCTCCACCGCCGCACGGTCCCCGCGGATCCGCGGCGCCACGCGGGTCGGCGCGCCCAGCTCGATCACGCCCTCGCTCTGGAGCACGTCTGCCGGCAGCGACAGGAAGACCGGCCCGGTCGGCGGCGCCAGCGCGGTCTTCGCGGCCCGGTGAACGAGCCGCGGGAGATCCTCGAGCCGGCGCACCTCCGCCGACCACTTCACGAACGGCCGCGCGATTGGAGGGAGGTCGGCCCAGAGAATCGGCTCGGTGACGTTGAAGGTCTGGTCGTGCTGTCCCGCGGTCACGAGGAGGGGCGCCCCCGCCTTCTGGGCGTCGTAGAGCATCCCGAGCGCGTTGCCAAGGCCCGGCGCCACGTGGACGCTGACCACGCCGAGCTTGCCGGAAGCCTGCGCGTACCCGTCGGCCATCGCGACCACCGCGGCTTCCTGGAGCGCGAGCACGTACGTGACGGCAGGCTCCTCGGCGAGGCCGTCCATGAGCGGGAGCTCGGTCGTCCCGGGATTGCCGAACAGGTACTCGACGCCTTCCTGCTTCAGGACCTCCAGGAAGGCGCGCTTCCCCGACGTGAGCGGCATGAGGCTCCTCCGGATCGCGGTTGGTGGCGCCGCCGCCGCGGCACGCGCGTAGTGTATCAGGAACCGCCGGCGCCGGATGCGCCCGGCCGGGGCACCGCGAGATCGAGATCGCGCGAGGTCGCGGCGCCGGCGGCGGCGCCGCGCCGGAGGTGTCCCAGGGCCTCGGCCTCCTTGCCCTGCCGCCGCAACGCGGTCCCGAGGCTCTCGTGAGCCCGGGCCGACTCCGGGGCGAGCTCCACCGCTCGCGAGAAGGCCGCGACCGCACCGCTCACGTCGCCGAGGTTGTAGAGCACGCTGCCGAGGTCGAGGTGCGCCTCCGCCCAGCCCGGTCGAAGCTCCACGACCCGGCGGAGGGGTGCCACCGCCTCCCTAAGCTGGCCCATGGCGGCGAGGCCGCGGCCAAGGTTCTGGAGCGCTCCGGGACTGGTCGGCCAGGCGCGCGCCGCCTCGCGGTAGTGGGTCACGGCGTGTGCGAACTCGCGCCGCGCCGCCAGGGCCGTGCCGAGGTTAGATCGCGCGACCGGCGAGTCGGGGACCGCGGCCACCGCGCGCGCCCAGAGCGCCACCCCGTCCCGCCAGATCTCCGCCTGACGCCAGCTCACCACGCTCCACGCGAGCAGCACCGCCACGAGCGCGCCGGCGATCAGGGCCGACCGGAGCTGGCTCGTCCGACCGTCACGCCAGGCTCGCCAGCCCGTGGCGACGGCTCCGCCCGCCACGAGCGCCCAGCCAAGGCACGCCGCGTACGTGTAGCGGTCGACGGCCCCCCGGAGTCGGCCGAACGGGACGATTCCGGACATCGGTCCGAGCAGGACGAGGTAAGCGACCCACGCCGCCAGGGCGCCGGGCCACCGTCGTCGCATCGCGATGAGGATCCCCGTGATGGCTGCCGACGTCAGGGCGCTCGCCAGGACGCCGGCGAGCATCGGAGCCTCTCGCGTCGGCATGGCGTACATCGGGCTGAGCGTCCCGATGCCGACGCTCTTCCACACGTAGAACCCCGTGCTGTAGAGCGCCCAGGCGATCGAGACCAGCGGATCCCAGCCCGCGCGCGGGAAGTCTCCCACCTCCTCGCCCCGCGCCAGGAATCCCATCGGCAGGGCGAGCACGCCGACCACGGCGAACGCCGCCTTCTCTGACCAGACCCGCCGCGCGGCCGGTCCCCACCACGCGGCCGGTCGGCCACCGATCCGGCGGAGCGGGTAGACGTCCAGGATGAGGAGCACCGCCGGGAGCACAAGGCCAGTCGCGCGGGCGAGGAGCGATGCGACGAACAGGGCGAGCGACCCGGCCAGCCACGGCGCCGGGACGCGCCCGGCGGAACGCCCGTGCTCCCACCCGATCACGTACACCAGGATCGAGAGGACGAGCAGCAGCCCTCCCAGGACCGTGCCACGAGCGCTCACCCACGCCACCGGCTCCACCCGGAGGGGGTGGACCGCAAACACGAGCGCCGCCGCCGCCGCGCCCACGTCCACGGCACCGCGGCCCGGGGCGTCCGGGCCCAGAGCGTGGCGGAGCAGGTGGCGGCCGAGCGCGAACACGGCGAGCGCGGCGAGCGCGTGCAGGGTCACGTTCGTCAGGTGGTAGCCGGGGGCGTGCAGGTCCCACAGTGAGCGGTCCAGCGAATAGCTCATCCACGTCACCGGCATGAACTCGCCGAGGAGGTGGCTGCTCCAGGCATACCGGATCCGCGTGAGCCACGGACCGCGATGGTACGGGTTCTCCAGGAACATCCGCGGGTCGTCCCAGTTCACGAAGTCGTTCCAGACCGTGGGCAGGAACGTGATCAGGGTCCACACGGTCACGAGCGACCCGAGAAGCCACGGGAGCCGCGCACGGGTCCTCGACGTGGCCGGACGTCCTCGCCTCACGCTCGGGCCGCCTCCTCGCTGCCGCGCACGCCATTCCGGGCCCGCGAGCGCCCGCGCCACGCCCCTGGCGCCCGACCGCCGCGCCGCCGCGGACGGAGGCCCCCCGGCGCGGGAGCCGGCGGTACGGGGACGCCGTAGGCGCCCGGACGCGCACCCGGCGCACCGGGGCTCGGCCACGGTCCGCCGTTCAGCTCTGCGGCGAGACGGAAGTGCAGCTCCGCCTCCCGGGTGCGTCCCTCCCCGGCCAGCGCGCGGCCCAGGAGCTCGTGGGCCCGCGCCTCGCCCGGCTCCAGCTCGATGGCACGCCGGAGCTGCTCCATCGCACCGTCTGTGGCGCCGGACTCGTACAGCACGGACCCCAGGTCTGTCCGGCCGTCCGGCCAGCCGGGCGCGACCGCCACCGCCCGGCGAAGCGTCTCGGCCGACTCCTCGAGGCGGCCCTGGGCCGCGAGGATTCTCGCCAGGGTTTGGAGCACGGTCGGGTTGGTCGGCCAGGCGTCGACGGCCCGGCGCGAGTGCGCCTCGGCCCGCGCGAACTCGCCCGCGTGGGCCCACGCCCAACCGAGGTTGTTGTGAACGACGGGCGAGTCCCCGGCGATTCCGAGCGCCCATACCCAGAGCGTGAGGCTGTCGCGCCAGATCTTCGTCTGCTGCCAGCTGAGAGCGCTCCAGCCGACGAGAACGGCCAGGATCGCCGCCCCGATGGCGCTCGCTCGGAGGCGGCCCATGCGGCCGTCCCGCAGCTCCCGCCACAGCAGGGTCGCCGCGCCGCCCGCCACGATCGCCCATCCGATGCACGCCACGTATGAGTAGCGATCCGACACGCCGCGCAGCCGTCCGAAGGGAAGGACCCCGGACAGCGGCGCGATCACCACCAGGTAGACGACCCACGCCGCGAGCGGGCCCGGCCACCGCCGCGCGAGCACGATCAGCCCGGCAGTGATGCCGACAAGGGCGCACAGGCTCAGGAACACCGTCCCGAGCATCATGTCCCCGGCCTCGGGCATGGGGTAGACGGGGCCCAGCCCGGCGGGAATGAGCGTCTTCCAGGGGTAGAAGGCGGCGCTGTACACGCCCCAGGCGAGCCCGAGCCCGGGCTCGTGGCCGAAGCGCCAGAAGTCGCCCACCTCCTCACCGCGCGCCAAGTACCCCATGGGCACGGCGAGCAGGGCCAGCAGCCCGAAGCCCAGCTTCTCGACCCACACCGCGCGCGCGGCCGGCCCGCTCCAGTGGCCCGGACCGCCGCCGAGCCGCCGGAGCGGGTAGATGTCCAGCACCACCAGCACCGCCGGCAGCACGAGCCCCGTCGCGCGCGCCAGGAGCGAGGCCGCGAAGAGCCCGAGGGAGCCCAGAAGCCAGCGCGCCGGTATCCGGTCCGTCGCGCGCCCGCGCTCCCAGCCGAGCACGTAAACGAGCAGCGAGAGCACGAGGAGCAGCCCGCCGAGGAGCGTGCCGCGGGCGCTGACCCACGCCACGGGCTCCACCCGCAACGGGTGGACGGCAAACGCCAGCGCCGCCACCGTGGCTCCGCCCCAGAGCCCCGCGCGCCCGCCCTCGGCGTCCGCCCCGAGCGCGTGGCGCAGGAGACGCCGGGCCAGCGCCAGCACGCCGATCGCCGCGGCGGCGTGCAGGAGCAGGCTCGAGAGGTGATACCCCGACGGGTCGTCCGCCCACAGGGACCGGTCGAGCGCATAGCTCATCCAGGTCACCGGCATGTACTCGCCCAGACGGTGCGACGTCCACGCGGCCCAGAGCCGCGTTGCCCAGGAGCCGCGGTGGCCGGCGTTGTCGAGGAACATCCGGAGGTCGTCCCAGTTCACGAAGTCGCTCTCGACCACGGGAAGGAAGGCGATCAGGATCCACACCAGCACGAGACCTGCGAGAAGGCCCGGCCAGATGAGCGCCCGGCCGGGCCGCCGGCGCACTCGATCCTTACCGGATCTTGGCGGCCAGCTTGTTGATGCGGTCGGCGAGACAGGCCGCTCCGAAGCCATTGTCGATGTTCACGACCGCGATCCCGGGCACGCACGTCGCGAGCATCGTGAGAAGCGCGGCGAAGCCGCCCGCCGAGACGCCGTAACCCACGCTGGTCGGCACCGCGATCACCGGCCGGTCCACCAGGCCCCCGACGACGCTCGCGAGCGCGCCCTCCATCCCGGCGACGACGACGATGCTGTTGGCCTCGAGAAGCAGCGGGTGCTGGGCAAGCAGCCGGTGGAGCCCCGCGACGCCCGCGTCGTAGATCCGCTCGACACGGTTGCCGCGCACCTCGGCGGTCACGGCCGCCTCCTCGGCGACGCCGAGATCGGAGGTCCCCGCCGACACCACGACGACGAGCCCGACGCCCTCGGCCGGCTGCGGATTGGCGACCACGATGCGGGCCGTGGCGTGCCAGGTGACGCGAAGCCCCGCCTGGAGGGCCAGGGCATGCACCTCCGGAGTCGCCCGGGTGGCCAGGACGTTCGCGTGGGACTCGGCGAGGCGACCGAGGATCGCGACGACCTGATCCGGTGACTTCCCGGGGCAGTAGACGCTCTCGGGCGCGCCCGCGCGGAGAGCGCGATGGGTGTCGAGGCGCGCGTAGCCGAGATCCTCGAAGGGAAGGCGCCGGAGCTGCAGGAGCGCGTCGTCCGGCGAGACGCTCCCTGCCTGGACCGCCAGGAGGAGCTCGCGCAGCCGGGCCGGATCCATCGTCAGCCCCCGGCCGCCCGGCGGGCGCGGAGCCGGAGGAGCGCCTCGTTGAGGCTGCCCGACCGGAAACCCCTGAGGTCGAGCGTCACGTGGATGAACCCCAGCTCCCCGAGCCGCTCGGCGATGGTCTCCGCCCGCCCGTCCTCCCAGAGGCGCGCCATCTCCTCGCGCGCGATCTCGAGGCGGGCGATCTCTCCGTGGTGCCGCACGCGGAAGTTGCGGAACCCGAGCGCCCGGAGGGCGCCCTCCGCCCGGTCGACCTGGCGCAGCTTCTCGGGCGTGATCGGGGTGCCGTACGGGAAGCGAGAGGACAGGCACGCCATCGCCGGCTTGTCCCAGGTCGGGAGCTCGAAGGCCCGGGACAGCTCGCGAATCTCGGCCTTTCCCAGCCCGGCGTCGATCAGGGGCGCGCGCACGCCGCGCTCGCGCGCCGCGGCCATGCCCGGGCGGTGGTCGCCGAGATCGTCCACCGTCGCGCCGTAGACGAGGTGACGCAACCCCTCGGCCTGGGCCAGCGGCTCGAGCCGCGAGAACAGCTCCTCCTTGCAGAAGAAGCACCGGTTCGGGGGATTCGCGGCGTAGTCGGGGTTGTCGAGCTCGCGCGTCTCGATGACCACGTGGCGGAGGCCGATCCGCGCGGCAAGGCGTCGCGCCTCCTCCAGCTCGCCCTCGGCGTAGCTCTCCGAGTCGGCCGTCACCAGCACGGCGCGCTCGCCCACGGCTTCCCGGGCCGCCCAGCCGAGAAGCGTGGAGTCCACGCCGCCGGAGAACGCGACCGCGAGGCTGTCCAGGGTCCGCAGCCCCTCGAGCAGGCGCGCGTACTTGGCCCGGGTCTCGGGGGCGACGGCCGTCAGGGCCGGGGCCGGGTTCGCCGCCTCAGAGCTCAACCTGCATCATCTCCCGGAAGGCGCCATAGCGCGCCTCGATCTCGGCGCGCGTCAGCCGCTTGAGCCGGTCCAGCGAGAAGTCCTCGACGGTGAACGAGGCGATCACGCTGCCGTACACGATGGCGCGCCTGAGCTCTGCCTCGCCCGTCGACTCCGCGCCCGCCAGCACGCCCATGAAGCCGCCGGCGAAGGTGTCCCCCGCCCCGGTCGGGTCGAACACGGATTCGAGCGGGTACGCCGGTACGAAGAAGAAGCGGTCGGGCGTGACCATGAGCGCCCCGTACTCGCCCCGCTTCACGACGACGATCCGGGGTCCCCATCCGAGTATCACGCGCGCCGCTTTCACCAGGTTCGGCTCCCCTGCCAGCATGCGCGCCTCGGTGTCGTTCACCAGGAGCGCGTCGACCTCCCGCAAGACCTCGCGGAGCCCCCCCGGGTTCCCCTTGATCCAGAAGTTCATCGTGTCGAGCGCGGCCAGCCGGGGGCGCTGCATGCTGCGGAGCACGTCGAGCTGGATGACGGGATCGAGGTTGGCCAGGAAGGCGAACGGGCAGCGCCGGAAGTGCGCGGGCAGCTCGGGCTTGAAGTCCGCGAGCACGCCCAGGCGCGTGTCGAGGGTCCGGGCCTCGTTGAGATCGTAGCCGTACTCCCCCGTCCACCGGAAGGTCCGCCCGTCCGTGACCTGGACGCCGCCGAGGTCCACGCCGCGGTGGGCCAAGAGGTCCAGGTGCTCCTTGGGAAAGTCGCGCCCCGCCACGGCGACCAGCTTGACCTTCGTGAAGAACGAGGCCGCGTACGCGAAGAACGTCGCCGATCCGCCGAGCGCGTCGGTGACCTCGCCGAACGGCGTGCGCACGTTGTCGAGGGCGAGCGTGCCCGTGACCAGGAGGTCAGCCACGGCGTGGTCCCTTCCGCTTCGCGGCGCGCCGGGAGGCCCGGAGCGGCGCCGCCAGGCGCCGGGGCCGCGCGGTGGGGGCCGGCGCGACGGGCGGGAAGTACTTGCCGATCAGGAGGTCCAGCCGACGGCGGGCCGACGCCGGGAACGCCGCGGGGGATGTGATCACCGCGTTCCGGAGGAGGCCCGGGCAGGCGCAGGTCCGCGGGGCCCTCACCCGGGGAATCACGCGACGGAGCACGTCCTTGGCCGTCGCGACGTTCTTCATGAGGTTCGCCACCACCGTCTCCACCGTCACCTCGGCCTCGGTCTCGTGCCAGACGTCGTAGTCCGTGACGAGCGCGAGCGTCGCGTAGCAGAGCTCGGCCTCGCGCGCCAGCTTGACCTCGGGCACGTTCGTCATCCCGATGACGTCGACCCCCCAGTTCCGGTAGATCCGGGACTCGGCCTTCGTCGAGAACTGGGGCCCCTCGATGCAGAGGTACGTGCCACCCCGGTGCACGGTGACGCCGGTCTCGGCGGCGGACGCCTGGAGCGCGGCCGCGAGGTCCGGGCACACTGGATCCGCCATGGCGACGTGGGCCACGATCCCTTCCTCGAAGAACGAGGAGATGCGTCGCTTCGTATGGTCGTAGAACTGATCGGGGATCACGAGGTCGAGGGGCGCGATCCGCTCGCGCATGCTGCCGACCGCGCTCACCGAGATGACCCACTCGACCCCGAGCGCCTTCAGGCCGTAGAGGTTCGCGCGGAACGGCAGCTCCGAGGGGATGAGCCGATGCCCGCGGCCGTGGCGCGGGAGGAACACGACCTCGCGGTCGCCGAGCCGCCCGACACAGTACTCGTCTGAGGGATCGCCGAAGGGTGTCCGCACACGCTGCCAGCGGACGTCGGTCAGGCCCTCCAGCTCGTACAGCCCGCTGCCCCCGATGATGCCGATTCGCGGCTCACGCATCGTCGACGAGCGCTCCCTCAAGCCGCGCACCGCCCAGACCGGTGGCCCGGACGCGCGCGAATCCGCGCATGAGCGCGTCCGATCCCGGAAACGCCACCTCCAGGTAATTGTCGGTGAGCCCGACGAGCCGCCCCGTCTGCCGCTCCCGATGCTCGAGGACGAGCACCCCCAGCTCGCGACCGATCTGGGCGCGGCGGAAGCCGAGCTGCTTGGCCGCGCCGAGCCGCCGGAGGGCGGTCGTCCGCTGGCGGATCGCCCCGGGCGCCACCCGGGGAGCCGGACGGCCCGCCGCCTCCGTGCCCCGGCGATCGGAGTAGGAGAAGACGTGGAGGTAGGTGAACGGGAGGGCCGCGACGAGCGTCGCCGTCGCCGCGAAGTCGGCCTCCGTCTCGCCGGGGAACCCCGTGATGACGTCAGTCCCGAGACCCAGGCCAGGCATGGCCTCCGCGAGGCGCTCGACGAGCGCGCGGTACATCCGGACGGTGTACGGCCGTCGCATCGCCCGGAGCACCCGGTCCTCGCCGGACTGCAGCGGCACGTGGAAGTGCCGACAGATCCGGCGGTCGCCGGCCAGGAGCTCGATCAGCTCGTCGGTGAAGTAGGCCGGCAGCACGGACGACAGCCGCAGCCGGGCGAGCCCGCGGACATCGAGCAGCCGCCGGATCAGAGTCGCCAGGGCCGTCCGCGGGCGGAGGTCCCACCCGTAGTGGCCCAGGTCGACGCCGGTGAGGACGACCTCGGCGTAGCCGGCGCCAACCAGCCCCTCGACCTGCTCGACCACGACCTCCACGGGTTGGCTCCGGCTCCCGCCCCGGGCGAAGGGCACGATGCAGAAGCTGCATCGATGCTGGCAGCCGTCCTGCACCTTCACGAAGGCGCGCGTGTAGCCCGGCGCGAACCGCCGGACCGGAATGACGGGCAGCGCGCGCGCCGCGAAGACGTCGCTCACCTGCACGAGCGGACGGGCGCGCTTGCGGGCCTGGCCCAGGAGCGCCGGCAGCGCGTACTTGTCCTGGGTCCCCAGCACGAGATCGACGCCGGGAATCGCGGCGACCGCGTCCGGGTTGGTCTGCGCGTAGCAGCCGGTGACGACGACCACGGCGTCGGGGTTCCGCGCGACGGCCCGGCGGATGGCCTGGCGGTCGGAGTAATCGGCGCGGGCCGTCACGGTGCAGGTGTTGATCACGTAGACCTGCGCCGGCGTCTCGAACGGCACGGTCCGGAAGCCTCCGGCCTCCAGCAGCGCCCGCACCTCCGTCGTGTCGTACTGGTTGAGCCGGCACCCCAGCGTCGCAAACGCGACGGTCACCGGGGCGGCGCCCTGATCCCCGCTCCCCGTCGCGGTCGGGACCGCAAGCTGGAGGGACGTCACGGCCACCGCGCTACGAGGCGAGCTGGCCGCACGCGGCGCCGACGTCCTCGCCCTTGGACCAGCGAATCGTGGCGGTGAGGCCCGCATCGAGGAGGACGCGCTGGAACGCGAGGATGCGCTCCGGGGAGGGCCGCCGGTAGCTCGAGCCGGGCCACTCGTTGAACGGGATCAGGTTGACCTTGGCCCGGAGGCCTCGGAGCCGCCGCACGAGGCGCTGGGCGTCCTCCGCGGAGTCGTTGACCCCGTCGAGCAAGGTGTACTCGAACGTCATCCGCTGGCGGACCGGGAGCGGAAACCGCCGGCAGGCCGCCAGGAGGTCGTCAAGCCCCCAGCCGCGGTTGACGGGCATCAGGCGGCTCCGCGCCTCGTCGGTCGCGGCATGGAGCGACACGGCCAGGTTCACGCGGAGATTCTCGCGCGCCAGGCGCTCGAGGCCTTGCACCAGGCCGACCGTGGACACGGTGATGCGGCGCGGGGAAAAGCCGAAGCCAAGCGGGGCCACGAGAATGCGCAGGGCCTTGACCGTCGCCGCGTAGTTCGCGAGGGGCTCGCCCATGCCCATGAAGACGAGGTGGGTGAGCCGGGCCGCCGGCGCGAGCGTCGTCCGGGCCGCCCACACCTGTCCGACGATCTCCCCTGCGGTGAGATTGCGCACCAGCCCCATCGTCCCGGTGAGACAGAACGCGCAGCCGAACCCGCAACCGACCTGGGTCGAGACGCAGAGCGTCAGGCGGTCACCGTCCGGCATCATGACCGACTGGATCGTCCGGCCGTCGGCCAGCCGCAGGTCGAGCTTGGTGCTCCCGTCACGGGAAACCCGGCGCGAGGCGATCTCGGGGGGGGCGACCACGGCCAGCTCGGCGAGACGCTCGCGCAACTCGCGCGGGAGATCGCTCATCGCGCCGAAGTCCCCGACGCCCTTGACGTAGACCCAGCTCGCGAGCTGGCGGCCACGGTAGGCGGGCTGCCCGAGCCCCTCGACGAGCGCCACGATCTCATCGGGAGCCAATTCCAGCAGGTTCGTCGCGGACATGGCGCCCTCAAGATACCGAAAGGGTGCAAGGAGGTCAAACGATCCACCACTTGCGTGGGCTGGCGGTGGATAACACGTGGGCAACCCGCGCAACTTCACGCCGCACAAGGCCCACACACCGCTTCGCCCAATTCGTGGCCACAACGCCGGCCCCGCCCGGCGACGCCGAGCCGGGGCACGGAGAGCAGCGGACCTGGCGCGCGCGGGTCGCCGCGACCGCCCTCAAAGTGGGGGAACGCCAGGCAGTCCCCTTTCGCCATCCCGACGACCCTTCGAGGACGAGCGCCGTGAGAAGGACGGCGGGGCGATGTTCAGCCGACCAGGCCGAGATAGACGTCCATGAGGTTGGACCCGGTCGGCCCCGTCAGCACCAGGTCCCCGAGCGCGGCGAAGAAAGGATGGGAGTCGTTCTCGGCGAGGGCGCGGCGGGCGTCCAGCCCCTGGCCGCGCGCCCGATCGAGCGTCGTCGAATCCACGAGGGCACCGGCGGCATCCGTGGGCCCGTCGCTCCCGTCCGTCCCGGCCGCCAGGACGACGACGTCCCGCATGGCGGCGAGCTCCGGCGCGAGAGCCAGCGCGAACTCCTGGCACCGCCCGCCCGTCCCGCGGCCCCGGATGGTCACGGTGGTCTCGCCCCCCGCGATCAGGCACGCCGGGCGGCCCGGGACCAGGCCGCCGCGGGCCGTCTCGTCCAGGAGGGCCGCGAACACGCGGGCCACCTCCCTGGCCTCCCCCTGCAGGCGCCTGGTCAGCAGGCAGGGCGCGAGCCCGAGCCGGCGCGCCTCCTCCACCGACGCCTCGACGACCAGGCCGTTGTTGCCGATCACCACGTTCGTGACCCCGGCGAGAACGGGATCCCCCGGCTTCGGCGTGTCCTCCGTGTCCCCCCGCGCCCCGGCCTCGAGATGGGCCCGCACCGACGGCGGCAGCCGCGGGCGGAGCCCGAAGCCATCCAGCACGCGGAGGGCGTCGCCGAACGTCGTCGGGTCGGGCGCGGTCGGCCCCGAGGCGATCACGTCCAGCGGATCGCCGATCACGTCGGAGAGCAGCAGCGCCACGACCGGGGCGGGGTGCGCGGCCCGCGCCAGCTGGCCGCCCTTGAGACGCGAGAGGTGCTTCCGGACGGCGTTCAGCTCGTTGATCGTGGCGCCACACTCGAGGAGGAGGCGGGTCACCGCCTGCTTCTCCGCGAGGGTGACGCCGGGAACCGGTGCGGGCGTGAGAGCCGATCCACCACCGGAGATCAGGCACAGCACGAGGTCGTCGGGTCCGGCCTCCCATGCGAGCCGCAGGATCTCCGCGCCGGCGGCTTCGCCCCGCCCGTCGGGGATCGGGTGTCCCGCCTCGACGACGCGCACGCGCCGGGGCGCGGGATGGCCGCGGAGCTCCTTCACCGCCACCAACCCCTCGATGGGGAGGCCGTCGAGCACGGCCTCCACCGCCTGGGTCATCGTGCCCGACGCCTTGCCGGCGCCCACGACGACGATCCGCCGGACGCGGCCGAGCTCGATCGCCCGTCCTCCGACGCGGAGGCGCGAGCCCTCGCGAAGGAGCGCCTGCCGGGTGAGACGGTCGGCGTCCCCGGCGGCGACCGCGGCGTCGAGGATCCGCCGGGCCGCGCGGCGGAGCGCGGCGAGATCAGCCACGTCCGGCCGCGCTGGCGAGCCGACCGGGCGGACGTCCGCTCAAGAGGCGGCTACCGGCCGGGTGGAAGGCGCTGGAGCCGCTGGCCCGCCTCGAGCAGGACGTCGTCCGTCTTGGGGAAGCAGAAGCGGATCTTCGTGCGCCCGAGCTCCGGGTGCGCGTAGAAGGACGAGCCCGGCACCGTCGCGACACCCACTTCCTTGATGAGGAACATCGCGAAGGCGGTATCGTCCGGCAAGTCGTATCGCTCGAGGAAATGGGCGCACTCGGTGAGGATGTAGTAGGCCCCCTGCACGTCGAACGTCCGGAACCCGGCCTTGTCGAGCTGGCCCCGCAGGAGGTCCCGCCGCGCCTGGTAGGCCTCGCGGAGCGCGTCGTAGTACGAGTCCGGCAGCTGGAGCGCGGTGACGGCCGCCTCCTGGAGCGGCGCCGGAGCGCCCACGGTGACGAAGTCATGGGCGCGACGGATGCCGACGGCGAGCTCCGGCGAGCTGATCGTGTACCCGATCCGCCAGCCGGTCACCGAGTAGGACTTCGAAACGCCGGAGATCGTGATGGTGCGGTCCGCCATGCCAGGGAGCGTGGCGATGGGCACGTGGCGCAGCCCGTCGTAGACCATGTGCTCGTAGATCTCGTCCGTGATCGCGATCACGTCATGCCGCTGGCACAACTCGGCGATGATCTCGAGCTCGCGGAGCGAGAACACCTTGCCCGTCGGGTTGTTGGGGCTGTTGAAGACGATCGCCCGCGTCCGCGGCGTGAAGGCGCGCGCCAGCCGCTCGGGGTCGAACGAGAACTCGGGCGGCTCGAGCGGGACGAACACCGGCTTCGCGCCGGAGATGATTGCGCCCGGCCCGTAGTTCTCGTAGAACGGCTCGAAGATCACGATCTCGTCGCCGGGGTCGAGAACGGCGAGCAAGGTCGACAGCATCGCCTCCGTCGAGCCGCAGCAGACCGTCACCTGGCGCTCGGGATCGACGCGAGGGCCGTAGAACCGCTCGAACTTCGCCGCGATCGCCTCCCGGAGGTTGCGCGCGCCCCACGTGATCGCGTACTGGTGGAAGTCGCCGTCGAGCGCCCGGTGCGCCGCCTCCAGCAGCACCCGCGGCGGCGGGAAGTTCGGAAAGCCCTGGGCGAGGTTGACGCCGCCGTACTCGGCGCTGACCCGCGTCATCTCCCGAATCACGGACTCGGTGAAGCCCTGAACGCGCTTGGAGATCATCCGTGTGCTCGCTCCTTCAACGGTAGAGTACCGCAGGCCGGACACGCTGGATCCCGACGCACCGTGACTGCTCGCAGCTCGGCCACCGCGCCATCGTACAGCAGCAGGCGCCCGGCCGCCGCGCCGGGGAGGCCGAGGCAGAGCTTCAGCGCCTCGACGGCCTGGAGGCTCCCCACGACGCCCGCGACCGGCCCCAGGATCCCGGCCGCCTCGCACGTCGGCACGGCCCCCTCCGGCGGCGCCCGGCGGTACACGCAGCGATAGCAGGCGCTCTCCCCGGGACGCACGACGAGGAGCTGGCCCTCCCAGCGGAGAATCCCCGCCGCGACCAGCGGCCGGCCAAGCGCCACGCACGCGTCGTTTGCGGCGAGTTTGGTCCGGAGATTGTCGGAGCCCTCCACGACGACGTCGTACGGGCCGATGACCTCCCGGGCGTTCTCCGCATCGAGACGGAGCGCGTGGGGGACCACGTGCACGTCCGGGTTCAGCTCCTCGATGCGTCCCTGCGCCGACGCCACCTTGGGCAGGTCGAGGGCCTTGGTGCCGTGGAGGATCTGCCGCTGGAGGTTGGAGAGGTCGACGCGGTCCGAGTCGACCAGGCCCAGCGTGCCCACGCCCGCCGCCGCCAGGTACAGCGCCGCGGGAGAGCCGAGTCCTCCCGCTCCGATCACCAGGACCCGCGCCTGGCGCAGGCGGGCCTGTCCTGCGCCGCCCACCTCCGGCAAGATCATCTGTCGGCTGTAGCGGCGGAGCTCGGCCTCCGAGAATGGAAAGCGGACGCTCACTGCCCGCCCGGCTCTTCGACCGAGGGACTACCCGCCGCCGGCGATCGCCGGCACGATCGACACCTCGTCGCCATCCTTGAGCAGAGTCTCCCGGCCCTGGAGGAACCGGACGTCCTCCTGGTTCACGTAGACGTTGATGAACCGCCGGAAGTCGCCCGTCTCGTCACAGAGGCGGTCGCGCAGCCCCGGGAACTGCCGATCGAGATCGTCGACGAGCTCCCCGACGTCCTTGCCCTTCGCGTAGACATCTCCCGCCCCGCCGGTGTGCCGGCGGAGGGGCGTGGGAATACGGACGAGCACTGGCATACTCGGGTCCTCCCTAGCGCGTGGTGATCGCCTGGAGCTCCGGCAGCACGGCCTCGACGGCGGCGAGGCTCGCGCCGACGCGCACCGGCTCGGTCAGCCGGGGCTCCAGGGCCTCGACGGTCTTGAGACCGCTTCCCGTGATGCAGACGACGACCGGGTCATCGCGACCGATCCACCCCTCGTCGACGAGCTTCCTCGTGGCGGCGAGGGTCACGCCCCCGGCCGTCTCCGCGAAGATGCCCTCGGTCCGGGCCAGGAGCTCCATGGACGTCAGGATCTCCTCGTCCGCCGCGTGCGCGGCCCAGCCGCCCGACTCCCGCACGGCCTGCGCGGCATAGTAGCCGTCCGCCGGATTCCCGATGGCGAGCGACTTCGCCACCGTGCGCGGGCGCACGGGCACGAGGACGTCCGAGCGCTCCCGGATCATCGTCACGATGGGGCCAGAGCCGGCCGCCTGGGCCGCATGCATCCGCGGGCCCCGGCCGCTCACGAGCCCGAGGTCCGATAGCTCGGCAAACGCCTTGCGGATCTTGGTGAGAAGGGCGCCTCCGGCGCAGGGCACGACCACATGAGCGGGAGCGCGCCAGCCCAGCTGCTCGGCGATCTCATAACCCACCGTCTTCGACCCCTCCGCATAGTACGGCCGGAGGTTCACGTTCACGAACCCCCACGGGTAGCGATCGGCGAGCTCCGAGCAGAGGCGGTTGACGTCGTCATAGTTGCCCTCGACCGCGAACACGGTGGGGCCGTAGACGAGCGTGCCGAGCACCTTGCCCGCCTCCAGCCCGACCGGGATGAACACGACGGCCGGGAGGCCTGCCTCGGCGGCGTGGGCCGCGACCGAGTTGGCGAGGTTGCCCGTCGACGCGCACGCCACGGTGCCGAGCCCGAGCTCCCGCGCCTTGCTCACCGCCACCGAGACCACGCGGTCCTTGAAGGACCAGGTCGGGTGGCAGACGGCGTCGTTCTTCAGGTAGAGCTCGCGAAGGCCCCAGGCATCCCCGAGGTTCCGTGCGCGGACCAGCGGCGTCAGCCCCACGTGATGCCCGACCAGCGGCTCGTCGTCCAGGGGGAGAAGGTCGCGATAGCGCCAGATACTGGGAGGGCCGGCCGCGACGCGCTCGCGCGTCAGGACCGCGCGGATCGCGGAGTAGTCGTAGTCGACCTCGAGCGGGCCGAAGCACTGCTCGCAGATGTGGACGGGCCCGTGCCGGACGCGGTGACCGCACTCACGGCAGACAAGCCCTCGTACATGCGTCATCAGCCGGGTCCTCCAGGGGATTTGAGCCCCACTCAACGGGATCGGGTCCCGACACGGACCAGAGACATGTACCATGCCCCCCCGGAGGCGTCAACGAACCTTCGCCGGCCGACGCGAACCACGACGACCACCGGAGTGAGCGTCGCGTAGCCCCTGCGGCCGAGAGAGCGCGGCTCCCCGTCGGGGTCGATAGTACGATGCGTTCATGAGGGCCCTGCGGCGCGAGGCGCCGCTCCTGCTGCTCCTCCTCTACGGCGGCGCCTTCGTGTACGCCGCCTTCGGCCGGGGTGTCCCGGCCTTCGACGATCACCCGGGCCAGCTGTTCCGCCTCTGGCACGCGCTCACCCGCTCGCTGCCGTCGGTCACCTGGACCTCGGACTGGAACCCCGACTGGTGGGGCGGATACCCGGAGCTCCAGTTCTACCCGCCCGGCTTCGCGCTGCTGGGGGCCGCGCTCCGGGCGGCGCTCCTCTGGCAGCCATCGATCGAGACGGTCTATCGCCTCCTGTGCGGCGTCGTCTTCCTCGCCCCCGGCGTGACGACCTACGTCCTCCTGGCCCGCGTGGTCGGGGATCGGTGGCTGGCGCTGCCCCCGGCGTTCCTGGCGCTCGCCCTCTCCGCGGACCTGCGAGGCGGCGTGGAGGCCGGGCTCCGCTGGGGAATGCTCACGACACGCCTGGGGTTCGCCTGGCTCCCCCTGCTCGCCCTGGCGCTTCGCCCCTGGGTCGAGGGCGGCCGGCTCCCGCGCTGGGCGCCGCCCCTCGCCGCCCTGGCCGTCCTTTCCCACCCGTCGACGCTCCCGTCCGTGGTCGCGCTCCTCGGTCTCGCGACGGCGCTGTCCCTGCTGGCCCGCCCCGATCGCCGAACGGCCGGCCAGGCGGTCGCGACAAGTGGCTTCGCCGTCGTCCTCACGGTCTTCTGGAGCCTGCCGCTCGTCGTGCGCCGGGCCTGGGTCGTGCCCCTCGCCTGGGGAGACCTCTCGCTCGGGCTTCCCGGCGACCTCGCGCGGCGCCCCGTCCTCCTCGCGCTCGGGATGGCGGCGCTGTCGGCCTGGGTCGCGGTCGGGCTTCGCCGGCGGGGGTTCGACGCGCTGCTCGCCGCCTTG
Organism: Candidatus Methylomirabilota bacterium; assembly: GCA_035550795.1. Taxonomy (GTDB): domain Bacteria; phylum Methylomirabilota; class Methylomirabilia; order Rokubacteriales; family DASRDR01; genus DASRDR01. Next base: position 32,275 of record DASZOL010000113.1, read on the forward strand.
CCGCTCGTGCTGACGGGGCTGTTCGTCGGCGACGTCTGGCTCTTCCCCCGCGGCTGGTCCACGGTCGAGCCCGCGCGACTCCTCGACGGGGTCGTGCAGGCCTCGGTCTGGGCGGCTGGACTCGGCGCCGGCGCCATCGTCGAGCGGCTGGTCCCCGCGCGCGCCGATCCGCGAGGCCGGCCGCTCGTCGCGCTCGTGGTGATCGCCCTCGCCGCGATCCTTCCGGACCGCGGCGCCCGCCCGCCGACGCTCACCGTCTGGCCGGCGGCGGACGGATGGCCCACGCTGGAGGAGGTGACGCAGCGTCACCATCTGGATCGCCTGTGGGGCGCGCTCCGCGGCGGCACCGATCGGGTCCTCTTCCTGACCTCGTCGCTCCGGCTCGACGGCGACCCCGCCTGGTATGCCCCCCACAGCCACGTCACGAGCCTCGCGCCGCTCCGGGCCGGGCGCGAGATCGTGCACGGCACGTTCACGCACCCCTCTCCGGTCGCCGCGCGCTTCTACACCGGTCAGGCCGTGCCGCCGGCCCGCCTCCTGACGCTGACCGAGCGCCTCGACCGTCACCGCCTCCTCGGCGAGCCGTGGGAGCGTCTGTCGGTGCCGATCTTCGACCGGTTCGCGCGGCGGCTCCGCATCGGCACGGTCGTCGTCCCGACCGGCGACGTCGCCCGCGCGCGCTTCCTCGGTCCGGAGTACGTGCCTCGCGGCGAGGCGGCGGGCTTCACCCTCTTCGAGCGGCGCGACCGCCCCTGGCCTCGTGTCGAGCGGATCACGTGGCGACGCTACCGCGTCCTCGTCTCCCCGACGGGCGGCGTGTGGATCCCGAGCGGGATCCCCGCCTACCCGCTCTGGCAGGTCAAGAGCGCCGCGGGCCGCCTCGAGACGCGGGTGGACGACTGGGGATTCCTGGAGTTCCGCGTGCCCGTCGACCTGTTCGAGGCCGAGCTCGTCTACGCGGAGGGCTGGCTGGAATGGAGCGCCCTCGCCCTGTTCGCCGCCGGGGCAGGTGGCTGGCTCGTGTGGATCACCCGCGGCCGGAGGCCGGCGGCGGCCCCTCGCGTCAGACGAGCGGGTCGTAGCTGAAGTACTGGGCGGAGCTCTCCAGGGGCACCAGGTGGTGTCCGAGGGTGCCGCGGAACGTCTCGGCCAGACGCTCGGGTGTCCAGCCGTCGTCGCGATGGATGGCGCGCACCGGGCGCGGCTGGGAAAAGAGGAAGATCTCCTTGCCGCGCACGCCGAAGACCTGCCCGCTCACGCCGCCCGCGTCGTCCGAGGCGAGATAGACGGCGAGCGGCGCAACGTCGCGCGGCGACATCTTCTCCAGCTTCGCGACCCGCGCCTTCTGCTGGGGCGTGTCAGTCGGAATCGTCCCGATCAGTCGCGTCCAGGCGAACGGCGAGATGCAGTTGGCCGTGACGTTGTACCGCGCCATGTCGAGGGCGGTCACGCGCGTGAGCCCCAGGATTCCCAGCTTGGCCGCGGCATAGTTCGCCTGGCCCACGTTCCCGACCAGCCCCGACGTCGACGTCATGTTGATGAGCCGGCCCCACCGCTGCTCCCGGAACCGCGGAGCGGCCGCCCGGGTCAGGGCGAAGCTGCCCTTCAGGTGCACGGCGATGACCGTGTCCCACTCCTCCTCGGTCATGTTGAAGATCATGCGGTCCCGCACGATCCCGGCGTTGTTGACCACGACGTCGACGCGGCCGAAGTGGTCGATCGCCGTCTGAATGATCCGCTCCCCTCCCGCCATCGTGCTCACGGATTCCGTGCTCGCCGCGGCCTGCCCTCCCGCGCTCTGGATCTCGCGCACCACCTCTTCGGCGGGCGACGCTGCCGCGCCGCTGCCGTCGGCAGCGCCGCCGAGGTCGTTCACGACGACCCGCGCGCCCGACGCGGCCATCAGGAGGGCGATCTCCCGCCCGATACCCCGGCCGGCGCCCGTGACCACGGCCACGCGCTCCTCCAGGAGGCGCGCGGTCACGGCACCACCTCGATCGCGCCGGCCGGGTCCTCGGCGACGATCTCGCCGATCTGAGCGGCCCCCTCCACTCCCGCTGCCGCCAGCGCCCGGAGGAGAGCCGGACCGTCCGGCGTCGCGACGAGAAGGCCGCCCGACGTCTGCGCGTCTCCGATCACCGTGCGGAGCGTCGCGGACAGGCCAGGGTCCCATCGCACGGTCTCGGCCACCGCTTGCAGGTTCCGCTTGGTCCCGCCCGGAACCAGCCCCGCCTCGGCCAGCGCCACGACGTCGGGCAAGAGCGGAATCCGCCCCGCGTGGAGCCGCGTGCGCACCCTCGACCCCCGGGTCATCTCCCGGAGATGGCCCAGGAGACCGAAGCCGGTGATGTCCGTCACCGCGTGGACCGCGACCGTGGCCGCGGCCTCGGCCGCCGCCCGGTTCAGGGTCGCCATCGTCTTGACGGCGGCCGTCACCGCCCGCTCCGGCGCCTTGCCCTGCTTGATCGCCGTCGAGATGATGCCGGTACCCAGCGGCTTCGTGAGCACGAGCACGTCGCCGGGACGGGCGCCGACGTTCCGCCACACCCGGCCGGGATGGACGAGACCGACGACGGCGTAGCCGATCTTGGGCTCCGCGTCGTCGATCGAATGGCCGCCGACGACGCTGACGCCCGCCTCCTGCGCCTTCTCGGAACCGCCCCGCAGCATCTCGCCCAGCACCGCCATGGGTAGCTTGTCTCGCGGGAAGCCGACGATCGAGAGCATGGTGATCGGCCGTCCCCCCATCGCGTAGACATCGGACAGCGAGTTCGCGGCGGCGATCTGCCCGAAGGCGTACGGATCGTCTACGATGGGCGTGAAGAAGTCCACCGTCAGGACGAGCGCCAGCCCATCGGTCAGTCGGTACACCGCGGCGTCGTCGCTCGTCTCCGGCCCCACAAGCACGTTGAGGTCGGTGATCGGCGGCAGCATCCCAAGCACCTGGGCCAGATCCTCCGGCCCGAGCTTGCAGGCTCAGCCGGCGCCGTGGGAGAGCGTCGTCAGCCGGATCGGCGAGCTCACAGGTGGATCACCCCCCTTCGGGGAGACGGACCGCGTCGCTCTCGAGACACGCCGCGGCGGCGAGACGATGCTGGATTATAGGCGGGTGCCGGAAGGCGGTCAAACGCGGCTCCGGTGCTCCTCGAGTCCCCGGATGAGCGCCGCGCCGAGGATGAAGACGGTCGCCGAGTAGTACACCCACATCATGAGGGCGATCGTCACGCCGAGTGACCCGTACACCGCGCTGTAAACCCCGAAGCCCTGGATGTACCAGCGGAAGGCCTGCTTCGCGACCTCCCACAGGACCGCCGTCGCCAGGCCTCCGACGAGCACGCTCCCCCAGCGGATACGGCGGTTCGGCACGAACCGGTAGATCCCCACGAAGAGCGCGGTGTCGAGGAGGAGCGTCAGCAGCATCCCGGCCCAGTGGACAGCCATCGGCACGAAGGAGCCACGGCCCAATAAGAGCGCGAGCCCCCGGACCCACGCGAAGGCGCCGGTGATGCCGATGCTGACGAGAAAGCCGACGGTCAGGGACAGGATCATCCCCAGATCGAACAGCATCCCGTGGATGAGGCCGCGGCCCTTGTGCTGGAACACGCGGTTCAGCACGAGCCGCGTGGCCGCGAACAGCTGCGAGGCGAAAAAGAGCAGGATCAGGGTGCCGACGAGGCTCGAGACGCCCCGTGCGGCGATCACGGCGCGCAGGGCCGCCTCCATCTCGGCCTGGTAGACGGGCAGGATCGTCCCGAGTCGGTCGACCACCTCCCGCAGCACCATCTCGTTGGAGACCAGAAACGCGCTCCCGGCGATCACGAGCAGCAGGAACGGCACGATGCAGATCACGACGTAGAAGGAGAGGCCTGCGGCCAGGAAGAAGCCGTCGTGGTCGAAGAAGTAGCGGAACGCGCTCCCGATCGGCAGCACGGACAGGCGGGCGCGTCCCGTCGAGCGCGGGTGGCCGGGCGTGGATCCTCGCGCCGGACCCGCCGCTACCGGCGCGCCCGCGCTTCCTGCGGCAGCCATGCGAGCGAGTCTTCCGTCTTGCCCGATGGCCGGTACTCGAGCCCCACGTAGCCGTCGTACCCGGCCCGGTCGAGCGCTGCCAGGAGGTTCCCGTAGTGGATCTCGCCCGTGCCGGGCTCGTTCCGTCCGGGCACGTCCGCGATCTGGACGTGACCGATCCAGGCGAGGTTCCGCACGAGTCCGTCGATCAGCTGTCCCTCCATCCGCTGGACGTGGTAGCAGTCGTACTGGAAGCGCACGTTCGGCTCGCCCACCTCCCGGACGATGTCCAGCCCGAGCTCCAGCCGGTCGAGGAAGTACCGCGGACTCTCCCACGCGTTGAGCATCTCGATCAGGAGGGTGATGCCCGCTTCGCGGGCCAGCGGCGCCGCGCGCCTGAGGTTCTCGACCGCGGTGCGGCGCAAGAGGCGCTCGGGGACGCCCGGCGGCCGGTTGCCCGCCAGAACGTTCAGCCGCCGGCAGCCCACGCGCCGCGCCACGCCCACCGCGTCCTCGATCGTGGTGAGCAGGTGATCCCGCCGCCCCGGGTCACAGAGGTACCCGCGGTCGCCCGCGGCGAAGTCGCCCCCTTCGGGATCGAAGAGCACGAGATCCAGGCCGTGCCGCCCGAGCTCCCGCTCCACGGCGCCCGTGTCCACGGTGTGGATGAACAGGAACTCGACCGCACGGAAGCCCGCGGCGGCCGCCCGCTCGAAGCGATCGAGAAAGGGCACCTCGTTGAAGAGCATCGTCAGGTTGGCGGCGTAGCGGATCATCGGTCGTCGGTCTCCCCGGGATACCGGTGGTGGGTGAGTCAGGGCCGGGCGGTCCATCCGGCGAGGATCAGGGCCCTCGACGCGCGAGCGACTCGGCGTTCTCGGTCGCCAGGCGGCGCGCCACGTCGGGCGGGAGCTGACCGAGCCACGCGCGCGTGTCGGTCTGGACGCCGACGTAACTCACCCACCGCGAGGGAATCCAGGTGTCGGTCCCCACCATGAAGCGGTCGGGGTGACGGAGGAAGAGATCGCGCCAGGCCGGATCCAGCTGCCCCCCCGGCGCGACGTCCGACCGCAGCGCTAGCTCCACGAACAGGTGGGGCGAGGCGGCGACGAGACGTCCCACCTCGTCCGGACCCGAGCTCATGCCCGCGTGGGCCCAGAGCACCCGGACGCCCGGGACCAGTTCGACGAGGATCGTGGCGGCCTCCTGGTCGCAATGGCAGTGGAGGAAGAGGCCGTGCCGGCTTGCGAGCTCCGCGACCTGCTTCACGATTGGTGATCGCGCGGCCGATCCCGCGAGGTGAAACTCCCCGATGCCGCGGTAGATGGACCGGCCGAGCCTCTGTTCCAGGTGCTGGATGACGGTCGGATCCTGGTGCCAGCTCGAAAGCTCACCCGCCTGCCGGTACGGGCGGAGGACAGGCACGATCCGCTCCGGGGCCGCCTCGTAGAGCAGGACGGTCCCCTCGTCGGGAGTGCTCGAGACGAAGCCGCGGCGGACGGCGGCCTGGTCCAGCAGCCGGAGCAGCGCCGCGGGCGCGTAGTCCTGCCAGCTGTTCGCGCTGTAGTGAAGGTGAGTATCGACGATTGGGAGCTCGTCCGCACTCGACGCCGCCGCCGCGCCGAGGAGCGCCACGCCGACCACGGCGGCCACGCGTCGGAGCGGCGGCCACATGGCCTCAACTATACCAAAGCCCGCGGACCTCCCGGCCCTAAACGCGCCACGGCCCCCGGGGATGCCCCGGGGGCCGCGTCACGCTGGGACTGGTGGTCCCGTCAACCGTCAGGCGCTCTTGATGGCCTTCGCCTGCTCCGCTCCACCCTCGATCTGGATCTCCACCTTCTTCGGCACCACCGCCACCGGGGCCGGCATCGTCAGGTCAAGCATCCCGTTCGAGAACCTCGCCTGCACCCTGCCCGGGTCGACGCCGTCGGGCAGCGCGAGGGTGCGCTCGAACGAGCCGTACGCGAACTCGCGCACGAAGCGACCGCCGTCCTTCTCCTCCGTCTTCGACTTGCGCTCGCCGCGGATCGTGAGGTGGTCATCCGAGACCGTCACCTCGACGTCCTTGGGATCGACGCCCGGCAGCGCGACGCGCACGTGGAGCTCACCGTCCTTGGCGTAGCTCTCGATCGCCGGCCACCACGCCACCGGGGCCGTCTCGGATCGATACCGCGCGGGCGTCTCCGAGTAACCCAGCACCCGGCCGAACAGGTCGTCGAGGTCGTGCTGCATGCGGAACATGGAGCTGAACGGGGACCACCGCGTGAGTTCAAGCATGAGACTCTGCCCTCCAAAGCTGTAATGGTTCGGCGCCCATGCGCCCAGGGCCCACGGCCCTCGCTCCTTACATAGCAGCCGGCTCCGACATGTCAAGGAACGGGCCGAAACGGGATACTCTCGGAGGGCGTCCGCGAGCGGACACCCGGCGCGACGCGATCGAGATCAGCCGGGAGGCGGATCCCCCGAGCCTCGTCGCTCGAGGGCGTAGAAGTCCGACCGGTCCTGGGCCAGCACCTCGACCCGCTGCGGGCGATCCTCGCGCATCACGTCCAGCAGGACCCGCTCACCAGGCTCGTGGCGCCAGAGAGCGGCGTACAGATCCCGCCGGCTCGATACGTCCTGGTCGTCGACGCGGACGATCACGTCTCCGTCCTGCAGGCCGGCACGCTCGCCGGGGCCGTCGGGAACCAGCCCCGCGACGACCAGCTTCTCGTCGAGCGTGTGCGGGAACACGCCGATCCAGGCTCGGCGCGGCCGGCTGGTGACGCGCCCGAACCGCAGAAGCTCGGTCCGGTGGCGTGTGAAGTACTCCACCGGGATCGCCAGGGACTCCCGGCCGATACCCTCGAGATTGAGGGAGACGATGCCCACGACCTCGCCCCGGAGGTCGAAGAGCGGACCGCCCCCGAACCCCGGGTTCGCAGCGGTCGAGACGATGCCGCGATCGAGGACGTACTCCCAGTACGCCTCGAACTCACCGAGGTCGGTCACCAGGCCGCCCGCAACGCGGCGCTCCACCGGACCCGTGGCGGCGACCACGAACACGGACGCCCCGAGCGCCATGTCCGCCGAGGACGCCAGCCGGGCCACGGGGAGCCCGGCCGCCGGTACGCGCAGCAGCGCGAGCCCGCTCTCGAAATCCTGCGCCGCGACCTTGGCGTCCAGGCGCCGCCCGTCCGTCATCGTGACGCGGACCCGGCGCGCTCCCATCACGACATAGTTGACCGTCAGCAGGAGCCCGCCGGACTCCACGACCACGGCGGACCCCATGCGCTCCGTCCCCAGGATGCGCGCCGAGGGGTGCGCGGCCGCGACGCGCGCGGACACGTGCGCGGTCACGGGCAGCAGGGCCTGGACGAGGCCGACGGTGGCGTCCACGGGGCTACGCGCCTCCGTGGAGTACCCGCCGGATCACCGGGACCTCGGCGATCTTCTCGGCGTCCAGCGCCTCCCGGTACAGTCCGCACGGCCGGGGGAAGGTCGGCCGGAGCGCCATGACACCCTCGGGGGTCACGACGACGTCGATCGGAATGTCGTGGGCTCGCATCTCGATGGGCTCGGCAAGGATCTGGACGGGATGAACGGTGGTGACGATCGGAGTCCGCGATCCGATCCTCCCGGCCTCGACGAGGAGCCCGTACTCGAGGTCCGAGAAGCCGCCACCCTTCCCCACCCGAGCGCCGCGCGCGTTGACCGCCACGGAGCCGCACACGATCAGGTCGATAGATGGCAAGGCTTCGATGCCGACGGGTCGACCCAGCCGCTCCGCGCCCCGGATCGAGGCCGCCTGGAGGGCCCGCGGACCCAGGCATGCGGGATCGAGCTCGAGGAAGCACTCGATGCTCCTGAGCCGCGGTACGGCCATGTAGACCACTTTGCCCTCGCGAAGCGCCATCCGCCGGACCGAAACCTGGGCGGCGTCGGGGTTGATCTTGACCGCACGCGCCTCCCGCCAGGCGCGCAGCTCGTGGAGGTGAAGCGCCGCGCGCTCGGCGCCGACGAAGTTCGGGATCCGGCCAGCGGCGCCAGGGAACCGACCGACACCGCGGATCTCCATCTCGCGCCAGACTCGCGCACGCGCCTCGGTCTTCGACAACATCTGTCCGCCGCCCGGCACCGCGAGCGCCGCGCGGTCAGTCGCGACCGCAGCCGCACGGACCTGCGGCCTCAGGACACGCTGTCCGGCGGGACGGAGCGGCACGACGAGGTAACGCGGAACAGCCCCGCGCATCGGAGGCGCTTACCACGCGGCGACTCTAGATCGCGCGTGGCTCCCGTGTCAACCGTCGAGCCAGCGT
>DASZOL010000114.1:0-14820 GCA_035550795.1 Candidatus Methylomirabilota bacterium
GGCCCAGCTCGAGTTCAAGCAGCGCCAGGTCGTCGAGTGCCTGGCGCGGCTCGGCGGGCTCGGCGACGTCCCGATCTCCCCGATCCTGGGGGCGTCCGAGGTCTACGGCTACCGCAACAAGATGGAGTTCACCTTCGCCGAGGTCGACGGCCAGCCCGTCGTCGGGCTCCACGAGGCGGAGCGCTACGACGCCATCCTCGACGTCGAGCGCTGCCTGCTCCAGTCGGACGGGATGAACGCCGTCCTCGCCGAGGTGCGCGCCTTCGTGCGCGAGCGGGGCTGGAGCGTCTACCGGCAGGAGACCGAGGAGGGCCTGCTGCGCTTCCTGATGCTTCGCGAAGGTCGGCAGACCGGCGACGGCATGGTGAACCTGGTCACGGCGTCGCCGGACGTGCCGACGGCGCGGGCGCTCGCGGATCGTCTCCGGGCGCGGTGCCCGCACGTCACCTCGGTCGTCCTGAACGTGAACCCGAAGAAGGCCGCCGTCGCGGTCGGCGTCGAGGAGCATCCGATCGCCGGCAACGAGATCATCCGCGAGCGGCTCGGCGACCTCGTCTTCTCGATCTCGGCCAACTCCTTCTTCCAGACGAACACGCGCCAGGCGGAGCGCCTGTTCGGGATCGTGGCGGAGTACGCTGGGCTCACCGGTCAGGAGACCGTCCTCGACCTCTACGCGGGGACCGGGGCGATCAGCCTGCTCCTGGCGCGGCAGGCGCGCGCGGTCTACGGCATCGAGCTGGTACCCGCCGCGATCGAGGACGCCGCCCGCAACGCGCGGGAGAACCGGATCACGAACTGCACGTTTCTGCCCGGCGAGGTGCGCCTCGTGCTGCCCGAGCTCCTGGCGCGCGGCGTGCGGGCCGACGTGGTCGTCGCCGATCCGCCCCGCGCCGGGTTCCACCCGAAGGCGCTGCGGAGCCTCGTCACCCTCGCGCCCGGGCGCATTATCTACGTCTCGTGCAACCCGGCGACCCTAGCCCGGGATCTCGGCACGCTGTGCGGGGCGGGCTACCGGGTCACGGCGGTCCAGCCCGTCGACATGTTCCCGCACACGCCCCACATCGAGGTCGTCGTCCGGATCGAGCGCCCCGCTTAGCGGGGCCGGCCGGGCCGAGGCCGGACCGCGGCGCGCCGCCCGGGCTCGGGTACCTGGGCGCCCGGGCCCGGGCGGCGGTGAGGTCCCCTCGGCTATCCCGGCGATCGATCTAGCACTTCTGGTCGGCGAGGCAGATCCAGGGCCCCACGAGCTGCTCCGAGGACAGGGCCTGGAACTTCACGCGCTTGGCCGCCCCGTAGATGTCCATCTGCTGGTAGAGGGGGATGGCCGGGGAGTCGTCCAGGAAGATCTGCAGTGCCTTCGTGTAGAGCGCCTGGCGGGCCTTGGCGTCGACGGTCGTGGCCGCCTCGTCGAGCAGACTGTCGTACTGCTCGTTGAAGTAGTTCGAGAGAATCTTCCCGGAGCGGAAGGTCGGTGCCAGGGTGCCGTCGGCATCCCAGGTCGTGTTCCCCCAGCCGATTAGGGACATCGGCCCGCCCCCGTGAACGTACTGCATCTGGTTGAGATACGTGCCCCACTCGTACGTCTTGACGGTGGTCCGGATACCCGCCTTCGTCAACTGGCCGGCGAGCGCTTCGGCGACCTCCTTGTCCTTCAGGTAGCGGCCGTCGGGCGAGTTCAGGACGATGTCGATCCCGTTCGGGGAGCCGGCGTCGGCCAGAAGCTGCTTGGCCTTCGCGACATCCTGCTTGTACGGCTGAAGCTTTGGATCGAAGCCGAAGTGCTTGTCCGTGAGCACCGTCGCAGTGCGGATCCCGTTCCCTTCCAGCACGTTCTTGATGATCTCGTCGACGTTGACCGCGTAGTTGATCGCTTGCCGGACCCGCTTGTCCTTGGTGGGCCAATCGACCGGTCCGACGACCTTGTGCTCCTTGTCGTACTTGTGCGTGTAGATCCAGATGTAGATCACGCGCACGCTCGGCGCCTTGGAGACGTAGAGCTTGGCGTCGGACTCGACCTGCTTGACGAGGTGGGGTGGGACGTTGGTGACGACGTCCACCTCGCCGGCCTGCAGCGCGGCCACGCGCGTCGTGTGTTCGGGGATTGGCCGGAAGACGAGCGTCTTCACCTTGGGCGCCCCGCCCCACCACGACTCGTTCGCCTCTAGCGTGATGGCCTCATCCTTCGCCCACTTGACGAACTTGTAGGGGCCGGAGCCGACCGGGTTCTTCGCGAGGAAGGCCGCATCCTTCTCCTTGAAATACTTGGGCGGGACGACACTCCCTTCCAGAGCGAGCCGGTTCTCGAGGATCGGCCAGGGCTTCTTCGTGACGATCCGCACGGTGTGCTTGTCGACCGCGTCGACCCGGTCGAGCAGGGTGAAGTTTGGCCCCTGCCGCATCTTCAGGTCGGGATTGACAAGGCGTTCCAGGCTGAACTTGACGGCCTCGGCGTCCACGTCCTCGCCGTTGTGGAACTTGACGCCGCGCCGGATCTTGAACTCCCACGTCGTGGGGTTCACGACCCGCCAGGACTCGGCGAGCCAGGGGATCAGCTTGAGATCCTTGTCCCGGAAAAGGAGCGTGTCGTAGATGTTCAGCAGGACGTTGGAGGCCGGCGTCTCCTGATGGTTGTGGGGGTCGAGCGTCGTCGGATCGACGCCCTGCGCCAGCACGATCCGGCCGGCCGGCTGCGCGGCGGCGAGGAACGGTCCCGCGAGGACGAGAGCGCCGAGGATCAGGAGGGAAAACGTGCGTCGCATGCGAGCACTCCTTTCTCTGGCTTAGAGCTTGAGCCGCGGGTCGAGGGTATCCCGGAGACCGTCGCCCAGGAGGTTGATCCCGAGCACGGTGACGAGGATCGCGAGCCCCGGGAAGGTCGCGAGCCACCACGCCGTGGACATGTAGACACGCCCGTCGGCCAGCATGCCGCCCCAGGTGGGGGTCGGGGGCGGAACGCCGAGGCCGAGGAAGGAAAGGGCCGACTCCACGATGATCACGCGCGCCATGTCGAGCGTCGCGATGACCAGCCACGGCGTGAAGGCGTTCGGCACGACGTGGCGCGCGATGACCCGCGCCGCCGGGCTACCCACGGCGCGAGCGGCCTGGACGAACTCCCGCTCCCGGAGCGAGAGCACCTCACCCCGCACGATGCGAGCGTAGACCACCCAGCCGGAGATGCCGACGACCACGATGATGTTGCGAAGGCTCGGCCCGAGGACGCCGATGACCGCGAGCGCGAGCAGGATGAACGGGAAGGCCAGCTGGATATCGGCCAGACGCATGAACAGGTCGTCGACCCACCCTCCGAAGTACCCGCTCACGAGGCCGATGATGAGGCCGAGCGTGCCCGCGATGGCCACCGCCGCCAGCCCCACGACGAGCGCGATCCGGGTTCCGAAGAGAATCCGCCCGAGGATGTCCCGGCCGAGCTGATCGGTGCCCAGCCAGTGGGCGCGACCCTCGGGGCTGATCCACCCCGGCGGCTTGAGGCGCTGCCCGATGTCCTGCGCCAGGGGATCGAAGGGCACCAGAACGGGGGCCAGCAGGGCGGCGAAGGCGACGGCGACGACGACGACCAGGCCGAAGAGCGCGGTGCGGCGGCGAATCAGCCGCCGGACGAGCGCCCACACCTCACTCTGCCCGAGGTCCGGCACCTTCCGCAGCGGGAGCGCATCGACGCTCACGTTGGCCATCAGGGCGTCAATCGGCGTGCGGCGGGCAGCGACGCGAGGCGCTCACAGCCTCAGCCGAGCCGGATGCGCGGGTCGAGGTAGGTATAGACGAGGTCCACGGCGAGGTTCACAAGGACGAAGGTCGAAGCCAGCACGAACACCGAGGCTTGCACGAGCGGATAGTCGCGGTTGTAGATGGCCTGGACGGAGAGCCGGCCCACCCCGGGCCACGCGAAGATCGTCTCGGTGATCACGGCGCCGCCGAGGAGGGTGCCGAGCTCGAGCCCCACGATGGTGATGACGGGGATCGCGGCGTTCCGGAGCGCGTGCTTCCAGACCACTCGGTGCTCGGCTACGCCCTTGGCTCGGGCCGTCCGGACGTAGTCCTGCCCGAGAACCTCGAGAAGCGCCGAGCGCGTGAGGCGCATGGTCCGCGCCGTCGTGAAGAGCCCGAGGGTGAGGGCCGGAAGGACGAGGTTGGCCAGCCCGCCGCGCCCCGAGGAGGGGAGGACGTGCAGCCCGACGGCGAAGACGAGGATCAGCATGATGCCGAGCCAGAAGGTCGGCATCGCCTGGCCGATGAGGGCCACCACCGTGCTCACGTAGTCGAGCGCCGTGTTGCGGAAGACGGCGGAGACGATCCCGGCCGGGATGGCGAGTAGCAGGGCGATGCCGAGCGCCACGGCGGTCAGCTCGAGGGTCGCGGGGATCCGCTCGAAGACCAAGCGGAGGGCCGGCTCGTCGTGGCGGAGCGAGTTCCCGAAGTCCCCCTGGAGCACGCCCCGGAGGAAGCGCCCGTACTGAACCGGTAACGGGTCGTCGAAGCCCATGGCGCGTCGGAAGCGGGAGATCTCCTCGGCGGACGCATCCAGCGGAAGCATCAGCGGGGTGGGGTCCCCGGTGAGGTGCAGAATGACGAAGACGACGACCGAGATGCCGAGGAGCACCACGAGCGACTGGAGGAGCCGACGACCGACGTAGACGCTCATGATCCGGGCGCTGGCGGGCCCGATGATACCCGACTCCGCGGCCCCCAGGCCAGACGGGCCAGCCCGGCCGCTCCCAGGGCGAGGCCTGTCGCCGCGACCCCGAGGTCGGCCGCCGGGCGGCCGAGGGCGAGGTCGATGGCGAGCGCGAGGGCGGCGAGCCCGGCCAGGAGGCCGACGGCACCGGCCGCCACCCGGCGCGCCGCGGCCCGCCCCGGTCCCGCCCCGGTCCACGCCAGGAGCCCGAGCAGCGCCCCCCCGGCGTCGACGATCACGTCGCCCGCGGCGGGGGTGCGGCTCGGATGGAAGCCCTGCCACAGCTCGTCCAGGCCGCCGTAGGCCGCGGCCAGCCCGAATGCCGCCGTCGCCGCGCGGGGCGACGGGAGGAGGCTCCGGTGCCAGAGGACGGCGAGGATCCCGAACTCGACGAGGTGCCCGAGCTTGCGCAGGCCGACGTGCGCCCCGGCGAGCAAGGCGGGGCTCGCCCACGGGGCGAGGTGACCCAGCTGCGACAGCATCCACCGGCCCGTTCGGTCTCCGGACAGAAGGCTCGACGAGCCGGCCGCGATGAGGGCCATCCACAGGAGGGGCGGCACGAAGCGTGCCGGGTCGCGGGCGGCGCGGGGGCGGGACTCGCTCGGCATGGCGTTGCCTCATTCAACCTCGGCGCCGGAACGTTGACAACGCTCGCGCGCGACTCCTAAGATGACCCGACATGGCGGGGCCCGGGGAACCGCGCGTCGACCTCGCCGAGCTGATCGGGCGCCTCGTCGTCGAGTCCGGGGAGGCCGTGACGGCCGTGCGTCGCTTCCCCGCCCGTCCCGCGCGCGCGGTGCCGATCCCCGACACGATCGAGCCACATCTCGCGGACGCCCTGCGAGCGTGCGGCATCGAGGCCCTCTACACGCATCAGGCGCGCGCCGTCGAGCTTCTCGCCAAGGGCGGCCATTGCGTCGTCGTGACGCCGACGGCATCGGGCAAGACCCTCTGCTACAACCTCCCGGTCCTCCAGGCGCTCCTGACCGAGCCCGCGTCGCGGGCCCTCTACCTCTTCCCCACCAAGGCGCTCGCGCAGGACCAGCTGGCGGAGCTGGAGGAGCTCGCGCGGGCGCTGCCGGCACTGCGCATCCACACCTACGACGGGGACACGCCGCAGGACGCGCGGCGCGCCGTCCGGGCCCGCGCCAACGTGGTGCTCACGAATCCGGACATGCTCCACTCGGGAATCCTGCCGCACCACACGAAGTGGATCGGGCTCTTCCAGAACCTCCGCTACGTCATCATCGACGAGCTCCACATGTACCGCGGCGTCTTCGGCAGCCACCTGGCCAACGTGCTCCGCCGGCTCCAGCGGATCTGCCGGCACTACGGGGCAGCGCCCCAGTTCATCTGCACCTCCGCGACCATCGCCAATCCCCAGGAGCTCGCCGAGCGGCTGGTCGGGTCGCCGGTGGGCCTGGTCATGGAGAACGGCGCGCCCGCCGGCGAGAAGGTCGTCGTCTTCTACAACCCCCCGGTCATCAACGCCGAGCTCGGCATCCGCCGGCCGTATCTCAAGGAGGCGAGCCGGCTCGCCACGCCGATCCTCCGGGCCCGGGTGCCGACCATCGTCTTCACCGGCAGCCGGCTGGCGGAGGAGGTCGTACTGACCGATCTCAAGGCCTCGGTGGAGCGCGCGCCGGCCTTCACGGACGTGATCCGCGGGTACCGCGGGGGGTACCTGCCGAACCGGCGGCGCGAGGTGGAACGGGGCCTGCGCGCGGGCGACGTCCTGGGAGTGGTGTCGACCAACGCTCTCGAGCTCGGCATCGACATCGGCCGGCTGGACGTGGCGGTGCTGGCCGGGTATCCCGGCACCGTGGCCTCGACCTGGCAGCAGGCGGGCCGGGCCGGCCGGCGGAGCGGGCTGTCGGCGGCGGTCCTGGTCGCGTCGTCCGCGCCCCTCGACCAGTTCATCGTCACCCATCCCGACTACTTCTTCGGCGCGCCGCCGGAACACGGACTCATCAACCCCGACAACCCCTATGTGCTGGTGAGCCACCTGAAGTGCGCCGCGTTCGAGCTGCCGTTCTCCGACCGCGAGCCCTTCGGCGCGGAGGACGTCAGCCGCTATCTCCGGCTCCTCGAGGAAGAGGGACTGCTCCACCGGGCCGGGGACCGCTACCACTGGACGAGCGAGACCTACCCGGCGGACCATCTCTCGCTGCGGAGCGTGGCGAGCGACAACTTCGTCGTGATCGACACGACCCACCAGGCGCTGGAGTCCGTGGACAGCGTCCGCCGCCTCACCAGGAAGCGCGAGGTGATCGCCGAGGTCGACTGGCGAAGCGCCTTTGCGATGGTCCATCCCAAGGCGATCTACCTCATCGAGGGCCAGCAGTACGAGGTCCAGGAGCTCCACTTCCGGGAGGACGAGGAGAAGGTCGCGTACGTCAAGCGCGTCCAGGTCGACTACTTCACCGACGCGGTGACCGCCAAGGGCGTCTGGGCGCTCGACCGCTTCCAGAGCGTCGCCACGGGGGCCGCGGCGGGCGGGCGCGTCGAGCAGGGCGAGCTCCTGGTCGCCGACCAGGTGGTCGGCTTCAAGAAGATCAAGTTCGACACGATGGAGAACGTGGGGGCGGGGGAGGTCGAGCTGCCGCAGCAGGAAATGCAGACCTCGGGGCTCTGGCTCACGATCCGTCCGGAGGTCCTGGCGGCCATCTCGTCGGACCGCGATGCCCTCGTCGACGGCCTCCGGGGCCTGGCCTACCTCCTCCACCACCTGGCACCGCTCTTCCTCATGTGCGACGTGCGCGACCTCGGCTCCTGGCTCGGGGACGCCGCTCCGCCCGAGCCGGGCGGCGACCGCCCGCCAGGCCCCCGCGTGCTGACCACCGAGCGCACCCGAGCCCGGCTCCTGGCGGCGGAGCGCTTCGAGCCCACCGTGTACTTCTATGACAGTCAGCCGGGCGGGGTCGGCCTCACGGAGCGGCTCTTCGAGCTGGTCGCCCCGCTGCTCGGGCGGGCGCGCGAGACGCTCCAGGCGTGCTCCTGCCGGGCCGGATGTCCGTCGTGCGTCGGACCGGTGAACGAGGTGGGGCGCCGGGCGAAGCCCATGGCGGGGGCGCTCCTGGACCGCTTGATCGGCTGAGGCTCCGCCCGTGACGCCGCCCCCCGTGTCGAGCCCGCGCCCCGGCCCGGGCGTCGTCGTGGATCGCGAGCTGGAGCTGGTGCGACTGCGGGCCCGCCTCCAGCGGCTCGCGGCGCAGCATGCCTCCGAGCGCCTGCCGCCGCCCTCGCCCCTGGCATTCGAATCCGTGCCCACGCCTCACGGGCCGGCGCTTCGCCGGAGCGAGACGGTGCGGGTGGCGGCGTCGGTCGCCGATGCGCCCCGGCCCGGCCCGGGGACGGTCTTCCTCGATACCGAGACGACCGGGCTCGCCGGCGGGACCGGGACGTACGTGTTCCTGGTCGGCCTGGCGACGTGGACGACGGGGCACACGCTCGCCGTGACGCAGTACTTCCTGGGGGATCTCGGCGCCGAGGCGGCGTTCCTTCACGCGGTCCGGGAGGCCGTCGGACAGGCGCGCGAGCTCGTCACGTTCAACGGGCGCACCTTCGACCTGCCGCTCCTCGAGACGCGGTACCTCCTCGCCCGGGCGAGCTGGTGGGGCGAGGGCGTTCCTCACCAGGATCTCTACCCTGTCGCGCGGGCCCTGTGGCGCGGGCGCGCCCCGGATTGCCGGCTCTCGACGCTCGAGGGCACGCTGCTCGGCCTGGACCGGGGAGAGGACTTGCCCGGGGCCCTCGTGCCGCACGTCTACTTCCGTTACCTGCGCACCCAGAACCCCGCCTCCCTTCCGCGGATCTTCAGGCACAATCGCTGGGATCTCGTGGCGCTCGCCGGCCTCCACGCGCGGGCCGCGGCGCTCCTGGGGGGCCCGGACCCGCGTCACGATCCGGTTGAGTGGATGGGCGCGGGGCGCTGGCTCGAGCGCCGGGAGCCCGCCCGAAGCGCGGAGTTCTACGAGGCCGCCCTGCGTGCGGGCCTGCCCCTGGCCCTCGAGCCCGGAGTCGCGTGGCGCCTCGGCTGGCTCTGGCGGCGGGCCGGGCGGATCGGTGAGGCCCGAGCGCTCTGGGCGGACGCGGTGGCGCGCTGCGAGCGTCCGCCCCTGCGGCTGCTGATCGACCTCGCCAAGCTCCACGAGCACCACGCGCGAGACTACGGCGCCGCGCTTGCCCTGACGCGGGCCGCCCTGGCGGCGGCCCAGGCATGGGCGGTGGTGGGTGGTGACCTCGTGGAGGCGCTCGAGCGGCGGGCTCACCGGTTGACCCGGCGGCTCACCCGTCCTGCGCCGGCCCCGGGGCCGCGCGGCAGCGCCGCCCCGGGCTGACCGCCGCCTCCGGCCTGGTCCGCCGGTGAGTCGCCGCGGCGGCTAGCCGCCGTCGACGAGCGGGAACGCGACGACGTGCAGCAGGTTCGCCACCACGCGGACTCGCGTCCCCACGGGGTAGAGGGTCGTCGACGGCTGGACGGCGTGCACCTGGGCCCCCGAGGTCAGACGGAGCCGGTAGAGGTGCTCCGCTCCGTGGAACTGGCGGCCCACCACCACGACGTCCCCCTCGGGGTGCGGGATGAAGTCGATGTCGTCGGGGCGGATCATGATGTCGACCGCCTGCCCCGGTACCAGCTCCGGGGGCCGCGCCAGGGTGCCGAGCTCGGACACGATCCCGCCCTCTATGACCATCGAGCGGAGGAAGTCCGCGGCACCGACGAACTCGGCCACGAACCGGGTTCCCGGCCGATGGTACAGCTCGTACGGGGGGGCGACCTGCTCGAGCCGCCCGGCGTTCAGGACACCCACGCGATCGGCCAGCGCGAAGGCCTCCTCCTGGTCGTGGGTGACGAACACGGCGGTGGTCCCGGTGGCTCGAAGGATCTTCCCGATCTCCTCGCGCATGGACGCGCGCAGGTCGGCGTCGAGGTTCGAGAACGGCTCGTCGAGCAGGATCAGCGCCGGGGCGGGGGCCATGGCACGGGCGAGCGCCACGCGCTGCTGCTGGCCGCCCGACAGCTCGTGGGGGTACCGCCGCTCGAGCCCGACCAGCCCGACCAGCTCGAGCGCCTCGTGCACGCGTCGAGCGCGCGCGCCGCGCGCGAGATGGGCAACTCCGAAGCCCACGTTGGCCTCGACGGAGAGGTGGGGGAACAGGGCGTAGTCCTGGAAGACGATGCCCACGCCGCGCGCCTCCGGCGGGATGGCCAGGCCCGGTCCCGCGACCGGCTGCCGGCGGATCTCGATGACGCCCGCGTCCGGCACCTCGAAGCCGGCCACCAGGCGGAGCGTCGTCGTCTTGCCGCAGCCGGACGGCCCGAGGAGGGCCAGCACCTCGCCCGGGGCGACCGTGACCGACAGGCCGTCCACGGCGGGCGGAGAGTTCGCGGCGAAGCGCTTGGTGACCCCGTCCAGCCGGAGGAGGCTCACGTGGGGGGCTCCGGGCGCGAGTCGAGGGGCCGCGCGTCGGCTCCGGCCAACCGCATCGCGACCGCGACCGGCCCGAGCCCGGCGAGGACGAGGGCGAGGGCGGGCAGCGCGGCCTCCACCCAGAGCGACTCTGCGGTGCGCCGCCAGATGAGCACCGCGAGTGTCTCGACGCCGAACGGCCGCAGGAGCAGGGTGGCAGGCAGCTCCTTCATCACGTCGACGAAGACGAGCATGACCGCCGCGAGAAGGCCCCGGTGCGCGAGCGGCAGGTGGATCGCCCGGAGCGTTCGCCCGCCGCGCGCGCCCAGTGAGCGGGCCGCTTCGTCGAGGCCCCGGGGGATCCGGGCCAGGCTCGCCTCGATGCTCTGGCCGCCGACGGCCAGGAAGCGGACGAGGTAGGCGAACAGCACGCCCGTCACCGAACCGGTCAGGAGGAGCCCCGGCGGGACCCCCGTCAGGAGCTCCAGCCCGGTCGCCAGCGCCCGATCGAGCCACGCCAGCGGGAGGAGCACGCCCACCGCGACGACGGCCCCCGGCAGCGCGTACCCGAGCCCGGCGACGCGGGTCGCTGCCGCCACGAGCCGCGTCGGCTGGAGCCGCCGCGCGTACGCGAGCAGGATGGCCACGGCGACCACCACGACGGCCGCGGTGCCCGCCAGGGCAAGGGTCTGGCTGAGAGCCTGGCCGAACTCGTCGGGCACGCCGCCCCGTCCCGCGGACTGGATTGCCCAGAGGACGAGCTGGCCCACGGGCAGCGCGAACGCCAACCCGAGCGTGCCCGCACAGAGGAGGGTGGCGCCCAGCGCCCGGAGCCCGTGGAGGCGGAGCCGCACGGGCGGACGGGCCAGGCGGCGCGCATGCGTGAACCGGGCTCGACCCCGCGAGAGGCGCTCCAGCACCAGGAGGCCGCCCGCCACCGCGAGGAGGATGGACGCGAGCTGAGTCGCGGCCGCGCGGTCGAACATGCCGTGCCACACGCGGTATATCGCCTCGGTGAGCGTGCGGACGCTGAACGTCGCGACCGTGCCGAAGTCGGCGAGGCTCTCCATGCACGCCAGCACCGTTCCCGCGGCGAGCGCGGGGCGGACCAGTGGCAGGGTCACGGCAAACAGGACCGCCGTCCGCGAGCGACCCAGCGCGCGCGCGCTTTCCAGGAACTCGGGCGCCTGTTCGGCGAGCGCGGCGCGGGCCAGCGTGTACACGTAGGGATAGTAGACGAGCGTCATCATCAGCACGACACCCCAGCCGGCGCGAAGGTCCGGGAGCCGTGCGCCGGGCCCGAGCCCGCCGCGCAGGGCCGTCTGGACGGGGCCCGAGTACTCGAAGACGCCGAGGAAGACGAAGCCGATGACGTAGGCCGGCAGCGCGAGAGGCAAGACCAGCGCCCACTCGAAGACCCGCCTGCCGGGGAACTCGCACGTCACGACGAGCCACGCCAGGGTCGTCCCAAGGACAAGGACGCCCAGGGCGACCCCGCCGACGAGCCCGAGGGTGTTCAGGAGCAGCTCAGGGAGCTGCGTCTGCCAGAGATGCGCCCACACGGCCCAGGCGGGCTGCGTCAGGGACCAGACGATGGTGAGGATCGGAAGGGAGACGATGCCCGCGGTCGCCAGGGCCGTCACGGTCCACCACGGAGTCCGGTGCCGCTGGGGGATTGCCCCGGCGGCCCCGGACGATCGGGCCACGCGACTCGCTAGCGGTACCCGGCGCGGTCCGCGAGCTTCGTCGCCGCCGCCTGGAACTCGCCGGCGGCGGCCACGTTGATGTCATCCATCTTGAAGGTGCCCCACTTGGCCAGCAGGGGCTCGGGGGCGACCTGGGGGTTGGCCGGATACTCGAAGCTCGCCTCCGCCCACACGGCCTGGGCCTCGGGCGTCGACAGGAACTCGAGGAACTTGACTGCCTCGGCGCGGTGCTTGCTGTGGATGATCACGCCGGCGCCGGAGACGTTGACGTGCACGCCGGGTCCGGCCTGGTCGGGCCAGAAGGGCCGGACGGGCAAGGAGGGATCCTTCGCGAGGGCGCGCCCGAGATAGTAGGTATTCGTCACGCCGACGTCGCACTGGCCTGCGGCGATCGCCTCCAGGATCTTCGCGTCCCCGTTGATGATGATCGGCTGGTTGGCGACCCAGCCGTGGACGATCGCCTCCGTGCGCGGCTCGCCGTACCGCTTGATCATGGTGGCGAGCAGGGACTGGTTGTAGATGTGGGCCGAGCTACGCAGGCACAAGCGCCCCTTCCACTTGGAATCGCCGAGCGCCGCGTAGGTCGACAGCTCCTCGGGCTTCACCCGGGTCGTGTTGTACATGATGGTCCGCGCCCGCACGGCCAGCGCGAACCAGCGCCCCTGCGGATCGCGAAGGTGAGCGGGGATGTTCCGCGCCAGCTCGGCGGAATCGACGGGGGCCAGATAGCCGGCGCGCGCGGCGTTCCACAGGTTGCCGGCGTCCACGGTGATCAGCACGTCCGCCGGGGTGCGGTCGCCCTCGGCCTTGAGTCGCTCGAAGAGCTCGGCGTCGCTCGCGTGGAAGACCTTGAGCGTGATGCCGGTCTTCTTCGTGAACGCCTCGAAGGCAGGCTCCTTGGGGTAGTGGCGCGAGGAGTACAGGACCAGCTCGGCTGCGGCCGGCGGCGTCGCGACGACGGCCGCCGCCATCAGCGCGACGACCAAGGCCAGGCCCGAGCGGGCGATGCCGATCCAGGAACGACGCGGCATGGGATCCTCCTCGTGTGTCTGACGGGGCGAGCGGGCCCCCGGCCGGGAGCCGCGGAGGCGCCCCCGCTGAACCGCCGGTTGCGCCCCGCCGGCTCTCGAGCCTATAATTCGTGAGCCTTACGATGATAGTTAAGGTCACTTAATATGGCGGGTGTGTCAAGCCGAAAATCGGGGTCGCCGGAGACCCGGGCCCGGGGCAACGTCACCACGGCCTCCATCGAGGACTACCTCGAGGGGATCTACGACCTCCTGGGCAGCGGCGGGCCGGTGATCGGCGCCCGTCTGGCACGCCACCTCAAGGTCTCGCCGCCGGCCGTCACCGAGGCCCTCCAGCGTATGGCCCGGGACGGCTACCTCCGGATCGGGCCCAGCAAGCACATCAAGCTGACGAAGCGGGGACGGGCACTGGCGGAGGTGATGGCCCGGCGGCACCGCCTGCTCGAGCGCTGGCTCACAGACATCCTCGGACTCGACTGGATGGACGCGCACGAGGAGGCGCACCGCCTCGAGCACGCGCTCTCCCCCCGGGTCGAGGACCGGCTGGCGACGATGCTCGGGATGCCCAGCACGTGCCCGCACGGCAACCCGATTCCCGGCATGGCGCCCCGGCCCGGGACGCGACCGTTTCCCCTCGACCAGACGCCGGAAGGCGCCACCGTGACGGTCGAGCGGATCACCGAGGAAGCCGAGGCCGACCGGAAGCTCCTGGAGCACCTCTGGCGGAACGGGGTCCGTCCCGGTACACGCCTCACGGTCCAGGAGATCGCGCCCTGGGCCGGCACGATCACGACGCTCACCGACGGGCGGATGGTGGTCCTGGGCCTGGCGGCGGCCGCGAAGATCTGGGTCTACAACCCGAAGTAATCCGCGCCCCGCCGCTCGTCGTCCCTGCGCTCAGCCACCGGCTACTCGGGGTTCACGGGGCGTCGACCCCGAGCCCAGCGCGCGGATCCTCGGCCGCCAGCGGTCGCCACCCTGGAGGTCGTGTCCCCGCGATATCGCGCCCCCGATCGGGGGATATCATGACTGAAATAGCTGAAAGACCAAACGTTTCGGGTGGAACCCGGGTCCAGGCCGACTGCCGTCCTGCCCCGGGGGGTTGACCGCCGCGGTGCGCCTGCTATATTAGCACTCGTCCGAGATGAGTGCTAATAGGACAAGGTGATCCGGCGTACCCGCCGGCCGCACAACCCCAGGTCACGTTCCAGCTGAGGAGGAGGCACACGTTATGGCGACGGCTACCAAGGTCAAGCTTCGCCCGCTCCACGACCGTATCCTCGTCAAGCGTCTCGAGGAGACGGAGGACCGGCACGGCAGCATCATCATTCCCGATACCGCCAAGGAGAAGCCCCAGGAAGCGAAGGTCATCGCCGTGGGCAACGGGAAGGTGACCGACGAGGGCAAGAAGCTCCCGCTCGACGTCAAGGCGGGCGACCGCATCCTGTTCGGCAAGTACTCCGGCAGCGAGGTCAAGATCGACGGCGAGGAGTACCTCATCCTGCGGGAAGAGGACGTTCTCGGGATCCTCGACTAGGCGGGTTCCCTAGCCACCGACGAGAAGCCGACAACTCAAGGAGGAACGGTTCATGCCCAAGCAGCTTCTGTTCAACACCGAGGCGCGCGCGGCGCTCCTGCGCGGGGTCAACATCCTGGCGGAGGCGGTCAAGGCCACGCTCGGCCCCAAGGGGCGAAACGTCGTCATCGACAAGAAGTTCGGGAGCCCGACCATCACCAAGGACGGCGTGACCGTCGCGAAGGAAGTCGAGCTCAAGGAGCCCTACGAGGACATGGGCGCCCAGATGATCAAGGAGGTCGCGTCCAAGACCTCCGACGTCGCGGGCGACGGCACCACGACGGCGACCGTGCTGGCCCAGGCGGTCTTCCGCGAGGGGCTGAAGAACGTGACCGCCGGCGCCAACCCGATGGGGCTCAAGCGCGGCGTCGAGCAGGCGGTCGAGAGGGTCGTCGAGGAGCTCAAG
>DASZOL010000115.1:0-34796 GCA_035550795.1 Candidatus Methylomirabilota bacterium
TCCGGATCCTGGCCCGCGCGTGGGTCCGTGTCCTCTGGCGTTGCTGGCAGGATCGCCGCCCCTACGACGTCACCTGCCACCGTGCCGCCCAACCTCTGCTGGCTCTCCAAGGTGCGAGGGGTTGACACAGGGTGTCTCATGGCGCGCCCTCCTCGCCGGCCGTGCGGCCGGGCATGCGGTAGATGGCGGTGTGGCGGACGGAGGCGATCGGACAAACGTCGTTCGCGACGATGAGGAGATCAAGATCGACCCACCCGCGGTCCTTCCGCTCGTAGACGCGCGCGACGCGTCCCCGGGTCTCGAGGCGGTCCCCGGCCCGGGCGAGATCGCAATGCGCCACGTCGCTCGCCACGTGGACCCAGGGGCCGGGCGTGACGTTCCCGGACAGCGCCCGGTTCGCCTGGCGGAGGAGAAGGCCGGGGTGTGCGACGCCCTCGAGGCCCCGGTAGATCGGCGAAGGATCGTCCAGATCGTCCGCGATCCCCCCGAGCGTGGACGCGTCGAGGTGCACCGCCGGCGTCCCCAGAGGGTCGAGCCCCGCGAGCACGTCCGCCGTGGCCGGCGGCGGCGACGCAGGCAGCGGAGCCGACGGATACCGTCTAGGATCCGGCGCCGCGACGGGTCCGCCCCATGCCAGGCCAGCGATCATGGCCGCGGCGACGTCGCCGCAAGACCGCCGAGCCTCGAGCTCGACCATCACCTCCCCGGCCGCCGGGTTCGCCGAGCGCGCCACGACCCGGCCGCCGAGCGTCAGTTCGTCCCCGTCGTAGACCGGCCGGAGAAAGCGGACGCTGGCGGTCCCGCGCCGGAGCCAGTCGAGCCCCCCGGCGGACACCGCGAGCTGCGCGAGGTATCCGTAGATCGTCACGCCGGCGACGAGGGCGCCCGCGTACCCGAGCTCCCGAGCCACCGCATCATCGTGGATCCGGTTGGCGGCACCGCGGAAGAGATTGCGGGCCCGCACGCATCGCTGGGGAAGCGTCACGCCGGGCGCGGCCTCGCGAAGCATGGCTTCGTCCGTCACCAGGGGACCATATGTCCGCGCGCGACCCGTGTCAACGAACGCCGCCTTGTTGACCCCTCCCGGCGCGCGGGCTAAGGTGGCGCCATGCGGGTCGGGATCCAGGCGGACGATCTCACGGGCGCCTGCGACACGGGCGCTCCGTTCGCCGCTCGCGGAATGGAAACCGTGGTTGTCGTCCACGATGGAGACGACCCGCCGCCGCTGCCGGACCCGAGCCCGGCCGTCCTCGTGATCGACACCGAGAGCCGGGAGCGACCGCCAGAGGAGGCGCGGGCCCGGGCGCGCTGGGCTGGCGGTGTCCTCCGGACGGGCCCGGCCCGTCTCCTCTACAAGAAGGTGGACTCCACGCTCCGGGGACGCGTCGCCGCTGAGATCGACGGCATGCTGGACGGCGCGGGGCTGTCGGCGACGCTCCTGGCGCCCGCGTTCCCCGCCCAGGGACGCGTGGTCGTCGACGGGCAGGTCCGCGTCGAGGGCCGGCCCACCGAGGAGACGCCGATCGCGCGGGACCCCACGTTTCCGCCCACGGGGTCTAGCGTGCTCGCCCTGCTGTCGGCCGGGGGGGTGTGGCCAACGACCGCGGTGCCGCTCGGGACGGTCCGCCGAGGGCGCGAGGCGGTGGCCGTCCGGATCGAGCGCTTCAGCGAGGCCGGCGGCCGGGCCCTCGCCGCCGACGCGGAGACAGAGACCGATCTCTCGGTCCTCGCGGATGCGGGGTGCGGCCGGGCGGGGCTCCTGGCCGGCTCCGCCGGCCTCGCGACGGCGCTCGCCGAACAGGGCGCTGTCGTGGCGCCCCGGATCCGGACGACGTCTCCCCGCCGGCCCCTGGTCGTGGTCGCCGGCAGTGCGCACCCCGCTACCCGGGCCCAGCTCTCACGGCTGGAGCGCCGCGCCGGCGTCGACGTCCTGGCGTCGCCCGCGGACCCGGTGGCTCACGATTCGGCACGGCGGCGCGAGACGGTCGCCCGGCTCGCCGACGCCGCGCGCTCACGCGTCGAGCGTGCACGGCCCGGCGCGCTCCTCCTGACTGGCGGCGAGACCGCCATCGCGGTGCTGCGAGCCCTCGGCGCCCGGGGGCTCCGTCTGGCCGGCGAGATCGAGCCCGGGCTCGCGCTGGGAACCCTGGCGGGGGGTCCGTTCGACGGTCTGGTCCTGATGACCAAGGCGGGCGGCTTCGGTGACGCGGACGCGATGCTCCGGGCCTGGGAGGCCTGCGCGTGACCCGGCCCGTGCTGGGCATCACGATGGGAGACCCCGCCGGGGTCGGCCCCGAGATCGCGGCGAAGGCGCTGGCGGACCGCGAGGTGCGAGAGAGCGCCTGCCCCCTCGTAATCGGTGACGCGCGCGTCATGGCGGCGGCGAGCCGGATCACTGGCCTCCATCTCCAGGTCCGCGCGCTGGCGCGGGTGAACGAGGCTGCCTTCGACGTCGACCGGATCGAGGTGCTCGATCTCGCCAATGCCGATCCGGCGGCCTTCGCCGTCGGGCGCGTCAGCGCCGTGTGCGGCCGCGCGGCGTACGAGTACATCGAGCGCGCCGTCCGGCTCGCCCAGGAGGGTGCGATCGCCGGCATCGTCACCGGTCCCGTCAACAAGGAGGCGCTCGCCGCGGCGGGCGTACGCCACTCGGGACACACCGAGATCCTCGCGGAGCTGACCGGCACCAACGCCTACGCCATGCTCCTCATGGGCAAGGAGCTCCGCGTGATCCACGTCACGACGCACGTGGCGCTCCGCCGCGTCCCGGAGCTGGTCACCCGGGAGCGCGTCGCGCGCACCATCCGACTTGGCGACCGGGCGATGCGGGACCTCGGGATCGCCCACCCTCGCCTCGCGGTGTGCGGCCTGAATCCCCACGCCGGCGAGGGTGGACTCTTCGGTGACGAGGAGCAGGTCGCGATCGGCCCGGCCATCGCTGACGCCCGGGCCGGCGGGATCGACGTCACCGGACCCTACCCCGCCGATACGCTCATGAGCCGGGCCGCCGGGGGTGAGTTCGACTGCGTCGTCGCCATGTTCCACGACCAGGGCCACACGCCGGTCAAGGCGCTGGGCTTCCGCTACGACGAGGCGAAGAAGGCCTGGACCGGCCTCTCCGGCGTTAACGTGACGGTCGGGCTTCCCATCCTCCGGGTCTCCGTCGATCACGGCACGGCGTTCGACCGTGCAGGCACCGGGACGGCGAACCCCGAGAGCATGGTGGAGGCGATCCGCACCGCCGCCGAGATGGCGCGAAGTCGCGAGTGCGGCGCGCCGCGGACCTGAGCGTGCCGCACTACCGGATCGCGGTCGTCCCCGGGGATGGCATCGGGCCCGAGGTGATCGCGGAGGCGGTCAAGGCCCTCCAGGCGGTCGCCCGGCCCGGCCGGCTCCAGCTCGCCTTCGAACAAGTGGAGGCCGGGGCGGCTTGCTACCGGCGCACCGGCGAGGAGCTCCCGCGTGAGACGCTCGAGGTCTGCCAGGCGGCGGACGCGATCCTGTTCGGCGCCGCAGGGCTGCCTGACGTTCGCTTCCCGGACGGGACGGAGATCGCGCCTCAGCTCACGCTGCGGATCGCCCTCGACCTCTACGTCGGCCTGCGGCCCATCCGGCTCCACCCGGGGGTGCCGACGCCGCTGCGACTGGATGACGGGGAGCGGATCGACTACGTCATCCTGCGCGAGAACACCGAGGGCCTCTACGCCTCGCGCGGCGCGGGCGTCCTGGTCGGCGGGCACGTCGCGACCGACACGCTGGTCGTCACGCGGCCCGGCGTCCTCCGGATCTGCCGGCAGGCGTTCGAGCTGGCCCGCCGGCGGCGCGGCGCGCCCCGGGACGGAGTCCGGCGAGTGACGCTCGTCGACAAGGCCAACGTGCTCAAGAGCTACGCCTTCTTCCGGTCGCTGTTCGACGAGGTGGCGTCCGATTACCCGGACGTCCAGGCCGAGCACGCGTACGTCGATGCGATGTCGATGTATCTCGTCCAGCGGCCCGGCCACTACGACGTGGTCGTCGCCGAGAACATGTTCGGAGACATCCTCTCGGACCTGGCCGCGGCCACGGTGGGCGGTCTCGGCATGGCGCCCTCGGGGGACATCGGCGAGCACTACGGCCTCTTCCAGCCGTCGCACGGGACGGCTCCCGACATCGCGGGCAAGGGCATCGCGAATCCCCTCGCGACCATCCTCTCGGCCGGGCTCATGCTGGAGTGGCTCGGCCGGCGCGACGGCAACGCCGAGGCGGCGCGCGCGGCGGCGCGGATCGAGGCGGCCGTGGGCGACGTGACCCGCGCCGGTCGCGTGCTGACGCCGGACCTCGGCGGCCCGGGGACGACGGACGCCGTCGGCGACGCCGTGGTCGAAGCGCTCGCCGCCACGCCCGCCCCGGCCTAGAGGCGCGCGAAGGCGTGCGCGCGATCGTCATCCACCGGCACGGCGGCCCCGAGGCCCTCACCTACGAGGCGAGCTGGCCCGATCCCGTCGCCGGCCCGGGCGAGATGGTCGTCCGTGTCCGCGCGTGCGCGCTCAACCCGCTCGACATCTTCACGCGCGAAGGCATGCCGGGGGAGCCCACACCACTGCCCCACATCACCGGGGGCGACGTCGCCGGGGTGGTCGCGACCGTCGGGTCCGGCGTGAAATGGCCCCGCGTCGGCGACCGCGTGGTCCTGAATCCGTCCTGGGGCTGCGACGCCTGCGAGTACTGCCGGAGCGGCGAGGTCCCGAAGTGCATCCGGGTGCACATGCTGGGCGAGATGGACCCGGGCGGCCTGGCGGAGCTCGTGAAGTGCCCCGCGCGCCAGGCGATCCCGCTCCCGGAGCCCTACCCCTTCGAGGAGGCCGCGTGCCTGCCGATCACGTTCGGCACCGCCTGGCGGATGCTGGTGACGCACGCGCGGGTCCAGGCCGGGGAGGACGTCCTCGTCCACGGCGCCGTCGGCGGCGTCGGCCTGGCGGCCATCCAGATCGCCAAGCTGGCCGGGGCGCGCGTGTTCGCCACCGCCTCGACGGCGGAGAAGCTCGAGCGGGCCACGGACCTCGGAGCCGACGTCGCCGTCAACTACGCCGAGGACAAGGAATGGGACGTGACGGTGCGCCGGTTGACCGGCAAGCGCGGCGTCGACGTGATCGTCGAGACGGTGGGGGCCGCCACCTGGGAGCGCTCGATCCGCGCCCTCGGCAAGGGCGGACGGCTCGTGACGAGCGGCGCCACCTCCGGGCCCATCGGCCAGACGGACATCCGCTACCTCTTCCGCCGCGAGCACACGATCCAGGGCTCAAACGGCTGGACGCACAACGATCTCCTCACGATCGTCCGGCTCGCCCTCGCGGGGAAGCTGCGGCCGGTCATCGACCGCGTCCTCCCCCTCGAGCAGGCCGCCGACGGTGAGCGGGCCATGGAGCGCCGCGAGGTCATCGGCAAGGTCGTCATCCGGCCGTAGGCTGCGCTCCGCGTCCTCGCCTCGCGCCGTCGGCCGCCATGCGCTCGGCCGCTTGACCCCCGGGCGCCCGTCAGACTACCTTCTGGCCCGTCAACCGTCGCCGGCCGGATCACCCCGGGCCGCTGGCCCGACTCCGGAGGCCCGACATGGGGCTTCACGCAGCCAGGAGGCGAAGTGGCTCGAAGTCGCCGGCCGCGGGCGACGGGGCCAGCCCTCGTCAAGCGCGGGCCGCCGGCGCGCGGACCGCCAGGGACGTGCCGGCGATCCTCCAGGCTATCGCGCGGACCGCCGCGCGGCTCTGCGACGCGTCCAACGCCCACATCTACCGGGTGGAGGGCGACCGGCTCCGGGTCGTCGCGATCCACGGGTCCGAGCCCATGCGACGGGTCGGCCAGGTGATCCCGGTCACGCGGGAGCTGCCGAGCGGGCACGCGGTCCTCGACCGCCGCGCGATCCACCTGCATGACACCAAGGCGGCCACGGCACAGCGTCGATATCCAGGGCTCCAGCCCCTCCATTCCGAGCTCCGCACGCTGCTGGCGATCCCGTTGCTGCGAGACAGTGTCGCGGTGGGGCTCATCATCATCTGGCGGGCGCGCGTCCGCCCGTTCACGGCGAAGCAGATCGCGCTCCTCCGGACCTTCGCCGACCAGGCGGCCATCGCCCTCGAGAACGAGCGCCTGCGCGAGGCGCTCGTGGGACGCAACCGCGAGCTGACCGAGGCGCTCGAGCGCGAGACGGCGACCAGCGAGATCCTGCGCACCATTTCGGGCTCGCCGACCGAGGTCCAGCCGGTCCTGGAAGCCATCGTAAAGAGCGCCACGCGGCTCTGCGAGGCGGCGTTTGCCGCGATGGTTCGGTTCGACGGTCAGATGATGACGCTGCCGGTGCTTTCCGAGGCTTCGCGGGAGGAGCGCGAGGCCGCCGACAGAGTCTTCCCGACACCGCCCACCCGGGGTACGTCCTCGGGACGGGCCATCCTCGATCGCCAAATGGTCCATATCCACGACGTGAGGGACGATCCCGAGTACACCGCGACAGCCATCCAGCGCGATACGCTGGGCTATCGGACGGTCCTCGCCGTCCCCCTCCTGCGCGAGGGTGATCCCATCGGCGCCTTGGTGATGTGGCGGCGTGAGGTCAAGCCGTTCTCCCAGCAGCAGATAGACCTCATGACGACCTTCGCCGACCAGGCCGTCATCGCCATCGAGAACGTCCGCCTCTTCACGGAGCTGGAGGCCCGTAACCGCGACCTCACCGAGGCGCTCGAGCAGCAGACGGCGACGGGCGAGATCCTGCGCGTCATCTCGAGCTCCCCGACCGACGTCCAGCCCGTGTTCGACACGATCGCGAGGAGCGCGGCGCGGCTCTGCGACGCCATGATGAGCGGGGTCCATCGTTTCGACGGAGAGCTGATCAGCTTCGAGGCCCACTACAACATCACGCCCGAGGAGTTCGAGCTGCAACGACAGCACGTCTTCCCCCTCAGGCCCGGGAGAGGCAGCGCAAGCGGCCGAGCAGTGCTCGAGCGCCGGACCGTCCACATTCATGACATTCGAACCGACCCCGAGTATCAGGTCCCGCTCATGCAAACAATGGCGGGCTATCGCACCCTGCTCGCGGTGCCCATGCTGAGGGAGGGAGATCCAGTCGGCGTCATTTCACTCTGGCGGCGAGAGGCTCGCGCGTTCTCGGACAAGCAGATCCGGCTCGTGGAGACCTTCGCCGACCAGGCGGTCATCGCCATCGAGAACGCCCGCCTCTTCACGGAGCTCGAGGCGCGGAACCGCGAGCTCCGGGTCGCGCTCGAGCAGCAGACGGCGACCAGTGAGCTCCTCAAGGTGATCGGGGGGTCCGCGTTCGATCTCCAGCCGGTCTTCGAGACGCTGGCCGAGAGCGCGGTGAGGCTCTGCGAGGCGACGCAGGCGTTCATCTTCCGCTCCGACGGCCGCCTGCTGCGAGTGGTCGCCAGCCAGAACGCCTCTCCCGAGCTCCGTGCCTTCTTCGAGCGGACACCCATCGCGCCCGGGCGCGGGAGCGTCGCCGGGCGCGCCGCGCTCGAGGGCCGGACCATCCATATCGAGGATGTCCGGACCGACCCCGAGTACACCTGGGGGGCGCGGCAGGTCGACCCGATCCGCACCGTCTTGACGATCCCCATGCTCCGGGGCGGCGAGGTCCTGGGCGTAATCGGGGTCAACCGGCACGAGGTCCGCCCGTTCACCGCCAGCCAGGTCGCCCTGCTGGAGACCTTCGCCGACCAGGCCGCCATCGCCATCGAGAACGTCCGCCTGTTCACGGAGCTCGAGACCCGGAACCGCGACCTGACCGAGGCGCTCGAGCAGCAGACGGCCACCAGCGAGATTCTGCGCGTCATCTCCAGCTCGCCGACGGAGGTCCAGCCCGTCTTCGACACGATTGCCCACAGCGCGGTCAGGCTCTGTAGGGCGGCGTTCGCCTACGTCTTCCGCTTCGACGGCACGCTGATGCACGTCGTCGCCCACCACAATCTCTCCAGCGCCGCACTGGAGGCTCTCCACCGTCAATGGCCGATGCGCCCGGATCGCGGAAGCGTGCCAGCTCGCGCGATCCTGGATCGCAGAGTCGTCCACGTCGCGGACGTCCTCGACGAGCCCGACTACCCCTACCGCGGTACCTCGGAGGCTCTGGGCATCCGCACCATGCTCACGGTTCCGATGCTGCGGGAGGAACAACCCATCGGGGCCATCGCGGTGTATCGTCAGGAAGTCGCCCCGTTCTCGGAACAGCAAGTCGCCCTGGTCACGACGTTCGCCGACCAGGCGGTCATCGCCATCGAGAACGTCCGCCTTTTCACGGAGCTGGAGGCCCGCAACCGCGAGCTGACTGAGTCCCTGGAGCAGCAGACGGCGACGAGCGAGATCCTGCGGGTCATCTCGAGCTCCCCGACCGACGTCCAGCCCGTGTTCGACGCGATCGTGAAGAGCAGCGCTCGGCTGTGCGACGGGCTCTTCGGTGCGCTGTATCGGTTCGATGGAGACACGATCAGCCTCGTCGCTCACCACAATCTCAGCGCGGAGGGGCTCGCGGCGATTCGCCGGACATTCCCGATGGGCGCGACCCGGGACACCTGGGTAGGCCGGGCGATCCTGGATCGGACCGTCGTCCATGTCCCCGATGTGGCGAGCGAACCCGACTTCAAGTTTGTGGGCGTTGCCGAGGCCATCGGCTATCGATCCGCGCTAGCCGTGCCGCTGCTGCGTGAAGGGGCGCCTATCGGGGCGATCCGGATCTCGCGGGCTGAGCCCCAGCCCTTCTCCGATAGCCAGATCGCTCTCGTCAAGACCTTCGCCGACCAGGCCGTGATCGCCATCGAGAACGTCCGCCTCTTCCAGGAGCTGCAGGCGCGGAACCGCGACCTGACCGAGGCCCTCGAGCAGCAGACGGCGACCAGTGAGGTTCTGAAGGTCATCAGCCGCTCGACGTTCGATCTCCAGCCGGTCCTGCGGACTCTCGTGGAGAACGCAACACG
This sequence comes from Candidatus Methylomirabilota bacterium, assembly GCA_035550795.1. Taxonomy (GTDB): domain Bacteria; phylum Methylomirabilota; class Methylomirabilia; order Rokubacteriales; family DASRDR01; genus DASRDR01. The sequence goes on from DASZOL010000115.1 coordinate 8,955, forward strand.
CCTCTGCGGCGCCGACTCCGGGTTCATCTTCAGGTTCGACGCCGATGTGTTTCGCCTGGCCGCGGACTACGGAGCAGCTCCGGTCGCCAGAGATTTCGTCGCGGCCAACCCGTTCCCGGCCGGCCGCGGGTCCGTCACGGGTCGAGCCGCCCTGGAGCGCCGGACGATTCACCTGCTCGACGTCGCGGCCGATCCCGAGTTCACGATGACTGACCTTCAGCGCCAGGTTGGCTTCCGGACCGCGCTGGCTGTGCCGATGCTGCGCGAAGGCACCCTCCTCGGAGTCTTCTTCCTGTGGCGGACGAAGGTCGCGGCCTTCACCGACAAGCAGATCGACCTGGTAGAGACCTTCGCCGACCAGGCCGTGATCGCCATCGAGAACGTCCGCCTCTTCCAGGAGCTGCAGGCGCGGAACCGCGACCTGACCGAGGCCCTCGAGCAGCAGACGGCGACGAGCGAGATCCTGCGGGCGATCAGCGGCGCCCAGACGGACGCGCAGCCCGTGTTCGAGTCGATCGTGCGGAATGCCGTTCGACTGTGCGACGGCTTCTACGCCGTGCTGTTCTCGTTCGACGGCGAGTGGATCCACGTGCGGGCGCTGCACAACGTGGCCCCGGGCGCCGTCGAGGCCTTCGCACAGAGGTACCCGATGCGGGCGGAGGAGCAGCGGAGCATGGTCGCGCGGGCCGTCACGGAGGGCCGCGTGATCCGCGTCCGGGACATGCAGGAGGATCCGGAGGTGCACCCGGAGTCACGACGCTTCGCGAGGGTGATGGGCCACCACTCCTTCGTCGCGGTGCCGATGGCGAAGGACGGCCGATCCGTGGGCGCCATCGTCGTCTCCCGCCAGGAGGTCCTGCCCTTCGCGGACACGGAGGTGGCCCTCCTCCAGACGTTCGCCGATCAGGCGATCATCGCCACCGAGAACGTGCGGCTCCTGGCGGAGCTCCAGGCGCGGACGCATGAGCTCTCGCGCTCGGTCCAGGAGCTCACCGCGCTGGGTGAGGTCAGCCGTGCGGTGAGCGCCACGCTCGACGTCGAGACGGTCCTCCAGACCGTGGTCTCGCACGCGAGCCAGCTCGCCGCGGCGGACGGGGGCTCGATCTTCGAGTACGACGAGGCCACCGGGGAGTTCCGGCTGCGGGCCACCCACGACTACGCGCCGGAGCTTGCTGCCGCGCTGCAGGAGATGCCGATCCGCCTGGGCGAAGGCGTGATCGGCGGCGCCGCGGCGCGGCAGGAGCCCATGCAGGTGGCCGACATTGCCCGGGAAGGCGCATACCAGACCCGATTCCGCGACATCCTCCTCCGGACAGGGTATCGCGCCCTCGTGGCGGTGCCGCTGGTGCGGGAGGGCCAGGTGATCGGCGCCCTGTCCGTCAACCGCAAGGCGCCGGGAGAGTTCCCGCCGGAGGTCATCGACCTCCTGAGGACCTTCGCCACCCAGTCCGCCCTGGCCATCCAGAACGCCCGCCTCTTCCGGGAGCTCGAGGCGAAGAGCCGGGAGCTCGAGGTCGCGAGCCGCCACAAATCGGAGTTCCTCGCCAACATGTCCCACGAGCTGCGGACGCCGCTCAACGCCATCATCGGCTACAGCGAGATGCTGGAGGAGGAGGCCCGGGACCAGCACGCCGAGGGTTTCCTTCCCGACCTCCAGCGGATCCACGCGGCCGGCAAGCACCTCCTCGAGCTCATCAATGCCGTGCTGGACCTCTCGAAGATCGAGGCCGGGAAGATGGAGCTCTACCTCGAGACCTTCGACGTCGGGTCGCTCATCCGCGACGTCGCCGCGGTCATCGAGCCTCTCGCCCAGAAGAACGCGAACCGCCTCGAGGTCGAGTGCGCCCCGGACGTCGGCGCCATGCGCGCGGACCTGACCAAGCTCCGACAGGCGCTCTTCAACCTTCTGTCGAACGCCTGCAAGTTCACCGAGCGCGGCGTCGTGTCGCTGGCAGCCACGCGGGAGCGGGATGCCGCCGCCAATGCCATCGTCTTCGCGGTGCGCGACAGCGGGATCGGGATGACGCCCGAGCAGATGGCGCGGCTCTTCGAGGAGTTCGGCCAGGCAGACGCGTCCACCACGCGCCGCTACGGGGGAACCGGGCTCGGGCTGGCCCTCTCTCGCCGGCTCTGCCGGATGATGGGCGGCGACATCTCGGTGGCAAGCGAGCCCGGGCGCGGAAGCACATTCACGATCCGGCTGCCGGTCGAGGTGCGGGAGCCGACGCGCGAGGCCTCGACGCCGGCGGTGCCCGAGGCAGCCGGGCCGTCCGCGAGCACCGTGCTCGTGATCGACGACGACGGCGCGGTGCGCGATCTCATGTCGCGATTCCTCGGGAAGGAAGGCTTCCGCGTCGCGACGGCGGCAGGCGGGGAGGAGGGCCTCCGGCTGGCGCGGGAGCTCCAGCCCGACGTGATCACCCTCGACGTCCTCATGCCCGGGATGGACGGCTGGTCGGTACTCGCGGCGCTCAAGGTCGATGCCGCCGTGGCGGACATCCCGGTCGTGATGCTCACCATGCTGGACGATCGCAACCTCGGCTACACGCTGGGCGCCGCCGACTACCTGACCAAGCCGGTCGACCGGGAGCGGCTGGTGGCAGTGCTCGAACGCTACCGCCGGGACCTCCCGGTCCTCGTGGTCGACGACGACCCGGACTTCCGGGACCTGGCCCGACGGACGTTGGAGCGCGAGGGCTACAGCGTGGTCGAGGCCGACAACGGGCGCGCCGCGCTGGACCGGCTTCGCGGCACGGTGCCCGGCGTGGTCCTGCTCGACCTCATGATGCCCGAGATGGACGGCTTCGACTTCGTCGCCGCCGTCCGGGCCGACGCGGCGTGGCGGTCCCTGCCCATCGTCGTCATCACCGCGAAGGACCTGTCCGCCGAGGACCACGAGCGCCTCAACGGCTACGTGGCGCGCATCCTCCAGAAGGGTGCCCTGAGCCGTGAGGTGCTGCTCGGCGAGGTGCGTGACCTGGTCGCCGCGTCCGCCCGCCATGCCCGGAGGCCTTGATGCCGAAGATCCTCCTCGTCGAGGACAACGAGATGAACCGCGACATGCTCTCGCGCCGGCTGGTGAAGCGCGGCTACGAGGTCGTGGTCGCCGTCGACGGCCAGGAGGGCGTCCAGAAGGCGCGGGCGGAGACCCCGGCCCTGGTCCTTATGGACATGAGCCTTCCGGTCCTCGACGGCTGGGAGGCGACACGCGCCCTCCGTGCGGATCCGGCCACCCGGCCGATCCCCGTTATCGCGCTCACCGCCCATGCCATGGCCGGCGACCGGGAGAAGGCCCTCGCCGCGGGCTGCGACGACTTCGACACGAAGCCGATCGAGCTCGAGCGGCTCCTCGCGAAGATCGAGGCGCTGCTCGCCCGATGAGACCCTTGGCGGCACCCCATCACACGGACGCCTCGGACCCCCCTCCCCCCGGCCGGGGGGGTGGGGGGTCGGGGGGGAGCGGGGCGTCCCGATGATCCCGGATCCGGCCAGCCTGGCGCACCTCCGGCATGAGCTGCGCACGCCTCTGAACCACGTCCTCGGCTACAGCGAGATGCTCCTCGAGGACGCGGATGCCGTGAGCGATCTGGCGGCGGAGCTCCGGCGGATCCTCCGTGAGGGCCGTGCGGTGCTGGCCGTCGTCGAGGAGTCGCTCGCTCCGGCTCGTCTCGAGGGAGGCGGGCTGGACCTCGGTCGCCTCGCCGCGGCGCTGGCCGCCCCGCTTGGCCGGCTCGGCGAGTCGGTGGACCGGCTCGGGCAGCTGGCGCGCGACGGTGGCTCTGGAGCGGTCCTGGCGGACGCGGAGCGGATCGCCGCGGCGATGTCGAGGCTGCGGACCCTCTTCGAAGGCTGGGGAAGCGAGTCCGCCGCAGTCGAGCGGGCAATCGCTGCGGGCACGCTCTTGCCAGGCACGCAGACGCTCGGTGAGAGTCGACCCGCACCCGGTGGGCCCAGGGTGCCCCCCGCCACGATCCTGGTCGTCGACGATGACGAGGAGAACCGCGAGCTACTCGCGCGGCGGCTCACCCGCGAGGGCCACCGGGTCCGGGCCGCCGAGGGTGGGATCGAGGCGCTCGCGATGATCCAGGACGAGCCGGTCGACCTCGTCCTGCTCGACGTCATGATGCCGGACCTCGACGGGCCCGCCGTTCTGGCGCGCCTCAAGCAGGACCCGGAGCGGCGGCACATCCCCGTCCTGATGATCTCGGCGCTCGACGAGACGGCGAGCGTCGTCCGCTCGATCGAGCTCGGCGCCGAGGACTACCTGCCGAAGCCGTGCGACGCCGTGCTGCTCCGTGCTCGGATCGGGGCCTGCCTCGAGAAGAAGCGGCTCAGGGACCAGGAGGCGCGGCACGCTCTCGAGCTCGCCGTGTGGAACCGGACCCTGGAGCAGCGCGTGAAGGACCAGGTCGCGCAGATGGAGCGACTCGGGCGGCTGAAGCGCTTCTTCTCCCCCCAGCTCGTCGAGCTGATCGTCGCCGGCGGCGCCGACGACCCGCTCCGCACCCACCGCCGGGAAATCACCGTGGTCTTCCTTGACCTCCGGGGCTTCACCGGCTTCGCCGAGACCGCCGAGCCCGAGGAGGTCATGGGCGTCCTCCGCGAGTACCACGAGGCGATGGGGCGGCTCATCCTCGAGCACGAGGGCACGCTCGAGCGGTTCACGGGCGACGGGATGATGGTCTTCTTCAACGACCCGGTGCCGGTCGACAACCCGGCCGGGCGCGCCGTCCGGATGGCCGTCGCGATGCGCGAGGCCGTCCGGGAGCTCCGGACCGCCTGGCGCAGGCGCGGCCATGACCTCGACCTCGGCGTCGGGATCGCGCAGGGCTACGCGACGATCGGGGCGATCGGCTTCGAGGGCCGCTGGGACTACGGCGCGATCGGCACCGTCACGAACTTGGCCGCGCGGCTCTGCGCCGAGGCCCAGGGGGGACAGGTCCTGATCACCTCCCGCGTCGCCGCCGCCGCCGAGGGGCTGGTGGACGTCGAGGAGGTCGGCGCGCTCGCGCTCCGCGGGCTCACCCGCCCCGTCCCGACCCTCAACGTCGTCGGGCTGAAGCGGCCTCCCTGATCCGGCGCCGCGGCGCGCGGCGGAGCAGCCGGATGGCCGCCTTGCGGTGGAGGCCAGCGACCGCCACCACCTCGTCCAACAGCCGGTGCTTCTCGGCGCGCGTGGCCCCCTGATACCGCTCGCGCTGCTTGGCCGTGTACTCCCGCAGGCTCGCTCGGGTCACCGTCACCTCCTGGGTGGATTCGGTAACCCTGACTCTTGAGCAAGGGGGCCCCTCTCGGTAACCGAAGTTTTGACCCGATGCGACCCCTTGTCGCGCCGCGACGGTCGCGCGTACACTCCCGGGAGGAGCCGGCCGCGGACGCCGCTTCGAGCGGCGGCACGCGCCGGGCTCGACCGACACCGCCCCGGAGGACCGCGCCCGATGCTTCCCGACACCCTGGGCCACCTCTTCGACATCCCGCTCCGTCTCGCCCCGTCGTCGGTCGCGGTGATCCAGGGCGACACGAGCCTCACGTACGCGGACCTGGACGGCTGGTGTAACCGTGCGGCGAACGCCTACGCGGGGTTAGACGTGCACGCGGGTACCCGAGTCGCGCTGATGTTCTCGAACGACTGGCGCTTCCTCCCCGCCTTCCTGGGGCCGATGCGGATCGGCGGGGTCTCCGTCCCGCTGAACATCCGGATGGGGGACGAGGCCCTCGCCTACGTCGTCCAGGACGCCGAGGCGACGGTGCTGGTGGCCGGCCACGACCAGGCCGAGCGCGCCCGGCGCCTCGCGAGCCAGGTCAAGGGGCTGGCCCACCTGGTCGTGGACGCGCCGCCCGCCGACGGGGCGATCGTGTGGGACGCGTGGCTTGCGGCCGCGTCGCCGCGCTTCCGCCGGCGCCGCCTGGACCCGGACTCGGTGTGCATGCAGCCTTACACCTCGGGCTCGACCGGCAAGCCCAAGGGCGTCCTCCTCGCCCACCGGGGCCAGGTGTGGAACGCCGACATCATCCGGAAGATGGCGTGCCTCGACGACACGGAGCGCGCGCTCGTCGCCGTGCCGCTCTACCACAAGAACGCGATGATCGGCGCGGTGAAGCCGTTCCTCCTCGCCGGCGGATCGCTGGTGATCCTCCCCGGCTTCGACCCGGTCGAGGTGATCCGCGCCATCGACCGCCACAAGGTGACCTATCTCACCGGCGTGCCGGCCATGTACAAGCTGATGCTCGCCGAGCACGCCACCCTCGCCCGCCACAGCGTCCGCTCGATCCGCTACGCGCTCTGCGGCTCCGCCGAGGTGCCGGAGGAGCTTCTCACCGAGTTCCAGCGGGTCTTCGGGGCGCCGATCGGCGAGTCGTACGGGCTGACGGAGGGCGGGCCGGTGCCGATGGCGAACCCGCGCTACGGGCTGAAGAAGCTGGGCTCGTGTGGTGTCGACGTCGCGAACTGCGAGAACCGCATCGTGTCGACGGCCGACGGCCGCACCGACTGCGCCGTCGACGAGGTCGGTGAGCTGGTCACGCGGAACCCCGGGCTCGCCAAGGGCTTCTGGAAGCTGCCCGAGGTCACGGCGCAGAAGATCCGCGACGGCTGGCTCTACACCGGCGACCTCATGCGCCGGGACCGGGACGGCTACTACTACTTCGTCGGCCGCAAGGACGACATGATCAACGTGGCCGGCGAGAACCTCTACCCGAAGGAGGTCGAGGACGTCCTGCTGCGGCACCCCGGGCTCAAGGACGCCTGCGTCGTGCCGGCGCCCCACGCGACCAAGGGCGAGGCCCCGGTCGCCTACGTCGTCGCCCGCGATCCGGCGACCGCGCCGGACGAGGAGGAGGTCAAGCGCTTCTTCCTCGCGCGCGGAGCGCCATACGCCCATCCCCGCCGGGTCTTCTTCCTGGACCGCCTCCCGCTCGGCGGCACCGGCAAGCTCGACCGCTCGGCGCTCAAGCGGCAGGCCGCTGAGCTTCCCCCGATCGAGTCCCAGCGATGAGTCGCCTCGGACCCCTCTGCGCCGCGCAGGGTGCTACCCCCCCTCCCCCCGGTCCGTGGGGACGGGGATTGGGGGGTGGCGGGGCGTGCTGGTGACCGCCCACCTCCGGGTCGACACGTCGCCGTTCCATCGCCTCATCGGCCTGGAGCTCATCCGGGCCGAGGACGGCACGGTGGAGATGCGCTTGCCCTGGCGGGACGAGCTGGGCCGCGCCGACGGCTCCGACTGGTTTCACGGCGGCGTCATCTCGGCGCTGATCGACATCGCCGGAGACTACGCGATCGCGTCGAAGCTCGGGCACGGCGTGCCCACCATCGACCTCCGGGTCGACTACCTCCGCCCCGCCCGCCGCGGGGATCTCCGGGCGCTGGCCCGCGCAGTCAAGGTCGGGCGCACGGTGGGGGTCGCCGACGTCGAGCTCCGGGACGTGAGGGACGCGGTGGTCGCGATCGGCCGCTGCGCCTACTCCACTGCCGGCTGATCCGAAAGGAGCGCACCTCGTGACGAAGCCCCGCGTCGTGCTGGTCCATCCCCCGGCCAAGATGTTCCCCTACGAGGTCTGGCCTGCCGCGTTCGACGGGCTCGACGTCGAGATCGTGTCGGTCGAGTGCCGGACGCGAGAGGACGTGCTCGGCGCGGTCGGCGGCGCCGACGTCGTCATGGTCGGCGGGTTCAAGGTGGACGCCGCGACGATCGCCGCGATGGACCGGGCGCGGGCGATCTGCGGCTTCGGCCACGGCTTTGAAGGGGTCGATGTCGAGGCCGCCACTCGGGCCGGCATCCTCGTCACGAACGCGGCGCGGATCTGCCATCTCGAGGTGGCCAACCACGCGGCGGCGCTGATCCTGGCGCTGAACCGGAAGCTCTGCCAGTACGACCGGGCGATGCGGACGGGCGTGTGGGACCGCCCGGCCGGCCGGCCGATCACGCCCCTCGACGGCGAGACGGCCGGGCTCGTGGGCCTCGGCGAGATCGGCCAGGCGCTGGCGCGGCGCCTGCAGCCCTTCGGGCTCCGGGTGATCGCCTATGACCCCTATGTCGAGGAGCACGTGCCGCGGGAGCTCGGCGTGCGGTTGGTCGCCGACCTTCACGCCCTTCTCGGCGAGTCGGACTGGGTGTCCGTCCAGGTCCCGCTGAACGCAGGCACCCGGCATCTGATAGGCGAGCGCGAGCTCCGGGCGATGAAGCGCACGGCGTACCTCGTCAACTGCTGCCGCGGAGGCGTGGTCGACGAGGCGACCCTCACCCGCGCCCTGAAGGGCGGCTGGATCGCCGGGGCGGGCCTGGACGTCTTCGAGCAGGAGCCGACCGATCCCGCGAATCCCCTGCTGCGCCTCGAGAACGTCGTCGCCACGCCCCACGCCGCCGGCGAGTCGACCGAGTCGGCCGCCCTGTCGGCGCGCGTGGCGAGCCGCCAGGCGGCGGCCGTGCTTCGCGGTGAGTGGCCGGATCGCGTGGTCAACCCCGCCGTGTACGGTCGCCTCCAGGCGAGCGGGCGGCTCTCCCGATGAGCGCCCGCCCAGGCCCTGAACGGCAACCCTTCCGCCCCCGGGTCGGTGGGGCAGGGTCGGGGGTGGGGGGCGTCCCGATGAGCGGCCCCGCGGCCGGGCCGGCGACCTGGTACCTCTTCTCCGTCAACGCCGACACGCCGCCGGCGCTGACGATCGACTCGGGCGAAGAGGTGACGCTCGTGGTCCGAGGGGCGTTCGCCGACGTCCGCGACATCCGCGACGTGCCGACGCCCTTCACGCCGGCGTGCGACGGCCACCCCCTCGCCCCCGTCTCCGGACCAGTGCGCGTCCGCGGCGCCGAGCCCGGGGACGCCGTGGCGATCGACCTCCTGGAGATCACACCCCACGCGGACGGCATCACGGCGATCCTGCGCGACTTCGGCGTGCTTCGGAAGGAGTACGGGGAGCCGAAGGCTCTCGCCTGCCCGGTCCGAGACGGCCGCGCGTGGTTTGGCGGCCGCATCCCGATCCCGCTCAACCCGAACCTCGGCACCGTCTCCACCATGCCGCCCGAGGGGTACAAGCCATCCTACGCGGGGCCGTACGGCGGCGACTTCGACCAGAAGGACGTGCGGGCGGGAAGCCGGGTCCACCTCCCGGTCATGGTGCCGGGCGCCCTCGTGTTCTTTGCCGATCCGCACGCCGCGATCAGCGACGGCATCGTCACCGGCACCGGCGTGGAGTGCACGTCGACGGTGCGGGCGCGGATCACGCTCCACAAGGGCCGGGCGGTGGCGCGTCCGATCGTCGAGGTGGACGGCACCGTGCAGGTGCTGGGGTTCGGGCCCAGCGTGGAGGAAGCGACGGAGGACGCGACGCGCGCCGCCATCGACGTGGTCGCGCACGGCGCCGCCATGGATCCCGAGGAGGCCTACATGCTCCTCTCGATCATCGGGGAGCTTCGCATCGGAACCTCGCCCCGGCCGGTCATGGCCGCGCGGCTGATCATCCCCCGCGAGACGCTCACCGCCGCGGGCTGGACGTCCCCCTGGTGAGGACCACGGCCGCCCGGCCCCTCCGTGCCGGGCGCGCGGGAGGGCCGCCCCAGGCGCTTCCTGAGCGCCGCCGCGCCGTTGCTGCGTTCACACGCCTCAGGCGTGACGGCGCCCGTCGCGCCGCCTCACGCCTCGCCGCACGCCGCGCGGCAAGCGACGGGAGCCAGCCGAGGCGGCCCTGCCGAGCGCCCGGAATGACACGCGCGCGATGAGCGTCCTGGTCGTCCGGGACGTGCGCGTCTTCGACGGGGTGTCGGAGCGCCCGATCGAGCGCGCGTCCGTCGTCGTCGACGGCACGCGGATCCGCGAGGTCGTGCTGGGCGCGATGACACCGCCCCCCGACGCCAGGGTGCTCGACGGCCGCGGGGCGACCCTGCTGCCGGGGTTCGTGGACATGCACTCTCACCTGGTCTCCGAGCTGGGGGCGCGACTCTACCTCGCCAACGGCGTGACGACCGTCCGCTTCGCCGGGAACGACCCCGACGCCGTCCTCGCGCTCCGGGACTCGATCGAGACCGCGCGTGTCCCGGGCCCGCGGGTCTTCTCGCTGGGGCCGCTCCTCGACGGGATCTCCCCCGACTACCCCGCGCTGTCCTGGCCCCTCTACTCCGCGGCGGAGGCGAGACTGGCCGTCCAGCGCCTCAGGACGGACTACCGCGTGGACGGGATCATCCTGACGCAGAAGCCGGCCCTCGAGGTGGCTCGCGCCGCCGTCGACGAGGCGCACCGGCTCGGGATCGGCGTGACGGGGCAGACCTGGAGCCTGACCGCGCGGGAGGCCGTATCGCTGGGCTACGACGGCCTGGAGAACACCTCGCGGCTGCCGGAGGCGCCCGCCGCGCTTCCCGAGGTGGGCCTCCTCCGCTACCGGACCATCCCCGAGCGTTCAGCCATGCTGGCGCTTCTCTGGGCCCGGGCCGATCCCGGGCGTCTCGAGCGCCTCGGCCACCAGATGCTGAAGTACGAGACGTACCTGGTCCCGACGCTCGCCGGAATGGACGGAATCCTCGGGCGATACACGGCGCGCGTCCGGCGCGACGGCGACACGCGCCGGCTGCCGGCCGCGGCCCGGCGCGATCTCGGCAGCTGGCTCGCTCAGCGCTTCTTCGGTGCGGCGTGGACGCCGCGCGACTTCGCCAACTGGGCCCGCGGCCGCGCCCGCTATCACCGGTTCATCCGGAACTACGCGCGCCTCGGCGGGCGCGTCCTCGTCGGGACGGACGCGCTGAAGCCCTGCGGGGGGTTCCTGTTCCACGAGGAGCTTCGCCGGCTTCAGGGCTGCGGGCTCTCGAGCGCCGCCGTGCTGCGGGCCGCCACCGCGGCCGCAGCGGACACGCTCGGCCGGCCCGACCTCGGCCGCATCGCGCCGGGTGCGCAGGCCGATCTCGTCCTCGTCTCCGGAAACCCGCTTCGCCGCCTGGCCGACGCACGGGCCGTGCGCGCCGTCGTCGTCCGCGGGCGGCTCCTCGATCGAGACACCGTGCTACCCCGTCCTCGAACCCGCACCGCGTGAGGGAGGTTCCCATGACCATGCTACGCGTCCTCGGAATCCTGACGCTCGTCGCGCTGGCCGCGCTCCCGGCGAGTCCGGCCGCGGCCCAGGACCTCGTCATCGGCGTCGCCGCGCCCATGACCGGCAACCTGGCCCAGATCGGCAAGCAGTTCGCGGAGGGCGCCCAGCTCGCCGCGGACGAGGTGAATGCCAAGGGAGGGATCAAGGGCAAGAAGGTCGTCATCCGCGTGGAGGACGACAAGGGGGATCCCAAGGAGGCCGCCACCGTCGCCCAGAAGTTCGCCTCGGACAGTTCCATCCTGGCGGTCCTCGGCCACTACTCGTCGTCGGCCTGCTTCGCAGCGATCCCGATCTACACGCGGGCGCGCCTCGCCACGATCACGCCGTCGGCCTCCCACACGGACCTCACCAAGCAGGGCGGGAAGTACATGTTCCGCATGTGGTCGCCGATCTCCGTCTACGTCCCCGATCTCGCCCAGTACACGGTGAAGAAGCTCGGGAAGAAGAACGTCGGCGTGGTCTACGTCCAGAACGACTGGGGCATCCAGACGAAGGACTACTTCGTGAAGGAGCTCGAGAAGCTGGGCGCCAGGGTGGCGGCGCTCGAGGTCGTGTACGACAAGGACACGGACTTCAAGGCCCAGCTCACGAAGATCAAGTCGGCCAACCCCGACGCCCTCGCCATCCTGACCTACTACACGACCGGGGCGCTCGTGACGCTCCAGGCGCGGAACCTCGGGATCACGGCGCCGCTGGTCGGGACCGGCACCCTCTACGAGGACAAGTTCATCGAGCTCGCGGGCAAGGGGAACGCCGAGGGGCTCGCCGTCAACACCGAGTTCAACGCCGACGACCCGGCGCCGGTCGTCAAGAACTTCGTCGCCATGTACCAGAAGCTCCACCCGAACGAGAAGCCCGAGCCCTACCACGCGACCACGTACGACGCCGCGCGCATCATCCTGGGGGCGGTCGAGAAGGCCGGGACCGAGCGCGACGCCATCCGCGACGCCATCGCCGCGACCAAGTCGTTCGCCGGCGTCACCGGGACGTTCTCGTTCAACGACCAGCGCGAGCGCGAGGCGAAGGACCAGGTCTACCTGCTGGTGAAGGACGGCAAGTGGACCTTCATCGGGCGGCAGACGTTCTGAGCCGCTGAGCGTACGGGCCAGACCGCCGTGCCGGCGCCGCCCGGGTGCGGGGCGCCGGCCGGCGGGTCATCCCTCCCGTGCCCGACAAACTCCCGCCCTCGCCGCGCCGGTTCGCCTACTACGACCGCCTGACGCGAGCGCAGCAGCGCATCTACCGGGACAGCGACGCGGTGACGAGCCTGCGGCTTCCCGGCGCCGCCGAGCTTCATCCGCACGTGGCGGCGCTCGATGCGGCTCTTTGCTCCGAGGACCGCTTCGCCGTCCAGGCTGCGTCCCAGGCGCTCTTCACCGCCCTCACTCGGGCGTTCGGCACCGGGCCGTGCCGCGTGGAGGTGCTAGCCGCCCGCCCGCACGGCCACTGGGGAGAGCTCCAGGGCCTCTACACGACGGATCGCCGCCTGCCGCGGGTCCAGCTCTGGATGCGCACCGCGCGGCAGCGCCGCGTGGTCGCCTTCCGGACGTATCTGCGGACGCTCCTCCACGAGCTCGGCCATCACCTCGACTACCGGCACCTGAAGCTCGCCGACTCCTTTCACACCCAGGGCTTCTACCAGCGCGAGTCGAGCCTCTTCCACCAGCTGGTACCGGATGCCCGCGGCGAGCCCTCGGCCCCGGAGGACGCGCCGGAGCCCGATGCGGGAAGCTGAAGCGTGCGGCCGACGGGCGCCGGAGGCTGGCCCTCGAACGTCCTGCCGAACCGATCCGCGCAACGCCGCCTTCCCGGGCTTCGCGTCCGACCACCTGCGAGCGACGGGCCCCGTGCGACCGGACGCCGGGCAGGACGTCTACAGGAGGAAGTAGCGGCGATTCATCGGCAGATCCTCGTCGGGGATCGGCGGCAACGGCTGGCCGTCGATCCGGATCTCCGCGGTGCCGGGGTCGATCGCGATCCGAGGGTTGGCCTGGTTGTAGAGCATGTGGCGCTTGGCGACCTGCCGGGTGCCGACGACCGGGATTGCCCGCCGGCGCGTTCCCAGGCGGCGGCGGAACCCGGCCGCCGCCGCGGCGGCCGAGACGAAGTCGATGCTCAGGCTCGCCGCCGCGAGGCCGCGGCCCCCCCAGTGCGGTCCGTAGGTCTGGGGCTCGGTCTGGGCGATGGAGGCGTTGCCCTCGCCCAGCGCGCCCCACGCCGGGTATCCGCCCTTGATCACCAGCTCCGGCTTGACCCCGAAGAACTCGGGGCGCCAGAGCACGATGTCGGCGCTCTTGCCCGGCTCGAGAGAGCCCACCCACCGGTCCACGCCGTGGGCGCGCGCGGGATTGATCGTGTACTTCGCCAGGTACTGGAGGATCCGGGGGTTGTCGTGGACCGGGCGCTCGCCGCGCATGCGCTTCATCTGGTGAGCGAGCTGCCAGGTCCGCCGGATCACCTCCCCGATCCGCCCCATCCCCTGCGAGTCGGAGTTGATGATGCTGATCGCCCCCAGGTCGTGGAGCACGCTCTCCGCGCGCATGGTGGAGTCGCGGATCCGATCGGCGATCATCGCGCGGTCGCTCGGGACCCGCGGGTTCATGCCGTGGACCGACCACATCATCGCGTGATGCTCGGCCACGACGTTCCGGCCGTACGGGATCGTCGGGGTCGTGGACGATCCGATGACGTGGCCGACCCCGGCGATCGCCAGGATGTCGGGCGCGTGGCCGCCGCCGATGCCCTCGACGTGGTAGGCGTGAATGCTCCGCCCGGCAATGGCGGCAACGGTCTCGCCGAGCTCGCACGACTCGTTGAGGCCGTCGGTGTGCATCGCGATCTGCACGTCGTACGCGTCGGCGACGCTGAGCGCCCGGTCGACGATGCTCGGGTACCCCGCGTAGTCCTCGTGCACCTTGAGCCCGCACGCCCCCGACTCGATCTCGCGCTCGAGTGGCGCCGCCGTGTAGCTCGCCGCCCGCCCGAGGACGCCCAGGTTCACCGGAAAGCCCTCGAAGGCCTGGAACATGTGGCCCAGGTTGAACGCCGGGTTCTCGTTCAGGCCGCCGGTGATGAGCGTGGTCATGCCGGCCGCGAGCGCCACCGGGATGAGACGGGGCTGGACCAGGTGCACGTGGGTGTCGATGCCGCCGGGCGTCGCGATGTAGCCCTGGCCGTAGACGGGAGCCGTGTTGGACCCGATGAGGAGATCGGGGTTGTCGACCACGTCCGGGTTCCCCGCGCGCCCGACTCCAACGATCACGCCGTCCTTCACGCCGATGTTCGCCTTGAGCACGCCGAGGACGGGGTCGATCACGACCACGTTGGTGACGATGAGGTCGAGCTCGCTGGCGGCCGGCAGCTCCGCGCTCGCCATGATGCCGGTGCGCAGGGTCTTCGCCCAGCCGCGCAGCACCTCGTCCCCGTAGCTGGATTCGTCCCGCTCGATCCGCGCGAGGAGGTCCGTGTCCCCGAGCCGGACGCGGTCCCCGGTGGTGGGGCCGTAGCGTGCCGAGTATTCCGCCCGGCTCAGCTCACCGGCCATGCCGGCCTCCTGGCCCGGGCGCGTCCTGATGGCCGTAGCCGCCCTGGCGGGCCCGGGCCAGGCCCTCGGCGAGCCGCTCCGGAGTGGCCGGCCCGGCGGTGAGGCGGTTGAAGCCGCGCACCGCCCGCTGCCCTCCGTACGACACCAGCCGCACCGTCCTCGTCTCGCCGGGCCGCCAGCGGACGGAGTCGCCGGCGGGGACGTCGAGGTGCATGCCCCAGGCCCGGCTCCGGTCGAAGACCAGGCGGCGGTTGACCTCGAAGAACGGGAAGTGGGAGCTGATGAAGATCGTGTGGCCCGAGGTGTTGGCCACGGTGACCTCGGCGGTGGGGCGGCCCGCGTTCAGCGTGATCGGCTCCTCGGCGAACAGGATCTCGCCGGGCCTCACGCCGTCCCCCTCCTGGCGGGCCCGATGGGCCGCTCCACGTGGAGGACCCGGGTGCCGTCGCCGAAGAGGCACTCGATCTTGATCGTCCCGACCAGGTCGGCCACGCCGTCGAGCACCTCGTCCTCGCTCAGGAGGCCGCGCGCCACGGCGACGACCTCGTCGTACGACGCGCCTCCGCGAGCCGCCTCGTGCATCTCGTCCGAGATCAGCGCGAGGGCCTCCGGATAGGTGAGCCGCCATCCCTTGGCCCGACGGCGGCGAGCGAGCTCGGCGGCGGTGAAGATCGTCAGGCGATCCAGCTCGGTCGGCGTCAGACGCATCTCGGGCTCCGTCGTGCGGGCGGTTCGATGTGAGGCCTCGGCAGGAGCATCTTAGGCAAGGCCGCGTCGGCCGGCAAGGCGGCGGACGGCGGAGGCGAGGCGCGGCGCCGGCGAGGGCCTACGCGGTCCGTGTCGCGAGCTGGAGCAGCTCCCCGATGACGGCGGACGCCTTCAGGCCGGACCCCGTCAGCACGAGCACCGTGGTCTCCTGCCGCCGGATCGCGCCGCTCGCGAGGAGCTGGCTCAGACCCGCCGCGGCCGCCGCGGACGTCGGCTCGACGTAGAGACCCCGGGCGGCCAGACCGCGCAGCGCCTCCACGATGTCCGCCTCCGTCACGGCGACGATAGCCCCCCCGCTCTCGCGCACCGCCCGCAGCACCTCCACGACGCGCGTGGGCTTGGCCGACGCGATCCCCTCCGCGACGGTCGGCCTCACGGCGGTCGGCACCAGGCGCTCGACGCCCGCCTGGAAGGCGGCGTGGTAGGGTGCGCAGCTCGCCGCCTGGACCCCGAACAGCCGGGGCGATGTGGGGACCTCGCCGCCGCGCCGGAGCTCCGCGAACCCGCGCTCGCAGCCCAGCACGTTGCTGCCGTAGCCGAGGGGCACGACGACGTTGTCGGGAGCGCGGAACCCCAGCTGCTCCCACAGTTCGTAGGCCAGCGTCTTGACCCCCTCCACGAAGAGCGGCTGCCAGTTGTGGCTCGCGTAGAAGATCTCGGCCGCCTGGCGCAGCGCCGCGTCGGCCACGTCCTGCCGCGAGCCCGGAATCGTCACCACGTCGGCGCCGCAGGCGGCGATCTGCGCGATCTTCGGGTACGAGGCCGTCTGCGGCACCAGGATGCGGCACTGCAGACCGGCCGCCGCGGCGTACGCTGACAGCGAGGCGCCCGCGTTCCCCGACGAGTCCTCGAGCACCCGGGCGACGCCTCGGCTCCGGAGGTAGCTCACCATCACCGTCATGCCGCGGTCCTTGAAGGACCCGGTCGGCATCAAAAACTCGAGCTTGTACTGGACCGGCGCTCCATCCCAGTCGCCCGGAACGAGCGGCGTCCATCCCTCACCGAGGCTGACCGCTGCCACCGCATCCACCGCCAGCGCCTTCGCGTAGCGCCAGACGGAGCGCCGCCCGGGATTGATGTCGCCGCGCCGGAGTCCCGGCCCCGGCGTCAGGTTCAGGTGGTGGCCGTTCTCCGCGCACCATCGCGGCGCCTCGAGCGGATACGTCTCTCCCGTCGAGGGATCGACGTAGCGGACGACGGAGTCGACCGGCTCCGCAGCCCCGGTACCGGATTTCGTCAGCCGGGGCGTCCTTTCGGGTGGCCGTCGAGCGCGCGGACCACGAGCTCGGCGGTGATCGGGAGCGTCGTGAACCGCTGCCCGGTGGCGGCGGCGAGGGCATTCGCGACGGCGGCGGGCACCCCGACCACCGGTGGCTCCCCGACTCCCTTCGCGCCGAAGGGGCCGTGCTCGGACGGCACCTCGAGGAGGACGGACTCGACGAACGGCGCCTGGTCACTCTGCGGCAGGGCGTAGTCCATGAGCGTGGCCGCGAGCAGCTGGCCTTGGGCGTCGTAGGGCATCCGCTCCAGGAGGGCCCAGCCGATCCCCTGCACCACACCGCCCTGGATCTGCCCCGCGACCGCGGCGGGATTGATCGCTCGCCCCACGTCCTGCACGGTGAGGTGACGCGTCACCCGCACCGTCCCGGTCTCCGTGTCCACTTCGACCTCGCTCAGGTGGGCGGCGAACGCCGGGGAGCGCGCGACCGTCGCGCTCCCGCCGCGGCCGTACACCGGCTCGTACTTGGCGCCGAACTGCATGCTGGCCTTCGCCAGCTCGCCGATGGCCACCGCGCGGCCCGGGACCCCGCGCACCCGGACCGCGCGGTCGACGATCTCGAGATCGTCGACCGCCGCCTCCAGCCGGTCGGCCGCGATGGCCAGTAGCTGCCGCCTCGCATCCCGGGCCGCGCGCTCGACGGCCAGGCCCACGGTGTAGGTGATCTTGCTGCCGCCGCTGGCGCCCGCGTAAGGAGCGGAGTCGCTGTCGCCGTTGACCACGCGAATGTCCTCGACGGGCAGACCGAAGGCCTCGGCCGCGATCTGCGCGAGCGCCGTGTTAGTCCCGCTCATGTCGACGGTCCCCACCAGGATGCTGATGGTGCCGTCCCGGTCCAGCCGGCAGGCGGCGTTGGCGGGCTCGATTCCTCCCATCCACCCGCCCACTGCCACGGAGACCCCTCGCCGGTACCGGCCGTTGGCGGAGCGAGTGGGCCCGTCGACGCGTCGCCCGCGCTCGGCCCGCAGTCGCTCCAGGCACTCGATCATGCCCATCCTCGGCCACGGCTGGCCGGTCACCATCGGATCGCCCGGCCGCGACGCGTTCCGGAGGCGCAGGTCGATCGGGTCCTGACCGGTGGCCCGCGCCAGCTCGTCCATGAGGGATTCGATCGCGAACGTCCCCTGCACCGCGCCCGGTGCGCGATAGGCGCCGTTGCCCGGCTTGTGCGTCAGCACCTCGTAGCCGCGCAGCTCGATGTTTGGGACCTGGTAGTAGCTCCCGATCAGCAGGAGCGCGATCCCGAGCGGGGCACCTGCGTAGGCGCCGGCGTCGAACACGGCACGCCCCTCCAGCGCCGTGAGCGTGCCGTCCCGGCGCGCCCCGACCTTCAGCTCGATCACGGCCGGCGGCGCCGGGGTGGTCGACAGGAACTCCTCGGTCCGTGTCATCACCACCGAGATCGGACGGCGGAGCCGCAGGGCGAGCGCGGCCGCCAGGGGCTCGAGGAGCACGAACTTCGCGCCGAAGCCTCCTCCCAGCGGCGTCGCGACGATGCGCACCTGGTGCTCCGGCAGCCCGAGCGCCTCGCACACCTCCGACCGCGTGAAGAAGAGCGCCTGGGTGGCGGTCCAGATGGTCAGCGCCCCGAGCGGGTCGATGTCGGCCACCACCGCGCGAGGCTCCAGGTACCCTTGGTGGACCATCGGGGTCTCGAAGCGGCGCTCGACGACCACGTCCGCCTCCGCGAAGCCGCGCGCGACGTCCCCGCGATGAAACCGCTGGGTGCTGACGACGTTGGGGCCGACCGCTTCCCGGAGCCGCTCGCCCCCGGTCGCGGCTCCGTGCATCGCGAGCTCCGCCTCGCCGCCTGGGCCGACCGCCGCCCGCACGCGCGGCGCGTCCTGGCCCATGGCGCCGAGGGCGTCGAGCGCGGCCGGGAGGGGCTCGTACTCGACCTCGATCAGCGCCGCCGCGTCCTCGGCGAGCGCGGCCGTATCCGCGACCACGGCGGCCACCGGATGGCCGACGAAGACCGCGTGCTCTAGCGCCAGCGGCGACTTGCTGCGCGTGGTCGGATCGACCTTGGCGAGGCCGAGGTCGGCGGCCGTGAAGACTCCCCGGACTCCAAGCCGGCGCGCGGCCTGGCTCCCGTCGACGCGCACGATCCGCGCGTGAGCGTGGGGGCTCAGCACAAGGCGGGCGTGAAGCATGTGGGGCAGCTGAAGATCGCCCGCGAAGCGGGTGAGGCCGGTCACCTTCTCTCCGCCGTCGAGACGTCGGATGGACCGGCCGATCGACGAACCCTGGATCATGTGGAGACTCCGTTGGCAAGGGGGGCGAGCGTGTTCGGCGGCACCTCCTCGATCTTACTGCGAGGGGTCCGCGAGCGCGAGGGGCGCCGGCTCGGGGTAGTGTCTCAGTTTGGCCAGGCAGCCGGCGTGCCGTCCGGGAGCTCGACGATTTGGGCGCGACATTCTGGTCTCAGTCCACCTGGGGGGGGACAGCGGTGCTCCGCCCCCAGACCCCCCACCGCATTGATCAGTCGCGTGGCGCCGAAGAGATTGGTTCACGGCCTCTCAGGCAACTGAGTCACTATACGGCGCGGCCGGCTCTCAGCGCACGAGCAGCGCGTCCATCGACCACAGGCCGCCCCCGCCAAGGATCAGCGCGAGCGCGATGCCGAGGACCAGCAGGTGGAACTCGAAGCCCTCCCCCTTCTGGTTGCCGTACCAGTTCATGAAGAAACCATGCTGCGTGTGCGTCGTGAGCACGGCCCCGACCATCACGCACGCGATCCCGAAGGCCGCCACCCGGGTGAACAGCCCGACCGCGAGACCGATGGAGCCCAGGAACTCGGCCGAAATGGCCAGGACTCCCAGTGGCGAGGGGAAGCCCAGCGACGTGAAGTACCCCATCGTGCCCTTGTAGCCGTAGCCCCCGAACCAGCCCAGCGCCTTCTGGGCGCCGTGCGGAAACATGACAAGGGCGAGCGTCAGCCGGAGCAGAAGCTGGATCACGCTGCGGTCGGTCGCGAGCAGCCACTCCATGCGGCGCCTCCTCTCGATGCCGTGTGAGCTCCAAGATTCCCGAAGGGCCGCCGGTTCGACGGACCTCGCTCAGGGATGAAACGTCCGGCGGCCCTCCTCGCGCGTCCACACGCGAACGAGGTGACGCTTCCGATCCGGCTCCGGCGCGTCCTGGAAGTCCGTGCGGCTGTGCGCGAACTCGCGGTTGTTGAGGTACTGGACCTGGCCGCGCTCGATCGTGAACTCGACCCAGAGCTCGGGCGACTCCACGACGAGGCGCATGGCCTCGACCGCGTCCCTGCCCTCCGCGTCCAGAGGGGCTCCGGCGAGCTCCGCCCCCGCCTCGATCAGCCGCTCGTTGAAGCGCCCCACGAATGCCCGCCCGTCGAACTGGAGGATCGGCTGCGCGCCGACCTTGCTGTCCCCGGGCGCGTGCTCGGCCTGGCGGTCCCACGGGAAGGGCCGATAGAGACGCGGCAGGAGGTCCCCGTGACGTCGCCGGAGCTCGTTGTGCACCGTGCACAGGCTGACGAAGCGGCTCACCCCGCCCGCCAGGGCGGGATTCACGCAGTAGAGGCCGACCACGCTCGGCGGCAGCCGAAGCCACGGGCCGTCGGTGTGAAACGTCAGGTCGAGGTTGGTGACCGAGCGGCGGACCCCGTACTCGAGCGTCTTGCCCGTGTCCTTCACGTCGTAGAGCATGGCGCCGCTCCACGCCTGGGCGACCGGCCGCCCGAGGAGCTGGCTGAGCAGCCAGCACAGCACGCGGTTCTCCTCCGGCTCGTACCGCTCCACGGGCACCCGATCCACGACCGCCAGCCCGATGCCCGCGAGCCTGGCACGGACGCGGCCCATGAGCTCCGCGCACGCGGGCATCGAGAACTGATCGGGGCCCAGCAGGAGTGTCGGCAGCGGGTCGCGACGCGTCTGCCGGACGGCGGCGTCCAGCTCGTCGACGCACCTCGGCGAGATCTCCAGCAGCCAGTCCCGCGGCGACAGCGTCTCGCGTCGCCACGCCCGCCCGTCCCGGATGTTCTGCGTCAGCATGGGACCCGAGGACTCCCTGAGCGACATGCTTGACTCACCCCTCCAGCGGGATGCCAACCCCGCACCGGCGATCTACCGGTCGATCAACGGCGGCGGTGCCCCGTCGATCCGGGCCCAGGCTAGCCAGCGGGTGCGACGGGGTCAAGGCGCTCGGCCGCCTTCCGTCACGTCCCGGCCGGTGCGGGGTGCGCCTGCAGCACGCCCAGCGCGTCGGCCAGCCGCTCGTAGTCCGCGATGGTGTTGTAGAGCTGCGCCGAGACGCGGAGGATCCGCGCCGCGAGCGCCGGCCAGCTGAAGACGAGGACCTCGATGCCGAAGCCGTCGAAGAGCACCGTCTGGAGCGGGTCGCGTTCTCCGCCGAAGGGCGGCGGACCAAACCCCGGCGGCACCGGCAGCGCGGCGAGGGCGCCGATCATCGCATCCGGCGCGGGGGTGGGGACACCGAGCGCCGCGCACAGCCGCTCGCGGGCCGCGAGGGCGGTGCGCCGGTTGTGGGCCATGAGCTCCGGCCACCCACCGGGCAAGAGCGACCCCATGTAGCGGATCGCGTCCGGAACGGCCAGATAGGCCGTGGGATCGACGGTGCCTACCCAGTCGAACTCCAGGCGAAAGAGAGAGCGGTCCGTCCGCAGCGAGTTGGCCCCGTGGCTGATCACCAGCGGCCGCACGGTCCGCTGGCGGTCACGCCGGACGTGGAGAAACCCCGCGCCCTTCGGGGCGCAGACCCACTTGTGGCAGTTCCCCGCGTAGTAGGCCGCGCCGAGCGCCCCGAGGTCGAGCGGGACCATTCCGGGGGCGTGCGCCCCGTCGACGAGGGTGTCGACGCCGCGCGACGCCAGCTCCCGGACCAGCCGCTCGATCGGAAGGACCAGGCCCGTCGGGCTCGTCACGTGATCGACGAGGACCAGACGCGTCCGCGGGCCGACGCGCGAGAGCACCGTCTCCAGGACCCGCTCCGGCGCCGAAACCGGGAACGGCAGGGCCGCCAGGACGACCCGCGCGCCCGCCCGACCGGCGGCGGCCTCGAGGGCGTTCCGGCAGGCGTTGTACGTGTGATCGGTCGCCAGGAGCTCGTCGCCCGCCCCCAGGTCGAGCGAGCGGAGCACCGTGTTCACGCCGGTGGTCACGTTCGGCACGAAGGCGAGGTCGTCCGGGTGGGCGCCGACGAAGGCCCCGAGGGCCGCGCGCGCCCCGTCGAGCAGGCCCTCCAGCTCCCGGCTCAGGAAGCGGACCGGCTCGGCCTCCAGTCGCTCCCGGAGCCGCCCCTGCGCCTCCAGCACGGCGCGGGGGCAGGCGCCGTAGGAGCCGTGGTTCAGGAAGATCACGTCAGGGTCGAGCGGCCAGAGGGAGGCGAGGCGACCGGACGGCACGGCGTGAGGACTCATGGTCTCCCATGCTTGGCCGCCGGACACGGTGAGTCAACCGACCCGGCGAGCCAGCCTCGGAGCGGCGCGGTGGGTCCCGTCCTCGTCAACCGAGCGCCGGCGCTCTCGCCGAGGGGGCGGCCAGGGGACGCGCCCGAGCCCGGGACGTCAGCTCCGTCGGGCGGCCTCGGCACCCGCGGCGCCGTTGCTCGATCTCACGGTCTGCACGAAGTCCCAAACCGCCATGAGGACTACCGCGACGACGATGATCGTGAAGGGCAACGCCTTGATCCACCAGACCAGGACGCCGAGGAACGCCACCAGCAGCGCGATGCCGATGATCCCCGTGACGAGCGTCATCATCAGGCTGTCTTCCTCTTTGACGCGCGTGATCCAGCGGTCCGCGGGGCGACGGGCGCCGGACGCACGCGGTCACGCCCCCCACCGCCGAGCGTCCGCACCACCCAGCGGGCGGTCCGCAGGAGGCGTCGGTCGTTGTCACGGCGCGCGACCAGCTGGACCCC
This sequence comes from Candidatus Methylomirabilota bacterium, assembly GCA_035550795.1. Classification (GTDB taxonomy): domain Bacteria; phylum Methylomirabilota; class Methylomirabilia; order Rokubacteriales; family DASRDR01; genus DASRDR01. The sequence goes on from DASZOL010000115.1 coordinate 31,524, forward strand.
GAGCGGCATGTTCGCCGCCGATCGGAGCAGGGGCAGCGTGACGGCCGGGGTCCCCACGTAGGTCCACGTGGTGCAGAAGACCGGGTTGCCGGTGCTCTCGAGGCCCTTCGGCGCCTCGCCTGGCGCCGCTGGCGTCAGGATCGCGTCGAACTCGTCGAAAACCGGATCGAGCGCGGTATTGAGGGTCGGAATGGCGGCCACGGCAGCCGCGTAGTCGACGGCCGCATGTCCGCGACCACGCTCGATGAGCCTCCGCAGCACGGCGCTGAGCGCGTCGCCCGCCCGCTCGTAGTCACGATGAAGGTTATGCGCCATCTCCACTTCCATGATGATCCGGTGCATCTCGACGGCACGCGCGAAGGTCGGGCCAAGCTCGATCTCCGTAACCGCTTCGCCAAGGGCCTCGACGAGCTCGGCCAGGGCCTCGCGCATCTCGGGTTCGACGTGATCCCACGCCATGCTGCGGACAAAGGCCAGCCGGGGGGTCAGCGGGGGCGCCGACGCCGCCACCGCGGCCAGCGGCGGACGTGCGACCGGCCGGGTGTCGGGGTCCTCCGCGTCGAAGCCGACGAGCGTCTCGGCGAGAAGAGCCACGTCCTCGACCGTGCGCGCGAACACGCCCACGTGATCGAGAGTCCGCGACAGCATGAGCGCACCGCTTCGGGGGATCAGCCCGTGGGTGGGCTTGAAGCCGACCACGCCGCAGAAGGCCGCTGGACGGATGACTGAGCCGTTGGTCTGGGAGCCGACGGCGCCGGGCACCATGTGCGCCGCCACCGCGGCCGCCGAGCCGCTGGAGGAGCCGCCCGGGGTGCGTTCCGGATCGTGAGGATTGGTGGTCTTGCCGGGGTGATAGTACGCGTACTCCGTGGTCACGGTCTTCCCCAGGATCACGGCGCCCGCCGCCCGGAGCCGGGCGACGACGGCCGCGTCGCGTCGCGGTGTGCGGCCCGCCCACACCGGCGAGCCGAGCTCGGTCGGCATGTCCCCGGTGTCGAAGATGTCCTTGACGCCGATCGGGACGCCATGCAGCGGTCCCAGAGCCTTGCCGTGCTGGCGATGCACGTCAGCCGCCTCGGCCTGCCGCATCGCGTGGTCCCGCTCCAGGAACGCCCAGGCCTGAACCCTGGACTCGACCTCCTCGACGCGCTTGAGGCAGTCCGTCACCAGCTCCACGGAGGTCACGCGACCCTCGCGGATCTCCTCCGCGGCTTCCGTCAGCGTGAGGGCGGCCAGGCTCATCGGCGTCCGTCGCCCGGCGCGGCTTGCGCGGTTCACCGCGGCCGGTAGAGGTAGTCCGGCAGCCACAGCACCAGCTGCGGGAAGATGTAAACCATCGCCATCGCCAGGAACACCATGAACACGAACGGCAGCGCGCCCTTGAAGATGTCGGCGAGCGTGACGTGCGGAGGCGCCACACCTTTCAGGTAGAACGCGGCCATTGCCACGGGCGGCGTGTTGAAGGCAGTCTGGGTGTTCAACGCCACCAGGATGCCGAAGAAGATCGGATCGACGTGGAACTCGTCGAGGAGCGGCAGGAAGATAGGGACGAAGATGACGATGATCTCGGTCCACTCGAGCGGCCACCCGAGCAGGAAGATGATGAGCTGGGTCAGCAGCAGGAACTGGACGGTCGAGAGGTTCATGCCCAGAAAGAACTGCTCGATCACCGACTGGCCGCCGAGGAGCGCGAACACGGAGGAGAAGGTCCAGGACCCGATGAACAGGTAACAGACCATCGCCGTGGCGCGCGCGGTCAGGAACACCGACTCCTTGAGCATCCGGAAGTTGAGCGCCCCGTACGCGCCGGCGAGGACCATGCTGGCCAGCGCGCCGGCGGCGGCTGCCTCCGACGGCGTCGCCAGTCCGAACAGGATGGCACCGAGGACGGACATGATCAGCAGCGCCAGCGGAAGGAACGAGGTCAGCAGCGCACGCACCACCTCGCCCAGGGGAACGTCCGTCTGCTCCTTGGGCAGCTTGGGGCAGAGCGCTGGATTCAGCACCGCCCGTCCGATCACGTACAGCATGTAGAAGCTCGCCAGCATGAATCCAGGGAACATCGCGGCGGCATAGAGCTTGACCGCCGAGATGCCGGCCGTGGCCGCATAGAGGATGAGCAAGATGCTGGGCGGGATCAGGATGCCGAGGCAGCCGCCCGCGCACACGACTCCCGCGGACAGCTTTGTGTCGTAACCGGCCCGCAGCATGGCGGGGAACGCCAGGAGCCCCATCAGCGTCACCACCGCCCCTACGATGCCCGTGGCGGTGGCGAACATGGCGCAGGTGGCAAGCGTCGCCACCGCGAGTGAGCCGGGGACATGCTTCGCGGCGATCTGCAGGGAGCGGAAGAGTCGGTCCAGGATGTTGGCGCGCTCGACGACGTACCCCATGAAGAGGAACAGGGGCACGGCCGTCAGGACGTCGTTGGTCGTGACTTCGAAGGTCTTCTGCACCAGCAGTGGGAAGATGCGGTTGGCGAAGAAGTCCTGGCCGGGTGTGTAGTAGGCGTAGTAGCCGAACCCCACCGCCATGGCGATGAGGGTGAACGCGATCGGAAACCCGAGCATGATGATGAAGATGAACAGCCCGAGCATCGCCATGCCGATCTGGGGATCGGTCATCCTCGAGATCCCCGACTCCCGGTCGGCCCGGACTCCCCGTGCTCGGCGAGGTATTTCTTCTCCTGGAGGATCGCGGACTCGATCTCCTCGACGTCATGCAGCCGTTGAGGCCATCGGCCCGAACGGATGCACAGGATGCAGCGGATGATCTCCGCGATGCCCTGCAACAGCAGGAGTACTCCGGTCACCGGGATCAGCGCCTTGAGCGGGAAGACCGGAATACCCGCCGGACTGAAGATGCTCACCTCTCGGTAACCGATCGAGGAGGCCGCGTATCCCCAGCCGGAGTAGATCCAGGCCCCGACGGCCGGCAGGAAGAACACGACGTACAACGCCAGGTCCATCGAGGCCTGCATCCGAGGCCGCCAGAAGCGATAGATCACGTCGCCACGGACGTGGCCGTTTCGCGACAGGGTGTAGGCGCCCGCCATCAGGAACAGCGCGCCGTAGGTGATGTAGCTGATGTCGAAGGCCCAGGTGGTCGGCGCGCGGAGGACGTAGCGCACGAACACCTCGTAGCTCACACCGAAAGTCAGGACGAGAATCAGCCAGCCGAACGCTTTTCCGACCCACGTGCTGAGCGAGTCGATGAAGAAGAGGAAGCGCGTCATGACAGTGGAGCCCGCCGACGACGTCTCACCTTTTCTCC
>DASZOL010000116.1:0-94422 GCA_035550795.1 Candidatus Methylomirabilota bacterium
ACAACCGGAAGGATCTCTTCTCGAGCGCGCCCGTCGTGTTCGTGAGTGTGGACCCCAAGGCCGCCGCGGACCTTCGGCTCGATGCCGACGTCACCGGCACGTGGCTCCACATGGGCTGGACGGAAACGCTCGATCTGGCGCGCCGCCTTCAGCCGGACACCCGACGAGCGGTCGTGGTCGGGGGGACGTCACCCGCGGATCTGGTGTGGCTGGATCAAGCGCGCCGGCAGCTCAGCGCGCAGGCCGGGTCGGTCGAGATCGGCTATCTGGCCGGCCTCGGCTTCGAAGACATCCGGAAGGCGGTCGCCGTCCTCCCGAAGCAGACCGTCGTCCTCGTCGGTCCTTTCCTGCGCGACGCGACCGGGCGCGACTTCGTCTCGCCGGAGGCGATCGGACGGATCGCCGCGTCGGCCAGCGTGCCCACCTACGGCGTCACGGACAATGCCGTGGGAACGGGAACCGTCGGAGGGCACGTGGTGAGCTTCGAGGCTCATGGCCGCATCGCGGCGGACCTGGCGCTCCGCGTCCTCGCCGGCGAGCGGCCGCCACCGACGGCGGCGGGCACCACCGTCCCCATCGTCGACGCGCGCCAGCTCGCGCGCTGGCGCCTCGATACGCGACGGCTGCCCGCCGGGAGCGTCGTCCGTTTCAGGGAGCCCTCCCTGTGGGAACAGTATCGGTGGTATGTCGTGGCCCTGGTCAGTGCGCTGCTGGTCCAGAGCGGGCTGATCGGCGGACTGCTCGTCCACCGCGCCCAGCGCCGCCGCGCCCAGGCCCGTCTGGCCGAGAGCGTGGAGCAGATCCAGACGCTGGCCGGCCGGCTGATCACTGCCCAGGAGGAGGAGCGCCGCCGGATTGCCCGAGAGTTGCACGACGGCGTGAATCAGAAGCTCAGCGCGCTATCGATCGCCCTGGCGACACTGGGGCGCAGCGCCCCATCGCGCGCGGCCGACCTGACCGGCGCACTCGCTCGGCTCCAAGAGCGAGCCGCGGGGCTGGTCGAGGAGATCCGGCAGCTCTCGCACGAGCTCCACCCCGGGGTGCTCCAGCACGTCGGCCTGGTGGCCGCGCTCCAGGGGTACTGCGAAGAGTTCGAGGGCGAGCACGGGCTGGCCGTGACCTTCCGGGCGGACGAGGACCTCGGCGTCGTGCCGATTGATCGCGCGCTGTGCCTCTACCGCGCGACGCAGGAGGCGCTCGGCAATGTCGCCAAGCACGCGAAGGCCCGCCACGTTCGGGTCAGCGTGGTCCGCGGCCACAACGACGTGACTCTGACCGTAGCCGACGACGGGTGCGGCTTCGACCTGGCGGAGGCCCGCGGCCGAGGCGGGCTCGGTCTGATCAGCCTCGACGAGCGCGCCCGCCTGGTGGGCGGGCAGGTCACGATCCGCAGCGGCCTGCAAGGGGGTACGGAGGTGCAGATCCTGGTGCCGCTTCCCATGAACCCGGATGCCCCGCCCGACGGTCCTGCTCGCTGACGACCATCCCGTCGTCGCCGAGGGTCTCGCGAGCCTCTTGCGGGACGACTTCACCTTGGTCGGCACGGTGACCGACGGTGCCAGTCTGCTCGACGCGGCGCGGCGACTCGGCCCCGACGTGATCGTGACCGACGTCTCCATGCCGGGCATGAGCGGGCGCGCTGCGCCGGATCCGGGGGGACGGCCTCGCCGTCAAGGTGATCTTCCTGACCGTGCACGCGGACGTCGGGCTGGCCAGCGAGGCGCTCCGCGCGGGGGCCGCCGGATTCGTACTCAAGGACGCCGCCGGTCAGGATCTCATTGTCGCGATCCGTGAGGTGCTGCGCGGACGGACCTACATTACTCCGCGACTCGCGCCGGACGTGCTGGCGGCCCTGGCGAGGCCGGAGGCGCCAGCCGATCGGCTCACGACGCGGCAGCGCGACGTGCTTCGGATGATCGCCGCCGGGCGGACGATGAAGGAGATCGGGGCGGCGCTGGGGCTGTCGACTCGCACGGTCGAGGGCCACAAGTACCAGATGATGCAGGCGCTGGGAGTCCAGACCACGGCCGAGCTCATCCGGCACGCCCTCGCGCATGGCCTCACCACTCCGCCCCAGGGCTAGCCCACCTCCCCCCGGACTTCTTCGGGGGTCACCCGAACTTCTCCGTATTGCGCCGCTCGCCGTCCGGCGCCTAGAGTCGCCGCATGAGCCGGCCACGTGTGCTGTTGGCCGAAGACAATCCGGTGATGGCGGCGGAGCTCCGAGCGCTGCTCGAGCCGGAGCTCGAGGTCGTGGCCACGGTGACGGACGGTGCGGCGCTCGTGGCGGCGGCCGACACGGCCCGACCCGACGTGATCGTGACCGACATCGTGATGCCGCACCGCAGCGGGATCGACGCGACGGTCGAGCTGCTGCGGCGGCACCCCGAGACTCGGGTCGTGCTCGTCACCGTCCATGACGACCCCGCCCTCGTCGAGCGCGGGCGGACGGCAGGCGCCCTGGGCCATGTCCTGAAGGTCGCCGCGGCCACCGACCTCATGCCGGCCGTCCACGCGGCGTTGCGCAACGAGCGGTACGTCTCCTCGCGGCTCCGCGGGCGCCCGTCGGAACGGTAGCGCAGCGCGGACCAAGGATTCCGAGCGATCGACGTGGATCCCGAGGAAGCTAGCGACGGCGACGCTCGTTGTCGACTAGCCCACCAGCCAAAAGAAGGAGGACACGCATGGCGGACGCGAAGAAGCCGAACATCCTCGTCATCTGGGGCGACGACATCGGGCAGTCGAACCTGAGCTGCTACACGAAGGGGATGATGGGCTACCGGACGCCCAACATCGACCGGATCGCGAACGAGGGCATGATCTTCACGGACTACTACGCCGAGCAGAGCTGTACGGCGGGCCGGGCGGCGTTCATCACCGGCCAGAGCGTCTTCCGGACGGGCAACAGCAAGGTGGGCCTCCCAGGCGCCGCGCTCGGGCTGCAGCCCCAGGATCCCACCATCGCCGAGATGCTCAAGCCGCTGGGCTACGCCACGGGTCAGTTCGGGAAGAACCACCTCGGCGACCGGGACGAGCACCTGCCCACGATGCACGGCTTCGACGAGTTCTTCGGGAACCTCTACCACCTGAACGCCGAGGAGGAGCCGGAGCACCCCGACTACCCCTCGGCCAAGGACTTCCCCGAGTTCCGCAAGAGGTACGGCCCGCGTGGCGTGCTCCACTGCTGGGCCGACGGCAAGGGCGGGCAGAAGATCGAGAACACCGGGCCGCTCACCCGGAAGCGCATGGAGACCGTCGACGAGGAGTTCCTCGAGGGGGCGACCGCCTTCATCCGGAAGCAGCACAAGGCCGGGACCCCCTTCTTCGTGTGGTTCAACACGACCCACATGCATGCCCGCACCCACGTGAAGCCGAAGAGCCGCGGCCAGGCCGGGCGCTGGCAGTCCGAGTACCACGACGTGATGATCGACCACGACAAGCACGTGGGGAAGCTCCTCGACCTCGTGGACGAGCTCAAGATCGCCAACGACACCATCGTGTTCTACAGCACGGACAACGGGCCCCACATGAACACCTGGCCCGATGCCGGCATGACGCCGTTCCGCAACGAGAAGAACTCGAACTGGGAGGGGGCCTTCCGCGTGCCGGCGATGGTCCGCTGGCCGGGGAAGATCAAGCCTGGCTCGGTGTCGAACGAGATCATGAGCCACCTCGACTGGCTGCCCACGCTTCTGGCCGCCGCCGGGGAGCCCGACATCAAGACGAAGCTCCTCAAGGGCCACAAGGCGGGGACCAAGACCTTCAAAGTGCATCTCGACGGCTACAACCAGCTCCCGCACCTGACTGGCCAGTCGGCGAAGAGCGCGCGCCAGGAGTTCTTCTACTTCAGCGACGACGGCGACCTGGTCGCGCTGCGCTACGACAACTGGAAGATCGTGTTCATGGAGCAGCGGGCGGTGGGGACGCTCAACATCTGGGCCGAGCCGTTCACGCCCCTCCGCGTGCCGAGGCTCTTCAACTTGCGCACCGACCCCTACGAGCGGTCTAACATCACGTCGAACACGTACTACGACTGGCTGTTCGACCGCGTCTTCCTGCTGGTGCCGGCGCAGGCGGCCGTGGGACAGTTCCTGGCCACGTTCAAGGCGTTCCCGCCGCGCCAGAAGGCGGCGAGCTTCGGCGTCGACCAGGTAATGGAGAAGCTCCTGGAGGGCACCAAGAGCTGACAGGGGCCGCAGCTTGGATCGGGGTGGGCCGGTCGCTCTCGCGAAGAGCGGCCGGTCCTCGGCCGAAAACCTCGCGTTCCCTGCGGTGTGGATCGTCGGCGGATCGGCGCCTGGCGCGACGCCGAGGGGGACCTCGAATGAGCACGATCACGATGGCAGACCGGAAGGCTGACTACCTCGCGGCGGCGCCGCCACCGGGCTCCCCACCGGCCGCCGACATGGTGTGGATCCCGGGCGGCACGTTCCGCATGGGATCCGATCACCACTACCCGGAGGAGGCGCCGGCCCACGAAGTCAGGGTCGACGGTTTCTGGATGGACGGGTACCCGGTGACCAACCTCCAGTTCAAGCGCTTCGTGGAGGCAACAAAGTACGTCACCCTCGCCGAGCGCCAACCGAACCCCGCGGACTTCCCCGGCGCGCCGCCGGAGAACCTGGTCCCCGGCTCGATGGTCTTCAAGAAGACCGTGGGGCCGGTGGACCTGCGGGACTATGCCAACTGGTGGGCCTGGGTGCCGGGCGCCAGCTGGCGCCGCCCGAGTGGCCCGGGTAGCTCCTTGCGGGGGCTTGCCCGGCACCCGGTGGTCCACGTCGCGCACGAGGACACCGAGGCCTACGCGCGCTGGCTGGGAAAGGAGTTGCCGACCGAGGCCGAGTGGGAGTTTGCGGCGCGCGGCGGACTCGACGGCGCGGCCTTCACCTGGGGGGACGAGGAGCTCCCGGGCGGCCAGGCGATGGCCAACAGCTGGCAGGGGGAATTCCCCTGGCAGAACCTCCTCGCCGATGGCCACGAAGGCACCTCGCCAGTCGGCTCGTTCCCACCGAACGGATACGGGCTCCACGACATGGCCGGCAACGTCTGGGAGTGGACCAGCGACTGGTACGTCCCCCGCCACGCCGACGAGGTCGTGAAGGCGTGTTGCGGCCCCGCCGTCAACCCGCGCGTCCTGTCACCCGACAAGAGCTACAACCCGCACCAGCCCTGGTTCCGCATTCCGCGCAAGGTCGTCAAGGGCGGCTCTCATCTCTGCGCCCCCAATTACTGCTTGCGCTACCGTCCGGCCGCCCGGCAACCGCAGATGATCGACACGGCGATGACCCACATCGGCTTCCGCTGCATCGTCCGGGTGAAGCAGGAACCACGCTGAGTGGGCCCCGTCGATCGCGGCACCGAGCTGGCCGAGCAGCGGACCCGGCTCGCGGTCAAGCGAAGCTTTCTCGCCGCCGAGCGAACGCTCATGGCCTGGGTGCGCACCTCGCTGTCGATGATCAGCTTCGGGTTCACGATGGTGAAGTTCTTCGAGTATCTCGAGGCGGAGCGGAACCTGACCGTCGGGTGGTTCGGGCGTTCCTGGGCGCCGGCGACGCTCGGGCTCACGCTGATCGCGATCGGGACCGTGGCCCTGGTCGCGGCGGTCGTCCAGCACTGGCACGAGCTCGCGGAGCTTCGGGAAGAAGGCCTGGCGCCCGGTTGGAGCTTGGCCCTGACCGTGGCGACCTGCGTCGCCGTCCTCGGAATCTTCGCCTTCGGCAGCCTGGTTCTCCGGTACTGAGCCGCCAGGAGGGTGCGGTGGCGATCTCGCTCGGGTCGCTGGCGGTCGGGGCGACCCTGGCGCTCGTCTACGCGCTGGGCGCCTGGCTCAACGAGAGTGACGCGGGAGAGCGCGTGTGGACGCGTCGGCGCTGGGTCTCCGTGGCGGCCGGGGTGTCCGTCGCGTACGTCTTCGTGGACGTGCTGCCGGAGCTGGCGGCGCAGCACCGGACGTTCCGCGAAGCAGCGGGAGAGGGCCTGCTCTTCGCGGAGCAGCGCATCTACGTCCTGGCCCTCCTCTCCTTCGTGGTGCTCTACGGACTCGAGCACATTGTGCTGGCCTCGAGGGAGCGGCGGCGCGAGGCGGCGGCGGGGGCGCCGGACCCGGTGTACTGGCTCCACTTGGGCGGCTTCGCGGCCTACAGTGCGCTGATCGGCTACCTCCTGGTCGAGCGCGCCGAGCGCGGGCCTCTGGCCCTCGCGGTCTACGGGCTCGCGATGGCCCTCCACTTCCTGATCGTCGACCACTCGCTCCGGGAGGAGCACGGTCGGATCTACGACCGCGGCGGGCGCTGGGTGCTCGCGACGAGCGTGCTCGCGGGATGGGTGCTCGGAGCGGCGACGCCGCTCCCCGAGGTGGTGTTCGCCCGGCTCTTCGCTGTCCTGGCCGGGGGCGTCGTGATCACGAGCCTCAAGGCCGAGCTGCCCGGCGAGCGGGAAGGGCGGTTCTGGCCCTTCTGCCTGGGCGCGGCGGCCTACGCCGTGCTCCTCTTTCTCACCTGAGTTTGCGAATGGATCTCGCCCATCTGATCCGCCTCACCATCACGGCCAGCATCCTGCTGCTGGTCTTCGCGCTGGGCCTCCGGGCGACCGCGGAGGACGCGACCTATCTCTTCCGGCGCCCGGCCCGGTTCCTGCGGGGGTTCCTGGCGATGGGCGTGATCGTGCCGGCCGTCGCGGCCGCCCTGGCCGCGCTATTCGACCTCGCCCCCGCCGTCGAGATCGCCCTGGTGGCCATGGCGGTGTCACCCGTGCCGCCGATCCTGCCCGGCAAGCAGCTCAGGCTGGGCGGCCGGTCGCGCTACGTGTTCGGCCTGCTGGTCGCCGCGTCGCTGGTCGCCGTCATGTTCGTGCCCCTGGCCATCGAGATGCTCGGATGGCTGTTCAGACGCGAGGTCCACGTCGGCGCCGGGGTCGTCGCGAGAGTCGTCGGCATCACGGTCCTGTTGCCCCTGGCGGCCGGCCTGACCGTGCACCACGTGGCGCCCATGGTGGCTGAGCGGATCGCTCCCTGGGCGGCGCGCGTCGGCAACGTGCTACTGCTTGCAGGTCTCCTCGCGGTCTTGATCGCCGTGGGGCCGGCCATCGTGTCCCTCGTCGGCAACGGGTCGGTCCTCGTCATCGCCGCGGTGGTGGCGGCGGGGCTGATGGCGGGGCACTGGCTCGGCGGACCGGACCCCGACGATCGGACGGCGCTGGCCATCGCGTCGTCGATGCGCCATCCGGGCGTTGCCCTGGCCCTTGCCCGGCTGAACTTTCCGGAGGAGCCGCTGGTGCCCGCCGCGGTGCTCCTGTTCCTGCTCGTCAACGTGTTCGTCACCCTGCCCTACGGCGTCTGGCGCCGGCGCGCGCATGCCGGGCGTGCCGCGACAACTCGATGATGCCAATCGCCCAGGTACCCGCCACGGGACTCGAGTTCTCGCTGGTCGAGGGCGGTCCACTCCGTCGGCTCGCGCGGAGGATCCGGTTCCGCGGCCGGCCGCTCGGGCCCTTCGGGCTCGGCGTCGGGCTGGCGCTGTTCGCCTGGGTCCCCCTCCTGTGCCTGAGCGCCCTCGAGCGGCTGGGGCCCGGCCAGGGCGTGGCGGTCTCGTTCCTCGGGAGCGTCAGTACCCACGTTCGCTTCCTGGTGACGCTCCCCCTGGTGTTCGCCACCGAGGTCTGGGTCAACCCGCGACTCCGCCACTTCGTCGGCGACGCGGTCGACACCGGACTCGTGCCGGAGGCCGAGGTCCCCGCGCTGGAGCGCGCCATCCGCCGGGCGCACCGGCTCCGCGATTCGGCGACGGCCGAGCTGGCGCTCGCGATCCTCGCGATTGCGTTCGTGCAGCTTGGCGTCCGCCCGTTCGACCTGCCGGACGACGTCCGATCCTGGCGAGCGACGGGCTCCGCGGCCGGGGTCCAGCTCACGCTGGCCGGGTGGTGGTACGGGCTCGTGGCGCTCCCCCTCTACCAGTTCGTGATCGGCCGGTGGGGCTGGCGCCTCCTCGTGTGGTGGGCCTTCCTCTGGCGCTTCGCTCGCCTTCGCCTCCAGCTCGTGCCGACCCACCCGGACCTTGCTGGCGGGCTGGGCTATCTGCCCGTCGCACAGAGCCACTTCGACCTCCTCTGCTTCGCCTTCTCGGCGGTGGCTGCTGGCGCGTATGCCGAACGGATCATGTTCGGGGGCGCGACCCTGACCGCGTTCACCCTTCCCGTGCTCGGACTCGTCCTCCTCAACCTGGCGCTCTTCCTCAGCCCGCTCCTCTTCTTCGGTCCACAGCTCCTGGCGGTCAAGCGGCGCGGCCTCCGCGAGTACGGCCGTCTCGCCACCGCCTACGTTCGCGGATTCGACGCGAAGTGGCTCCGGGGCGGCGCCCCGCCCGGCGAGTCGTTCCTCGGCAGCGGCGACATCCAGTCTCTGAACGACCTGGCCGGGAGCTTCGACGTCATTCGGCGGATGCGGGTGGTGCCGTTCGGCCCGGGGCTGGTCCTCATCCTGGTCGCGGCCACGCTGGCGCCGATGGTCCCGCTCCTCTTCCTGGCGTTTCCGCTCGAGGAGCTGCTGCGGCTGGCGGCCAAGCTGGTCCTCGGGGTGTAGCCATGTCCGGCGGCGAAGGGCCCGGGATCACGTGCTCCTGGGACGAGGCATCACGCGCCTGCTCCGTGCGACGGGCGCGTCGCCGAACGGGAGTGTCGGGACCGGAACGTCACGTGGTGACAGAGGGGGACCGCATGGCACCAGCCGAGGTACGCACCAGCTTCGTAGTGGGGTATCGACTAGCGTTCAGCGTGTTCCTCGCGCTGCTCGCGAGCGGATGCGCGAGCGTGGGGCCCGCGGTCCTGGCGCGCGACCGGTTCGACTACAGCTCCGCGGTGGCGGACTCCTGGAAGCGGCAGACGCTTCTCAACATCGTGAAGCTCAGGTATCTCGACTCGCCGATCTTCCTGGACGTCGCGCAGATCGTGAGCGGCTACCAGCTGCAGACCACGGTCTCGGCCAGCGGGACCGCCTCCGTCGATCCGTCGAGCGTGCCCACCATCGGCTCGTTCCTGAACTTCGGAGCGCAGGGAAGCTTCACCGACCGCCCCACCATCACCTACGTGCCCCTGACCGGGGACCAGTACATCCGCGGGATCGTGACCCCGCTCCGGCCGGAGCAGGTGTTCTCGGCGATCCTGGCGGGCTGGCCGGCGGAGCCGCTCCTGTTCACCGCGGTGAACACCCTGAACGGACTCGGCAACCAGCGGCTCGGGGGGGTGGCGCCGCGCGCGGCGGATCCGCGCTTCCTCCGCGTCATCGGGCTGATGGGGAGCCTGCAGGCGTCGAGCGCGGTGGGATTTCGCTTCGCGGAGGGCAAGCAGCGCGAGACTCGGACCATCCTGTTCTTCCGGCGAGCGGAGCTGAGCGAGCGGGAGCGCCAGGAGATCGGCGAGGTGCGGCAGCTCCTCCACCTCGATCCCGAGGCCACGGAGTTCGAGCTGGTGTTCGGTCCGACGCCGGCGTCGAACCGGGATATCGCGGTGCAGACCCGGTCCCTGGTGCAGATCCTCATGGAGGTCGGCGGCCAGGTGAGCGTGCCGGCGACGCACATGGCCGAGGGCCGGGCGACGCCCGGGCTGGCCGACCCACCTGGCGCTGCTGAGATGATCCGCTACATGCGCGTCCACAGCTCGGCGGAGCGATCGGCGCAGGCCTTCCTCTCGGTCCCCTACCGGGACCACTGGTTCTGGATCGACGACCGGGACCTGTCGACGAAGCGCAACTTCGCGCTCTTGATGCTGCTCTTCGCGCTGGCCGACACCGGGGAGAAGAAGGGCGTGCCGCTGCTCACGATCCCGGCCCAGTGAGCCGCCGCGGACAGACCGCGTGGAACCGAGAGCCACGATCTGGCGATGGCCGGCTCGCCCGAGGAGCACGGGGTTCGCCTCGCTCGCCGCGGCGGGTGACGCGGTTTACTCACGACGTTCGGAGCCGCGCCGGGCGGCGGCCGGGGTGGTACGAGCCCGAGAGTGAGACGAGGAGGAACGGCATGCGGCACGGATTGAGGATCCTGGTCTGCTGCGCGTGGCTGGCGCTCCCTGCGGGGGCCGCCTGGGGTCAGGGGGTGCCGCCAGAGGCGCTCCAGCAGCTCGACCGGCTGGTGGGGTCACGCGTCGAGAGCTTCGCGGTCCTGGGGACGCAGACCGGCGCGTCGGGGGGACTCTACAAGGGCGAGGTGAACGACACGCAGGGCGACGTCTTCAAGCTGTCCGGCCGCGGGGACGTGACGCCGAAGTTCCCGCTGGGCGACTCCGGTGTCCAGTGGAATGTGCTCGTGGAGGGGGGGTTCGGACGCGTGCTCTTCGACAACCGCTTCCAGGTCCTGCCGCTCGCCGGGAATCGGAGTGAGATCGAGACGTGGTCGGTGGCGCTGGGAACCGGGATCCGGTTCACCGTCTTCGATGTTCTGAGCGTGGCGCCCTCGATCGGCGGCATCTACTCCCATACCGAGAACACGTTCTTCCCGAGCACGCCCCTGGGGATCACCGTGAAGCAAGGCCTCGGGGGGACGCTGGTGGACTGGAACGCGGACACGTTCACAATCGTGCCGGGTCTGGAGCTCCGCTACCGGCAGGCGTTCGGTCCGGTGCAGGTCACGCTGACGTCCGTCTACAAGTACTTCCATACCGAGCCCCTCAGCCGCTCGACGACGGCGCTCAGCTTCGAGAGCGAGTCCCACTGGTGGCGCAACGAGCTGGACACGGAGGTGAAGCTGCCGCTCCGCGTGTTCGGCCGGCAGCTCCGCGCGGGAGGGCACATCGCGCGGTCCGAGCTGTCGGGAGGCCTCGAGACATCGTTGAAAACAGATCACCTCTACGACGCCGGCGGCCGGCTGGTGGTGGACCTGGTCGGCCTGCTGTGGAAGCTCGAGTACCTCGGGATCGGGGCGTCGTACTTTTTCTCGGACAACTTCTCCGGGTGGTCGTACGGAGCGGAGGTCTCGTTCAAGTTCTGAGGGAGCGCGCAGCGCCCGCATCGGTGGGGTCCAACCGCCGACGTGGGCGCTCCTCGGCGGCCTGGATCGTCGTGCCCTGCCTCCTCGCGCTCACGCTGCCGTCATCGATGGCGGGAGCTGGCCCGTCGACCGGGGAGGGAGAAGCAGGGCCCACCACCCGCGTGGATCCAGCTGCTCCGCGCGATTCGGCCTCCTCGACCGGTTCCGCATCGTCCATCCCGGCCGGAAACCCGGGTGCCACGCTGAGACTCGGCCACTGGCGGGTCACGTGGGACGACGGACTCCGCTTCGAGCTCCCGCGGGTCGTGCCCTGGGTGCCCGAGGAGGCGTGGCGCCCACCGTTGTTCGTGGAGGGACAGCCGATCGTCAGGGGCACGGTCGGGCTCAAGCTGCAGGTCGATGGCGCCGCGTACCACGCCGTCTCGGGCCTGCCGGATGTCGCCGACGGGGGTGAGCTCAGGCGAGGCCGCCTGTTCACGGAGGGTGAGCTATACATCGTCCGGCCCATCGCCTTCAAGCTCGAGTTCGGCGTGACGAAGGAGAGCCTGTTTCTTAACGACTTCTATCTCGGGCTCCGAGACCTCCCGGTGGTCGGGACCTTCAAGATCGGGCAGATGAAGGCGCCGTTCAGCCTCGACCGGCTGGCCAGCAGTATGGACACCACGTTCATGGAACGCGCCGCGCCAGTGGACGCGTTCGCCCCGGGCTACCTGGCGGGCCTGAGCATCCAGAACCACGACCTCGACGGCCGAGTGACCGGCGCGCTGGGCTGGTTCTCGGACGGGACCGGGGACGACACGGGAGATGTGTCCGGCAGCCTGTCGCGCCTGGTTGGCCGCGTGACGTGGCGCCAGTACGATGACGCGTCCCCGGCCTTGCCTCGGATGGTCCACCTCGGGCTCGGCGCCAGCCACGTCTTCTCCTCGAGCGGGAGCATCCGCTACCGGTCGCGGCCCGAGAGCCACCTCGCGCCCCACCTCGTCGACACCGGCGAAATCGACGCGAAGATGGCGGGCCTGGTGGGTCTCGAGGCGGCGGTCATCCACGGACCGCTTTCCGTCCAGGGCGAGGGCATCGTTGCCCTCGTGGACCCGCACGGCGGCGACCCGCTGATGCTTTGGGGGTTCTATCTTGCCGGGAGCTGGTTCCTCACTGGGGAGAGCCGGCCGTACGATCGGCGGATGGGCGTGTTCTCAGCGGTCGTGCCACGAGAGCCCTTCTCGATCCGGGACGGGCGTCCGGGCGCCTGGGAGTGCGCGGTCCGCTGGTCGTCCGTGGACCTCGACGACGGCCAGGCGCGCGGCGGCCGCATGGGGATCCTCAGCACCGGCCTCAACTGGTACCTCGACCGGCACTGGCGCGTGTCGGTCGAATACCTGTTCACGCACGTGGACGGGCCAGCGGGAGAGGGCAGTCTCCACACGGTACAGAGCCGCGTCCAGGTGAGATTCTGACGAAACCAAGCCGTTCTCGGTCCTGTCATCCCGTCGAGCTTCCGTCCTGTAGTGCGGGCAAGGTCTTGCCCTAAGCCACCCAACTGGGGTGCCGCCGGGCGCTCACGATCAGTGGATAGCGACGAGGGTCGTGCTTGCCGACATGGCCATCTCCGTTCGGTGTTCCGTTCGTGGCGTCATCTCAGTTCGCCCGCTTCAGCGGCGGCGCGGATCACGTGCCGCTGACGGCCTCGTCCACCGTACGGTGGTCAGGCCCGTCGGTCAGGCTGAATCCACGCTTTGCGACTTCCCGCAGCGCGGCCCCAGGTCGGACCGGCCATCCCGGCGAGACGGGCGGCGACGGCCCCCCGATCATGCATCTGCTACAATCGGATACTGATGGCGCAGCTCAGCGCCAAGGCCCGCGCGCGTCTGCCGAATACTGCCTTCGCCTACGTGGACTCGAAGGGCCATCGACGCCTGCCGATCCACGACGAGCCACACGTCCGGAACGCCCTCGCCCGCTTCAACCAG
Source organism: Candidatus Methylomirabilota bacterium (assembly GCA_035550795.1). GTDB lineage: Bacteria > Methylomirabilota > Methylomirabilia > Rokubacteriales > DASRDR01 > DASRDR01. The sequence continues at coordinate 12,941 of DASZOL010000116.1, forward strand.
ATCAAGTTCGAGGACGACACGGCACGCGAGCAGGCGCGCAAGCGGCTTCTGACCGCCGCCAAGAAGCACGGGATCGTGCCGATCGGGTTCATCACCGGGCAGCTCGCGACCGAGCGCCTGGAGGGCGAGTCCAGGGGACGCGCCGATGTCGTGCGCAATCTGCCTACGGGCCAAGTCACCTTCCTCCTGAGCGATATCGAGGATTCCACTGGCCTCCTCCGCCGGCTGGGTGACGGGTACGCCGACGTGCTCAACGGTGTACGCCGCCTTCTCCTTCGCGCCGTGCAACGGTCGGGCGGCCGCGAGGTCGACGTTCGCGCCGACGAGATGTTCGCCGTCTTCAAGCGGCCGGCCGGGGCGCTCGGCGCAGCGCTGGCGATCCAGCGGAGACTCGGGTCCCGGGCATGGCCGGACGGGGCCCGCGTCCGGGTCAGGATCGGCATCCACACTGGCCGTCCCACGCTGACCGATAACGGATACGTGGGTCTCGCCGTGCACACGGCCGCCCGCATCTGCACCGCCGGCCATGGGGGCCAGATCCTGCTTTCCCACCCCACCGTGCGAGCCACCGGGGCTTCCGTTCCGGTGGGTGTCAGCTTCCGCGCGTTGGGCAATCACCGGCTTCGTGGGCTGCCGGAACCGGAGGCTCTCTTCCAGATGGAGGCGCCGGATCTTCCGGCGAGGTTCCCGCCACCTCGTACCGCGGCCCGGTCATTCCCCCGTCGACCGCCGACCGCCACGCCTCGCGGCTGATGCGCGTGGGCGGCCTGAGAACCAGCCGGCGCCGCTGCCGGCCGCTCGCCCAGCGGCGGGGGCCGTTGTGAGGGCCCGTGCGGGCGCGCTACAGTCCGACCACTCCGGGGCGGGCCAACGCGGTGCCGGCGGGCCCCCGGCTGACTGACACATGGGTGAGCCGATCGTCCTCGTGGCGGGCAACAACATCCTCGAGATTACCGGGGGACACCCGAGCTACGTCCGCGCCCACGCCTGGGCGGCACGCCGGGCCGGCTTTGACCCCCATCTCTTCACGCTGGCCCGGGCCGCCGGCACGGTCGAGGCGCCCTTCGGAACCGTGCACCGCTCTCGCGTCCGGGTGGGCATCGAGCGGTGGCCCGTCCTCAGACATCGCAAGAACCAGCTGGTCTGGCGGTACGCGGTCCTGGCGAGAGCGGTCGCCTCGTTCGTTCGAGCGCATGGGAACGTCCGCCTGGTCCACAGCTTCGGTGTCTTCGGATCGGTCGGGACGATGGCGCGGGACATGCTACGCCCCCACGGCATCGAGATCGTCCCCGTCCTGAGCTCGTATGACACCGTCACCCGGGAGTCCACGGCCAAGGCGCGTGGCCTCCGCCCGGCCCATGGATCGCTGCAGCGCCTCATCCACGCGGCTGAGCTTGCCTGGATCCGCCGGGTCGTCGCCCGCTACGAACGGCAGGGGTATCTGGGGTCGCGCCTCGTCCTTGTCAACTACGACTCGGTGCGCCGCCTGCTCACGGACACCTTCGCCATCGGCGACAAGATCCGGAAGCTGACGTACAGCTCGGAGGCCGCCTTCCTCCGGCCCTCGCCTGTTGGCTCCTCTCCGCGGCCCACGGCGCTTCCCGAAGGCCTCCCACCGGGTGACGCGCCGCTCGTCGTGGCCGTCTCTCGGCACGATCCTCGGAAGGGCGTCGACGTGCTTCTGCATGCGCTCGCACGGCTGCGGCGCGCGGGGACACGGTTCCGTGCCTGCATGGTCGGCGGCGATGCGCTCCTCCCCCACCACCGGCGGCTGACCGCCCAGCTGGGCATCGCCGACGTCGCCGCGCTCGTGGGCGAGGTCCCGGATCCCTATCCCTATCTCGAGCAGGCCGACGTCTTCGTCCTCCCGTCGCTCGAGGAGGGCAGCGGCTCCGTGTCGCTCCTCGAAGCGCTGCAGGCGGGCGTCGCGGCCGTGGCCTCCGCGGTCGACGGCATTCCGGAAGACGTGACCGATGGGGAGACCGCCCTCCTCGTTCCGCCTGGCGACAGCGCGGCGCTGGCGAGCGCCATCCAGCGCCTGCTCACCGACGAGGCGCTGCGAAAGGACATGGCCCGACGGGGCCGCCGCCTCTTCGAGGACCGGTTCTCCTCCGACGTGTTCAGCGCCGCATTGCGGGAGACGTACGCCGAGCTCGGCGTGTTTCCCGGGGCGAGGCGTCGGCCGGCGGCGCCGGGAGTCCGCTGAGGAGCGCCGGCCGCACGTCCGGTCGTCGAACGGACCTGGAGGGCTCTCACGGCTGGGCATACAGGGCCGTGCTGAGGTACTTCATCCCGGAGTCGACGGCCACCGTGACCACTGTGTGGTCCGGTCCCAGGCGCTCGGCGACCCGCAGCGCCACCGCCACGTTTCCCCCCGTGGAGGTGCCTGCGAAGATTCCTTCCAGCCGGGCGAGGCGCCGGGCGGTCGCCATCGCTTCCTGGGTCGATACCGTCTGGACCTCGTCAGCGAGGGTCGCGGTCCACAGCGGGACGACGAACCCCACGCCGGTGCCTTCGATCTTGTGAGTCCCGCTCGGCCGACCCGACAGGACGGCCGACTCCTCGGGCTCCACCGCGACGACTCGCACGGCTTGCTTGTGGACCCGGAGGCGTGTGGAGATCCCCCGCAGTGACCCGGAGGTGCCGACGCTCTGAACGAAGGCGCTCACCTGCCCGTTGGTCTGCTCCCAGATCTCCTCGCCCATCCGCTCGTAGCTGGACAGCTGATCAGTATTGTTCAGCTGATCCGTCCAGTAGCTCCCGGAAGCGGAGGCGAGTCTTCTTGCGGTCTCGATCATCTCGAGGGTCAGAGCCTTCGTCGTCCCCCCGGTGGGGCTGGCGACGAGTGTGAGGTGAGCACCCAGCGCCATCATGTGGTCCCGCTTCTCCTTGCTGAATGCCTCCGACGTCACGATCTGAAGCGGGATGCGCTTCGCGGCGCACACGAAGGCGAGCGACACGCCCGTGCTGCCGCCCGTGTACTCCACCACCGACCCACCCGGGCGCAGCCGGCCATCCGCCTCGGCAGCCTCGACCATCGCGAGCGCCATGCGGTCCTTCATGCTCCCCGTCGGGTTCTCGTACTCCAGCTTGACCAGAATCCTGGCGCTCCCCTCCGGAACCATGTGCTGGAGCGGCATGAGCCTCGTCCGCCCGATGGTGTCCAGCACCCTCACGCTCTGCTCTCCCTCTCGACGCGGCCCACTGACCTGACTCAGTGGACTCCACGGTCCCAGGGCAAAGTCCTCCCGGCGCCCGGCATCAGCCGCGCGTGCGGCGCGCTGGGTGCATGCCGCCGGACGCTCAGATGGGGAATCGACGCTCCCCACCAGGCCGCCCGGTCCCGGCCGCACCCACGTGCGCAGGGCGACCGCGTACAGGTCATCGCGCAGAATCTCCTCGGCGCAACGCCCCGAGGTCTCGTCAAGTGGTGCGCAATTGAGTCCAGGCGGCAGCCCTCGTCTATCCCATCGGCAGCGGCGGGTTGTCACTATTCCAAATGTCGCGTCCCATCTTCCAGGACTCGTCAGCGTGCCGCTGGTAGATGGTGATGTACTTGCCCACATCGCCGATGGGCGGCCCCCCTGCTTTGGGCGTGAGGCTAATGGTGTACCGGCCCAGCTCAAAGGCCCACTCGCCGCTGACACGCACCTCGTCCACCCCCAGCGCGAAGCGGACGTGGAAAGGGTGCAAGAACCCCTGGCTCCACGCGCGGATCATCGGACGCCCGACGTTGGCCTGAACATGAGGGGGCATCTGCACGCCGTCCTCGGCGAACAGGTCCGCCCATGCCTCGACGTCACCCCTATTCAGGGCAGCAACGTGGGCCTGGCGCACGCGGTCAATTGCTTCTAGATCCGCCGGAGACCCGGTCATCTGCGACTGTGTCATCGGCCCGTTACACCCCTTCAGGCTGCGGCCTTCCTCTCAGCCGTGCTCTGGCTCGGCTTCACCCCGCTCGCCATTGTATCCGGATGGACGTCGCCGGCGCGCCCCGCCGGAACGACCTGGCGCGATCCTGGCGACCTATCGGCACGCCATGAGGTCCGATGGATCCCGGGGCAGACGAGGGCCGAGGCTCCCGGGATCGGGGGCTCAATCTCCCTGTCCACCATCCCCCCGGCGCTTGCGTCCGGTCCGGATGTCGCTCGGGCCGCAGCGAGGTGAGTCGCCTGCGCGCTCCCGCCGCCCCGCCCGTGAACTGCTCGCCCGCTCGCGGTCCAAGGGCCGGGCTCCGGTCCGAGCGCCGGTGCGTCACGGAGTGGGCGCTCAGGCCAGCTCGATGTTCTGGTTCATCCGGAAGAGGTTTCCGGATCGTACTTGCGCTTCAGCCCGGCGAGGCGATCGTAGTTCGGGCCATACGCGGAGCGCACGCGGTCGCCTTCGCCGGCGGTGAGGAAGTTGACGGACACGCCGCCGCTCGCGAAGGGTGCCGCCGCGTGGAAGAAGTCGCGCACCCAGCCGATGCTGCGCTCGTCGTCGGCCGGATCCTCCCAGCGGCCGTGGACGTTCATGACGAACCGGGCGTCGCGCTGCGCGTACGCTGCCGAGTCCTGGGCCGGCCGCGCGGTGGCCCCGCCGATGGCGCCGATGAAGATCTCGCACTGGGGTGACGGCACCTTCGCGCTCGGCGTGGGGTACGAGAGCGAGGCCGCGTTCTCGCGCGCGTTCAAGCGCGCGGTGGGCGTCGCCCCGGGTGCGTGGCGGGCTGGCCATCGGCCCGACGGGGGGCGCCGAAGCGGCCTCGCCGCGACGTGAGGCGACGCCGCGCTACCTGACCGAGCCCTCCGGTCCGCCGGCGCGGACGCGGCCCGCATCTGGCCCGCACGGCCTGACGGCGCCGACCCCAGTCGGGCCGCCTGGCCAGCGCCGGCGGCGAGGATCCTGCTACGGCTTCTGCGAAGGGACCCCTATCTTGCGGAAACGCGCCGTCGCCTCACTGGGACCGAAGTCGTCCAGATCGAACAGCTGGCGGACCTCGATCTCGCCCTTCCCGCCGTCGACGGCCGGATTGGGGAAGCGCTTGGTCCATTCGACCGCCTCTTCCCTCGACGTCACCTGGATGAGGGTATAGCCGGCGATGAGCTCCTTCGTCTCGGCGAAGGGCCCGTCGGTGAACGCGCGCTTCTCTCCCGAATACTGGATGCGCCAGCCCTTCGAGGTCGCCAGGAGGCCGGAGGCGTCCACGAGCGCGCCAGCCTTCTGCAGCTCCTCGTGGTATTTCGCCATCTCGGCGATCAGGCTCTCCGGGGGCATGACGCCGGCTTCCGAGGCCCTGGTCGCCTTCACGATGATCATGAATCGCATGGCACCGCCTCCCTTCCTACGTCCTTGCGCTCACGCTCGGTCTGCCGACGCGCGCCGCCGCTCGGCGCTCTTGCGGATGAGAGGGGTGAGGTCCTCCGCCGGCCGGATCTCGAAGGGGCCCACCTTCACGCCAGGGTGCCTCGACATCAACTGGATGGCGTGGTTCAGGTCCGTGGCCTCGAGGATCAAGATCCCCCCCAGCTGCTCCTTCGTCTCGGCGTAGGGACCGTCGGTCACGGACACCTTGCCCTTCCGGTAGCTCAACGTGGTGGCGCTCCGGGCGCTCTGGAGCGCCTCCCCGCCGACGAAGTGACCGCCGCTGCGCAGCACCTCGTCGTAGGCGAAGCACTCGTCCATCAGGGCGTCGCGCTCGCGCTCGGACATGCTGTCCCACTTCGTCTCGTCCACGTATCCCAAGCATATGTACTTCATCGTCCCTCCGCCGACGGATCGTCGCGTCCCGAGGTCAGAACCACCTCGTGCCCCTTCGTCCAGCAGCTTGGCCAGGCATCACGAACGGTCGTTCCCACCCCCGCGCCTGGGCGTGCACCTCTCCGTCGCCGGAGGGGTACCCGGCGGACGCGCGCGCAGGCGCCGAGGGGGCACGCGCCGGCGAGCGGTCACGGCCGGCATCCGCGTGCGGGTGGGCTGACCCCCTACGACGGGTGCCCAGCGTCGCTGCACATGGAGGCCATGGCCGCCGCCCCCCGCTTGCGGATCTCCTCGGGGGCCAGGTCCTCCTTGTGGGTGGCCATCGCCCACTCGTGACCGAAGGGATCGACGAGCTTGCCGAACCGATCGCCCCAGAACATGTCGGCCGGCGGCATGATGGCCTTGGCGCCGGCGTCGACGGCTTGCTGGAAGGCGGCGTCCACGTCCGGCACGTAGAGAAAGATGGCCGCGGTGGTGCCGCCCAGGGTCTGCGGCGAGCGGCTTCCCATCTGGGGGAATTCGTCACTGAGCATCACGAGCGAGTCGCCGATCTGGATCTCGGCGTGCATCACGCTCTTGCCGTCGGGCCCGGTCATGCGCTCGCTCTCCCGGGCCCCGAACGCCCGCTTGTAGAAGTCGATCGCCTGGGCGGCGCCCTTGACGGTGAGGTATGGGGTGACGGTCCGATACCCGTCCGGAATGGCCTTGGCCATGCTTGACTCCTTCCTCACTTGAGGCTTCATCGTCCACCAGCCCCGCGAGCCGGGCCGGTCCTCGCACGCCGCTTCCGCGCGACGCTAGGCGCCGCCCGCCGAGGAGCGCCGCCGCGGGCGCGGTGCGTGCGGGGACTCGTGGTCTTTCCTCTCGCTCCATAGTCGAACGGGCCGGCGCGAGATCGACATGCGCGGAGGCGCGCCACATCAGGGCCGGCCCCCTGGCCTCCCGGTGGCGGAAGGCCCGTGGGCGGGGGCCGCCACCGGATGTCGGCCCCTGGACGCTCGTGCGGGCCCGCTGCAGTCCCGCGTGGGGTCGAGCCCTCGATCCACTGTCCTGCATCGGCCCTACGTCCGTGCCCAGGAGCGCGGCCGTCCCGGAGGACGAGGGCCCGCCTGACCGCCTCGGAGGTGGCCAGGCGCATCGGTCGCCATGAAGCTCGACGGGCCACGCGCTGCCCGGGGTCCTGGACTGAGCTTTCGTCACGATGCCGGCTCCAGCACCACCCCGGGGAGCTCGAGCTGGACGGCGTGGCCTGGGTGAGCGGGGCGCACCGGACGGCGGCCGGCTACGTCCTCGAGAGCGACCGGCCGTGGTCATCGCGCCGGGCCGTCGCGTGCGGGTCTGGTGGGGTGACGCCGTCCCCGTGATCGGGTTCCTGCCCGGCTCGACCACGATCATGCCGTCTCGAGATCCGCATCTCCCCGGCCGGGCCTGGCACTCGCGTGGCTGGCCCCGGTGTCACGGTCTCGTGGGCGGTCATGGGCGTCCCCTGTTCGGGAACCGAGCTGGCGAACGGAAACGCCCGGGGGCGACCACCGGCCGGATGTCCTACCCGTCAGGCTGCCCGCGGCCCACGGTGCCCGGGCTGGCCTGCTCCATCGCTCCCCTCCTTCAAGGCTCCGCCTCGTCGGCGCTTCGCCGACGGCGGCGCCCTCCCGAACGGGTGCTGAAAGGAAGAGCGCGTCCACCGTTCGAGCAGGGTCTTCTCGACTGGCGGACCGGCGCGGCCCCCATTCCCGTGATGCCGGACGTCACGAGCGGCCCACCCTAGGCCGGCGGCGCCTTGGATCCGGGAGTGCTGAATCGACGCGACAACGTCAGCCGCAGGGCCGACGCCGCCGCCTTCGCCCTCGCCAGGTACGCGGACCCGTCGCGGCGGGAGAGCGGAAGGCTCCTGCCCCGGGACGCCGCGAGCGCCTGCAACTCGGCCGCATAGCTCAGCTCGGGCGGCCGGCGGGACAGGTCGACGGGCGTGAAGCAGCGCCGGTCAATCGCACTCCAGGACGGCAGCGGCGGAAACACGGCGAACTTCTCGAGCGCCCCGATGACCGCGAGCGGCATCATGGTCTTCAGGCACTTCTCGCACCGCCCGCAGTTGCGGGCGCCGGAGGCATTCTGCCAGCAGACTCGAAGGTGCGCCTGCGCCTCGCGCCGCTCGGCAAGCGCGACGATCTTCTCGATGCGCGACAGGTGCGTGCCGTAGTGCACGATGTCGAGCCTCTCGGTCCCAAGCATCGGGTCGGTCACCGGATTCGAGCCGCACGGCAAGAAGAGCAGCGACTGCCGGTTCGTGGACGGGATGATGAGCCGCCGGATCCCACCCGACAGCAGCAGCGCGGCGGCGGCGAGGCACGCTCCATGCGTCTGGTCCCAGGGCAGGTGCGAATCCAGCATGTCGCGGACGTTCGTCGAGAGGCCGACGACGTCGAGGCCCAGTGGGCGTGCGAGCTCCGCGAACTCGGCGGCGAGCTCATGGTAAGCGGGATTGGCCAGCGGGATGTCGAAGCCGTGCGCAAAGAGCAGATGCGTCAACCTGAAGTCCGCGACCGGTGCGGCGGGACCGAGGTGCGCGTACAGCGTGTGAAACGAGTCGACGCCGCCCGAGAAGCAGCTCGCCACGGCCGTCGCGCGCGACCGGTCGGCGTGCGAGAACCCGGGCACACGCAGCGCGACCGCCCGGAGGCGCGGCCACCACAGATGAAAGTGCTCGACGGCACGCTGGAAGCCGTAGTGAAACCGCGACGACACCGGCTGCGCCACTTCGATGTCCTCGCCGGCGGCCATCGCCAGGAATGCCAGCGCCGCGACCGCGGGCTCGGGTCCGGCGTGGATCCAGTCGCGCCAGCGCGGCGCGACGCTGAACCATAGCTCACCCGTCCGCTCCATTCGTGCTTCGAAGCGGTAGCGTACGGTGAGTGCACCGTCCGCCTCGACCACCTGCCCCGGCTGTATCTTCACCGAACTCACCATCCACTCGGTCGCGAGGTGCGGGCCCACGGGGGCGCTGTTCCCCTGGTAGCTTCACGGAGGGCATCAGCCCGGCGGCGCCCCCTCACGGTCGTTGCCGGGCCAGGAACCCAGATTGCGGCGTCGCCAGCGCGGCGGAGTGTAGCGCGATTGGGAACGGGCCGACAAGGTGGTGCGCCGGCGGGGAATGCACGCGCCGGCCGCGGTCCTGAGCGGCGACGGCTCACGGGAGCCGACCAGCCCCGGCGCAGCGCGGCGCAAGCCCTTCAGCCTGAAGGCGCTGCATTCGGACGAGGTTGCCTTCACGTCGCCGCCACCCTGGACAGTCCGGCTCGCCGGGCAGCCCGGGTCAGGAAGTGGCCGACATGGACTGGACGCCTCCCGTGGTCAGCCGCCGACCGGCCCGCCCCGCTGCCCCGGGGAGCGTACCTCGACGAGACGCCTGGCCCGGGCCTGTTGCTCGCGGTCCAAGGTAACGAGCGGGAGATTCAGATGATGCGCAGTCGCGACGTACACAGCGTCGGCGCCACGGAGCCCGATCTCGGCGGCTAGCTCTGCGGCGGAGCGTCCCAGCCGGCTGTCGAGGGGCACCAAGCGAAGTTCGGTGAGTCGCAGGAGCATCTGAACAGCCTGGTGCGCGAGCTCAGACTGACCCATTCGTCGCGAAAGCGCTCCGGCCACTTCCGCCAGGAGCAGCGTGGGTGAGATCAGCAGATCTCCCCCGGCGGCTTGCTCCTCGAGCCAGCGTCGGCTGGCCGCATGGTGGACGTTCTGGGGAACCAGACGGCTCACCCACACGCTGGCATCGACGACGGTCACAACCGGCGCCGTCCTTCCCGCACGGCCCCCACGGCGGATCGGCCGCGGGGCCAGCGAGCGCCGATCTCCACGGCCAGTCGATCGAGGTCGGACCACACGGCCGCGCTCGTCTGTCCTCCGCGCGCCCGCCGCGACGCAGGGATCAGTCGAGCGATGGTCCGTCCCCGATAGGTCACCTGAATCTCCTCGCCGCGGTCCCGAACACGACGCAGGATTCGGCTCGTCTGGTCCTTGAGCTCACGCACCCCAACTGACCTCATACCCGCCTCCGCCTGACACGGCAGATGTAGCTACACTCGTGGCTACAATGTATCAGCCGGAAACTCCGGGGGTCAACGAGGGCGAGCCGGCCCGCGTGGCGGCGGCGGCTCCTCGCGGCGCTCGGCCGGGCCGCCGAGCCGCCGCCGGGCCCCCGATGGCCTTGCCGACTTCGAGGGTCGCGGGCTATCGCGCCGACGGGCTGGCCCCAGGGGCTAGCCAGGGGGACGGGGCCCCGGGAACCGGGGAACGAGAAACGTGGCTAGGAGTTCCTCGATTCTCATCGAGCGCCTCTCCGCTCGGGGAAGGTATCCGGGGCTGCCGTCGGCCGCAAGACCCCGCCGAGGAACCTGCCGAGGAACCGCTTCCCAGATGTCGGGCGCCCCGCTACGATAACGCCCGGGGAGATCGCTGATGGCGCGTTACTACTGTCACGAATATCCCGAGGTCCTCGACCACGAGAGCCGGGTCGTCGACGCCCGGCCCGGCGCGGTGGTCCTCGAGCAGACGCCGTTCTATCCCGGCGGCGGCGGGCAGCTCGCTGACCGCGGCCGGCTCGCCTGGTCCGGTGGCGAGGTCGAGGTGGTGGGTTTCGAATCCACCGACGGGCGCCTCTGGCATCTGCTCGCCGAGCCGGTCGACATCGCCGGCCCGGTGCGGGCGGCGGTCGACGCCGCGTTCCGCACGATGATGACCGAGCTGCACACCGGCACGCACATCCTCAACGCGCTGGTCTTCCAGCAGTTCCAGGGCGCGCTCGTGACCGGGGCCCAGATGAACGACGACGGCACCGCCCGGATGGACTTCGACCTGCCCGACGCCGACAACGACCGGCTGCGCGCCCTGGAGGCGCCGATCAACGACGTCATCCGGCAGGATCTCGCCGTCCGCTACGTGTACGTGCCGATGACTGACGCGACGGCGGAGCATGGGCTCATCCGCAGCCGCTCGGTGGCGCCGCCGCCCGCGGGCGACGGCACGATCCGCATCGTGGAGATCGTGGGGCTCGACCGCCAGGCCTGCGGCGGCACCCACCTGGCCTCCACCGCGCGCTCACGGCCGGTGCGGATCCTCAAGATCGACAACAAGGGCCGCCACAACCGGCGCGTGCGGATCGGCCTGGATCGCTGAGGTGACTGCCCTCGAGCCGTTCAGGATCGCCACCCCGCCCGCGGTGCTGAGCGATCTGCAGGAGCGCCTGTGGCGGGCGCGCCTGCCCGGCGAGCCCGCCGACGCCGGATGGAGCTACGGCACCGACCTCGCATATCTTACCCGGCTCGTGCACTACTGGCGGGACGAGTATGACTGGCCCGCCGTCGAGGCGCGGCTCAATCGCCTGCTGCAGTTCGTCGCCGTCGTCGGCGCCCATCGCATTCATCTGGTCTACGAGCGCGGCAGCGGGCCCCAGCCGCTGCCGCTCGTGCTCACCCACGGGTGGCCAGGGTCGTTCGTCGAGTTCGAGGGCGTGATCGAGCACCTGGCCCACCCCGAGCGTGCCGGCGGCCGGATCGAGGACGCTTTCGATGTGATCGTCCCCAGCCTGCCGGGGTACGCGTGGTCCTCCCCGCCGCCGGCGCCGATCACGCCGCGCGACATCGCGCGGCTCTGGGACGAGCTGATGACTTCGGTGCTCGGCTACCGGCGCTACGTCGCCCAGGGCGGTGACTGGGGCAGCATCGTCACCTCCTGGCTCGCCCTCGACTGCCCCGGGCACGTCGCGGCAATCCACCTCAACCTGATGGGCCTGCGCCCCCATCTCGGCGAGGGTAGTCCGCCGCTGACGCCGGCCGAGACGGCGTGGATCGCGCGGGCCCGCGAGCGTCTCGGCCGCGAGACCGGCTACCAGGCGATCCAAAGCACCAAGCCGCAGACGCTCGCGTACGCCCTCACGGACTCGCCAGTCGGGCTGGCGGCGTGGATCGTCGAGAAGTTCCACGGCTGGAGCGACGGCGATGGCGCCGAGCCGCCGTTCACCATGGAGTCCCTGCTCACCAACGTGATGATCTACTGGCTGAGCGGCTGCGCGAACACGGCGAGCTGGCTCTACACCGCCGCCCGCCGCCGGCCGGAGGGCATGCGGCTGGGCCCGGGGGAGCGCGTCGACGTCCCCACCGCGTTCATGGCGTCCCCGGCCGACCTGTTCCCGCCGCCGCCGACGAGTGGATCGGCCGCGTATACCGCTGCGTGCGCCGGACCGAGCGCCCGCGCGGCGGACACTTCGCCGCCCTGGAGTCGCCCGAGGAGTTCGTGCGAGACGTCCGCGAGTTCTTCCGCGTCTATCGCTGAGCCGACGCTCAGCGCAGGGCCAGCCAGGGCATCTCGGCGCGATGACATGTCTCGTAGTCGTGGATCTGCGCCTCGTGGCCGAGCGTCAGCGTGATCTCGTCCTGGCCGGTCCGCAGCATCTGCCGGGCGAACGGCTCGACCTGGAAGGGATGCGCGGTACCGTCGGGCGCCTCACCGACTGCGCCTCGAGATCTGCGGCGATGGTGGCGCCCGGCCGTGCAAGCAGCCTGGCGCCGGAGGTCGGCGACGACGCCGGCCGGCAGGATCACCGGCAGCCCGTTCTTCAGGCAGTTCCGGGCTGGCCCCAGGGGCTGCCCCAGGGAACGGGGCCCCGGGAACCGGGGAACGAGAAACGTGGCTACGAGTTCCTCGATTCGGCTCCGGCGGAACCCTAGTCTAGCCGACGTGCGTTGAGCGCGGATGACGGGGACGTCACGTCTCGGCTACCGCGCCGGGACAGCACGGCGAAGGAGGGGCCCCGGGCTCGGTCTTCACCTCGCCCCCGGGGGCCGATCGCTTCGCGGCCGCGCTGCTCAGGCGGCTGCCCTCGTAGAGTCAGGGGCCCCTTGCGGGGACGTTCAACCGGCCAGCGCTATGATGGACGAACTTCCTCGGGCACCTCCGACGCGCCCAGGCACGCACGCGGTTGATCTGGCCGCGACTCCGCTGTGAAGGCTGTCCGGACGACTTCGGCCGGTCCTCCGGGGCCGCGCTATCGCCCCGCCCTCGGCTAGAGGGACGCGGCGCGCTCGACCACCTGCGCGTCGAGCGCCGGGAGCGCGCCCTCCGCCACCAGCGCCTCGTGCTCGCCGCGGGTCGCCCAGATCCGGCGCACGATGCGCCGCCCCTCCGCCTCGACGCGCCCGAGGGCACGGAGTGCCTTCTCGCACTGGACGGTGTGCTCGACGAGATGGGCGGCGAAGCGGTGGAGGCGAAAGCGCACGTCCACCTCATACCCCGCCCAGTCCGTGGGCCGCGTGAGGGCGTCGACGGGCAGGGCGCCCAGAAGGCGGTCGCTCTCCCGGCGAGCCAGGCCGAGTCGTCCGAGCACGTCCTCGACGGTGCCCGTGTCGTCCACGCGGCTGGCGGCGTCGAGATCCGCCTGAGGTGGCCGCAGCGGATCGGCGTCGGACCGTCGCGCGGCGTGGAGCGTGCTCACGGCGTAGCGTCGCTCCACGGCGAGCATGTGGGCGAGCGTCTGTCGCACCGCCCAGTGACCCGCCGCCGGCGCGGCGTCGAGCATCCCGCCCGGTAGCCCGACGAGCAGCCCCCGCAGATCCCCGAACGCCCGCTGGGCGAGGCTCAGGATCAGCCTCGGCTCGGACGGACGGGCCGAGAGACGCGTCGCGACCAGCGCCTCCTGCTCGCCCTCCAGCGTCCGGTACAGCGCCTCCCGAGCGGTCAGGTCCTTCCCGCGCCAGGACCAGGGCCGCGCGAGGATGTCCTCCTCCAGCGCGGCCCACCGGTTCATGATCCGATCGAACTCGCTCCTCGGCATCTCGCCTCCTCGCGGCTCAGGCCCGCGGTTGCGCTAACTCCCCTTCGAAAGTCTCGCCCCACCACGGATCCGTCCGGTCTGCGGTGATACCTTCGTGGACCGGCGGTGCGATAGTGCCGGCGCACCGAGAGCACGCTCCAGAGCCTGGGCCCGCGCGAGCGCCGCGCGCTCCACGTCGAAGTCGGCGTCCGTCATCGGCGCCACACCGGAGACGAGCCAGCGGCGGAGCGCGCGGCGCCGCTCGGGGGCTTCCGCCAGCGCCCCGACGGCCGAGGTCAGCGTGGCCTTGAGCCGGACCGGCAGGCTCCGCCGCATCACGATGGGCTGGATCGGCCACGGCCCGAGGCCGTGAACCACCCGGAGGTCGGTCCTGAGAGTATGGTCCCGCCGCCCGCGCAACGCGAGCACGGTGGAGTCGATGGCGGCAGCGTCGATGGTGCCCCGGCGGAGGGCGCGGAGCGAGGCCAGGTGGCTCCCCATGTCGTGAAGGTGTCCGAGGAAGGACGCGTCGGCCCCGTGCTTCGCGGCTGTCTGGAGCACCGAGTAGTAGCCACTCAGGGACTCGCGGTCGTTGTAGCCCCAGCGCGCATCCACGAGATCCGCGAACGAGCGTGCGGGATGGTCCACCCGCACGACGATGTCCGAGAAGTAGACGGGCCGGCCGGCACCCCGGGGATCGTCGAACACAAGCCCGAACGGAATCAGCTCCACCGGCGGGTCGGGACGCTCCTGGAGCCAGATGTAGGGCGGCGCGCAGAAGAACCCCAGGTCCAGCTCGCCCGCACTGAACGGATCGGGCAAGCCGCGGGGCGGCCCGGAGTGACGCGTCTCCACCTGGAGCTCGGTCGCCACCCCCAGGCGCTCGCCCAGATATCCGGCGAGGTAGGCGAAGAGGCTTCGGGGCACGCTCGGGGTCAGGTATGTGCGGAGCCGGAGGACCCGGATCCCAGAGCCCCGCGGGGGTAGGACACGCACCGGCCGCCGGCCGCCGCGCCGCGACCTGCCAGAAAGACGCCTCCTACGCATGGCGCTCATGCGCGGCTGGCTCCGCATCCTCACGAACGAGCGGGCCGATCAGCGCACCCGCTGAGGTCGTCACGGGGGCGTTCGGGAGATCGTGCGTGGCCATGAACTCCGCCATCTCGGCGATGGCCACGTGCGGCCGGAAGGTGCTCGGCCCGGGGCGCATGGCGGACTCGGCCGTGCGCTCTTCCTTCCGGCCGAGTTGCTCGGCGCGGAGGAGCCCCATGACGATCCGCTCCTCGTTGACCACGACGCAGGCGTTCCACCCCGCCGCTCGGACTCGTTCGCGAACATCCCGGGACCCGGGCCCTGCAGGACCCTCACGGAGGCCGACCATCTGGAGGGTCAGGCCCCGTGGATGCCCATCGAGCTGACGAAGATCAGAGCTTGACGCCGGCGGCATGCATCGCCTTCATGATGTTCCGGGCTTGCTGCTCCATTTCGACGCCTCAGCGCACCCCGGTGCCGACGCCTACAGGCGCCCTCAGTTGTGTCCGCAGGCGCTCGAACTGGTCGTCCAGACCCGGGTACGCCTCCCTGAACTGCTCCTGCATCAGCGACTGCACCTTGGTCAGGAACCCAGAGCCCAGACGCAGCCTGCTGAAGCCGGGGGCCACCACGTGCTCCGCGATCAACGGGCCGGCGAACATGGCGTACGAGCCGCTGAAGATGAGCTCCCAGACGTGGTACAGGGGATGGCGCTGGAAGTCCCTCAACGTCACCGCCAGCGTGAAGTCCTTCTCGCCGGCGGCGAAGGTGAAGTGCGTCGAGTCGCCCGGCAGCGACTTCCCGGAGCCGACCACCGAGATCGTCATGGCCATGAGCATCGACTTGAAGTAGTACTTCTTCGCGGTCTCCAGATGCCGCTGCAGCGCCGCCTCCAGGCGCGCCGCGTCCGCGGGGTAGCGGCGCTGGAGGGTGCCGAGCAGAACCGTGGTCTGCTCGATCCGCGTCGTGAACCGCTCGGGGATGAGCCGGGTCGGGTCGTCGGTGAAGTGGCCGGCCTGCATCGCCGCCGCGACCTCGGGGTAGTCGGCCGCGAGCTTACCCACCTGCGCGGCGAGCTCGTCGAGGTACATGTTCGTCAGCCACCGGGCGTGCGCCAGGCAGTCGGCCCAGTTGTCGGCGAACATGCCGATGACGTTGTTGTAGAGCACGGACAGGACCTCGCGGGCCGGCAACGGGGTCCGTGCAAACCACTCGGCGCCGTACATCATCCGCTCCGAGGTCGCGAGCAGGAATGGCAGGTGCAGGCCCTGCAGAAAGACGACGAACATGGTGTCGGTCAGCGCCGGGCCGATGCGGGCGTGCCAGTAGTCGACGTCCAGGAGCTCGCGAAGTCGAGGGTTCTTCCGCAGCACCTTGATCGCGGCCATGAGGGTGGGCGTCTCGCGGTGCAGCTCCAGCTCCTGCTTGATCTCTCGCTCCAGCTGCGGCCCGACGTTGCGCCTGATGTCGCGCAGCTCGGCGACGAAGTTGTCGATGCCCGCCTCGTCGACGATCGAGGCCAGCCGGATCTGCAGGTCCTTCAGGTTCCGCACCGGATCGTCCCGCTTGTAGGGATAGGGCGCCTTCCCGGACGCCTTCTCGCCAACGATCCGGTCCTGGTGCTCGAAGACTTCGGCCCGCGCGACGCTCACCTCCTGCGCGGGCCCGTCCGCGCGCGGCGCGAAGAGCCGCTGGACCGTCTCTCGTCCGAGAGTCTC
Source organism: Candidatus Methylomirabilota bacterium (assembly GCA_035550795.1). Taxonomy (GTDB): domain Bacteria; phylum Methylomirabilota; class Methylomirabilia; order Rokubacteriales; family DASRDR01; genus DASRDR01. The sequence goes on from DASZOL010000116.1 coordinate 29,234, forward strand.
GTGGAACTTCCTCACCGCATCCTGGAGATCCGCGACCGCCTCGCGGGTCTTCCTCGTGTCCAGCATCGTGTCGCTGAGGAGGGGGTCCATCACGGCGGTGATGATCGCCTCGATGTCCGAGAGCACCTGCTCCAGCAAGGAGAAGTTCACGCCCACGCCGTCGGCCGCCTTGCTGCTGGTTCCGCGCGTCCGCCGCGTGCCCGCGACCTTGGCCGAGACCTCCGGTGCGACCGTGGCGAAGTAGACGATCAGATTCTTCCAGGTCTCCTTGAGGAAGTCCTTCATGTACTTCCTCCGCTCCCGCGTGAAGAGGGGCCGCTGGATGCCGGCGCGATGCGCGGCGAACTTGGCCCGCTCGATGCCGATGAGGATCGTGTACGGGACGAGCGACGGGATGGCCTGGAGGAAGTCCACGCCGTAGGTCTGGTACAACCCCACCAGCGGGCCCGGATCACCGGCAGCGGCCTGTGTATCGTCGCAGGCGGTCGCCATGAGGATCGTCATCAGGTCGTGCGTGTGGTCCATCGCCGCGTCTTCGAGCGCCGCGGTGAAGTCCGCGTGGCTCTGGAGGGCATCGTTCGCCAGCAGCGCCTCCACCCGCCGGTTCACGACCGGGTTGCCGCTCCGGCTGAGCGTCTCCCGGATGTGCCCGAGCAGCGCCTCCCGGCTCAGGTTTTCACGCGCCTCGGGGAGGAACCGGTCGTACAGCGCCGTGAACGCCAGCCGCACTTCGCGAAACTCCTCGTTGCCGACGGAGGCGTTCCCGAAGGAGCTCAGGGGAACCTGGGTCGCCGCCGCGAGCAAGGTGAGCTGGACGATGCTGTTCGCGATCAACTCCTCGGGGTCCGTCCTGATGCTCCTGTCGTCCGTCTCGGCCATCTGCATCGCCGTCATCTCGCTGGAGACGATGCCACGGGCGACGCTGGTCAGCCCCATGAGCAGCGCCACGGCGATGGCCGTGGTTTCCAGCTCGTGGATGGTGTGGCGTCGCACCTCCTCCCCGAAGCCCGTGGCGCGGACGACGTTCAGGCCCGCGGCCAGGACCAGGTTGGCGAGCGGGAACTTGTGCGCATCAGCGTGGTCGGGCTCGAGCGGGTCACGGGGCGTCAGCCGCAGGCGCTCGTCGAGCTTCAGCACCACGCGCTGAACGAACGAGTCGTCCTGGAGGGCGATGCCGCCCATGGCGTCCGCGAAGCTCAGCGTCCCCAGGAAGTCCAGGGCCTGCAGGAACAGCGGGGCGTTCGCCAGGTGCGCCGCGAGCGCGTCGGCCTGGGCGTCGGCGGCGTCCTGCGCGAAGGCGACACCGGTCACGCCAGGCCGGCCCGTCACGCCCCCGGCGAGCGCGACCGTGACCAGCGTACGCAAGAAGACCCGTCGATCCAGGAGCGATCGGCTCACGCGACCCGGCCCAGAGGAGGTACTGGCGCCGGGCGTGGTCGTGTCGTGTGGCCTGCCTCGCGTCGCGGATCAGGGGCCGCCGCGGGCGCGACTTGCGTCCCGCCGGCCGCGGGGGCGCCTGCGAGCATCGTCGGTACGGGCGCTCTCACCGTCCAAGAGTACTGTCCGGCGCCGTCCCGGACAACTCCTACTCACGACACTCCTACTCACGGCGGGCTCTGGCCGTTTGACCTCCGAATCCGCGAACCCGCGCTAGCGTCCGCGGGCCTGGCTCGCGCTGGCCCGCGGCAGAAACACCGCCATCGTGGGAACGACTCGGAGGTGTCCGGGCCCACCCTTCGCCTGCCCGTGGTAGAGCGTGCGCAGCGGCCACTTCCGGATGCTGCGCAGCTCCACGGTCAGCGCCCGGGGCGAGAGGTAGTACTTCCTGACGATGCGCAGCAGCACGCGCCACGGCGGCATACCGCGGTGACAGGTCGCGGTGCCCCGCAGCCGAAGGACCCGATCGGTCCGTCCCGACCGCTCGCCGCTGAGCAGCAGGGCCATCTCCGGATGCCGCGAGACGTTCCGACTGGTCCAGCTCTCCGCTCCGGTCGCGATGAAGAGGGCCTCACCGTCGGTCACGAACCAGAGCGGCGTCACGAACGGCCGCCCGTTCGCCGAGCGCGTGGCGACCTGCGCGACCATCGACTGTCGGAGGAAGGCGCGGGCCTCGGGATCGAAGGGCGAGGGCACCGCTCAGCCCTCCCGGATCGCCCCGTAATCCCAGGCGAGGACGCGCCGCGGCTCGATCGCGTACCACGTGAGGGCGTCCGCCTCCGCGGGCTCCGCGTGCTCGACCCGCCGGGCCGGGCCGCGCACGGAGACGCCGCGCAGCTCGAACCAGTACGCCCCGTCGTCGATGAGCAGCACGACCTCCCGGTTCTCGAAGTCCGTGGCGAACGTCGGCGGGACGCCGAACCCGTACGCATCGGCCCGCGCTCGAGCTCGCACGGGCAGGACGTCGATCTCGTCCCCGTCGACGTACGCCACGGTGGCGCGCGGCGGGCGCTCGAGCAGGTCCCCGAGCACCGACGGCTCAACGTCGCGGGTCACTCGGCGCGCCTCGCCGCGGTGGCTCCCGCTGCTCATGCCGGTCTCAAGGGCGGCCGAGCCCCCGCGGGCCGGTTCAGGCTGTCGTCCCCCATCGCCGCCGACCTCGAAACGGTGCGGCGCGCGGCGGCCGGCTGACCCTGCTCAGGCCTTGGTGTACTTCCGGGCGTAGGCGTGAACGCAGGCCGCCCGGAGCGCGGCCGGATCGACGGTGCGGCCCCGGAAGCGCTCGATCGACATCGGACCCAGGTCCGGCTGACTGGCGCCGTCCACGATGAGGTCGGCGAGCGCGCGGCCCACCGAGGCGGAGATGGACAGCCCGCCCACGTTGCAGGCGGAGGCGACGTAGAAGCCGGCGAGGCTCGCGACCGGACCCACGATGTGCTCGCCGTCCGGCGAGATGGTGGGGAGCCCGCCCCGGTGCTCGCGAAGCCGCGCGCCGCGCAGCCCCGGGAAGTGAGCGGCCACCTCGCCGGCGAGCCCCCAGAGGACCCCGACGTCCAGGGCCAGGTCCCGGACCTGGAAGCCCTCCGGCTGCTCTCGCATGTCGATCTGGAGCGGGTGGTCCTCGTACCCCCCGAACATGAGCCCGCCCTGCTCGGGCCGCGTGTACACGCTCGGCTCGTGGATCCGCACGATCGGATGGTGCGGCTCGACTCCTGAGATCGGCTCCGTGATGAAGAGCTGGTGACGCGTCGGGATCATGGGGACCCGGATGCCCACCTCGTCCGCCAGGAGCGCCGACCAGGCGCCCGCCGCATCGACGACGACCCGGCTCTCGATCGTCCCGTCCGCGGTCCGCACCCCGCGGATGCGCCCGCCCTCGTGCAGGAATCCGGTCACCGCCGTCCCCGGCGCGAGCGTCACGCCCAGCTCCGCGGCGGCGGCCGCGAACTCCCGGGCCACGAGCGGCGGGTGGAAGTATCCGTCCTCCGGCGAGAAGAGGATGGCGCGGGCGCCGGCGGCGCGGAAGTGCGGGGCGCGCCGCTCGGCCTCGTCGCCCGAGAGGAACTCGACCTTCACCCCGAGGGACTGAGCGAGCGCCGCGTTGCGGCGCATGCGCGCCTCCCCTTCCGGCGACAGCAGGACGCGCATCGCGCCGACGCGATGGAACGCAATCGAGCGTCCCGTCCCGCTCTCGAACCCGGCCAGCGTCTCCACCGCTTCGTCGACCAGCTTCACCATCAGCTCCGACGAGGCGACCTTCGAGGTGAGGCCAGCCGCGCGCGGAGACGTCTGCGATCCGAGATCGTAGCGGTCCATCAGGATCACGTCACGGACGCCGCGCCGGGCCAGATGGTAGGCCGTGCTGGCCCCGAAGCCACCCGATCCGACGATCACGACCTCAGCTCGGTTGCGCATGCGCGCCACTCCGTTCTCTGCGGGACGGACCGCTCTCGGACCGCGTCCACCGCCAGCGAGTCTCATCGTGCATGCTAAAGACCGCCGGTTGCCGTGTCAAACCGCTCCCCGATCGATGTCCACGGGCACCGATGCCCCTCCCCAGGTGCCGCTTGCACCCCCCAGGTGCCGCCTTGACACAAGTGTCTCGGCCGGCCGATCCTGGCCTCGATCCGGGTTCCACGGCCTGTGGGCCGTGGTCTCTCTCTGACCTGGTCCCGGTTTCACGTATCGCGGTCGGGGACCCAGTCCCCACAGGGGAGGACGAGATGCGCTACGTCTCGATGAGCCTGGCCTTGGCGATCCTGGCAGCGGGGTGCCTCGTCACGGGACTCGTGGCGAGCTCGACTGATGCGGTCGGTGCCGAGAAGGTCGTCGTCGCGATCACGAGTCCCCAGTCCGGGCCCCAGGCCGCCTGGGGCACTGAGCTCATCCGGGGAGCGGAGCTGGCCCTGGCCGAGTACGATCCCAAGTCCCTGAAGTTCACCTACGAGATCCTGCCGATGGACGACGCAGCCGATCCCAAGGTCGGCATCACGATCGCCAACAAGCTCAAGGTCGACAAGGACGTGATGGCGGTCATCGGGCCCTGGAACAGCGGCGTGGCCATTCCGGCTTCGCCGATCTATTCCGAGGCGAAGCTCCCGCTCTTCGCGATCGCGAGCGATCCCAAGCTCACGCGCCAGGGGTTCACGAACATCTTTCGGACCGTCTCAACGAACGACTTCCAGGCGATCGGCGGCGAGGCCTACCTGGTCGGCGAGCTCAAGAAGAAGCGGATCGCGATCATCCACGACAACACGATCCCCGGAGTGACCATTTCCGAGATCTTCCAGGACCTCGTCAAGAAGGACAAGGCGGAGACGGTCCTCTTCCAGGGGGTCAACTGGGGCGAGCGCGACTGGAGTCCCGTCCTGACCACGGTGAAGCAGAAGAACCCCGACGCCCTCTACCTGGTCACGGTCTTTGCCGATGCCGCGCTGGCCCTGAAGCAGATGAAGGACCTCGGCCTCAAGATCCCCGTGCTGGGCCCGGACGGCATGTACTCGGACGACCTGGTGAAGCTGGCCGGGCCGGCGGCGGAGGGCGCCTGCGCCACCGCGCTGGGGGCCGACGTCAACAAGCTCCCGACGGCGTCCAAGTTCGTCAACGCCTTCAAGGCCAAGTACAAGGAGAGCCCCCAGCAGTACAGCGTCTTCGCCTACGACGACATGCACATCATCATCAAGGCCGTCGAGAAGGCCGGCAAGAAGGACCGCGCCGAGATCCTGAAGGCCGTGCGCACCGTCACGCCCTACCAGGGCGCGCTCGGGAAGACCGTCTTCAACGAGCGCGGCGACACCGTCAATCAGGTCATCGGCATCTACTGCGTCAAGGACGGCAAGTGGCAGTACCAGAAGGCCGCCAGCATCCCGGCTGACCGCCTGCCGAAGTAAGGGTGGCCGCGCGGGTGGGGAGAGCCCTTCCGCCCCAGCCGACCGCCGGGTCGCGGCCGCGCACGGCGCGGTCGCGGCCGGCGGTCCACGGCTGATCCATGGAAGGCTCCATGGCCGCGGTGTACGTCCAGCAGATCATCAACGGCCTGACCATCGGCAGCGTGTACGCTCTCATCGCGCTGGGGTACACGATGGTCTACGGGGTCCTCGAGATGATCAACTTCGCCCACGGCGACGTGTACATGGTGGGCAGCTTCCTCGGCCTCCTCGTCCTGGCGCTGATGGGGCCCTCGGCCAGCCTCGTCGGAGGCAGCGTCGCGCTGGTCCTGGCTCTCACCCTGCTGGGCGCGATGGCGGGTTGCGCCCTGCTCGGCGTCGGCATCGAGCGACTCGCGTATCGACCGGTCCGCGGCACCAGCCGCCTCGGCCCGCTCATCGCCGCGCTCGGGGTCTCCCTGTTCCTGCAGAACGCCGCGATGCTCATCGTCGGCACGCGCCCGAAGGCCTTCCCGCCCCTGATCGAGAAGCATCTCTACCACGTCGCGGGCGCCGTCTTCACCAATCTCCAGGTCCTGATCCTCGCCGCGTCGCTGGGCCTCATGCTGCTGCTGGATCAGTTCGTCCGTCGGACCCGCTGGGGCCGAGCCATGCGTGCGGTGGCTCAGGACGCCGAGGTGGCCAGCTTCATGGGCGTGGAGGTCAACACGGTCGTGATCCTGACCTTCCTGATCGGATCCGTCCTGGCCGGCGGCGCCGGCATCATGGTGGGGCTCTACTACGGCATCGTCGACTTCTTCATGGGGTACATCGCGGGTCTCAAGGCGTTCACCGCCGCCGTCCTCGGCGGGATCGGCAACCTCCGGGGGGCGATGCTGGGCGGGCTCCTGCTCGGCCTGGCCGAGAGCTTCGGCGCGGGGTTCATCGGCGCGCAGTGGCGGGATGTCATCGCGTTCGCCGTGCTCATCACGGTGCTGGTCTTCCGTCCGGGAGGGGTGCTGGGCGAGCAACTACCCGAGAAGGTTTGAGCCCGTGACGCGCGCCCCCGTCACCGGGCTGTCGAATGTCTCCCGCGGGGCGCTGGTCGGCCTCCTCCTCGCCGGCCTGGTCGCGTTCGGGCTCGTCGCGGACGAGTACCTCCTCGACATCGGCGTCCTCGTCGGCGTCTACACGATCCTCGGCCTCGGGCTCAGCATCGTGATCGGCCAGGCGGGCCTCCTCGACCTCGGCTACATTGCCTTCTACGCGATCGGGGCGTACTGGACGGCGCTCCTCTCCACGCACTTCGGCGTGAACTTCTGGGTCCTGCTGCCGACGAGCGCCGCGGTCGCCGCGCTGTTCGGCGTCGTGCTCGGGTACCCGACTCTGCGCCTTCGGGGCGACTATCTGGCGATCGTGACCCTGGGCTTCGGCGAGATCATCCGGATCACGCTCAACAACTGGCGCGAGCTCACCAACGGCCCAATGGGGATCATGAACATCCCGCATCCGCGGATTGCGGTGTCGGGGGTCGGTGTCCTCGAGTTTGGCCTGAAGGTCCAGACGTACTACTACTTCGTGCTCGTCCTCGCCATCATGACGGTGTTCGTCGTCCGACGCCTCATACACTCCCGCATCGGGCTGGCCTGGAAGGCGATCCGCGAGGACGAGCTGGCCGCCGGCGCGATGGGCGTGGACGTGCGTCGGGCGAAGCTCCTGGCCTTCGGCCTCGGCGCGGCCTTCGCCGGCCTGGCCGGAAGCTTCTTTGCGGGGCGCGCCGGCTTCGTCTCGCCGGAGAGCTTCACGTTCGCCGAGTCCGTCCTGGTCGTGTGCATCGTGGTGATCGGAGGAGCCGGAAGCCTGGCCGGCGTCATCGCGGGCGCCATCGTGTTCATCGCGCTGCCCGAGCTCCTGCGGGAAGCGGCCCGCTATCGCATGCTCGCCTTCGGCGTCGCCATGGTCACCCTCGCCCTTGTCCGGCCGCAAGGCCTCCTCGGGCGCACCTGGGTCGGCGAGGAGCGCGACGAGGATCGGGCGGCGGAGGCCGGCGTGGCTCGCGGCATCACGTCCCGCGTCTCGGGGGGGTCGTGAGCGCTCTCCTCGGCGTCCGCCATCTCACGGTCCGGTTCGGAGGACTGACGGCTCTCCAGGACCTGTCGCTCGAGGTGCGCCCCGGGGAGATCGTCGGGGTCATCGGTCCCAATGGGTCGGGCAAGACGACGCTCTTCAACTGCATCACCGGGCTCTACCGGGCGAGCGCCGGCTCGATCGCGTTCGGGGATCCCCCCGCGGAGCTGGCCCATCTCGGCCCGCATGACATCGTCGAGCGGGGCATCGCTCGGACGTTCCAGACGCTTCGGGTGTTCCCGAACCTCTCGGTACTCGAGAACGTGCTCATCGGCCTCCACTGCCGGCGCCGCGCCGGGGTCCTCGGCGCAATCTTCCGGCCGACGTGGGTCGTGGCCGAGGAGGCAGATGCCATCCGGCGGGTGTCCGAGCTGCTCGCGATCTTCGGCGACCGTCTCCTCCCCCGGACCACCTGGCCTGCCCGCTCCCTCTCGTACGCGAATCGCCGCCGCCTGGAGATCGCCCGGGCCCTCGCGACGGATCCGCGCTTGCTCCTCCTCGACGAGCCGACCGCGGGAATGAACCCGACGGAGAAGCAGGAGCTGACGGGCGTCATCCGGACCATCCGCGAGCGGGGCGTGACCGTGCTGCTCATCGAGCACGACATGCGGGTGGTGATGCAGACGGCCGACCGGGTGTTCGCGATGAACTACGGGGAGCGCATCGCCGAGGGGCGTCCAGACGAGGTCGCGCGTGACCCGGTCGTGGTGGAGGCCTACCTCGGCAAGATGACGAGCCGTGCTTAGGCTTCGCGACGTCGACACGAGCTACGGGCGAATCCGGGTGCTCCGGCAGGTCAGCCTCGAGGTCGCGCAAGGCGAGATCGTCTGCCTCCTGGGGGGCAACGCGTCGGGCAAGTCGACGACGATGAAGACCATCCTGGGCGTCGTACGGCCGACGGCCGGCACCGTGGAGTTCGCGGGCGAGGTCATCAACGACGTCCGGACCGCGCAACGCATCGAGCGGGGGCTGGCCATCGTCCCCGAGAACCGGCGAGTCTTCCCCCGCATGACGGTGCGCGAAAACCTGGAGATGGGCGCGTTCCTCCGGCACGACCGGGCCAGCGTCGAGGTCGATCTGGAGCGGATGCTCGAGCTCTTCCCGCGGCTCGCCGAGCGGCTCCTGCAGCGGGCGGGCACGCTGTCGGGCGGCGAGCAGCAGATGCTCGCCATGGCCCGGGCCCTCATGGCTCGCCCCCGCCTGCTTCTGATGGACGAGCCGTCGATGGGTCTGTCGCCCCGCCTGGTTCAGCAGAACTTCGAGCTGATCCAAGAGATCAACCGGGGCGGCGTGACCATCTTCGTCGTCGAGCAGAACGCCGCCATGGCCCTCGCCATAGCCCACCGCGGCTACGTCCTCCGCACCGGCGAGATCGTGATGTCGGGATCGGCCGCCGATCTCCTCCGGAGCCAGGGGATTCGCCAGGCCTATCTCGGCGAGCTGTGAGGCGGGAGTCGAGGCTCCCGCTCCTGGGGCCCGGGGGCCGCCCCGCGCTCGACGGCTCGCCGGGGACCCGCGTGAAGTCCATGGCCGCGGCGGTCATCGAGAGCCCGTCCTCTGGACGCGGGGGCGGGGCCGCGGCGCCCGCCAGCGCGTACGCTCGCCCAGCGCCGAATCGAGCGTGTCGACTAGCTTATCGATCCTGAAGCGACCGAGCGCCTTCCGAGACTTGCGACGAGCCTCGACCGAGGGCCACTTGGGCCCGAACAGCCTCACGGCCGTGTACATGAGGATGGCCTGCTCCCGCGACACGCCGTCGCACAGCATCGCCTCGTAGAACATGTAGTGGACTTCCTCGTGCGGCCGGGACTTGTCCTGGCACGCCACGTCGTGAACAACCGTCGCGCGGCGATAGTCGCCCACGTACGGGGTGCCCACGATCTTGGACCACAGGACCTCGGGGATGCTCGCGCCGTCGACGCACCGCCCGGCGGGGGCGGGCCATCGCACCCCCCGAGAGTCGACGAACGCGAACTCGGCAAGCAGCGACATGTCACGGTCGTCGCCAGGATGGCGGAGCCACTGAGTCTCCACCTCGCCCTCGAAGCGCGGGAGTGCCATGTCCCCTCCGATGCGAGGCGCCCGTGGATTCAAGCCAGGAGCGCCCGCCTCCAAAGAGCCCCCTGGGCAGCTCTGTCTAGGCTCCTGCTCTCCGGTCACGCGTTCGCTCGCCTATCATACGTCGCGCACACACCCTCCCGGACGCGGTCGATCGTCCCGTCGCCGGTGACGCCGCCGACTTCCTGATCCGGTCCGACCGGGCTAGGCTGGACGCCATGCCTCGCGTGCCCTTCGCCCGCCTGCCCAATGCCTGGCTGCTGCTGGCTCTGGTGCTCCAGGTGGTGGCGTACCCGTTCCTCGACGAGCACGCGGGCGGGCGCGCCGCCATCGCCGCGTTCGACCTGGTCATCCTCGCGCTGGCCCTGCGCGCCTCGCGCGCCGGCGGCCACGAAACCTGGCTGGGCTACGTGCTGGTGGTGCCGGCGATGGTGCTCCAGGCGGTGGACGCACTCGGGGGGAATGCCTTGGGGCTTTACGCCGCCTCACTGGCCGCCCAGGCGGCCTTCCATGCCTTCGTCGTGGTCTGCCTGCTGCGCTACATCCTGCGCGACGAGATCATGACGCGCGACGAGCTGTTCGCCGCCGCCGGCCTGTACGTGCTGATGGCCTTCGTGTTCGCCTACCTCTACGCGCTGGTCGAGCACTGGCAGCCGCGGGCCTTCGTGATCAACGCCGCCAACAATGCCGAAGGCGTGACGCGCTGGTGGGACCTCCTGTACTTCAGCTTCACCTGCCTGACCAGCGTCGGCTTCGGCGAGATCACGCCGGCCAACGACCATGCCCGCTCCCTGGTGATGGTCCAGCAGATGGCCGGCGTCCTGTACTTCGCGCTGGTGATCTCGCGCCTGGTCACGATGCAGTCGCGGCGCGCCGCGCGAGGGCGCCGGCCGCTACCCTGACGGTCCCCGGCCGCAAAGCGCAGAAGCTCGGCGGGCGGACTCGCGGGCGCGGCGCCGGCGCTGCCGGGCGTTCCCGCTCGTCCGGTCGGCCAGAACGTAGGCGCGAAACGCCGCCGAACCTCGGGACGCCGGCCCACTGGATGGACCGTCCCGGGGATGCGAGAGTGGGGCCTCCAGCAGGATGCGCCACGCAGCGTCGCAGAGCGCGCGGCATGCGGCACTATATGCTGGTCCCGGAGCCATGGACGAATGACGGCCCGGCCCCGCCTGACCGAGAGGAACGCCCGGACGGTGCTCCTGATCCAGGCTGTCGAGGAAGCGGATCAGGAGGGGGTGCTGCTGCCGCCGCGGACGCGCGCGGCGGCGACCCGTCGCGCGTTCGACGAGCCGTCCCGGGCCACCGACGATCTCGCCCGGCTCCACGTGCGCGCGTCCCTGCTGCGGGACGACGTCCTGCGCGAGGCCCCGGCTCTCGGGCTGCTGCTGCACCCGCCACGGTGGCGAGGGCCCGTGATCCTGGCCACCATCGGGGTGGCGGCCGCCACGGGCGCGCTGACGAACGTGTTCGGCCCCGAGCGTCACGTGAGCGTGCTGGCCTTTCCGCTCGCGGGCATCCTCGCGTGGAGCCTCGTCATCTACGCCGCCCTCGCCGCCCGGGTCATCGGAGGCCTGGTGGCGCGGGCCCGCGGGACCAGCCCCGCGCCCGCTCGCCTGGCGCTCCTCGGGCGGTGGCTCGAAGGGGCCTGGCTGGCCGGACTCGCCCGCCGGCTGGGTGGAACGACTCGCTCGGTTGCCGCGACCGACGCCGTCCGGCGATTCGGCCGGCTGTGGCTCCCGGCGGCCGCCCCACTCATCGCGGCCCGCGTGGGCGTCGTCCTGCACCTCGCCGCGCTGGCGATGGCGGTGGGCGCGCTCGCGGGCATGTACGGCTCGGGGATCGCATTCGAGTACCGCGCGACCTGGGAGAGCACCTGGCTCGACGCGCCGGCCGTGCAACGGTACCTCGACGTGGTCCTCGGGCCGGCGGCGCACGTGCTCGGCACGGCGGTCCCGGCCGTTGCGGCCCTCCGCGGCCCGGGCGGCGAGGGCACGGCGGTGCCCTGGATCCACCTCTGGGCCACGACGCTCGTCCTCTTCGTCGTGATCCCGCGGACGGCCCTCGCCCTCCTTGACGCGGCCCGGGCGGCGCGCCTCGCCAGGCGGTTGCCGGTCCACGTCGACGCGGGCTACGCGCGGCGCGCGCTCCAGAGCGGCCGCGGCGCTGCCACGCTCGTGGAGATCGTCTACTACAGCTGCGCGCCGGACACGGACCTGCGCGAGCGGCTGCACACGCGGCTCCAGGAGGAGGCCGGCGCGCGCGCCGTCATTCACGAGGGCGCGCGCCTGGACTACGGCGACGGACCCGAACGCGTCGCCCTGCCCGAGAAGGCCTCGGCCACGGGCCTGCTCGCCCTGGTCTTCACGCTGGCCCAGACCCCAGAGACCGAGGTGCACGGCGACTTCGTCGATCGCTTGCAGGAGCGCCTGGACCGTGCCGGCTGGCAGCTGATAGTGGTCCTCGAGACGGCGACGTACCGGCGACGCGTCGGCTCGGAGGATCGCGTGCGCGAGCGCCGGGCGACCTGGGATCGTCTGCTGCGGGACCTCCAGCTCACTGCCGTCGACCTCGCCTAGCCCATGACGACGGTCACTCTGAGTCTCATCTCGCACACCAACGTCGGCAAGACCACGCTCGCCCGCACGCTGTTGCGCCGGGAGATCGGCGAGGTGCGAGACGAGCCCCACGTAACGACCATCGCCGAAGCGCACCTGCTCATCGAAACGGACGACGCGCGCCTCCTGCTCTGGGACACGCCGGGGTTCGGGGACACCGTGCGACTGATGACGCGCCTCCGCCACGAGCGCGACGCGATCGGCTGGCTCCTGCATCAGGTCTGGGATCGCGTGCTCGACCGCGCCCTCTGGTGCAGCCAGGAAGCGGTGCGCAACGTCCGCAACGAGGCGGACGTGGTCCTGTATCTCGTGAACGCGACCGAGGATCCCGGAGCAGCTGGCTACATGACGCACGAGCTCGAGCTGCTGTCGTGGATGAACCGTCCCGTCCTCGTCGTGCTGAACCAGATCGGCGTGGAGGACACCCGCCGGACGCTGGACAGCTGGCAGCGACACCTCGCGTCGTTCGCAGTCGTTCGCGGCGTGCTCGCGCTCGACGCGTTCAGCCGCGCGTGGGTGGAGGAGAGCCTCGTCCTCGAGCGCGTCGTGGGCCTGCTGGACGGCCAGAAGCGAACGGCGATGATCGGTCTCCTGCGGGCGTGGAACGACCGGAACCTGCGCGTCTTCGACGCCTCGATCGACGCGCTGGCCGAGTACCTTGCCGGCATCGCCGTCGACCGGGAGCCGATCGGTTCGCCGCCGAGCGCGGGCGGGTCGTGGATGCGCGAGCGATTTGCCGATCTCCGCGCGCTGTCCCGCGTCGACCGCGAGCGCGCGATGGGCGCGCTGTTCGACCGCGTGCAGGCTGCGACCCGGCGGCTGATGGATCGTCTGATCGAGCTGCACGAGCTCGCCGGCACGAGCCGGACGCAGGTCGAGCGCCGCCTGGAGGACGCCGCGATCCAGGGGGACGAGGCGATCAATCCCACGACGGGCGCGATCGCCGGTGGTGCCGTGAGCGGCCTCCTGGCCGGCCTCGGGGCCGACGTCCTTGCCGGCGGCCTGTCGCTCGGCGGCGGCGCAATCCTCGGGGCCATGCTCGGCGCCCTCGGAGGCTACGCGTTCGGCGGCGCCTACCGGCTCGCCACGGGCGGTGAGTCGGGCATCCAGTTCCAGCCGGCGGCGCTGGATCGCCTCGCGCGCGAGGCCGTGCTGCGCTATCTCCTGGTCGCGCACCATGGCCGCGGGCGCGGTGACTACGCCGACCTGGAGTACCCGGCCCACTGGGTGGCCGACGTCGATGCCCAGATCGCGCCCCGGCGCGAGGCGCTGCAGGCGGCGTGGCGCGAGGCGGCGCGCGGCGGCCGCGACGCGGCCCCCGCGGTGGCCACGCGTCTGCGGACGGTCCTGGGCGCCATTCTTCGCGATCTGCTCCGGCGCCGGTTCCCCGACGCGACGGTCCTCTCCGGGGAGCGTGCGTGGTGACGCCGGTGCCCGCCGATCCGTCGTCGTCGTCGCGGGCGCCCTGGACGGCGGGAAGCCCCCGGAGCAGCTCAGACCCCTTGGCCCCCGCCCTCGTGTGCGGTAACGTCCTTCGCGAGAGGCTTCGCGGGACCGCGTCGCTCGCGTCGACACCTGGGGCGCGTGAAGCCTCCGCACAGGAGGACAGGAATCGCCATGAGCCGACGCGTGTCTTTCGGATTCTGGGCTCCGGTCGCGGCGCTGCTGGTGCTGGCAACCCCGGCCTGGGCGCAGAAGTCCGCGGATCAGGTGGCCGTCGAGGCGGCCAAGAAGCACTCCGGCGCGACCCTCAACGTCATCTGGCCTGCCGGGCTGGGCGCCCTCGGCCAGAAGAACTACGCCGCGCCGCTGTTCAAGCAGCTCACGGGCGTCACGGTGAACATCATCGAGGCCCCGCCCGCCCAGGTCTACGTCAAGACCGTCGCGGAGCACCGCGCGGGCACCGCCGCGTATGACGTCGTCAGCGTCCAGCCGGCCTGGCTGGCGGACGAGGCGGAGGCGGGCATCCTGGCGCCGCTCGACAAGTGGGTCGACCAGTACGGCTTTCGCCAGTCCCTCCGCGACATCGAGCCCGCGTACCGGGACAACTGGATGACGGTCAAGGGCAAGATCATGGCGATCCCGGATGACGGGGACGTGATCCTGCTCTTCTACCGGAAGGACCTCTTCAACGACGCGGCGAACAAGTCCGCCTTCAAGGCCAAGTACGGCTACGATCTGGCCGTTCCCACCACCTGGGAGCAGTTCGGCCAGATCGGGCAGTTCTTCACCGACAAGTACGCGCCGCAGCTCTACGGCGCGGCGATCATCCACGACGCGGCGTCCATGCAGTACTTCTTCCAGGAGCGCTTCCGGAACGCGGGCGGCAGGTTCTTCGACGTGGCCAGCATGAAGTCCCAGATCAACAACGAGGCGGGCGTGAAGGTGGCCTCGCAGATGCAGAGCGAGGCCAAGTTCATGCCGCCGGGCTCGGAGAACTGGAACCCCGTGAACGTGCTGACGGCCTGGCTCGCGGGGAAGGTGGCGATGATGACGTGGTGGCCGCCGCCCGGGCGCTGGTCGGAAGGCTACGGCACCAACGAGGAGGCCCTGAAGTGGGTGCCGGAGAGCAAGGTGAAGGGCAAGGTCGGTTACGCCCTGCCCCCGGGCGGCCGCCCGGAGCTCGCGCTGGGCTGGTGCCTGGGCGTGTCCACCCACAGCAAGAAGCAGGAGCTCGCCTACCTGTACATCCAGTGGGTGAACAGCGAGAAGATCTCCCTCGAGCGGGTGCAGCTGCCCTACACCCTGCGCGACCCGTTCCGCGCCAACCACTTCACCAGCGCGGAGTACGCCGCGCGGTGGCCGGGCGCCAAGGACTACCTGGACATCCTGAAGAAGGCCGCCCAGGTCGGCATGCTGGATCTGTCGGTGCGCAACACGTTCCAGTACCAGGACTCCCTGGGCAAGGCCATGCAGCGTCTGATGGCAGGGGAGAACCCCAAGCAGGTAATGGACGACACGGCCGCGGACTGGGACAAGATCACCCAGCGCACCGGCGTCGACCTGCAGCGCGCGACGTATCAGGACTGGGCCGCCAAGCCCAACGCCTACCCCCGCTGAGGCCGCGGACCCGCCTCGCCGTGCCGGCCATGCGGCCGTCCCGCCGGCACGCCCGCGGAAGCGAGCCGATGTGCGGCCCGGCTGACCCCGCCGGTGCCGGCCCGGGCCCGGCGGGCGTCCGCGCCGCGCGGGGCGCGTTTGCCGAGCGTCACTTCCGGTACGTGGCGCTCTCCCCCGCCGTCCTGCTCCTGCTGCTCATCGGCGCGTTCCCGGTGGGCTACAACCTGGTCCTGAGCTTCCAGCGCCAGACCATGTTCAGCACGGACACCTCCTTCGCCGGGCTGGTGAACTACCGGGAGCTGCTCGCGGATGCCCGCTTCTGGCAGTCCATCGGGCACACGGTCGTCATCGCCGCGGTGGCGTTGCCGCTGCAGCTCGGGCTGGGCCTGGCGATGGCCCAGCTCTTCGCGGGCGACCTGCCCGGGCGCCGGCTCTTCACCGCGCTGCTTCTCCTCCCGGTGGTGGTCTCGCCCATCGTGGCCGGCGCGGCCTGGCGGCTGTTCCTGGATAACGCCTACGGGCCCGTCAACCAGATCATCGGCTGGTTCGCGGGACGCCCCGTCAAGCTCCTCTGGACGGTCAGCGAGCACCTCGTCTACCCGACGGTGATCCTCGTCGAGGTGTGGCAGCACACGCCCTTCGTGTTCCTCCTGTGCCTGGCCGCCATCCTGGCGGTCGACAAGAACCAGGTGGAGGCCGCCCAGATCGACGGCGCCTCCGGGTGGGTGATCTTCCGCCGCGTCGTCCTGCCCGCCATCGCCCCGGTGGTGTCCATGGTGATGCTGATCCGGTTCGTGGACATCATGCGCATCTTCGACATGGTGCTGGCCCTCACGGAGGGTGGACCGGGGCGGCGCACCGAGACCCTCTCGCTCTACACCTACGTCCTGGGCTTCCAGGACTTCTCGCTCAGCTACACCGGCGCGGTGGCCTTCGTGACCATCGCGCTGATGTCCACGGTCCTCTGGCTGATCCTGGGCCGCCTGGAGGGGGGACGTTGAGCCCTTCGGCCGGCAGGGCGCGGGCGGCGAAGCGTCGGAAGACCCTCGGCGCCGCCCTCCGGTTCGCCCTGGCCACGGCGATCACCGTGGTGTTCCTCTTCCCCGTGTATTGGGTCTTCAGCACCGCCCTGAAGACCCCGGAGGAGATCTTCTCCATCCCGCCGGTCTGGTATCCCCACCAACCCAGCCTGGACAACTTCACGGGCATGTTCGGGCGCGGCGAGCTAACGCCCGTGTGGAACAGCCTGGTCATCGCCACGACGAGCACCGTCCTCTCGATCGGCATCGGCACCCTGGCCGCCTACAGCCTGGCGCGCTACCGCACCGGAGGGCGCGCGCTGGCGGTGTGGATCATCTCGCTCCGCATGCTGCCGCCCATCGCGCTGGCCTTTCCCGTGTTCCTGCTGTTCGCGGCCATCCGCTGGGTGGATACTCTGCACGGCTTGATCGTGCTCTACACCGCCATCAACCTGCCCTACGTCATCTGGGTGATGCGCGGATACGTGCAGGACATCCCGCCGGAGCTGGAGGAGAGCGCCACCATCGACGGCTGCAATCGGTGGCAGGTGCTCTGGTACGTGGTCTGCCCGCTGGCACGCATGGGCATGCTGGCGACGAGCGTGTTCGCCTTCGTCTACGGCATGAACGAGTTCGCCTTCGCCGTGGTGCTCACGCGAGTGAACGTGCTCACCCTGACCGTCAAGATCTCGCACTACTTCGGCAACACGGCCACCAGCTGGGCGTGGATCGCCGGCCTGGCCGTCCTCGGCTCCCTGCCGGTGTTCCTGGCGGTCCTGCTGATGCAGCGCTACATGGTGCGCGGCATCAGCCTGGGGGCCGTGAAAGGCTGACGATGGCTCACGGCACGCCCCCGGGCAGCGGAGAGACGAGGTGAGAATCACCGGTGTCCGCGCGTTGATTCCCCGCGGCACGAACGAGCCGCGCGACTGGCGCACGGCCATGGCCCAGATCGCGGTGCTCGTCGAGACGGACGCGGGTGTCACCGGCCTCGGTGTCGGGGGCGGGGGCCGGGCCGGCGTCCACATCGTCGAGACCGTCCTCCGGGACGTCCTGCTCGGCCGGGACCCCGCGGACGTCGAGGGACTCTGGTCCACGATGTATCGCGCCACCCTGCCGTTCGGCCGGAAGGGCGTCACCATGTGGGCCCTCTCCGGAGTCGACCTGGCGCTCTGGGACCTGGCCGGCAAGGTCGCCGGCCAGCCGGTCCACGCGCTCCTCGGAGGACTCCGGAACCCGGCGATCCCCGCCTACGCCTCGATCGGCCACGAGGTCGGCGACGAGGCCGTGCGCGGCTTCCGCCACGTGAAGCTCCACATGCCGCGCCCGTTCCCGGGCTTCGCGGCGACGGTGGACGTCGTGCGCCGGGCCCGCGCCCGGCTCGGGCCCGAGATCGAGCTCTACGTGGACGCCTTTCTCGAGTGGGACGTCGAGACCACGCTGCGCCTGGCCGATGCCTTCGTCGCATCCGGGGTCCGGTGGATCGAGGAGCCGCTGTCGCCGGACGACCTGGACGGGTACGCGGAGCTTTGCCGGCGCTCCGCCATCCCCATCGCCGGGGGCGAGCACGAGTACGGGCTACACGGGTTTCAGGAGGTCATCGCCCGGCGCGCCCACCAGATCCTGCAGCCGGACGCGTCGTGGTGCGGCGGCCTCACGGCGCTCCGGCAGATCTTCCGCGCGGGGGCCGCGGCCGGCCTGTGGGTCGTGCCTCACCGGGGCGCCGAGGTGTGGGGACTGCACGCGATCGCGGCGCTCAGCCCCGCGCCGCTCGCCGAAAGCGGCCGGCCCTGGGTCACCTGGCTCCGCGGCGAGCCCCGGATCGCGGGCGGCGCGATCCGGCCGCCGGCCACCCCCGGGTTCGGGGTCGAGCTCGATCCAGCCGCGCTTCCGTGACACGACGCCCGGCCGCCCGGGTGCACGCGAGGCCCGGGGTCGTGCGGTCCGGCGGAACGTGCGATAGCATTCGATATGCTCGTCCATTCCCTGCTGGCCGATCTCGTCCTGACCTACGCGATCGCGCTGGTTCTCGTCGTGACCCTCGCGCGCCTCCGGGTGCCCTCGATCGTCGCCTTCATCCTGGCCGGCGTCGTGGCCGGCCCGGGCGTCACTCGCATCATCAGCACCCCCGAGGAGGTGGAGATGCTGGCGGAGATCGGCATCATCCTGCTCCTCTTCACGGTTGGCCTGGACTTCTCGCTCGCGGCGATCAAGCAGATCTGGCGGACCATCGTGGCCGCCGGTGCCATGCAGATGGTCGGAACGGCGGTCCTGGCCGGCCTGGTCCTGGCGCTGGCCGGCCACTTGCCCTTCACGCTCGCCCTGTTCATCGGACTCTTCGTGGCCCTCTCGAGTACCGCGATCGTGCTGAAGGGGCTGGCGGAGCGCAACGAGCTGGCGTCGCCGCACGGGCGGCTGACCATCGGCATCCTGCTGCTGCAAGACCTCGCGATCGTCGTGCTGCTCCTTCTGGTCCCGATCCTCTCCGGCAAGACGTCGCTGGCAGCAGTGCCGATGGCGCTCGGGCGCGCGCTGCTTGCCATCACCGTGGTGGCCGGAGCCAGCCGCCTCCTGCTCCCTGCGCTGCTGCGGTTCGTAACGGCCAGCGGGCGCCGGGAGGCATTCCCGCTGGCCATCCTCGTCGCCAGCGTGGGCACGGCGTGGCTGAGCTCGCTCGTCGGGCTCTCCATGGCGGTCGGCGCCTTCCTGGCGGGACTGATGCTGGCCGAGAGCGAGTTCAGCCACCAGGCCTACGCCGAAGTCAGGCCCGTGCGCGACGTGCTGGCGGGGCTGTTCTTCGTCTCGCTCGGCATGCTGATCGACCTGCCGACCGTGCTTGCGCACCTGCCGCTGGTCCTCGGCGTCGCCGCGGCGATCATCGCGGGCAAGGCGCTCGTCGCGACCGGCGCGCTCGTCGGCGCCATGAGTCCGGTGCGCGTGGCGATCGCGTCCGCCATCGGCCTCGCCCAGGTCGGAGAGTTCTCCTTCATCCTCGGCCGCGCCGGCGTCGACGCGGGGCTGCTCCCGGCGTCCATGTGGCAGACGATGCTCGGGGCCAGCATCGCGACGATGATCGCGACACCCTCGTTGCTCGCGGCGGCGCCCGCGGTCGCGTCATGGGTCCGCGCCGGTGACGGCTGGCGGGCGGCGGGGCGGACGGCGGGAGGCATCCCGCCCATATCCGGGCACGTGATCGTGCTGGGGTTCGGCGTCGGCGGCCGGCTGGTCGTCCGCGCGGTCCGCGACCTCGGGATCCCTTACCTGATCCTCGAGCTGAACGGAGCCACGGTCCAGAGCGCGAAGGCGGAGGGGGAGCGGATCTTCTACGGCGACGCGACCAGTCCGGAAAGCCTCCGCGCCGCGCGGATCGAGAGCGCGGTCGCCGTGGTCAGCGTGCTGAGCGACCCGGACGCGGCTCATCGCATGGTGAAGGCCGCCCGGGAGATCTCGTCTTCCGTTCCGATCGTGGTTCGCACGCGGTACCGGCTCGAGGCGGAGCGCCTGCAGGCGCTCGGCGCGACGGTGGCCGTGGCCGAGGAGCTCGAGGCGTCCCTCGAGGTCGCGGCGCAGCTGCTGAGCCGGCTGCACGTCGCCGGTAACACGATCGAGGCGCTGCTCGATCTGTTCCGGCGCGAGTCCGTTTCACTGCGGCCGGTGCGCGCCCCGCGCGCGATGCTGCACTCCCTGCCCGAGCCGCTGCAGCAGATGCCGGTGTCGAGCCACCGCGTGGAAACCGGGCAGTGGGCCATCGGGCGCACGGTCGCCGAGCTGGACCTGAGGGCCCTGGCGGGAGCGTCGATTCTCGCGATACAGCGCAGGGACCGCTACATCACCACCCTCTCGCCGGACGAGGGCATCGAGAGCGGGGACGTGCTGTACCTCACCGGGGACGACCGGGACGTCGTGCTCGCCCGGCGGCGGCTCGAGGACGGCCAATAGAGAACACCGGCACCGCCGCCGGGGGGACCCGCGCCGGCCGGCGGGCGGGGCGGCCCTCGCGGCGGGTCGATCCAGGCCGCCCGCCGGCGCCGTCCCATGCTGCCTCGGGTCCGATGCCGGCCGGCGCCGGGATCAGGGAGTGGCGGCCGCCGCCGCGGGCCGCTAGTGGCCGGTCGTGCTCGAGGCGCCGTCGCCGTGGAAGACGTCCGGGTTGGGAGGCCCTTCGACCAGGAGGAAGCCGGCGAGGCCACGCTCGAGTCTCGACAGCGAGTGGTCCACGAGGATGTAGCGGCCCGGCACCTCGAGCTTGAACTCGACGATGGCCGCCCCGCCGGCGGGGACCATCGTCGTCTGCACGTTCGTCGCCGGCGGCGACCCCATGGCAGCCTCCTTGTACACGCGGTCGAAGATCTCACCGATCACGTGGAAGGACGAGGTCGCGTTGGGGCCGCCGACTCCGAAGTAGATGCGGACCGTCTCACCGACCTTCGCCTTCATCGGGTGCTCCGTCGTGAGCGCGCCGACTGAGCCGTTGAAGACGAAATACTCGGCGCGCTCGCCCAGGAGCTTCTCGACGCTGAACTCGTCGTGCCCTGGCTGCCCGAACGGCCGGTCGGTGTAGAGCTCGCCCTGCATGACGTAGAACTCGCGGTCGACCTTCGGCAGCCCGCCCGGGGGCTCCACGAGGATGAGCCCGTACATCCCGCTCGTGATGTGATTCGCCACCATCGGGGTCGCGCAGTGGTACACGTAGAGCCCCGGATTGAGCGCCTTGAAGCGGAACCCCTTCGTCTCTCCGGGCGGGGCCTGCGTCATGACCGCGCCGCCGCCGGGCCCGGTGACCCCGTGGAGGTCCACCGAGTGAATCATCCGGCTGCTCTCACGGTTCTTGAGCGTCAGCTCGACCGTATCGCCGACGCGCACGCGGAGGAACGGCCCGGGGACCTTGCCGTTGAAGGTCCAGTAGTTGTAGGTCGTCTCGTTCGCCAGCTTGCCGATGAGCTCCACCGTCTCGAGCTCCACCGCGACCGTGCGCGGCGGTCCGGCCGGCAGCGGCGCGGGGAGATCAGCGGGGTTCCGCGCGATGCTCACCGACGGCGGCAGCGCCGCCACCGTGGTCTTGCCGGCGCCCACCACGAACTTGCCCTCCATGCCCGCCTGACGGTGCCCGGGTAGCGAGCAAAAGTACGCGAACTCGCCCGCTTTGTTCGCCCGGAAGGCCGTGACGCTGCTCGCGCCCTTGCGGTTGACGCGGTCGGTGGCGGCCTTGAACTCCGGGAAGACGACGTCGTGCTCCACGCCGTCCGCGTTGATCAGGCTGACCTGGACGACGGCCCCCTCGGCCACCCGGAGCGTCGGGTTGACGACCCCTTCGATGTCGCCGCCGACCCCGACGAAGGCCATCTTGCCCTCCGCCAGCTCCGTGCGGAGGCGGAAGCGCACCGTGGGCGTGTACTCTGCCGCCGGGCTCTGCTTCGAGACCTTCGGCGCGGCCGCGGCCGGGGCAGGCCGGGCGGGCGACGCCGGCCGGCTCTGGGCCACGGAGCGTCCCGGCATCGGGTGGGGGTGCCCGCCGGCCGCGTGGGACTGGGCGCCCGCGACGGCCACCAAGCCCGGGACCAGGAGCACGACGGCGGACGCGAGGGAGATCACGATGCGGAGCATGGGCCTGTCCTCCTGGGCCGTCTCAGTGACCGCCCGGCCCGCGTCGGAAATGCAGCCGGTATGCCAAGGCGGGACAGGCCCGCTGCCGGCGATCCTCGCGGAGAAACGGCCATCCGGCCGCCGGCGGCCGGCCCAGCGGCGCCCCAGTGGGACGGCGGCGGGGCACGTCCGGGCCCCTGGCGGCGGCCCGGAGCGCGCGGACGGTCTCCCGCCTGAGCCGGGCCCGGGGGCGTCAGCCCGCCGGCCCGCCGGAGTCGGGGCGCTCACGCGTATGGCCACCGCCAGTCCCGGACCTCGGGACGGTCGTCCCCGTGCTCGGCGATGTACGCCTTGTGCTCGGTCCGCCGCTCTCGCATCGCCTCCCTGACGTGCGCGGCCCGGGAGGCGAGCCCCGGCACCCGGTCGACCACGTCCATCACGAGGTGGTAGCGGTCCAGGTCGTTCAGGACGACCATGTCGAACGGCGTCGTGGTGGTGCCCTCCTCCTTGTACCCGCGCACGTGGAGGTTGTCGTGGTTGGTCCGCCGGTAGGTCAGCCGGTGGATCAGCCACGGGTAGCCATGGTAAGCGAAGATGATGGGCCGGTCCGTCGTGAAGAGGGCGTCGAACGCGGGGTCCGACAGGCCGTGGGGATGCTCCTCGCGGGGTTGGAGCCGCATGAGGTCCACGACGTTGACGACCCGTACGCGCAGGTCGGGAAGATGCTCCCGCAGCAGCGCGGTCGCCGCCAGCGTCTCGAGCGTGGGCACGTCTCCGGCACAGGCCAGCACCACGTCGGGCGCAGCGCCTCCGTCGCTGCTCGCCCACTCCCAGGTCCCGATGCCGGCGGCGCAGTGCGTGACCGCCGCGTCCATGTCGAGGTACTGGAGGGCGGGCTGCTTGCCGGCCACGATCACGTTGACGTAGTTCCGGCTCCGGAGGCAGTGGTCCGCGACCGACAGCAGCGTGTTGGCGTCCGGCGGCAGGTAGACGCGAATGATCTCCGACTTCTTGTTCACCACGTGGTCGATGAACCCGGGGTCCTGATGCGAGAACCCGTTGTGGTCCTGGCGCCAGACGTGCGAGGTCAGGAGGTAGTTGAGGGACGCGATGGGCGCGCGCCAGGGGATCCCCCGGGACACCTTCAGCCACTTGGCGTGCTGGTTGAACATCGAATCCACGATGTGGATGAAGGCCTCGTAGCTCGAGAAGAGCCCGTGGCGCCCCGTGAGGAGATAGCCCTCGAGCCAGCCCTGGCACGTGTGCTCGCTCAGGATCTCCATCACCCGCCCGTCGAGGTCGAGGTGCTCGTCCTCCGGCCGCCGCTCGGCGATCCATGCGCGGGCGGTCGCCTCGAAGAGGGCGTCCAGGCGGTTCGACGCGGTCTCGTCGGGGCCAAACACCCGGAAGTTGCGCCGGTCCCGGTTGAGCTTCACGACGTCGCGCAGCAGGCGGCCGAGCACGCGCGTGGCCTCCTCCACCGCCGTGCCGGGCCTGGGCACCGGCACGGCGTACTGCCGGAAGTCGGGCAGCCGCAGGGGCTCGAGCCGCACGCCGCCGTTGGCGTGCGGATTCGCCCCCATGCGGCGGGCGCCCCTGGGCGCCAGCGCCGCCAGTTCGTCGCGGAGCCGGCCCGCGTCGTCGAACAGCTCCTCCGGCTGGTAGCGCCGCATCCAGGCCTCGAGCTGTCGAAGGTGCCCGGGGTTGCTCGCCAGACCCGCGAGCGGCACCTGGTGCGAGCGCCAGAACCCCTCCGTCTTCTTGCCGTCCACCTCGGCGGGCCCGGTCCAGCCCTTGGGCGTGATCAGGATCAGGGCGGGCCAGCGAGGACGGGCGGCCTGGCCGTGCGTCCGGGCACGCCGCTGGATCGTGCGGATCTCCTCGACGATTGCGTCGAGCGTCTTCGCCATCGCCTCGTGCGTGGGCGCCGGCTCGTCCCCTTCCACGACGTAGGGGCGGTAGCCGTAGCCGGTGACGAGGCTCTCCAGCTCGGCCCGGCTGATCCGGGCCAGGATCGTCGGGTTCGCGATCTTGTAGCCGTTCAGGTGCAGGATCGGCAGCACCGCGCCGTCCGTCACCGGGTTGAGGAACTTGTTGGAGTGCCACGCCGTGGCGAGCGGCCCCGTCTCGGCCTCCCCGTCCCCGATCACGCAGGCGACGAGGAGGTCGGGATTGTCGAAGACGGCGCCGTAGGCGTGGGCCAGCGAGTAGCCCAGCTCGCCGCCCTCGTGGATCGAGCCTGGAGTCTCGGGGGCGACGTGGCTCGGGATCCCGCCTGGAAAGGAGAACTGGCGGAACAGGCGTCGCAGGCCGTCCTCGTCTCGGGACACGTCAGGATACCGCTCGCTGTACGTGCCCTCGAGGTACGTGTTCGCGACCATGCCCGGCCCGCCGTGGCCCGGGCCGCAGATGTAGATCATGTCGAGGTCGAACTTCCGGATCACGCGGTTCAGGTGGACGTACACGAAGTTCAGGCCCGGCGTCGTCCCCCAGTGTCCGAGGAGGCGCGGCTTGACGTGTGCGATCGCGAGCGGCTCCCGGAGCAGGGGGTTGTCGAGGAGGTAGATCTGCCCGACGGACAGGTAGTTGGCCGCCCGCCAGTACCGATCGATGAGGGTCAGCTCCTGCTCGGACAGCGTCGTGGACATCGGTCCTCCAATCGGCGGTGGCGCGGTCAGCCCCGGGAGCGACGGGTTGCCGCGCCGGGATGGTCGGCGTCACCGGGTCTGGCGCACCGCGCCCTCCGGTCGCCCATATGCTTCATCATCTCCCATCTGCACGCTCCGGTCTCATGGCATCGGGCCGGCGCCATCCGCTTCCCTCGGGCTGGCGTGGCGGGTCTATCGGGACGCCCCGCCGGCGGCTCACCGCGCCGGGATCAGGGGCAGCGCGAGGAGCCTCGTCATGGAGCCGCTCGCCGAGCGGTGGGGCGGTCCCACCCCAGTCTGTCCCGGTGATGGGACAGCCGGCCCCTCCCGCCCGGATGGCCCTTCCGCTTGTCTGGCTCGCGACGCCTCGGAACCCGGGCGAACGGCGCCGCAGAGCAGAGGGGCCGAGAGCGGCACCATCGTTGCACGAGCGCAGGAGTGGTGTCCCAACCCCAGATGACGGCTGCGGTGCGGCACCGGGGCCGGGTGAGGAGTCCATGGCGACCATGCATCGGATCCTGTACGCGACGGACCTCTCGCCCACGTCCGAACCGGCCTGGAACGAGGCGCGACGGCTCGGGCGCCTGTTCGACGCCGAGATCGTCCTCCTTCACGTGGTGGCGCCGCCGTTCGTCCCTCCCGCTGAGGGCTACTTCCCTGCCGGGCTGTACGGAGAGCTCGTCGAGAGCTTGCGCCGAGACGCGCAACGCGGGCTGGATCGGCTCTTGGGCAGCGTGATCGGCTCGGGACTCAAGGTCCGGATCCGCCTGGAGAACGGACCGCCGGCCCAGCAGATTCTCGAGGTGGAGGCCGAGGAAGGGGCCGACCTCCTGATCGTGGGGACCCATAGCCGGACGGGACTCCAGCGGACGATCCTGGGCAGCGTTGCCGATCGCCTGGTACGCCAGGCGACCTGTCCGGTCCTGACGGTCCGTCCGACGCCCGAGAGTGGCCCCCGCGGAGAGATCCGGCGGATCGTTTACGCCACCGACTTCTCGCCGACCGCGAGGGCGGCGTGGCCCTGGGTCGTCGCCATCGCCGGCGCGACGGGCGCCGAGGTCGACCTGGTCCACGTCACCTTCGAGCCCGTCGCGGACAAGCACATGTCCGCGGAGACGATCGGGCGGATGGCGCGAGCTCTCGACGAGCAGGCCCGGGTCGAGGCCGAGCGGTTCCTCGAGCAATCGACGCTGCCGCGGGAGCGGGTCCAGATCCGGCTCACGCAGGGCGTCCCGGGGGAGCAGATCGTCCGCCGGGCCCAGGACCAGGCGGCCGATCTCATCGTCATGGGCACGCATGGCTGGTCGGGCGTCGTCCGCTGGA
Organism: Candidatus Methylomirabilota bacterium; assembly: GCA_035550795.1. GTDB lineage: Bacteria > Methylomirabilota > Methylomirabilia > Rokubacteriales > DASRDR01 > DASRDR01. The sequence continues at coordinate 54,970 of DASZOL010000116.1, forward strand.
TGCTCGGCTCCGTCGCGCACCACGTGATCCACACCGCGCCGTGCCCGGTGCTCACGGTTGCCCCGGCCGGGGCGCAGGAGGCCACCCGTGCCGGGGCCAAGTCGACGGGAGCGGGGCGGTGAAGCCGCTGCCCCACCGCTACGCCGTCCGCCTCGCCGGGGGTCCGAGCGGCCACGCGTCCATCGCGGCCGACGGTCTACCCGATCTCCGGACCGCGCCGCCCCTCGACTTCGGAGGCCCGGGGGACGCCTGGAGCCCCGAGCACCTCCTGCTGGCGGCGGTGGAGACGTGCTTCCTGTTCACGCTGCGGGCGGTCGCGGAAGCCTCGAGGATCGAGTTCACGCGGTGCGAGGTGACCGCCGAGGGCGTCGTCGACCGGGCGGACGGCGTGACGCGGTTCACGGAGATCGTGCTCCGCGCGCGACTGGCCCTCGCGCCCGGAGCCGACGCGGCCCGGGCGCGGCGAGTCATGGAGAAGGCCGAACGGGCGTGCCTCGTCTCGGCGTCGCTCGCGACGCCGGTCCGGCTCGAAGCCGAGCTCTCCTAGCCAGGTCCCCCCCGCGGCGGCCCGCCGCGCCCAGGGCGCGGGACGCGGGCCGGCCCCGGGGAGCCCTCAGTCCACCGGGGGGGAGCGGCGGCGCTCCGCCCCCAGACCCCCCACCGCATTGATCAGTCGCGTGGCGCCGAAGAGATTGGTTCACAGCCTCTCACTCCAGGGTCGTGAGGAGCCCCATCACGCCGATGCCCAGCGAGATGAGGCCGGCCTGAACGAGCAGGCCGCGAACGGTCCGATCATGCTGGAGCTCGGGCATCAGATCCGCAGCCGCGATGTACACGAACCCGCCCGCGGCGACCGGGACCAGGACCGTCGTGACCGCGGCGCCCGCCACGGTCCCCAGCAGGAGCGCGACGACGCTGCCCAGGATGGCGGCGGTGGCCGAGGCCAGGTTGAGCAGCACGGCGCGGCGCACGCTGAGTCCACTGTGGATCAGGATGCCGAAATCGCCCAGCTCCTGCGGGATCTCGTGGAAGAGCACCGCGACGGTCGTCGCCAGGCCGAGCGTCGGGCTGGTGAGATAGCTCGCCGCGATCAGCACGCCGTCGAGGAAGTTGTGAATCGCGTCGCCGAGGACATTGACGGCCGCCAGCTCGGGCCGTGCGATCGGCCCGGGATGGTGGTACCGGTGCAAGAGCCCGTGCTCGTGGCGCAGGAGCTTCTCGACCACGAAGAAGAGCAGCATCCCGCCGAGAACGAGAAGCGAGGGGCGCAGGGCGCCGGCGTCGCGCCTGAACGTCTCGGGGATCAGGTGGATGAACGCGTCGCCCAGCAGCGCCCCCACCGCGAAGCTGACGAGGAGCGCGGCGGCGCGGCGGGTCCGCGCCTCGTCCACGGACAGGGTCGCGAGCCCCACCAGGGAGACCACGCTGACGGCTCCCACGCTGAGCAGACTCAGAGTCCAGCTTGTCATGCAGCGGCCCGGTAGAAGCGCATCTTGGCCAGCTCGGCTGCCCCGATGTAGAGGATCGTGATCGCCAGCAAGACCAGTAGCACGGGGGCCGGCAGCGCGGTGAAGCCGAGGACCCCGGCAAACGGCAGAAAGGGGATCAGGAACGTCACGGCGGTGACCGCGGCCGTCAAGACCCACAGCAGCGTGCCCGGTCGGCTCCGGAAGAACGGGCGCCGGGTGCGCACGACGAGCGCGATGACGAGCTCGGTGAGGAGGGACTCGACAAACCACCCGGTGCGGAACACCTCGGGGGTCGCCGAAAAGACCTTCAGGAGCGCTCCGAAGGTGAGGAAGTCGAACAGGGAGCTGAGCACGCCGAACGTGACCATGAAGCGCCCGACGAAGCGCATGTTCCAGCGGCGCGGCCGATCGACGAGCTCCGGATCCACGGTGTCGTCGGCCAGCCCGATGGCCGGCACGTCGGAGAGGAAGTTGTTGAGCAGGATCTGCCCCGCCAGCAGCGGAAGGAACGGAAGGAACAGCGAGGCGGCCGCCATGCTGACCATGTTCCCCAGGTTCGCACTCGTCGTCGTCAAGATGTACTTCAGCGTGTTGGCAAACGTCTTTCGGCCTTCCTGGATCCCGCGCCGGATCACCTCGAGGTGGCGATCGAGGAGAACGAAGTCCGCCGCCTCCTTGGCCACGTCCGCGGCCTGATCCACGGACAGGCTGGTGTCCGCCGCGTGCATGGCCGGCGCGTCGTTCACCCCGTCGCCTAGAAAGCCGACCACGTGGCCCATCTTCTTGAGCGAGAGGATGATCCGCTCCTTCTGGTTCGGGTCCACCTCGACGAAGAGGTCCGTTCGCTCGGCGGCGATCCAGAGGGCCTCGTCGCGCAGCTCGTCGAGGTCCCGACCCGTGAGAACCCGCTCCGCGCGCATGCCCACCGCCGCCGCCACGTGTCGCGCGACGAGCCGGCCGTCCCCCGTGATGAGCTTGACCGACACGCCCAGTTGCGCCAGGTCTCGGAGCGCCCCGCCGACGCCTTCCTTCGGTCGGTCCAGGAAGGCGAGGAATCCCTGGAAGTCGAGGCCGTGCTCGTCGTCCCGGTCATACGCGGGCTTCTCGTCCAGCACCCGCGACGCCACGGCGAGCACACGCGTGCCCTGGGCGCTCCACTCCTCATGCCGGTTCCTCAGCGCGGTCAGCCCGTCCGCATCGAACGGGCGTCCGTCCGCGGACCGCACACAGGCCTCCAGGACGCGCTCGAAGGCGCCCTTGGTGACAAGGGTGATGCCCCGAGGACCCTTGAGAACGACACTGAGCCGCTTGCGGACGAAATCGTAGGGGATCTCACCCAGCTTCTCCACGCCGGTCAGATCGGGCGCGTGCGCGCGCAGGATGGCCTCGTCGAGCGGGTTCGTCAGGCCGGCCTGCAGCGCGGCGTTACGGCTCGCAAGCTCCAGGACGTCGGTCGACGGCGCTCCCCGCTCGTCGTAGGCCCCCTCGAGCTGGACCACACCCTCGGTGAGGGTGCCGGTCTTGTCGGTGCACAAGACGTCCATGCTCCCGAGGTTCTCGATGGCGCTCAGCCGCTTGACGAGCACGCCGTGGCGAGCCATGAGCTGCGCCCCCCGCGCAAGGTTGACGGACAGAATGGCGGGGAGAAGCTCCGGGCTCAGCCCCACGGCGAGCGCGATGGAGAAGAGCAGGGTCTCGATCGGAGGACGTCCCAGCAGCGTGTTCGCCGCGAACACCACGAGCACCATGACGAACATGGCGCTGCTGAGGAGGTATCCGAACCGGCGGATCCCCCGGTCGAACTCCGTCTCGGGGGGCCGGAGCATCAGCCGGTGCGCGATCGCGCCGAACCGCGTGGCCGGACCGGTCGCGACGACAAGGCAGCGAGCGGTCCCGCTTCGCACGTTCGTGCCGAGGAACACGCAATTGACCCGCTCGGTGAGAACCGCCGCCAGGGCGACCGCACCGGGCTTCTTCTCGACGGGGAAGCTCTCGCCGGTGAGCACCGATTCGTTCACGAAGCAGTCCGTCGCGTCGAGAACGATGCCGTCCGCCGGGAGGAGGCTCCCCGCAGCCAGCAGGACCACGTCGCCCGGCACCACCTCGCGCAGCGGGATGGTCACCGGCCGGGCATCTCGCACCACCGTCGCCCCCGCCCGCACCCGCGCCCTCAGCTGGTCGGCGGCCATCTGCGCGCGGTATTCCCGCGCGTACCCGACTCCAACGCTCGCGACCAGGATCATGAGCACGATGGCGGCGTCGATCCAGGCCGCCGTGAGCACGGAGGCCCCCGCCGCGAACACCAGGAGCAGGAGCAGTGGGCTCCGGAGCTGGTTCCAGAGGACCCGCCCCCGGGACAGCTGGGCCTGCTCCCGGATCTCGTTGGGTCCATACTGGGCCAGCCGGCTTGCCGCCTCGGCCGAGGACAGGCCTTCGGGGCCCGAGCGAAGACGTCTCATCACGTCCGCTGGGTCCAGCGCCCAGTAGCCCTCCACCGCAGCCGGGCGGGCTCGGAAGCGCGACCGAGCCCGAAGCCCGACGCATCCCGGGCCCGGGGCGTTCACCGCTCCGCGCCGCCGGGCCCAGCCCCCGTCATGCCTGGGCGCCGTGCTCCGCCTGAGCCGTCGGGTCGGAGGTGACCCCGAGCAGCGTCCCGGCGGTCCGGGCGCGATGCTGCGACTTGGCCAGCTCCCGGACGCGGCCGTCCTCGATCAAGAGGATCCGGTCGGCCACGTGAGCCAGCCGGTCGTCGTGCGTGATCATGACGAACGCGACGCCCTGCTCCCGGCTCATCTCCCGCATGAGGGCGAAGACCTCCTCGCCGGCGCGGCTGTCGAGGTTCCCTGTCGGCTCGTCGGCCAGTATGATCCCAGGCTCGTTCGCGAGCGCCCGCACGATGGCGCAGCGCTGGTTCTGGCCGCCGCTCATCTCGCCGGGCCGCTTGTCGAGCTCAGCGTCGAGCCCGACCCGGCGCAGGAGGCCCACGACGCGCGCGCGCTGCGCCCCGGTGACGCCCCCGTACCGGATGACGATGGGCATCAGGACGTTCTCCAGGCAGCTGAACTCGTCGAGCAGGTAGTGGAACTGAAACACGAAGCCGATCTCGTCGCTCCGAAAGTCGGCCAGCCCATCCTCATCGAGCGTCGCCAGGTCCACGCCGTTGATCACGACGGCGCCGGCCGTGGGCGTGTCGAGGGCGCCCAGGAGGTTGAGGAGCGTCGTCTTCCCGCTGCCCGACTGGCCGATGATCGCGACGAACTCGCCGGCCCGGATCTCGAGCTCGACGCCGTGCAGCACGGGGACCGGCACTTTGCCGGCGTAGGTCTTCCTCAGATCGCGCGTCTCGATCACGACCGGCCCCGGCCGCCCGCTCTCGTCCGTCCGGCGATCGGGGGGAAGCACGGCCCGCGGCGTTCCGGCGCTCATCGCATCACGTCGACCGGGTTCAGCCGCGCGGCCCGCCGGGAGGGCAGGTAGGCGGCCAAGACCGTCGCGATGATCGCCGCGCCCACCGCCAGGCCGATGTAGGCGGGCAGGATCGCTACCGGGAAGTACTGCTCGGGCGGCTGTCCCGGCCGGTACGCAGGCTGCTCGATCCGTCCGAGGAAATACACGATGAGCGTCCCGACCGTCGCCCCCACCGTGCTGCCCGCGAGCGCGATCCCGAGGCCCTCGAGGACGAAGATCCGGAGGATCTGGCGGCGGCGGGCGCCGATCGCCTTCAGGATGCCGATCTGCTTGGACTTCTGCAGGACCGAGACGATCAGCACCGACGCGATGGCGAACGCCGAGGCGACCAGGCTGAACCCCGAGATGAGGTACGCGGTGGCGGCCTGCATCCGGAGACGGTCCAGAAAGACCGGGAACTCACGCGACCACGACCGTGCCTCGTACGGCACCAGACCCATGATCTGATCCGCGATCTGATCCGCGCGATAGATGTCCCGCAGCTTCACGAAGACGACGTTCACCGCCGTGCCCAGCCCGAAGAGACTCTGGGCGGTCCGCAGGGTCACATAGGCGTCGCCGCGCCCCTGCCCGCGGCTGTAGATGCCCGCGACCGTGAAGGCGTCGGAGGCGCCCGTGTTCGACATCAGGCGGACGCGCTCACCCACCGCCAGGTTCAGGTCCTTCGCCAGCTCCGTGTCCACGACGATCTCGTCGCTGGCGAGACCTCGGTACCGGCCTGCGACCATGTACCTCGAAATCGGCGTGACTTCTTCCTGGAGCGTCGGATCCGCCCCGACGACCCCGACCCCGATCGCGTGGCCCCCCTTGGAGACGAAGCCCTGCTGGCGGACCACCGGATTGACAAGAATCACGCCCGGCACGGCCCGGATCGTGGCGGCCACGCGCGGCCAGTCATCGATGTCCTTCTGCTGAGGCGCCAGCTGTTCGAGGCGGCTCGAGCTCGGTCCCGGCGGCGCGCCCGGAACCTCCGCCAGGGGCGTCGGCCGCGGGTCCGCGACGCGGACGGTCACGTGCGGGATGGCCTCGGTCAGAAGGTCGGTCAGCTTCTGCTGCAGCCCGAAGATCAGCCCCGTGACGAAGATCACGATGATCACCGCCGCGGCGACCGCGCTCACGGTCAGCCAGGTCTGACCGCCTCCGGATCGGAGGTGACGCGTGGCCACCCGAATCTCGAATCCCAGTCCCCGGCGGTGCGCACGCGACCGTCCCGAGGTCACGGCTCCCCTCGCTCCGACGACGACCGAATCCGGAGACGGTCCCCGGGCTGGATCGTGGCCGGATTGGTGATCACGAGGTCGTCGGCGTCAAGCCCGGCCGCCACCGGGACGCCATCCTTCGTCGGTGGCCGGGTCTGCACCACCTTCTCGACAGCGCGATCGTCCCGCACGACCAAGACGACGTTCCGGTCCGCGACGCGGCGGAGCGCTGCGGCCGGCACCAGGAGTCGCCGGGCCGCGGGGTTGGTCACGACGTTGACGTTGACGGTCTGGCCGGGGCGCAGCCAGGCGGGCGGGTTGACCGGAGCGACCGTCACCGTCACGGTCCCGCGCGTCTGGTCGACCGCCGCCGCGATCTCCCGGACAGATCCAGCGAAGGTGGAGCCAGGGAACGTGCTGGAGGACACGACGGCGGACTGCCCCAGCGCCAGGTCCGCGAGGTTGCTCTCGTCGACCTCCACGTGGATCTCCATCTCGGTGCTGATGAGCTGCAGTACCCCCTGGGACCCGACCATCTGGCCCACTTCGGCGTTGATCGCGGTCACGAGGCCTCCGAAGGGGGCGACCACGACCGCCTCCTGCGCCTGGCGGCGCGCCACGGCAACGGCGCGCTCGGCCTCCCGGACGCGCTCCCGGGCGATGGCGACGTCCTCCGGGCGCGCGCCCACCTCGAGGGTCCGCAGGCGTGCCTCCTGGACGCCGACGTTGGCCTCGGCGGCGGCCACCCCGCCGCCGAAGGCGTGCACCACCCTCTCCGCGACGGCCACCGCCTGGCGCTGGACGGCCACCTGCTGCTCCGCGACGCGGGACCGGGTGACCGCTTCGTCATGCTCGGCGCGGGCAATGAGCCCTCGCTCGAGCAGCCGCTCGGCCCGCTCCAGCTGGCGGGCGGCCAGCTCCCGCTCCGCCTGGTGCTGGACCAGCTGGGCCTCCGCCTGGACAACCGTCTGCTCGGCTTGGGCCAGGGATGATCGCTGCTGGGCGAGCTGGGCGCGGGCCTGCTGGATCGCCGCGGCCGCAGCCTCCAGCTCGGAGGGCAAGGCGCCGCGCGCCACCTGGACCAGGGTGGCCCGGGCCGTCGTCAGCGCGGCTTCCGCCTGTGCCGCCCGCGCCTCGGCCACGTCGTTCTTCAAGATGGCGAGCCGCTGTCCGCGCGACACCCGGTCGCCTTCGCGGACGAATAGCCGCTCGACGACGCCGGCGGCCTGCGACCCCGCCAGCGTCTCGGTCACGCCGCGAACCCGGCCGCTGCTGGCGATCGACTCGGTGACGCTCGCGCGCACCGGCCGGGCCACAACCACGTCCTTGGCCCGTTGCCAGCACCAGATCCCGAGACCGAGGGCCAAGCCTCCCAGCAGCAGGCCTGCGGCCAGGATCCAGCGGCGACGCGTTGCCGGGCCAGTCCTGTCCATCGGGCGGCCAGGCTGCAATGGCGCTGCCAGCGCGGTAACCCAGCGTCCTTCTTGCAGAGTTCCCCCCTGTGCCCGCCCTGCCCCGGGGCCCAGGACGGCCTCACCCGGGGCGTAGCCGCCCCATTGCCTGAGCCGTGGCGACGCCCGTCAGCGAGCCAGATCGCCGGCGTCCAGCTGACGTGGGCCAGTTCGGTCTCGGCTTCGTGGCGAGCGGGCTCCTCCGAAGCCGTCGGCCAGGCTGAAGGCCAGGCCGGATGGCTCGATATCCGCTTCGCGCGACGGCCGCCGGATAACCCGGCCGCTCCGGGGCTCTTCACCGGGCGCCCCTGCTGGGGCCCTGGACCACCCCCTCAGCGCGGGCGGCGGGCGGCGATCCGCGCCTCGGCCGCCGTCCACCCCGCGTCGAAGGGCTGCCCGGGCCGGTCGAGGTCGATCGTGACGGGGGCATGATCGGACGGGAGCGGCTTTCCCTTGCGCGCCTCGCGATCGATCTCGGCCCACACGACCCGCTCGGCGACGGGGCGGGTGACAAGCAAGTGATCGATGCGCATGCCGTAGTTCTTGTGGAACTGCCCCGCCCGATAGTCCCACCACGAGTAGCGGTCGGGCTCGCGATGCTGCTGGCGGTAGGCGTCGACGAGGCCCCACTCACAGAGCCGGGCAAAGGCGAGTCGTTCCGGCTCCGACACGTGGGTCCCCCCGTGGCAGGCCTGGGGATCCCAGACGTCCGCGTCGGTCGGAGCGACGTTGAAGTCGCCGCCCAGCACCAGGAGCTCGTGCGGGTCTCGTGCCTCGGCGAGCCAGCGGCTCAGCCGTCCGAACCAGGCGAGCTTGGCCTCGTAGAAGCGGGACCCGACCGTCCGCCCGTTGGGGGCGTAGAGACTGGCGACGCGAACGCCTCCGCAGACGGCCGATATCATGCGAGCCTCGGCGAGTGGCTCGTCGTCGCCGACGTCCGGCGTCGTCGACGGGCGGAGCGGCTCTCCGAAGTTGATCACCGCCTCGCTCAAGCCTACGCGGCTGGCGATGGCCACGCCGTTCCAGCGGCCCTCGCCGTGATGCGCCAGCTCGTAACCGGCGCGGCTGAACGCCTCGGCCGGGGCATCGGCGTCCCCCAGCTTGGTCTCCTGCAGGAGCAGCACCTCGGGCCGGGCTCGCTCGAGCCACCATTCCACCTTCTCCAGGCGAGCCTTCAGCGAGTTGACGTTCCAGGTCGCGATCCGCATCCTCGTCACCACCAGTTCATGCGCCGCGGGAGGTCCCCGGGGCGCGCTCGGTCAAGACTCAACTACCGCCCCATCGTCTCACCCGCGCCCCGGCCCAGAAGCTGACAGAGCTGATCCAGGAAGCCACGCTGTCCCTTGATGATCCGATCGCGAGCCTCGTCGATCGCGAACCAGGCAGCGCGGTCAACCTCCGGAAATTCCTGCACGCGCCCCGAGCGCGGCGGCCACTCCGTCGCGAACGTGTTGCTCCTGATCGCCGTCGCGTCGCAGTCCCCTTCGACCGTCCATGCCTCGATGGTCTTGCCACCGGGCTGCTTGATCGGCACCAGGGGCAGAAAGTCACCCGACATCTCGATGCCGGTTTCCTCGGCGAACTCGCGTCGGGCCGCGGCGAGCGGGTCCTCGTCAGGCGAACGCTCGCCCTTGGGAATCGACCAGGCGCCCAGGTCCTTCGCCTGCCAGAAGGGGCCTCCCGGGTGGACCAGGAAGACCTCGCAAGCGCCCACCCTCCTCCGGTAGACCAGCAGGCCCGCGCTACGCTTGCCGGGCACGCTCTCGGATCGCGGGACGGCACCCCGCGGGCGCCGGCGGCCAGCGTAGCCTGGCGGCGGCCTCGGGGTAGGCACATGCCGCGCTTCCGATCCCCCGCCCGCCAATCGGGCTCGCCACCGGGCGCGTCGCGAAGGCACTCGGCCAGGCAGTCGACCCGCGGAGCTGGCGCACCGGGGCTCTCCTACGCGGGCTCGCGGCCCAGGTCTTCCTCGATATCCTCCTGCGACCGTCGACACTGATCACACCGTGTCCGAACCCACACGTTCCCTTCCTCGTCTTCGGGGCCTCCACTCTCGGCATGAATCAACCCGCCACACACGCAGGCCTCCGGGTACTCCTCGACGCACTTGGGACATCGTGCGTCCCCGACGTGGTGGATCTCTTCCTCTTCAACCGCGAAGAACTGCATGGCTGCTCCTCCATTCTCGTGGCGCCTCCAGCCGTGCGACCGCCGTGCCGGTGAGCCGCCCGTCGAACCGTTGGTCCCTAGCCCTCCAGCTCCGTGCGCCGGAGCGGCATCCGCGCCCAGCCCAGCCGCCCGGCCTGCCGCCTCCGCGCTCCGGCCACCGCGACGGGCGTCGAGAGGGGATGCGAGGCCGGGTGCGAGACCAAGAGCACCGGCGCCGGACATTTACCCGCCGCCCCGCCGGATCAGCTTCCCCGGAAACAGGGACGAGCATGCCATCACGTGCGTGATGGCATCGCGATCGTACTCGTCGTTCGAGCGGTAGGCGGCGAAGTGGCGCTGCAGCGCCCGGACCCGATCGAGATGCGCCCCGACCGCCTGGAGCCCGACCGATACCCCGTAGTTCGTGAACGCGAACCTCACATCCCGCAGGCGAGGCTCGCGACAGAAGTACCCGGGCGGATCGACCCACATCCGGTCGAGCGTCGCGAGCGCGCGCTCGCGCAGGACCCGAGCCCAGGTCGCACCGGGGACGAAGTGCGACATCCACAGGATCATCCCCAGGCCAAGGTCCTGGGTAATCTCCAGATCCCGGTACAGCCGCTGCACCAAGCCCTGCATGTCCCGGATTTCCCCGGCAAGCTCGTCCTCGCCCAAGAGCCGGTAGACGACGTAGCCGTGGAACGGGTCGAGCGCGCCAAACCCCGGGTAAGGGCCGCTCAGGTCCTCGCGCATCTTCCAGATCACGCCGATCCCCGGGCGGACGAAGGGAGAATGGATCTGGCGAACCAGCCCGATCGCCTGCTGGCGATACGCCGGCCGCTTCTCCGCGAGAACGTGGAGCGCGAACAGCCACATCGCGAGGTAGTGGAAGTACTGTCCGTCGCGATCGGGGGCCTCACCGATGCGGATGCCGCGCGGCCGCCCGAGCACCCGCGCAACCTCCGCCACCACCCACTCCGCCGCATCCAGGTACCGGTCGTCCCGCATCTCCTCGGCGAGCGACACGAGCAGCACCACGCCGAATGCATCGGTCCACAAATAGCGCGACCCGTTCGGCCAGATCTGCTCTTGGCGCATCCACTCGAGCTTACGCAGCGTCTCCTGGATCTCCGGCCGCAACCCCCCGGCTCCCGAAGTCTCCATCCCACCTCCGGACGGCGCGAGGGCGCATCCGCGCCGCCGCCGTGCGGATCTCGTCCACTGCTCGGACCGTCCCCGCGGACCGGGCCTCGCTGCCGGACCTCCTCCTCCAGCCGACCGCACGGCACGCCACCCTAGAAGGCGAGCGTTTGCCGGGCGGCAGCCAGCACGCGAGCCACATCGGGAAGGTTCGCCCGCTCTCGCGCGAACCCGACGAACGGCACGTCGTGCCCGGCCACGCGCGCGATGGGCGCCTGGAGCGCGAGAAAGGCCCCTTCCATGATCGACGCGGCGATCTCAGCCCCGGGGCCGAAGCTCTTCGGAGCCTCGTGCACCACGACGGCTCGCCCCGTCTTGCCGACGGACGTGGCCAGGGTCGCCCGGTCGAGGGGCGAGAGCGTCAGGAGGTCGACCACTTCGGCCTCCACGCCATCCTCCGCCCGGAGCTGGTCCGCGACCTCGAGGACCACGCGGATCATGGCGCCGTACGCGATGAGCGTCAGGGCGCGGCCTTCGCGCAGCACTTGCGCGCGGCCGAGAGGCAGCGACTCGATCTCGTCGGGGACCTCCTCGGGGCCGCCGTGGTAGAGCGACTTGGCCTCGAAGAAGACCACGGGGTCCGGATGCCGGAGGGCGCTTACCAGAAGCGCCCTCGCGGTGCGCGGACCGGACGGGATCACCATCGTGAGCCCGGGGATGTGCGCGTAGAACTGCTCCTCCGATTCCGAGTGGTGCTCGAGCGCGCGAACGCCGCCCCCATACGGCATCCGGATCACCATGGACACGGCGAAGCGCCCCTGGGACCGCATGCGGTAGCGCGCGGCGTGATTCTCGATCTGGTGGAAGCACTGGAACGCGAACCCAGAGAACTGGATCTCGCAGACGGGCTTGAGCCCGTAGAGCGCCATCCCGATCGATACGCCGATGATCGCCGACTCGGCCAGAGGACTGTCCATCACCCGCTTCGCGCCGAACGCCGCGTGAAGCCCGTCCGTCACCCGGAAGACGCCGCCGTCGATCCCCACGTCCTCGCCGATGACCAGCACGTCCGAGTCGCGCTCCATCTCCTGGCGCAGCGCCAGGTTGAGCGCCTTGACCATGTTGAGCTTGCTCACTGTCGCGGCATCCGCTGACCGCGCATCGGCGGTGACGGCGGTCCCTCGACAGGGGGCCGGGGCCGCCCGTCCCTGAGCCACCGGGCCATCGCATCGCGCTGACGCTGGAGCTCCGGCGGCGGCTGCCCGTAGGCGTGGTCGAACATCCGCAGGGGATCGGGCGGCGGGACGGCCTCGAAGCGCTCCACCGCCGCCCCGATCTCGGCGTCGACCTCTTGCTCCACCCCCTCGTCGAGGAGCCCGCGCGTCCGGAGGTAGCCCGTGAAGCGGGTCAGGGGGTCCTTGCGCTCCCACGCGGCGAGCTCCTCCGCCGAGCGATACCGCGTCGGGTCGTCGGCCGTCGTGTGGACTGAGAGCCGGTACGTCACGCATTCGATCAGCGTGGGACCACCGCCGGCGCGCGCTCGCTCGACCGCCTCGCGACTGGCGGCCGCCACGGCCAGGACGTCATTGCCATCCACCTGAATCCCGGGAAGGCCGTATGCCAATGCCTTGCCGGCGAGCGTGCGGGAGTGCGTCTGCTTCTTCAGCGGAACTGAAATGGCCCACTGGTTGTTCTGACAGACGAAGACGATCGGCACCTGCCAGACCCCTGCAACGTTGAGCGCCTCGTGAAAGTCCCCCTCGGACGTCGCCCCGTCGCCGAAGAAGACCATGACGACCGCCGGATCGGCGCGGTACTGCGCAGCGTAGGCAAGCCCCACGGCGTGGGGAAGCTGAGTCGCCACCGGGATCGTGATGGGCAGATCACGCTGGTCCGGAGCCGGCTGACCGCCTTCGAGGTAGCCCGAGAAGAACAGGAGGAGCTTCTCGATCGGCCAGCCGCGCCAGACCATGGCGGCCGTCTCGCGGAAGGACGGGACCATCCAGTCGGTCGGGTGGAGGCAGAAGGCACTCCCGAGTTGTGAGGCCTCCTGGCCCTTGATCGGGGCGAACGTTCCGATGCGCCCCTGGCGCTGCAGCCGAAGCATCCGCTCGTCGAGGCGACGGCCGAGCACCATGGCCCGGTAAAGACGCTTCAGGTCGGTCGGCGAGAAGTGAGGCTCAAGGGCCTCGTCCACCCGGCCGTCGGCGTCAAGGATGGAGAGGTACTCGACCGTGAATTGTGGCGCGATCGGGATGCGCGGCATGGCTCCCGAGCCTGATGGGTGACAGTGGAACTAGCAGTGCCCGCCCCGCCCGGGGTGGTCCGGCAAGTCCCAGGAACGAGGATAGCCGATCCGGCCGGGGGTCACCAGGGGGTAAACGTGCGCCGCGTGCCCGGGCGCTCTGCAGCGGGCCGGCTCCGCGCTCAGCCGGCCACTCGCTGCTCCGTTCGTGGCTCCGCCACTCCCGACCGGATCAGGCCGGCCCGGGATCGAATGGATGGAATGCCGGCAGCGCCTCGGTCTCACCCGCCGTGATCGGCCGCAGGGCCTGCGTCTCATCGAACCAGACGTACTCGTCGAACTGGTAGGGCAGCGAGGCGTGGAAGTAGTGGCTCTGGAGCTCGGTCTCCGGTCGGTAGACGACCCCAACGGCGCGCTCGAGGCGCGACGGCGCCAGCTCGGCGCGCACCTCCTCGCGCCTCGGCTCGCGCAGGTGGAGCAGGAAGGCCCTGACCCCGGACTCGTGGCACACTCGCTCGTAGCTCTCGGGGTGCGACGGCCGGAGGCTCATGACACGCATCGGCCCATCCCAGTCGTGCGCCGCGGCGACCGTTCCGTGGTCGGTGCCCAGGCCGACCAGGAAGGCCGCGTCGCCGAATCGCTGCCGGCACAGCTGTCCCAGGTTCAGCTCCCCGCGGGCGCTCATCTCCGTCGCCCGCGCGTCGCCGAGATGCGAATTGTGCGCCCACACGACCGCCTTCGACGACGGCCCGTGGAATGCGAGCAGGCGCTCCAGCGTGTCGAACATGTGTCGGTCCCGCTGGTTCCAGGACTCGCTCGCCCCGTAATACATCGCCCGGTAGTAGCGCTCGGCATCGGCGACGAGGCGCGCGTTCTCCGCCGCGTCGAGGAACCGCTCGCCGTCCCGCTCGGCATACTCGAGCTCCCGGCCCAGCATGTCGCGCAGCATCGCCACGGCCTCCTTCTCGCAGACCCGGTAGCGCCCGCTGATGGCGGCGTGGCCATACGCCTGCGGGTCCGACTGCCAGGGCGTCAGACACGAGTACCGCTCGCGGGCGAGGCGCGCCGCCGGCGGATCCACGCGCTCGAGGTACTCGAGGACCGAGCGGATCGACGCGAAGAGGCTGTAGAGATCCAGGCCGTAGAAGTCCGCCTGCCGCGCGGGCTCGCGGGCCTCGGCGTTGAAGGTCCGCAGCCATTCGACGAAAGCCCAGGTCTCGTGGTTGCGCCACATCCAGGTCGGGAAGCGCGCGAACGCCGGCGCCTCCGGACGATGCCCGTCCGGAAGGGCCCGAACGTAGCGGTTGACGCGGCGCGCGTCGGGCCAGTCGGCCTCCACTGCCACGATCCGGAACCCGCGGGTGCGGAAGAGCTCCCGGGTGATCCGGGCGCGCATCCGATAGAACTCGGACGTGCCGTGGGTCGCCTCCCCGATCAGCACCAGTCGTGATGCGCCGGCGCGATCGAGCATCGCGCCGAGGTCATGGTCCTCGATCGACTCGATCGGCTCGGCGGTCTCGCGAACGAGACGGGCGAGGGTGCTCGGCCGGCTAAGCGGCTGCGAGGGGCGGCCGTCCCACTCGGCGAGCTCTCCCATCCAGCCCTGCGCGCCGATCAGCGGAACGAAGCGCACGTCACCGAGCTCCTCCTCGCGCAGACGGCCATCGGCTTCCCGCGTCACCCGCAGCAGACGCTGAAGGCCGCGGCCTTCCCCCACCGGGATCACGAGGCGACCGCCGGGTGCCAGCTGGCCCAGAAGCGCCTCGGGCACCTTCGGACCCCCCGCCGCCACGATGATCGCGTCGTACGGAGCGTGCTCGGGCCAGCCGAGCGTGCCGTCGCCATGGAGCACCGAGACGTTCGAGACTCCGAGGCGGGCGAGCCGCTCGGCCGCGATCTTCGCCAGCTCGGCGTGCCGCTCGACCGTGTACACCTCGCGCGCGATCCGGCCGAAAATCGCCGCCGCGTAGCCCGAGCCCGTGCCGACCTCCAGGACGCGGTCCCCCGGGCGGAGGCCGGCCGCGGCCGCCATGAGGGCGACGATGTACGGCTGCGAGATCGTCTGGCCGCGCTCGATCGGAAGGGGTGTATCGGCATAGGCGAACTCCTCGAGCTCCGGGGGGAGAAACGCCTCGCGCGGGACGCTCCGCATGGCCTCGAGGACGGTCGGATCACGGACGCCTCGGTCGGCGATGTGGGCCCGGACCATGTGCGCCCGCGCACCTGCCAGATCAATCATCTCCCTCACCCCTTCAAGCGCGGACTCGAGGGACCCGATCGGGAACCCGCCGCCCCCAGCGGTCGTGCCAGCAGCAGACCAGCGGCGGGGTCCCGCTGCGGAGAGCCGGTGGCGCCGGCGGCGGCCCGGGGGGGCTCATTCCTCCGCGACCAGATTCTGGACGGCCTGGAGCACATCGACGTAGCTGGCGATTCCGACTACCTCGCGCGTGCCGGGACTGATCACGGGAATCGCCCCCACCTTGTTCTCGATCATGAGGTCGATCACCTCGGCCAGATCGGTCTCCGGCCCGGCCGAGATCACGTCGGAGCTCATCGCGGCCACCACGGGCGTGCCAAGCGTCCGCCGGAGGGCATCGGCTCCCTCGGTCGTCAGCACGCGTCCCACATCCAGAGAGCCGAGATCGCGATCGCTCAGCATGCCGATCAGGATTCCGCCGCGCGTGACCGGCACGTGGCGAATGTCCATCTCGCGCATGAGATCCCATACCTCCGCGAGGGTCGCCTGCGGCGTCACGGTGATCGGATTCGGTGTCATCACGTCACGAGCTTTCATGGGAACCTCCTCTTTCTACCCGGGCGACGTCATCACCTGAGGATAAAGCCGCTCCACGTCCTCGCGGCGGCAGAGCGCGGTTCCGGGGTTCATCACGGCCGCCGCGCCGGCAGCGACCCCGAAGCGAACGGCCTCACCGAGGGCGCGCCCCTGGGCGAGGGAAACCACGATGCCCGCCACCATGCTGTCGCCGGCCCCCACGCCGCTCCTGACGCGGACGGCCGGCGATGCCAGGCGCTCCCGCTCCGAGGCGGTCGTCCAGAGGGCACCACCCGCCCCGAGCGAGAGGACGAGGACCTCGCACCAGCCCCGCTTCACGGCCGTGGCCGCCAGGCTCGCAAGCGTGGACTCGTCCCCCTCGGGCTCGCCCATCAGCGCCTGGAACTCCCGCAAGCTCGGCTTCAGGAGGTAGACGCCCTCCTCCGCGGCCCGGGCGAGCGGCGCGCCGGAGGTGTCCAGCACGACCCGGCTTCCCATCTGCCGACCCACCGCCGCCAGGCGCGCGTAGAAATCGACCGGAGCCCCGGGCGGCAGGCTGCCACTCGCCACCAGGAAGTCAGGCGCGGGACGCAGCTGTCGAACCCAGTCGAGGAAGGCCGGCCATTCGTGGTCCTCGAGGGCCGCGCCCGGCATGCAAAAACGGAACTGGCGCCCGCTCACCTCCTCCAGGACGTTGAGATTCTCCCGCGTCCAGCCGGTGACCGGGATCGCCGTGTACCGGACGCCCTCGGCGTCGAGCAATTGCCGGAGCAGCTCACCGGCGGGCCCCGCCACGGGGAAGCAGGCCAGCGCGTCTCCCCCGAGCTTCCGGATCGCGCGCGCGACGTTGATCCCCCCGCCTCCCGGCTCGTACGTTGGCGCCTGGCAGCGAAGCTTTCGGTCGGGCAGGACGTAGGGGACGCTCGTGCTCTCGTCAACCGCAGGGTTCATAGTGAGAGTGGCAATCGAGAGCACCGGTTGCATCTCCGGGCGAGTCCGCTCAGGCACGCTCGTGCTCGAGTTCGGACGTGTACCGCGCGTCGCGCGCGGCGCTGTTGCAGCGTGCGCGATGGCGGAGGGCCCGTTGACCGGCGGTGACGAGCGCCGGCTGTCCCTTCCACGCCCGCATCGCCGGCGCCTGCGACGCTCGACCATAGGAGGGCGAGCCAAACGCGCGCGCAATGGATTCGAGGCCTGGGGCGTCCATCGCCGGCCATCTCATCGGGCGTGCGGGCCGCCTAGTCGGCGAGCACGAGCTTGTTCAGGACGCCGGAGACGCCGGGCGACGCCCAGGCCACTCGCTCGGCTTCCTGCTTCTCCGCCCAGGACCGCACGTGTCCCCGCAGGACCACCGCGCTGCCTTCGAGCTCGACGCTGATGCGTCGGGCGTCGACCTCGGCGCTGCGCTTGAACGCCTCCTCGATCTTCGTCTTGATTGCGCCACACGTCAGCCCCGGCCTGACCGTCACCTGGTTGCTGACGCCCAGCACTCCGGTGAGACGGCGCACGGCCTCCTCGGCCGCAGTCCGCTGGTATCCCCAATCCACGTTCCCCTCGAGAGCGATCCAGCCCTTCCTCACCACGACCTTGACGCGGTCGGGCGGGACCGAGCTGTTCCATTCAAGTGCGTCGACCGCGGCCCGGGCGATGTCCGAATCCGAGCGCTGGCTGGCACCGGGCAAGTGAACCTTGATCTCGCTCACCATACCTTTCACGCCTGCCACGCGCAGCGCGGCTCGCTCGGCCTCGACCTTCTCGTGGTGGCTGCCGACCTCTCCACCCAGGGTCACGACGCCGTCCTTGACCGACACGCCAATCTCGCTGGCGTCGATTGCGGGGTCCCACGCGAGCTCGTCCAGCACATGCCCTTTCAAGACGATGTCGGTCTTCATGCCGCCTCCCGTCGTGGGGTCACCGCGTGCGTCGCCGATGCGGGCGCCGACGTCGCAGTCTCCTCATCGCGCAACCCAT
This sequence comes from Candidatus Methylomirabilota bacterium, assembly GCA_035550795.1. Classification (GTDB taxonomy): domain Bacteria; phylum Methylomirabilota; class Methylomirabilia; order Rokubacteriales; family DASRDR01; genus DASRDR01. The sequence goes on from DASZOL010000116.1 coordinate 72,834, forward strand.
GGATCGCGCAAAGAACCAGCGCTCATCGCGCATGCGCCGGCGCCTTGGTCCCTGGGACCTGCTTCAGCGGAGCGATCGCCTCCTGGATCGGCACGCCCAACGCAACACCGTCGAGATCGCGGGCCACGGCGGTCGTCAGCCCGATGACCCGGCCCGAGATGGCGAAGATCGGCCCGCCGCTCCCGCCGATGCTCGTTCCGGCGTCGTGCGCCAGCTGGTGTGGCCGCTTGTCCGTCAGCCGGCCCCAGGTGGGGTACGGCCGGATCTGTCTCAATCGGCTGAGCCGCTCCAAGAGCGCGGGTATGTCGACGGTCTCGTCGGAGATCTCCGCGACGTCGCGGTCGATGAGTGTCTCGAGCAGGGCGGGATCGACCCGCGCCAGCAGCAGGTCGAGCCCCGCCGGATACCCCAGTGCGATCACCGGTCGTCCCGGCACGGCATGCGCCCCAGCCGGGTCGAGCGGGAGCACGGGTATCGATCGGGGAACCTTCCCCCGGAGCACGATCAGATCCACCCTCTCGGACGCCCTCTCGGGACTCAGGGACACCGGCTCCGGGACTCCGGGGAAGAACGCCCGCAACTGGGCGGCGCGCGGCGTCACGCCTTCCTGGTCGAGGAGGTCCATCAGCCCCTCGTCTGCCTCCCAGGGTCGCGCGACGTGACGGCTCGTCAGGATCGCGCCGTCCCGTCGCACGAGAAAGCCGGTGCCCAGGAACGTCGTCCGCACGATGGGCCCCTGGCCGTCAGCGGACATCCGCGGCCAGCCGAGGAGCCCGCGGGCGGGGCGACCCCGCGCATCGACGTCGAGATACCGCAAGGGCCTGCCCGCGCTGTCCTCGTAGACGACGACCCCCTGGATCAGCGGAACGCCCGACGCATAGGCGTCGAGGATCCGCTCGGCGGCGTCTCGCTCGATCTCCAATGCCCGGACCTGCCGCTCGATCCGGTCCAGCCGGTCGCGGCCCCGCGCGAGGAGCGGCGCGACGTCCTGCCCGTAGGCCGACAACCGCTGCCGGCCCTCCGCGATCTCGCGCTCGAGCGCCTCGCGCCGGGCCCGCTCCACTTCGAGGTCAGCCGTGAGCTGCACGGCGGCCCGCCGGATCGCGCGCTGGTCGGAGTACAGCCAGGCTCCGCCCGCCACACCGAGCGCGACGACGACAGCGGCCAGGCCCGGGAGGAGCCGCCGGAGCGAGAGGTCGATCCGCCTCGGGGCGGAAGGCTCCCGGGTCGGCGCCGGCGGCGGGCGGTGGCTTGGGCTCATCGCCCGCTGCCGGCTGAGGCCAGCACCGCGGTCGCCGCCGGAGCGGCCCACGCCGGCCGGATGCCCAGGCGCGTCAGCGTGCCCAGTACGCGCGCCGGCGCCCCCCAATCACTCCACGTGACTCCCCGGACCGGCAACACTGCGAGCTTGTCGGCCTGCATCCCCAGCACGTCCGCCGAAAAGCTCGTGGAGGGCAGCTCGGCGTAGAGCGATCGCATCGCCCGCCGCTCCCCGATGGTCGAGCGCCGGTGCCAGGCGGTCATGAACGCGGCGTGGAGCACGGGACTGGCCGCGCGGATCAGGACGCACAGCGTTCGCACCCGGGCCACCAGGACGAAGCTGTTCCAGAGACAGCCCCGCTCGAAGAGCGTCTCCGCGATCGCTAGCGGCGGCTTCTCCCAGAACCGCCGGACGCGGTAGACGGGATACGCGGTCGGCCCAGGGAGCGGCTCGCCCGCTTCGATCCAGCCGTACTGGACCTCGGGGCCGTCGGCCTCGATCCCGAGCAGGATGACCAGGTCAGGCTGGGCCTCGACGGCGGCGAAGGCAGCCTCCACGTGGTCCATGAAGCGCGCGTCGTCCGAGACGTAGTGGTCCGACGGAAACAGAGCCACCGGGTCCGGCAGGCCACCCTCCGCGACCCGAAGCAGACCGTAGAGCACCGCGGGCGCCGTGCCGCGCCCGCAGGGCTGCACGACCAGCGGGCCGAGCGGCCACTTGGCGAGGAGCGGCCCATAGAACCGCTCGTGAGCGCGGGTGAGAACGAGGCACGTCCGTTCGGGTCGCACGATGCGAGCGACGCGGGTGCGCGTCCGATCCAGCATCGTCTCGCCGTCCACAATCGGACAGAACTGCTTCGGCCGGTCGTCCCCGGTGATCCGCCGTGTGAGCGGCCGGAGCCGGATCCCCTCACCGCCAGCCAGGATCATTGCCCATCTGCCCGGCCGGTTCGCCCCGGACTCCATCGCTCCTCCCCGCATGGCGCACCACGCGCAACGAGCCGAACACGATGTAGCAACCGGCCTGCCACACCCGTTCACGGTCGCAAGACTGCACGTCGCTGGGTATGGTATGGCGCCAGTGACGGGGTCGGCCGGTCGACCGCCGCCGGGGAGGTGCGGCGCGTGTGCCCCAGGCGGGGCGGCGGTGGGACACTCCGACGCCGAGGCGCCCAGCCGTCCACCGCTTCCAATGGCACTCGGGTTGCAACCTCACTCGTGGGAGCGAAGCGTGTTGAGAGATGGGATTCGCACCCGCCCGGGAGGGGGCCATGGGACTCAAGGACCTGCTGGTGCACGTGGACACGGACGCGGCCTGTGACTCGCGACTGGACGTGGCCGTCGGGCTGGCCGCGAAGCACGAAGCTCATCTCACGGGCCTCCATGTCATGGCATGGCCCCAGTTACCGGGCTACGTCGAGGTCGAGCTGCCGCGGACCTTCCTGGACGAGCAACACCGCCACCTCGAGGATCGCGCCCGCCAGGCCGAGGAGCGGTTCCACGAGCGGGCTCGCCGGCGCGGGATTCGCGGCGAGTGGCGGGTCGACTCCGGCAACCTGATCGGGAGAGCGAAGCTCCATGCTCGATACGCCGACGTCACGGTTGTCGCACAGGGTCTGGACCTCGTCGACGCCCCCCATGACCTCGCCTTCCTTCCCGAAGAGCTGGCTCTCGGAGTCGGGCGGCCCGTGCTGGTCGTCCCGCGCTACGGCACCTTCGAGAGGGTCGGTGAGCACGTCCTGATCGCATGGAACGGGACGCGCGAGGCTACCCGGGCGGTGCACGACGCCCTCCCGCTCCTGAAGCTTGCGACGAAGGTCACCGTGCTCTCGATCGACCCCGAGCACGGGACCGAGCCCCGCGTGCCGGGTGCGGACATCGCGCTTCACCTGGCCCGTCACGGCATCGCCGCCGAAGCAGCCTCGACCCCGGGCCTCGACATCGGTGTCGGGGATCTCCTCCTCTCCCGTGCGGCCGATCTCGGCGCCGATCTCATCGTCATGGGGGCCTACGGGCACTCGCGCGTGCGCGAGATGGTGCTGGGAGGCGCGACCCGACACATCCTCCAGCACATGACGGTACCCGTGCTGATGTCTCACTGAACATGGCCTAGAGTGGAACAACGTCGAGGCCCTCCTCGGCGGTCGTGAACAGATAACCCCGGAGGCAGTGATGAAGAAGAAGGCCAAGCGGTCAGCGCGACCAGCCCGCCGGACGCGGTCCGAATCAAGACCGAGCGTGGAATCCCTGGAGCAGCTGCGCGCGATCGAGGCAGGCTCGGGAGCGGGGCAAAAGCTGACCGGAGGCGACGTGGATGCCGACTGGCAGCGGGCGGCCAGCTCGGGCGAGGAGGCGGTGGGCGGGAGCGTCGCCACGCCGGACCAGGACGTCGTGGACGCGATCGGCGAGGCTCTCGGCGTCCCGCAGGCGCCCGACGCCGAGGTGCGCATCTCCGAGGACATCCTTCGAGACCGAGACCGGCACTACTGGGATCTGGAGCGGAAGGCCGACGACGACGCGTCCTCGCGCTGATGGCGTGGGTCGGCGCCGCCGGCGCGTCCGCGCAGGGAGAACTCGCGCCCGAGCAAGGAGCAAGACATGGCCATCGACATCCGAGGCATCCCCATCGACCGCGACCTGCGCACCCACGTCGCGACCCGGATCACGGGCGCCGTGGCGGACCTCCCGACAAGACCGATCGCGACGCTTGTCACGTTCTTCGACGAGAACGGGCCGAAGGGTGGACGGGCCATGCGCTGCGCAGTGACCATGCGGCTCCCGCGCCGCCCACACGTCCGCATCGAGAACATCGCCGAGACGCCCCGGCTTGCTTTCGACGGCGCGTTCGCAAAGCTGGAGCGGGACCTCAAGCAGGCCCGGAACCGCGATCTTGAAAGCAAGCGGCGTCCGAAGAAGTACTACGCTGCCAGCCAGCTCATGAAGCCAGAGGGGGCCGGCCAGGGCGTCGTGCCCGGGCGCAGGACTGGTCGGCGGAGCCCCAGCCGCCGCCGCGCCTGACGGCCAGCCGCCGGCGGCTGGGCCTTCGCAACCGGCCACGATCCGGAGCATTCAGGCTGAGCGTCCCGGCTCGGATCCTGCCGTGCGTGCTACCAACCTGATCGAGCTCGCCGACGGTCTCGTGACACGCGCCGAGCGGCCCGCCTTGGTCACCTTCGCCGCCCGGGAGCGCCCGCAGTGGAGCTATCGACACCTAGCGGGGACCGTCCGCGAGCTGGCCAAGGGACTGATCGCCGCCGGCCTGGAGCCGGGCGACCGCGTAGCCCTGTTCGCGCCGGATGGGCCGGAGTGGATCGCCGCGGCGCTCGCGGTCATCCGGGCGGGCACCGTGGTGACTCCCCTGGATGCGCAGTTCACCGACGATTCCCTCGCCCACACGCTGACCGACAGCGCGGCACGTCTGGTGTTCACCACGGTCGACCGGGCGGCGCGCGCGGCTCGCCTGGCGCCGGCGGCGCGCATCGTCCTGCTGGACACACCGGAGGGAGGCGCCAGCTGGCGTGAGCTGCGCGGTCACGGGGGCTCCCTACCCGAGCGTCGGGATGCCGACCCGGCAGCCCTCTTCTACACCTCCGGCACGACCGGGCCGCCGAAGGGCGTCCCGCTGAGCCACGGCAATCTCGCTTTCCAGGTCAACACGCTGACGGCGGTCCGGCTCGTCACGTCGGGCGACCGGGTCTGCCTGCCCCTCCCGCTTCACCACGTCTACCCCTTCGTCATGGGGCTGCTCACTCCCCTGGCGCTCGGGTTGCCGATCGTCTTGCCGCCCGCGCTCACCGGGCCCCAGATCGTCCGGGCTCTGAAGGAGGGCGAGGTCACCGTGCTGGTGGGCGTGCCGCGCCTGTACAGCGCGTTGCTGTCCGCCATGGAGCTCGAGCTGGCTCGACGCGGGCGATGGGTTGCGGCGGCCGTCGGCCGCGCGCTCGACATCTCCATCTGGGGGCGTCGACGGCTCGGCGTACGCTGGGGAGAACCCGTGTTCCGCGGGTTGCGCGCGCGGATCGGCCCCAGGCTCAGGCTTCTCACCTCGGGAGGCGCTGCTCTGGAGCCGACCGTCGCCTGGAAGCTCGAGGGGCTGGGCTGGGAGCTGGCCACCGGCTACGGCCTGACCGAGACCTCGCCGATGCTCACGCTCAACCTGCCCGGCAGTGGTCGCCCGGACAGCGCCGGGCGACCGATCCCTGGAGTCGCGCTCCGCTTCGCCCCGCCGGCCAGACAAGAGCGCGGCGAGGGCGAAATCCAGGTGCGGAGTGCCGGTGTGTTCGCCGGGTACCTGAACCTGCCCGACAAGACGCGGGAGGCCTTCACCGACGACGGCTGGTTCCGGACGGGCGATCTCGGCTACCTCGACGCCGAGGGCTTCCTGCACATCACCGGTCGTGCGGACGAGATGCTGGTGACGCCGGGGGGCGAGAACCTGAACCCCGAAAGCATCGAGGCGGTATTCCTGCGGCACGCGTTCCTGCGCGACTTTGCCGTTCTCCAGCAAGACGGCCGGCTGGTGGGGCTGGCCCTGCCGGACGTCGCCACGATCGAGCGGGCCGGGCGTGCCGACGTGCTCCAGGCTGTGCGCGAGGCCGTCGCGGAGATCAACCCCACACTCCCCTCCTACCAGCGCGTCGGCGAGGTGGCCGTCACGCGAGACCCCCTGCCCCGGAACCGACTGGGCAAGCTGCGGCGTCGAGGCCTTCCGAGCCTCTACACCGGCGCCCGGGCGTCAACCGGCGAGCAGAGCCAAGGCCCGATCGCACTGACGGACATGGTCGAGGCAGATCGGCTGCTCCTGGAGAACGAGCCCGCGAAGCTCATCTGGGAGTGGCTAGCTCAGCGCTACCGCGGGCGCCGGCTCACCATGGACGTGAGCCTCTCTCTGGACCTGGGAGTGGACTCGCTCGAGTGGCTCGGCTTGACCCTCGAGATCGAGCGGCGGGCCGGGGTGCAGCTCGACGAGGTGGCGATCGCCCGCGTGGCCACGATCCGCGACCTCCTGCGAGCGGTCGCCGAGGCCCCCCGTAGTGGGGTCAGCTCCTCGGGCATGCCGTGGGATGAGCCCGAGCGCCTCCTGTCGCCGGCGCAGGCCCGCTGGCTCGCGCCCCTGGGACCGGGGTTGACGCTGGTGTCGCGGAGCTTGATGGCCGTGAATGGCTGGCTCATGCGACTCCTGTTCAGGCTGCGGACGGTGGGACTGGACCACCTTCCCGACGGGCCCTGGGTGCTCACCCCCAACCACACGAGCTTCCTGGATCCCCTGGCCCTGTCCGCGGCGCTGGGGCGCCGCTGGCTCGAGCGGACCTACTGGGGCGGATGGACGGGGGTCGCATTCGCCAATCCCGTGATGCGAGGCGTGAGCCGCCTGTGGCGGGTCCTCCCAATCGACCAGGCACGAGGCGCCGGGTCCAGCCTGGCTCTGGCGGCAACGGTCCTGAAGCAGGGACAATGCCTGGTCTGGTTCCCCGAGGGGGAACGCTCGCGGAGCGGGCAGCTCCTGCCCTTCCGCCCCGGCATCGGGCTGCTGCTCGCTCGGTTCCCGCGGCCGGTCGTGCCGGTCTCCATTCGGGGGACGTTCCACGCGTTGCCTCGAGGCAAGCGGTGGGTCACGCCCCGGCCCGTCACGGTGACGTTCGGCCTCCCCCTTGATCCCCAGCGTCTGGTCGCGCCCGGGGCGTCCCCGGAGGAGGCGGCGCGCCGGATCGTCCAGGGACTCGAGGCGGCGGTGGCCGATCTCGGACGCCGTACGGAGCGAGGGGACTCAAGCCCCTCGGAGAGTCAGCCGAGGTAGAGCTCGGCGGGATCCGACAGCTCACCGGCCGCCCGGAACGCGTCGAAGACGTCGTGCTCGGTCACGATGCCGACCAGCGTGCCGTGGTCGGTGACCGGCAGACTCCCGATGCGCCGCCGGAACATCAGGAGGCCCGCGCGAACGACCTCGGCGTCCGGGTCGATGGTCGCGACCTCCCAGGTCATGATGTCCCGAACTCGCGGGGCCTTCAGCCACCGCTCCTCCCACGCAAGGTGTCGAGCGAGCATCGGCAGGAACGCCGAGTGTCGGAGGTCGCGGTCGGTCAGGATGCCGAGGAGCCGCTCATGATCGTCGGTCACGAGCAGATGCCGCACCTGACGGCTGCGCATCAGCTCGGCTGCCACCCGCGCGGGAGCATCAGGCCGCACCGTCACCAGCGCACGCCGCATGATCTCACGCACCTTCATCGCGTCACTGCCTGGCCCCTCGCGCCGCAATCATCCCCCGCATGAGCCGCTTGGCCCTGTCCAGCTCGGCCCGGCGGGACCGCGAGAGCTGCCGCCCGGCCCGATTGATGTAGAAGGATAGCATTCGCAGACCCGAGGTCGGTCCCTTGGGGCTGGCGCGGGGAGAGACGAGCACGCGCGCGATGGTGGCCGCATCGCGGGTGAACAGGCCCGGTGGGGGCTTCGTGGAGACCGTGGTGACGGTCGTGACCCAGCACCGGGGTTTGCGGCGCTGGCGGATGTTGCGAGACCGCCTCCGTCGTCCTCGATCGCCCATCGCTTCTCCAGAACCCCGCTCCTCCGGCCCTCGGGGGCGGAGAGGCGCCTTCAGCCGCACCCCCCATCCCGCCTCTCACCGTACACCGTGCGAACCTCATGCCTGGGTCGGGAAGCTCGATCGCGGTGTCACGTCCCCCCCAGAACGTCTCCAGGGATTGCCTCGTGCCGCCCGATCCGCGACCAGGGCCGGCTTCCGTCTGCCGCCCGACAGGGCAACAACTCCGCCGCGCACAGCAATCGTGCCCCGACCCCTCGGTGCATTCGCCCACCCTCTCCCAGGGGGATTCATGGCCCCAACTGGGGCGCCAGGGGGACATGCCGCCCCGCACGGCCTGGACGCCGGCACTCCGGCCTTGAGTTCTGGCCGCCCGCCATCCGGACGCGGCACTGCGGTTGCAGAGATCCTGACCGTGGGGCGATACAAGGTCTTGGAAGACATGGCCTTCGCCGACAGCGCCTTCGAGGTCGAGGGCCAGGATCTCAACGACCTCTTCGAGACGGCCGCGCGCGCACTGGCCGAGCTCATGGTCGAGCCGGCGACCCTGGAGACCTCGATCGAGCGGCCGATCGGGCTCTCGGCAGACAAGGTGGATCTGCTGCTCTATGACTGGCTTTCGGAGCTCATCTACCGGAAGGACCGCGATCGGGAGGTGTTCCCGGAGGCGCGGGTCCGGGTGAGCGGGACGGGCCCGTTCCGGCTCGATGGAACCGTGCGCGGCGGCGTCATCGATCGGACGCGCACCGCCCTGCGGGCCGATCCCAAGGCGGTGACCTTCCACCAGTTCGTGGTGGCGCCTGTCGACGGCGGCTGGCGGGCCCGGATCGTGATCGACATCTGAGCGGGGCTGTAGCCCCAGGAAGCGTGCCGTGGGGAGGGCCCGGCGATGACAGTGGCAACGCCCACTCTGAGGACCAGACCGGTCGGGGATTGCATCTGGGAGATTCCGCCGAGCGAGAAGCCTGGGATGCGGGTCCCGGCGCGCATCTACGCCTCCGAGAAGCTTCTCGGACAGATGGACCGCGGCGTCTTCGACCAGGTGACGAACGTCGCCTGCCTGCCCGGCATCGTGCGGGCCGCCCTCTGCATGCCCGACGGGCACTGGGGATACGGTTTCCCGATCGGGGGTGTGGCGGCCTTTCGTACCGACACCGGCGTCATCTCGCCGGGCGGCATCGGGTTCGACATCAACTGCGGCATGCGGCTCATCCGGACGCGTCTCACCGAATCGGAGGTGCGACCCAAGCTGCGCGAGCTGGTCGACGCCCTGTTCCACGCCGTCCCGTCGGGTGTCGGCGCTCACGGGTTCGCGCAGCTCACGAATGCGGAGTTTCGGCGGGTCATGGTTGAGGGAGCCGGATGGTGCGTGCGTCACGGCTACGGTTGGCCGGAGGATCTTGAGCACACCGAGGGGCGTGGGTGTCTCTCGGGGGCGGATCCCGAACACGTCAGCGTCCGCGCCCTCGAGCGCGGGCTGAACCAGCTGGGAACCCTCGGCTCCGGCAACCACTACCTCGAGATCCAGGTCGTCCGGCCGGGAGGCGTTCACGATCCGCAGGTGGCCCGCGCCGTTGGTGTCGACGGACCCGGGCAGGTGTTTGTCATGCTCCACTGCGGCTCCCGTGGATTCGGGCACCAGATCGGGACGGACTACCTGCGCCGCTTCGACCAGGCGATGCCCCGATATGGCATCTCCGTCAACGACCGTGAGCTCGCCTGCGCGCCGTTCCGATCCCCCGAAGGGCAGGCCTACTTTGCCGCCATGACGGCAGCGGCGAACACGGCGTTCGCCAACCGTCAGGTGATCACGCACCGAGTCCGGGAGGTCATGGCGTCTGTCTTCGCCCGCGACGCCCGAGAGCTCGGGCTGTCCGTGGTCTATGACGTCTGCCACAACACGGCCAAGGTCGAGCGGCACGACGTGGACGGCGAAGCCCTGGAGGTGCTTGTGCACCGGAAGGGCGCGACGCGCGCCTTCGGCCCCGGCGCGCCGGATGTCCCGGACGCGTACCGGACGGTGGGCCAGCCGGTCATCATCGGCGGCTCCATGGAGACCGGGTCCGCCCTCCTGGTGGGAACCGCTCACGCGATGGCCGAGACCTTCGGCTCGACGGCCCACGGGGCCGGGCGCACGATGTCGCGCCACGAGGCGAAGCGTCGGGTCCACGGCGGGCGTCTCGTCCAGGAGATGGAAGCGCGCGGCATCCTCGTGCGGGCGGCGTCGAAGTCGGGGGTGGCCGAGGAGGCCGGCTTCGCCTACAAGGATCTCGCCGCGGTCGTCGACGTCCTCCACCGGCTCGACATCTCCCGCAAGGTCGTCTCCCTCACACCGATCGGGAACATCAAGGGCTAGAGGTCCGTTCGAGACCGCCGCTCACTCCCGCGGCCACGGCCGCCCCCTGCGGGGATCCTGTCCCGCGTGTAGTGGCGCCGGCCCACCTCAGGTGGGGACGTGATGGGACACCACACCCGCCTTTCCGACCCCTACCGCCCGCGATGACAGCCTTTTCGACAGCGACATCCTCGGCACACCCATTGCACACGAGGGCCTGCAGAGGCTCCTGTGTCAGAGATCGAGCGATCGCTGGACCACGCTGCGCGACAGGAGCTCCATGCCCGCCTGCGCGCGGCCCGATCCCAGCTTCTGCGCACCGCGTCCATGACGGAGGAGGAGCTCGCGACACTCGAGGCCCGGGAGCCCGGCGCGGCGATCGAGGGGGCGGCCCGGGACGAAAGCATCGGCATTCTTGCGCGACTGGAGGACCGGGAGCGACACGAAATTGAGGAGATCGACGCCGCGCTGGCCCGGCTGCGCGCCAGCACCTACGGCACATGCGAGAGTTGCGGGGGACGCATTCCCCTCCCGCGGCTCCAAGCGATGCCGACCACCCGCTACTGCGTGACGTGCCAGGCCATCCGGGAATAAGGACACCGCGACCCCGAGGAGGGCACGATCGATGCCGTACAAGCAGGTGCTGTTCCGGTCCGAAGCTCGCGAGAAGATTCTACGAGGCGCGTCGACGCTCGCCGATGCCGTACGCGTGACGCTCGGCCCCAAGTCCAAGTGTGTCCTCATCCAGCGCAGCTTTGGCCCCCCTCTCGTCTGCAACGACGGCGTCACCATCGCCAAGGAGATGGTCCTCAAGGACCCCTCCGAGAACCTCGGCGCTCAGATGATCCGGCAGGCGGCGGAGCGCACGGGCGATGCCGTCGGCGACGGCACCAGCACCTCCACCGTGCTCGCGCATGCCATCTTCGCCGACGGCGTCCGCAACGTCACTGCTGGCGCCAGTGCCATTGACATCAAGCGCGGCCTCGACCGGGGCGTGCGGGTCGCCGTCGCGGCCATTCGCGGCCTGTCGCGTCCCGTGAGGAGCCGGCTCGAGAAGGCCCAGGTCGCCACCATATCGGCTCACAACGACCCGTCGATCGGTGACCTCGTCGCCGACGCGATGGAGAAGGTCGGCGGCGAAGGCGTGATCTCCGTCGAGGAATCGAAGACCACCGAGACGCAGCTCGAAGTCGTCGAGGGACTCCAGTTCGACCGCGGTTACGTCTCTCCATACTTCGTGACTGATGCCGAGAAGATGGAGGCCGTCCTGGAGGACGCCACCATCCTTCTGACCGACCGGAAGATCGGCGTCATGAAGGATCTGCTGCCCCTTCTGGAGCAGATGGCGCGGTCCGGCGGCTCGATCCTGGTCGTCGCCGAGGACGTTGAGGGCGAGGCGCTGGCCACGCTCGTCGTGAACAAGCTCCGGGGCACGCTTCGCTGTGTCGCCGTCAAGGCGCCGGGGTTCGGCGACCGCCGCAAGGACATGCTGGAGGATATCGCCATCCTCACCGGCGGCCGCGTGCTCTCGGAAGAGCTCGGCGTCCGCCTGGAGAACGTCGATGCCGGCCACCTCGGCCGCGCGAAGCGCATCGTCGTCGACCGAGACAGCACCACGATCATCGGCGGCACCGGCGACAAGGCGGCGATCGAGGCGCGCAAGCAGCAGATTCGCCAGCTTGTCGAGAAGTCAACCAGCGACTATGACCGCGAGAAGCTCGAGGAACGGCTGGCCAAGCTGTCCGGTGGCGTGGCGGTCATCCGCGTCGGGGCGCCCTCGGAGGCCGAGATGAAGAGCCGCAAGGAGGCCCTGGAGGACGCGATCGCCGCGACCAAGGCAGCCGTGGCGGAGGGCATCGTGGCCGGAGGCGGTCTCGCGCTCCTCCGCGCCATCGACGCGGTGAGCCAGGAAGAGACGAAGGCGGAAGGGGACGAGCGAACCGGGCTTCAGATCCTCCGCCGCGCGCTCGACGCGCCGACCCGTCAGATCGCGGAGAACTCCGGCGCCGACGGCGGCGTCGTCGTGAACCAGATGCGGACCGGCACTGGCCATGTCGGCTTCGACGCCGCCCGGCACAAGTACGTCGACCTGTTCGAGGCGGGGATCGTCGATCCGACCAAGGTGGTCCGGGTGGGTCTCGAAAACGCGGTCTCGGCGGCCAGCCTGCTCCTGCTGAGCGAGGCGACGCTGACGGAGGTGCCGGAGCCCAAAGCCGAGCGCGCCCCCGTGATGGAGTAGGCGGCCGGTGCCAGCGGTCATCGGGCCGAGCCCGCAATCCGGCGCAGAGCAGGAGACGGCACCCCCGCCTGGTGGCGTCTCGATGAGAAAGGAGCGGGCGGTGGCAACTAACCGAGATCCCCGGAAGCCTGTCCGGTCACCAAAGGCCGGTCGACCGGCGGAGCGGTCCGTCGCGCCGGTCAGAGTCCGTCGGCGCCGGAAGACCGCCCGCACTGCGGTGAGGAAGGATACGACGCTGTTCCAGTCCGCGGAGGGCCCGCGCATCCTCTGGGGGCGGACCAAGCCGAAGGTCAAGAAAGGCTAGGTCCCCGCGTTGGTCGGCGCCCATTCGGCCATCACGCGACTATCTCGGGAGGAGCACACGGCGGCCGCGCGCCCGCCTCCCCCGGACGACGAACACCTGGCCGTCGGCCGCGAACTCGCCGAACGAGGGCCGCTCCCCTCGGCTGAGCGCTCGCAGCGTGGGGCGGCCGAGGTGCGCAAATATGAGGCGCCTGACCCCCACCCGTCTCGCGATCCTCGCGACGGTTTGTACGTCCAGGTGCCCGCCGACACCGCCAGCAAACCGGATCGGGCGGGACCACGCAGCGCCTTCCGCGAACATCAAGTCCGCGTCGCGCGCCCACCGCGGGAACGCGAAGAACTCGGGAGCCCAGACGATCGTCCGGCGGCCAGCTCGGATGCGGTACCCGCAGGTGGGGTGGCTGGTATGGACCACCGGCCGGTACTCGACCCACACGCCATCTCTTCGAAAGCTCCCGGCATGCGGCACGAGGCCCTTCCGGGCGGCCGATTTCCGGATCGCCCCGCATCACTCGCTCGATACGCCGACTCCGCAGGATGAAGTCCGGTGACCCCAGAGAAGGATCCGCCCGAGATCCGCCTGAGCACCGAGGGCCTTTACCGAGAGGAGCTCTTCACGGACCGACAGGTCGGCTCGATCCGCAAGCTTACGCCGGTACGGGCCGATGGGTCCGACGACAGCGGGCGGAAGCTGATCTTCGAAGGCGAGACGAGCCTGCTGACGTCGGCCGGTACCCTACCGCTCCATTTCGAGATCGAGGCGGACACGCTCGCCGAGGCTCTCGAGAGGTTCTCAAGCACCGCCCAAAGAGCACTGACGCGAGCACTTGAGGAGATCGAGGAGCTTCGCCGCGAGGCAGCCTCCTCACTGATCGTGCCCGGCCATGGCAGCCTGAGCATCGGGGACGTCGGGAGGCCGGGCGGCAACGTCAGAAGGCCCTGAGGGGAGACCCCAAAGATGTATTCTGGTGCACAGACTGACCGGGACTTCGTACGGGATCATCGTCCCCCTGACCAACGGGGTGACGAGCATCGTCGACGAGGGAGACTTCGAGGTCGCCCGCAGGTACCGCATCCTGGAGAACGAGCGGATCACGGTCTGGTACACCGCACCCACGGCCATCCGCATGCGGATGGAGGCTGCGACCGACTCGCCCGCGCCCACAAGTTCCCCGCCCTGCGTTTCTTGGTCCAGCGTTGGCAGGGTGGAGGCCATCGAGGAGCCCACAGCGGGGGCGCGCTCCGACCGGGGTCGCCTTCCACGTTCCGGGTGCTGGGCCCATGACCGATCGTGATGGCGTCGCTCTCGGCCGACCACCACGTCACCGACGGGCACCGCGGCGGGCGGCTCCTGACGTCCGCCGACCGACTGCTGCAGGATCCGGCTGTGGCCCCCCCCGCGGGCAGAGCCGAGCTCCGCGCGATCATCCTCCGCGTTCCGGGAGACATCGGCCCCCGAGGCCGATCTCGAGCGCCTCGGGCCGGGGGAGCTTCCACGAGAAGCTTGCCCTTGATTCAAGGGACGTCTTGAACGTCGTGATCGGCCTGCACCGAGCGCTTGGCGTGGATATTCCCGAGGCGGAGTATCCACAGGTACCTAACCCTGGAGGGCTGCATCGAGCGCATGGCGTCGCTTGCCCGTAACCCATCGAACAGGAGAGAGCACGATGAGCCAGTTCCGCCGCATCCTCCACGCCACCGACTTCTCCCCGGCGTCGCGCCCTGCGTTTCGACGCGCGCTCGACCTCGCGCGGGCGAACCGGGCCGTGCTCACCATCGTCCACGTCTATTCGGCCGTTGTTCCAATGATGGGCGAGGGATACGCCACGGCGCAGGTGTACGACCAGTGGCTCGCGGATATCCGTGCGGATGCGCAGCGCCAGCTCGATCGCGTCGTGGCCAAGGCCAAGAAGAGCGGAGTCCGGGCCAAGGGCCTCCTCCTGGAAGGGGTCGCCCATGACCGTATCGTGCGGGCCGCCCGATCCACGCGGGCGGACCTCATCGTGCTCGGCACCCATGGCCGCACGGGCCTCGGCCGCGTGTTCCTGGGCAGCGTCGCCGCCCGTGTGGTCACGCTCGCCACTTGTCCGGTCATGACGGTCCGGGCAAAGTAGGTCGCCCCGACGACGCCGGTCGACTCACCTGACAGCGGGGGCTCACGAAGCTGCGCGACGCGGGAGAACGCCATGCAGGTCAAGGACATCATGACCCGGAACCCGACCACGATCGATCCGGAGGCGCCGCTCGCCACGGCGATGGCTGTCATGAAGAGGGAGGGAATCCGCCATCTGCCGGTCACCGACGATGCCGGGCGGCTGTTCGGCATCATCACCGATCGGGATCTCCGCAGCGCGGCCTTCGCGCCCGCGCTGATGGAGCACCTCTCAGCAGGCGCCCAGCGGCGCGCGCGCGCCGTGGGCCAGACCCTGGAGGAGCTCCGCGTACGCGATGCGATGACCTGGGACGTCGTGACCACGCATCCCGAGGTCGCCCTCGGGCACGCGGCGCGCGTGCTGTTCTTCGGTCGCTTCGGCAGTCTCCCGGTGCTCGACGGCACGAAGCTGGTAGGTGTCCTCACCGAGCGGGATCTGCTGAGAGCCCTGTCCATCCTGATGCCCGACACGCCCGTCGACATCGAGGGCTTCCTCTGGTAGCAGGGCCGCTTCGGATGGACCGTTAGAACCGTCCACGCGGAGGAGACATGGAAGCGCTCTGGATCGTCGCCGCCCTGGCCGCGTACGTCCTCATGATGCGCTGGATCCTGCCGCGCCTTGGCGTGCCGACCTGAATGGCCCGCCGGGCCGAGGATCGGCCCGATGAGCGGCTGCCCGGCGCCCAGCGGCGCGGCGCAGGGAACGGCCATCCCAGCTGAGGTCGATCGCGCTCCCAGGCACTGCGGCTGAGCGGACGCTTGGGCCCGACCAGGCGGCGCGACCCGGCCCCACCGCCGGCGCGGTGCGGCGGCTAGGGGCGCGGAGGCGCCCTGCCGCCGAAGGGAGGCGCCGCTCGCGAGGCTTGGCCCGGCGACGTCCCCCGGCCGACCGCCAGCGAGCGTGTCGCCCTCGGCGATCGCCCGCCCGCGCGAGTCCGCGCGGGCCCAGCACCCGGTCTCAGGAGGAGGCGAGATGACACGCAGGCCCATGGTGCTCGTGACCGGGGGGAGCGGGGAGATGGCGTACGGCCTCATCCACCGCTTCGCCGAGACCCGGACCGTCGACGTCCTGGCCCTGGACGTGCGCCCGCTCGACCCCGAGCTGGCGCGTCGCTGCGCCGTCAGCCTCACGGGCGACATCCGCGATCGCCGTCTCCTCGAGCGGCTTCGCAGCGAGTTCGAGATCCACGCGATCTACCATCTCGCCGCGATCCTCTCGACGCGGGCAGAGTTCGTCCCCGAGACCGCTCATGAGGTCAACGTCGGGGGCACGCTGAATCTGCTGCAGCTGGCCGTCGAGGAGGCGCGGTGGCACGGTCACCGCGTCCGGTTCCTCTTCCCCAGCTCGGTCGCGGTGTACGGACTGCCCGACGTCGAAGCGAAGAAGAAGGCCGGACCCGTCGCGGAGGATGCCTGGACCCTTCCCATCACCATGTACGGGTGCAACAAGCTCTACGGCGAGCACCTGGGGCGCTACTACAGCCGGCACTACGGGCAGCTCGCCGCCGAGGCGGAGAGCCGCGCCGTCGACTTCCGTGCAATCCGGTTCCCTGGGCTCATCTCGGCGTTCACGACGCCCAGTGGGGGGACGAGTGACTACGCGCCCGAGATGATTCACGCCGCCGCCCAGGGACGGCCGTACGCGTGCTTCGTCCGGGAGGACACGCGGATCCCGTTCATGGCGATGCCCGACGCCGTGGACGCGCTCGTCGCGCTCGCCGACGCGCCGGCCGAGCGGCTGGCCAGCCCCGTTTACAACGTCACCGCATTCAACCCGAGCGCGGGCGAGCTGGCCGACCTCGTTCGCTCCGCCTTCCCGGGCGCGATCATCACGTTCTCGCCCGACCGGCGCCGCCAGCGGATCGTCGATTCCTGGCCCGAGGAGATGGACGACACCCGGGCGCGGCACGACTGGGGGTTCCGCCCCAGGTACGACCTCGATCGCGCGCTGCGCGAGTACCTCGTGCCGAACATCCAGCAGCGCTACGGGAGAGCATGACGTGGACGGCACAACGCGACAGCGGTTCCAGGCCGAGCTCGACGAGATCGAGGCCGCCGGACTCACCAAGCAGGAGCGCGTGATCGAGAGTCCCCAGGGCCCGGCGATCGCGGTCGGCGGCCGGACTCTCCTCAACTTCTGCGCGAACAACTACCTCGGGCTTGCCGACGATCCCCGCCTTGTCCGGGCCGCCCGGGAAGGGCTGGAGCAGTGGGGCCTCGGCCTCTCGAGCGTCCGCTTCATCTGCGGCACCCAGACGATCCACAAGGAGCTCGAGACGGCGATCACGCGCTTCCTCGGAGCGGAAGACACGATCCTCTACACGTCCTGCTTCGATGCCAACGGCGGCCTGTTCGAGACGATCCTCGACGAGCGGGACGCGGTGATCTCGGACACCCTGAACCATGCCTCCATCATCGACGGTATCCGCCTGTCGAAGGCCCAGCGGCACCGGTACGCCCACGGCGAGATGGGGGAGCTCGATCGGCTGCTGCGAGAGACGGCCGGAGCGCGGACGCGGCTCATCGCGACCGACGGCGTCTTCTCCATGGACGGCGACGTCGCGCCGCTGCGCGAGATCTGCGACCTCGCTGACCGGCACCACGCGCTGGTCATGGTGGACGACAGCCACGCCACCGGCTTCTTCGGGCCGACCGGGCGAGGCACGCCCGAGCACTGCGGAGTCGCCGGGCGCGTCGATGTCGTGACGTCCACCCTTGGCAAGGCCCTGGGCGGCGCCAGCGGGGGATTCACGACCGGCCGAAGAGAGATCGTCTCCCTCTTGCGACAGCGGTCGCGGCCCTATCTCTTCTCCAACACGCTCGCGCCCGCCATCGTGTGCGCCTCCCTTGCCTGCCTGTCTGTGCTGTCCCAGACCACCGAGCGCCGCGACCGGCTCGCCGCCAACACCCGCTGGTTCCGCGAGGCGATGATCGGGGCGGGCTTCCGGATCCGCCCGGGGGAGCACCCGATCGTCCCGATCATGCTCGGCGACGCCCGGCTGGCCCGCGCCGTGGCGGCCGACCTCTTCGACGAGGGGATCTACGTCGTCGGCTTCTGGTTCCCGGTGGTCCCGAGAGACCAGGCCCGAATCCGCGTCCAGGTCAGCGCGGCCCACTCGCAGGAGCACCTCGAGCGCGCCGTGGCCGCGTTCACGAAGGTGGGCCGGGTCCACGGGGTGGTCTGAGAGGCGTGGGCGCGGCCCGCCCCACCTGAGGCGACGGCAGGACACCACGTGGAGCGGTCCAGGCAGCCTGCCGCCTGCAATCCCGGGTTCCGAGCTGGCACCCGCGATGCACGCCAACACCAGGAGGGCTGCTGCGCGGCGCAGAGCAAGGAGGACGCACGTGGTCGAAGCCATTCAGGACCAGTGGGCCATCGTGGCCGCCGTCGTCGTGCTTGTCATCGCCGCGATCGTCTGGGTCTATGCCAGGCGGTAAGCGGCGGCCTCCCCCCACTGCGACTTCCAGCTCGAGCTGGCCAGCGTCCTCAAGGTGGGCCATCCCCACGGGCCCATCCCTGAACCCCACGGATCGGCGGCTCGCGGTGATGGTGCCCGACCGTCCCGTCGACGCCATTGACATGGAGGCCCCATCCCGCCCGGCCCGCGCCGACGCGGGCGCGGCGCGCGCGGCTCAGGGCGCGGACGCCTCCGTGCGAGACGGCATGAACAGCTCGGCCGTCGGAACCGTGCGCCGGGGAGAGCTCGAATCGCGCAGCGTGAACCAGCAGGTCGCCGACAAGCTGCGACACGCCGCTGACCTCCTCGCCCAGCAGGGGGCCAATCCGTTCCGCGTCTCCGCCTATCGGCGAGCGGCCGACGCCATCGCAGACCAGAGCTGGAATCTCCGGGAGATCCTTGACCGAGAGGGGCCGGATGGGCTGGTCGCGCTCCCTCGCATCGGGCGGGGCATCGCGGCGGCGATCGTCGAGATGCTGCGGACCGGCCGCTGGAGCCAGCTGGATCGGCTGCGGGGCACGCTCGATCCGGTACGCGTCTTGCAGACGGTTCCGGGCATCGGACCCGCACTCGCCCGGCGCATCCACGACACCCTCGGCATCGACACGCTCGAGGCTCTCGAGATCGCGGCGCATGACGGGCGCCTCGAGGCGGTGCCGGGCATCGGTCCCCGCCGGGCCGCCACCGTCCGTGGGGCGCTGCAGGAACTGCTCGGCTCGACCCCGGCGATCCGCCGCGTCTCGGGCGGCCCGGCGGTCGCGGCGGTGCTCGACGTCGATCGCGAGTACCGGGAGAAGGCGACGGCGCGTCCGCTGCGGACGATCGCGCCCCGACGCTTCAACCCCGAAGGGAAGGCCTGGCTCCCCGTGCTCCACACGCGTCGTGGACGGTGGCACTTCACCGCGCTCTACTCGAATACCGCGCGCGCCCATGAGCTGGGCCGGACCCGGGACTGGGTGGTGGTCTACTTCTACGACGACGATCACCGGGAAGGACAGCACACCATCGTCACGGAGACGCAGGGTCCGCTCGCGGGTCAGCGCGTCGTGCGGGGTCGTGAAGCAGAATGCCATGCGCTCCATTCCAGGCCTCCCCGGCACACCACGGTTCGACCATGTCGACGTCGGCCGGGCGAGGCCCTGGTGGGACGCGTCGTGCGGCCGTGACCGCGCGAGCTGCCCGGACCGGTCCGGCGGCCCCCGGAGCCCGGCGGGCGGCCTCGCGGCGGGGGCGATCCGACCACGGCTCCGGTCGGTCGTACGAGCCAACTCCTGATCCGAAGCCCCCGACGGCCGGCGCCGTGAGCCTGTGGCTTGACACCCGCGAGGACGTCTTCTCGGACTTCGATCCCCCCCTTTTGCTGAGCGCGCGCTGTCCGGGGACTACGCCGAGGACGAGCCGGTCAGGGCCTCCGGGTCCGAGCGCGTCTAGGCCCGGGTGTGGTGCGCACGCCCCGACGGGGCAGTGACGCCCCATGCCGGGGCGCGTGCGGCGCGCCGGCTCGCGCGACGCGCGGGGTGCCCTCGTGGCATCGCGGTTGCACCCGTCCCTCGAGGGGAGGCTGACTCGCGATGAAGATCGTCCACCCGACCGACTTCTCTCCGTGCGCCGAGAATGCGCGGGCGCTCGCGCTCCGGCTCGCCCGTGCCCTGGGCGCGGAGCTGATCCTGCTCCACGTCGCCGTGGACACGCCTCCGTTCCGCGAGGGCCTGATGCGGGCAGGCGAGCTGGAGCGCCTGTTCGAAGAACAGCGCACATGGGCGAAGGAGGCGCTGGAGGAGCGGGCGGCGGAGTGTCGGGGTCAAGGCGTTCCCACGCTCGCCCGCGTCATAGGTGGCGCCCCCCATAAGGCAATCGTGGACACCGCGAAGCAGGAGAGCGCCGCGTTCATCGTCATGGGTACGCACGGCCGCGGCGCTCTCGAGCGCTTTTTCCTCGGCAGCGTGGCGGACCGGATCATCCGGGCCGCCCCATGCGCGGTAGTCACGACGCGCGAGAGCGACGGAGCGGCGGAGTCGTCCCCGGCCGCGGCATCGCCCGCGACGGGGAAGCCCGGTTCGTGAGCGCGCCACCGCACGGGGATCGGCTTGCGCCGCACCGGAAGGCCTCCGCCGTGACGAAGTACATCGCGTGGTTCCGGGACGTCCGTCTCAAGGACCTTCCACGCGTCGGTGGCAAGAACGCCTCGCTCGGCGAGCTCTACGGAGAGCTGACGACGGCCGGAGTGAGGGTGCCGAACGGCTTCGCGGTCACCGGCGAGGCATACGCCGCCCTCCTCGCCGAGGCGGGGCTGCGACCCCGCATGGCGGCGCTCCTCGATGGGGTGTCGGGCGAGGACGTGGCCGTGCTGGCCAGGGCCGCGGCGGCGGTCCGGGAGCTCATCCGCGACGCCCCCTGGCCGACGGGCCTCGAGCGGGAGATCCGGGAGGCCTACGGGGCCCTCGCGCGGGAAGCCGGGCCGGATCCGAGCGTCGCCGTCCGCTCGAGCGCGACCGCCGAGGACCTGCCGGATGCGAGCTTCGCCGGGCAGCAGGAGACGTACCTCGGGGTCCGCGGCGCCGACGCGGTCGTCGCCGCGTGCCGGCGCTGCTTCGCGTCGCTCTTCACCGACCGGGCCATCGTCTACCGGATCCAGCACGGGTTCGACCACCTGGTGGTCCGCCTCTCCATCGGCGTCCAGCGCATGGTCCGGGCCGATCTGGGAGCGGCCGGGGTCATGTTCACCCTCGATCCCGAGAGCGGCTCCCGGGACCTGGTCGTGATCAACAGCGCCTACGGCCTGGGCGAGGCGATCGTCCAGGGACAGCTCGACCCCGACGAGTTCTGGGTCTTCAAGCCAACGCTCCGCGACGGCCATCAGGCGATCCTCAAGCGCACCCTCGGCCGGAAGGACTGGAAGCTCGGGCTCGGGGCCGACGGCACGCCGGCACGGGTCGAGGTCCCCGCCGAGGCGAGACCACGCCTCAGCCTGGCGGACACCGAGGTGCTCCAGCTGGCGCGTCTCGGGATCGCGATCGAGGCCCACTACTCCGCGAAGGCGGGGCGGCCAACGCCGATGGACATCGAGTGGGCGCGCGACGGCGCGGACGGGCGGCTCTACGTTCTCCAGGCGCGACCGGAGACGGTGCATCGGGCCGAGCGCCGGCCGTCGATCCAGGTGTTCACGCTCGGTCCGACCGCGGGCTTCGAGCGGCTCGTCTCCGGCAAGGCGATCGGTCAGCGGATCGGGGTCGGCCGCGCGCGGCGCCTCCAGGGCCCCCGAGATCTCGCCCGACTCGCCCCCGGCGAGGTGCTCGTGGCGCCC
>DASZOL010000117.1:0-17888 GCA_035550795.1 Candidatus Methylomirabilota bacterium
TCCGGATCCTGGCCCGCGCGTGGGTCCGTGTCCTCTGGCGTTGCTGGCAGGATCGCCGCCCCTACGACGTCACCTGCCACCGTGCCGCCCAACCTCTGCTGGCTCTCCAAGGTGCGAGGGGTTGACACAGGGTGTCTCATGCCGCGCGTGCCGGCGGCCGTCGCCGCCGCCGCGCTCACCGGGGCTCCCGGCCGAGAAGGCTCACGAGCACGGTGGCCGCGTTGCCGCCCAGGGTGTGCGCCAGCCCCACCGAGGCGCCTTCCACCTGGCGCGGTCCGGCCTCCCGGCGAAGCTGGGTGACGAGCTCGGCCACCTGTGCCGCGCCCGTCGCGCCGATGGGGTGGCCCTTGGCCTTGAGCCCACCCGAGACGTTGACCGGGATCCGGCCCCCCAGGCTGGTCTCGCCCTTCTCCGCCGCGATCCCTCCCGTGCCCGGCTCGCAGAGGCCCAGGCCCTCCGTGGCGACGATCTCGGCGATCGTAAAGCAGTCGTGGAGCTCGACGACGTCCACGTCCCGAGGGCCCACCCCCGCCTGCCGGTACGCGGCCTCGGCCGCGCGCTCCGTGGCCACCACCCGCGCAAGGTCACGCTTGTCATGGAGGCACATGGAATCGCCCGCCTGGGCCGATCCGAGCACCCACACCGGCTTCCGGGTCGTTCGCGCGACCTCCTCGGCCGCGAGGACGACCGCGGCCGCTCCGTCGGAGAAGGGGCAGCAGTCGTAGAGCTTGAGGGGGTCCGCGACCCTGGCGCTCCGGAGCACCTGCTCGAGCGTGATCTCCTTCTGGAACTGCGCCTTGGGGTTGAGCGCTCCGTGCCGGTGGTTCTTCACCGCCACGTGCGCCATCTGCTCCTCGGTCGTCCCGTGCTTGGTCATGTGCGCTCGCGCGATGAGTGCGAAGACGCCCGGGAACGTGAGGCCGGCGGGCTGCTCGAAGACCGCGTCCGACGCGTACGCGAACACCTCGGTCGAGCGCTCGGTGGGCATCGTCAGGACGCGCTCGGCTCCCCCCACGAGGAGCACGTCCGCGTGCCCCGACGCGATCTCGAAGAGGGCGTGGCGGAAGGCGGCGTGGCTCGACGCGCACGCCGTCTCGAACCGGGTCGCGGCGACCTCGGGGATGCCCAGGGCGGAGGCGGCCTGCGGGCCGAGATGGAGCTGCCGCTCGCCTGCCTCGCCGACGACGTTGCCGACGTAGAGGCCCTGGACCTGTCGAGGCCGGATCCCTGCGTCGGTCAAGGCGTCGAGACCGGCCTCGGCGAACAGCTCCGCGCACGTCCGCTCGTGCTTGCCGAACTTCGTCACGCCGACGCCGACGACCGCGACCTGTCGCATGCGTAGATTGTATCCGACGTTGCGGAGGTCCGGAAGGGTGAGTACGATTCGCGACATGACGGCCATGGACGTGCACCGCGACCCGTCGGCCCGCCCGTTTCGGGTGCCGTCCGGCTCCGGCCCGCTCGGCCTCTTGCTCCTCGGATGCGGTCGATTTGCAGGCTTCCACGCGCGCGCCGCGAGGCGGCTCGGCGGCGCCGTCCGGCTCGCCTTTGCCAGCCGGGATCCCGCGCGGGCGGAGTTGTACCGCCGGCAGTTCCGCGGGTTCGCGGCCTTCGGCTCCTACGAGACGGCGGCGGCCGATCCGCGCGTCGACGCCGTCATCGTGTGCACGCCCCATCACCTCCACGAGGGAAACGCCCGGATGGCTGCCGCGCACGGCAAGGCCGTCCTCCTGGAGAAGCCGATCGCCCGGACTCTCGCCGAGGCCGATGCCATCCTGTCGGCGGCGCGCTCGGCGGGCGTCGTCCTCATGGTGGCCGAGAACGCCCACTTCATGCCGGCCTTCGCCATGTCGCGCGCCTACGTGGCGGACGGGGCGATCGGCGAGGTGCGCCAGCTTCTCGTCACCGCCCGCGGCCTCGGGCGACTCTCGGGGTGGAGGGGGCGGCGCGAGGAGATGGGAGGCGGGCTCCTGATCGACGGCGGCGTCCACTACATGCACCTCTTGCGCGCCTGGGGCGGGCCCGTGGATGAGGTCATGGCCCTGGCGCCGCCGAACGCGCTCCCCGGGGTCGAGGGCGAGGATTCCGTGTTCCTGCTGCTCCGGTTCCGGAGCGGCGCCATCGGAGGACTGGCCAGCTCGGTCGCCGCGCCGGGGCTGCCCCGCTGGCAGTGGGCGTGGGGGACCGGCACCCAGGGATCCCTCGGCGTCGATTGCCGCGGCCGTGCGCTGTGGATGCGGGGACGCTCCGGCACCCGGCTGCGCATGTTCGTGCGCGATCGGCGCGGTTTGGTGGCCCAGCTGACAGAGTTCGTCGGAGCGGTCCGAGGGGGGCGAGCGCCGAGCCTCGCCCCGGAGTCCGCCCGGGCCGATCTGGCGCTGGTGCTGGCGGCGTATCGCTCCCTGGACACGCGCCTGCCGGAGCGACCCGAGGGACCGTCCTGACCGTGGGCGCCACACTTGTCCGTCGGCTGGGACCCCGGCGGAGGAGGACGTCGTGATGGCAGCGGACCTTCGGCGGCGAGTCGAGACGCCGGGCGCTCGCCGGGGCCCCGGCCACGCGACCCGCCCATGCTCCGACGAGACGACGCTCGCTCCGCCGCGGCGCGCGATGCGCGGCGTGCGGTCTGACCAGGCCCGACACCCATGACGACGATCGAAGGGAAGGTGGCCGTCGTCACCGGGGCCGGCAGCGGCATCGGCCGGGCGCTGGCGGTCGCGCTGGCGCGCGCCGGCGCCCGGGTCGTGGTCGCCGACATCGACGACGCCGACGCCGCGGAAACCGTGCGCCAGGTGACCGCCGCCGGGGCGGAGGGCCTGGCGGTCCGGACGGACGTGGCCGACCGGGCTCAGGTGGAGGCCCTCGCCGCCCGCGTGTTCGACCGGTACGGCGCGACCCACGTGCTGTGCAACAACGCGGGCGTGGTCGTCCACGGCGGGCTCGAGTCCGCGACGTGGCAGGACTGGCAATGGGTCGTGGGGGTCAACCTTTGGGGCGTCGTTCACGGGCTGCTGGCGTTCGTGCCCCGCATGATCACGGCCGGGCAGGGCGGGCACGTCGTGAACACGGCCTCCATGGCGGGGCTGATCGCCTCGCAGGGGCTCGGAGTCTACAACACCACCAAGTACGCGGTCGTGGGGCTCTCGGAGACACTCGCCAAGGACCTCCGCCCGCACGGTATCGGCGTCACGGTCGTGTGCCCCATGGGTGTCGCGACGCGCATCCGCGACGCCGGACGCCATCGTCCCGCCGCTCTGCGGAACACCCCCGGCACTCCGGAGGGGAGCGAGATGACGCTGATCGGGCGCACGCTCGATCCCGACGCGGTCGCGGCCCAGACCCTGGGCGCGATCCGGGCCGGCGCGCTCTACGTGATCACGCACGACGAGGCGCTCGAGCCGTTGCGCCGGCGCTTTCAGCGACTGGAGGACGCGATCCGGCGACGCCCGTAAGTTTGACACCGACCCGAGCGACGGCTATCCTGAGCGCGGAGTCTTGATGGACGAGCGAGATGTCGTTCGCGACCTGGTGGCGAAGCTCCTCGAGGCGGTCGAGGCTTCGCTCGATGGCTCTCCCGCGGTGCGCGAGGCGCTTGACGAGCTCGTGCGCAACGGTTTCGAGCCCCGGCTCATCCTCCTGGCCGATGCGAGCGCCCGCGCGAGCAGTGCGGACGAGAGCGCCGATGCCGGGACCGACGACGCCGCGGAGGGAGAGCGCGGACCGGAGAGCGGGGAGACGGCCGACGATGACGGCGACGAGGAGCGCGACCTGCGGTACGAGATGACCAAGCTCGACCGAGATTTCCTGCGTACGGTGCGCATCCGGCCCGAGAGCGGCTAGCGGTCCGCTCCGTCGCCGGCCCTCGAGGCCTCGTGCTTCGCTTCGTCGCCCTCGCGGTCCTCGCCTTTGTCGTGTTCCTGGTCCTTCGGGCGTGCGTTCACGCGTTCCTCGGTGGGCTCCGGGGCGCCACCCGCACGAGTGCGACCCGGCGATCCGGCCTGGACGAGCTCGTCAAGGATCCCGTCTGCGAGACCTACATCCCGCGACGCAAGGCCATCGCCCGCGGCAACGGCCCGGTGGTTCACTACTTCTGCAGCGCGGCCTGCGCCGACAAGTACGCCGCGCGTTCGTGACTCCGGCGGCGGCCGCCCCGACCGCCGTCGATCCCTACCGTGCGATCGACCGGCAGGAGGACCCGCACGAGTTCGCGCGGATCCTCGAGGCCCGGGGCCGGCAGGCGAACCAGACGCGTCTTCGGCGGGCCTTCCTGTCGTTCGCGGGAGTCCGGGCGGGGATGCACGTACTGGACGTGGGCTGCGGGACGGGCGTCGTCACGCGTGCCGTCGCCGCGCGCGTGGGACCCCGGGGCGCCGCCGTCGGAGTCGACCCGAGCCGCACGCTGCTCGCCGCGGCCCGGAGGCAGGCCCGGGCCGTCGCGCCTGACCTCCGGCCGAGCTTCCGGCGCGGCGACGGCCTTCTGCTGCCGTTCGCCCCCTCGTCATTCGACGTCACGCTCGCGGTCACGGTCCTGCTGCACGTGCCGGCGGGTGATCGGGTCCTGGGCGAGATGCTCCGCGTGACCCGGCCCGGCGGCCGTGTCGCGGTGCTCGACCAGGACCTCGGGACTCTCGTGGTGGACGCGCCCGATCGCGCGCTGACGCGCCGGATCGTGGACGGGCATGCGGATCGTTTCTATGCCGAGCCGTGGAGCGGCCGGACGCTGGCGCGACGGCTGCGACACGCGGGGCTCACGCGCGTGCGGAGCCGAGCCTTCGTCGTGGTGGACCCCGTGTACGACGGCTACGTCCGATCCATGCTGGAGCGGCGAGTGGAGCGCGCCACGCACTGGCGCCTTGTCACGGTCGCCGCCGGGCGGCGCTGGCTCCGAAGCGTGGAGGCGGCTGCCGTCCGGGGGGATTTCTTCATGAGCCTGAACTACTATGGCGCCGTGGGCGTGCGCCCGTGAGCGCCCCGATGCGGGGCGGGCTGCGGCGCCGGGCGATGCTGGGAGCCCTCCTGGCCGCGCTGCCCGGACTGGCGCGCCGGCGCGCGAGTGCCGCCACCTATCCTGCCTTCGACGGCGCCCGGGCGCTCCGGGACGTGGAGGGGCTCGTCGCCATCGGGCCGCGGCCGCCCGGCTCTGCCGCGCTGGCCCGGACGCGTGCGTACATCGCGGCGGAGCTCCGGGGCGCTGGATGGCGAATGCGCCAGCACGCGTTCACCGCCCAGACTCCCCGCGGCCCGGTGGCGATGACCAACGTCATCGCGGAGTGGCCGGGCCGGGGGCCCGAGATCATCGCCGTCGGCGGCCACTACGACACGAAGGTGTTCGAGAAGTTCCGGTTCGTCGGAGCGAACGACGGCGGCTCCTCGACCGCGCTGCTCGTCGAGCTCGGACGGGCCCTGGCCCCTCGCCTTCGCGCGGAGACGCCCCGGACGACGCGCTGGCTCATCTTCTTCGACGGAGAGGAGGCCCAGGTCAGCTGGTCGGCCACCGACAGCCTGTACGGGAGCCGCGCCCTCGTCGCGGCCCTCCGCGCGTCCGGCGAGCTGACTCGCCTCCGCGCCCTGGTGGTGGCGGACATGATCGGAGACCGCGATCTCGTCATCCCGCGGGACACGCAGTCCACGCCCTGGCTCACCGGGGTCGTCTGGGCGTCGGCACGCACGCTCGGCCTCGAGCGCTACTTCCCCGACGTGCCCCAGTCGGTGGAGGATGATCACGCGCCCTTCCTGGACGCCGGGGTCGCGGCCACCCTGCTCATTGACCTCGACTACGGGGGGTCGCCGGGGGGCAACGCCTACTGGCACACGGCCGAGGACACGCTCGACAAGCTCTCCCCGGAGAGTCTCCGCATCGTCGGGACGGTGCTGATCGAGGCGCTCCCCGCGATCGAGGCCGAGCTGGCTCGCCGCGGGCGGTAGGGGCGTTCACGCCGCCGACCCGCTCGCCACGCGCGTCGCCGGCCTCGGCGCGCGTCAGAACGCGTGGGTCTGGTCCTGCTCCAGGACGTGAACCCGGTTGCCCAGTCGCCCGAGCTCTTCCGCGGTCTCCTCGAAGTGAGCCGGCTTGATGTGGTAGACCCAGAGCGGCGCGTCCGGCATCTTGTCCATCTCGCGCTGCAGCAAGGCCGGCGTGAAGTGGCCCGAGACGGTGGCCAGGTCCTCCAGGCGGTTCGGGAAAGCCGTCTCCACGATGATGGCGTGGATCCCTTTGAACTCCCGCCCCGCTTTCCAGATCTCGTCGGTCGGGCCGGTGTCTCCCGAGAACACGAGACCCGAGGTGCCGTCGTGGATGATGAAGCCGCAGGCGGGGACGGCGTGGTGTACGGGGATGGGGATCAGGGTCAGGGAGCCGAACTCGACCGGTTCGCGCTCCTTCAGCGTTTGAAACCGGAGCGTGGGGTCTCGAGGGGTCGGAAGCTTGGTGAAGTCGGGCCAGAGCCGGTTGTTGAAGCAGTGGGTGCGG
This sequence comes from Candidatus Methylomirabilota bacterium, assembly GCA_035550795.1. Classification (GTDB taxonomy): domain Bacteria; phylum Methylomirabilota; class Methylomirabilia; order Rokubacteriales; family DASRDR01; genus DASRDR01. Next base: position 6,470 of record DASZOL010000117.1, read on the forward strand.
AGATCGTCGACGACGGGTGCGATGGACGCTGCCGTCACGGCCACGTTCCGGCCGGCAGGCTGCGTGGACTGGATGTTATCGGCGAGGAACGCGAGCCCGACCGTGTGGTCCAGGTGGGCGTGCGAGATGAGGACGTGCTCGATGCTGGCCTGCGCGGCGAGGGGCAAGGCGCTCGTCACCGAGCCGGCCTCGAGAAGGATGTGGCCGTTGATGAGGAAGCTCGGCAGCCGCCGCTTCGGCACGCTGCCGCCGTGGCAGCCGAGGATCTCGAGGATCATGCGGGGGGCGCGGTTGTCAGGTCCTCGCGCCCTGCCGTATAGTGACCGGTGCCGTGGTCGCCTCCTCTTGGATGGCTCGCTGCCACGCGAGTTCCGCGGGTCCCGAAGGTGTCGGGGATATATCCCACAGCGCGCCACGGAAAGTCAAGCATGGCGAGCGCCGGCGCGGCGTTCGCGCGGAGGGCTGAGTGAGCTGGGTCAAGACGAATCACGTGAAGCGCGCGCTCCGCGAGGGGCGCCCCACCGCCGGCGCGTGGCTCCACCTGTGCAGCGCGATCAGCGCCGAGATCATGAGCCGGGCCGGCTTCGACTGGCTCCTCATCGACATGGAGCACGGACACGGTGATCTGCAGACGCTGCTCGGTCAGCTCCAGGCGATCGAGGGGAGCGAGACGATTCCCGTGGTGCGCGTTCAGTGGAACGACCCAGCGGTCATCAAGCGTGTGCTCGACATGGGCGCGTACGGGGTCATGGTGCCGTGGATCGGGGGGCGCGCCGACGCCGAGGCGGCGGTGCGCGCCGCCAAGTATCCGCCCGACGGCATCCGCGGCATCGCCGGCAGCCACCGCGCCGGCGGCTACGGGCGTCACGCGGCGGAGTACTGGAAGCGCGCCAACGAGGAGACCCTGGTGGTGCTCCAGGTGGAGACGCGCACGGCCCTCGAGGAGATCGACCAGATCGTGCGCGTCCCGGAGGTCGACGTGATCTTCGTCGGACCCGGTGATCTGTCAACCGCCCTCGGGCACATGGGCAATCCTGGCCACCCGGAGGTTCAGGCGGCCTTCGCCCGGATCGAAGCCGCGGCGCGCGCCGGGGGTCTCGCGCTGGGGAACATCACGCGGGGCTGGGACCAGGCCCGCGAGCTCTACGCCAAGGGGTACCAGTTCCTCACGCTCGGCTCGGACACGTCGCTGGTCGTGCAGGGCAGCCAGGACCTCGTCGCGCGATTCCGGAAAGACGTCCGACCGTGAGCCCACCGGGCCGCCAGGACAGCCAGAGGCGGGATGTCGCCGGAGCAAGCCCGCCGGGCACGGGCGGATCAACCGGCTCCGCGGCCGCCGGCCGGATTGCGCCGGTGGATCCCGCGACGGTGGCGCCCGAGCTCCGCGAGGTGTTCGAGCGACAGACGGAGCAGTGGGGCGCGCCCCTCGCCCCGACGCTCGTGATGGCGCACTGCCCACCACTGGTGCGGGCGGCCGGTGGGCTCTCGGTCGCCCTGGAGAAGTCCGGGCAGCTGCCGGCGGAGCTCCGTGACCTGGTCTGCCTGCGGGTGGCGCAGCTCATCGGCTGTCCATTCTGAATGGACATCAACTCATCCCGGGGGATGAGCCACGGGGCGACGATCGAGAAGCTGTCCGCTGTCGAAGGTTTCCGGGAGAGCGCCCTCTTCAGCGACCGGGAGCGCGCGGCGCTCGGGTTCGCCGAGGCCGTGAGCCGGACGCCGACCGTCGTCACCGACGACGTGTTCGAGTCTCTGCGCCGACACTTCACCACGCCGCAGATCGTGGAGCTGACCGCGACGATCGCCGTTGAGCACTTCCGCGCGAAGTTCAACACGGCGCTTGGCGTCCAGAGTCAGGGCCTCTGCTTCCTCTCGCCTCGCTGACGGCGCTGCCCGGCCGGCGTCCCCGATGAAGCTCTCTGCCCTCCGCGGCTTCGCGTTCGACCTCGACGGATGCATCTGGGCGGGACCGAGGCTGCTCCCGGGGGCGCGGGAGCTAGTGGAGGCGCTCCGGGTCGCCGGCCGGCGGGTGGTCTTCGTGACCAACAGCTCACGCGAGCGCGCGGCCCAGATCGCGGGGCGCCTCTCGCGGCTGGGGATCCCCGCGGGCGAGCGGGACGTGGTCGCGGCCCTCGATCTCCTGGGCGAGGCGATCCGGCTCCGTGTCGGCCCCGCGGCCGTGCTGCCGCTCGGGACCCGTGAGATGCGCGAGGTGCTGGAGGCGGCCGGACACGCGGTGGTCGACTTCGACACGTGGCGCCGGGCGCAGGTCGTGGCGGTGGGCAACGATCCCATGTTTGATTTTGCGCGGCTTCGCGCCGCGTCCCGTGCTGTGGCGGCCGGCGCGGCGCTCTTCACGGTGAACCTCGACCCGCGCCTTCCGGTCGCCCCCGGGGAGTTCGACCCGGGCTGCGGCGCGCTGGCGGAGGCCGTCGCGGTGGCGGGCGGCGCGCGCCCCACCGTCGTGGGCAAGCCCCATCCCCCGATCTTCGAGATGGCTCTCGAACGCCTGGGATGCCGCCCGCCGGAAGCCGTGATGGTGGGAGACAGCCTGACCACCGACATCGCCGGGGGCAGAGCGGCCGGTATGGCCACCGTGTGGGTCGACCCCGCGGCAGACCCCAGCGAGGCCGGTCAGGCGGACGCGGTCGTGCGCGGCCTCGACGAGCTGCTGGAATCCTGGCACGCCGAGCGGGACTGAAAGGCCCCGGGGGCCGGGCACGGCGGCGGCCAGGTGTCGCTCGCTGCTAGAATCGAGGCATGAGCGCGGCGGCAGCGCCGGCCTCGTCGAAGATCCGCGCCGAGCGGGTGGCCATCGTGGGGGCCGGCGCCCTGGCGCTGGGGAAGCTCGTGGTCGGGCTCGCCACGAACTCGATCGGTCTGCTCTCGGCCGCGGCGGACTCCCTGTTCGACGTCGCCGTCTCGAGCATCAACCTCGTGTCGATCCGGATCGCCGATTCACCGGCCGATGAGGGACATCCTTTCGGGCACGGGAAGGCAGAGAACCTGGCCGGGCTCCTCCAGACGACGGTCATCGTCCTGGTGGGCGGTGCCCTTCTGGTGGAGGCGGTCCGGCGCCTCGTCCTCGGGACCCGGCCCGAGCACCCCGAGTGGGGGATCGCCGTGATGGTCGTCTCCGTCGGGGCCAGCTGGCTGATCACGCGACACCTTCGCCGGGTGGGTCGCGAGACCGACTCGGTGGTCCTGTTGACCGATGCGCTTCACTACCAGACCGACGTCTGGACCAACGCCGGCGTGCTGCTGGGGCTCGCCCTCCTCTGGCTGACCGGGTCGGGGGTCTTTGATGCGCTGATCGCGATCGGAGTGGCCGGCGTGATTCTGAGCTCGACCTACCGGCTCCTCGTGCGCTCCATCAACGAGCTGATGGATGCGGCCCTGCCGGAAGCCGAGCAGCGGGTGATCGAGGAGGTGATCCATCGTCATCGGTTCGTCGTCGAGTCCCGGGACCTGCGGACGCGCCGTGCAGGGTCCCAGCGACACATCGACTTCACGATCGTGTCGTGCCGGCATCTGCCGCTCGGCGAGGCGCACGACCTCGTGGACCACGTCGAGAAGGAGATCGCGGCGACGATTCCCGGGGCCCACGTGGTGGTGCACGCCGAGCCCACGGACGATTGCACGGACCCGAGCCGGTGCGTTCGCCGAGGGCAGGCCCAGGATCTCCTGGCCCATCGATCGGAGATGTGAGGAGCGGTTCCGGACGCCACGCGCGGCTCGACCAGCCGGCGGGCGACGGGGAGCGCGGAGGAGCGCGCGAAGCTTGTGTCGATCTGACCCACGTGATACAACCCGAGCGATGGCAGCCCCTGACGACACTGAGTACGACTACCCGAGGATCGCGCGCGCCCTCATCCTTGGCGACCGGGAGACCGTCGCCCAGATGACGCGGTTGGGGCTCGACGGAGGCCTGGACCCGAAGCAGATCATCTTCAAGGGGCTGATCCCCGGAATGGACGTGGTCGGCGAGAAGTTCCGTCGCAACGAGTACTACGTGCCGCAGGTCTTGCTCTCGGCCCGCGCCATGTACGCCGGTCTCGACCTCCTGAAGCCGCTGCTGACCGCAACGGCGTCGACGGAGTATCTCGGCACGGTGGTGATCGGCACGGCGCAGGGCGACCTGCACGACATCGGCAAGAACCTGGTCGCCATGATGCTCGAGGGCGCCGGGTTCAAGGTGGTCAACCTTGGCCGCGACGTGTCCCCCGAGAAGTTCTGCGCGGCCGTGGAGGAGCACGGAGCCACCATCGTCGGCATCTCGGCCCTCATGACGACCACGATGCCGGCCATGAAGCGGACGATCGATGCCCTCACTCGCGCGGGCCTGCGGGACCGCGTGAAGGTCATGGTCGGCGGCGCGCCGGTTAGCCCTGCCTTCGCGGAGGAGATCGGAGCCGACGGTCAGGCGCGGGACGCGACGCTCGCGGTCGCCCGGGCCAAGGAGCTGTCGAACGCTCCGGTGGCCGCTTCGGGTTAGGGCAGGGGGGCTCGGCATGGGCCCGCTGGTCGCCAGGGACCGCCGATCGCCGCCAGCCGGCAAGGGCTGGACGTCCGATCGCGGCCGTCGGGTCAACGCCGGCGGACCGCGTCGGTCCCGCGGGTGGGCCCGGTGAGTGCGGCCAGGGGCCGGGAGTGGCTCGTGCGTGTGCGCGCGGCCGAGCTCCTGGTCTTCGACGGTGGGTACGGCACGATGCTCTTCGCCGCGGGCCTCGCCAACGGCGCCTGTCCCGAGGCCTGGAACGACACGCACGCCGGCGTCATCCAGGACATCCACCGCGCCTACTTCGACGCGGGGTCCGACCTCGTCGAGACCAACACCTTCGGCGGGTCACGGCTGAAGCTGAACGAGTACGGGATCGGCGACCGGACGCGCGAGCTGAACGAGCGGGGCGCGCGGCTGGCCCGCGCCGCCGCGCCGGCCGAGGGCTACGTGGCCGGCTCGGTCGGGCCCACCAGCCGGTTGCCGGCCGAATACGAGCCCCTGGGGGACACCACGGAGGAGGAGTACTTCGAAACGTTCCGCGAGCAGGCCGAGGCGCTCGCGGAGGGCGGCGTCGATCTGTTCGCGGTCGAGACGATGATGTTTCCCCAGGAGGCGGTGGCGGCGGTGCGCGCCTGCAAGACTACCGGGCTGCCCGTCATGGCCACGATGTTTTTTCAGTACGAGGAGCTCCACGACCGCGACCGGACGATGTGGGGGGAGAGCCCCGCCGAGGTCGCCAAGAACCTTCTGGCTGCCGGGGCGGACGTGGTCGGGATGAACTGCGGCCGCGGGCCGGACCGGGCCATCGCGATCGTGCGCGAGATGCGCGCGGTGACCGAGGCGCCGCTGGTCGCCTATCCGAACGCCGGGCTGCCGGTCACGACGGGCGACGAGGTCGCCTACGAGCTGAACCCGGAGGCCATGGCCCGCGAGTATCCGGCCCTCCTTGACGCCGGAGCCACCATCGTCGGGGCCTGCTGCGGGTCGACCCCGGAGCACATCCGACTGATCGCCCAGGTCGTTCGCGCGCGCCGACGCTAGCGCTTCCGGCGCCCCGTCACCGCGGTGGACTGGCCGGCCTTCGATCTCGCGCTTCGGGTCCGCCGGCGCGAGATCCTCGATCGCTTCATCGAGTGCCTCCGGATCGACACGGTGTCCCAGCAGCCGGCGCGGGTCCGTGCCGGGGCGACCTGGCTCGCCCGGGCGATGGAAAGCCGCGGGCTCGAGGCCCGGGTCCTGGAGACGGCCGGCAATCCCGTCGTCCTCGGCGAGCGCAGGGTGCCCGGGGCCGCGCGGACCCTCCTGGTCTACTGTCATTTCGACACCAAGCCCGCTCCGCCGGTCGGGTGGCTGCAGCCCTCGCCGTTCGCGCCGGTGCTCCGGGCCGGACCGGCCGAGGACGGGGCTCCGATCGTGGCGGCCGGCGACGTCCCCGACGACACGCTGCCCGCCCACCGGCTCTACGCGCGCGGGGCGTCCGACGACAAGGGGCCCATCTGGTCGCACCTCGAGGCCCTGGCGCTCATGGAGGCCCTGGGCGTCGCTCCCCGGGTCAACCTGAAGCTCCTGCTCGAGGGGGAGGAGGAGGTCGGGAGCCCCGGCTTCGGCGCGTTCGTCGCGGCCAACCGCGACCTCCTTGCGGCGGACCTGGTTCTCGTCACGGACGGGCCCAAGGATGCGAGCGGGCGCCCGACGGTGGTCTTCGGCGCCCGCGGGATTCTCGCGCTCACCCTCGAGCTCGAGGCGGCGCGACGCGACGTCCACTCCGGGAACTTCAGCGTCCCGAACCCGGCGTGGATCCTGACCGGTCTCCTGGCCTCCATGGCCGCCCCCGACGGGACGCCGCTGATCGAGGGTCTGGGTGCGGATGCGACGCCGCCGACGGCCGCGGAGCGTGAGCTGCTCGGCCGGATGCCGCTGGATCGCGCCGCCCTCGAGCGTCAGCTGGGCGTGCGCCTCGCCGGGGACTACCTGGAGCGGCTGATGTTCCGCCCGACGCTCACGATCCGGGGGCTCCGCGCCGGAGCGGTGGGGGACGAGGCCAACACCATCATCCCGCATCGGGCGACGGTTGCGCTCGATCTCCGGCTCGTGAAGCATCAGCGAGTCGACGCCGTGTACCGTCGGCTCGTCGAGCACATCCGGGCCCAGGGCTTCGAGGTCATCGAATCGCCCGACGCGCCGTTGCCGGACGATCTGCGAGGCCGGGCGGTTCGGGTCGTCGAGCGCCACGGCTACGATCCGGCCAAGACCCCGGTGGACCTGGCGATCTCGCGGCGGATCGTGGAGATCGTCGAGCGGGCGCACGACGGCCAGCCCGCGGTCGTGGTCCCGACCGCAGGGGGCAGCGTGCCGCTCTGGGCGTTCACGGATCTGCTCGAGCTCCCCACGATCGTCGTGCCGTACGCGAATGCCGACAACCGGCAGCACAGCCCGAACGAGCACATCCGGCTGGACCACCTCTACCAGGGTGTTCGCACCACCGCCCGGCTTCTCGTCGAGCTCGGAGAGTAGACGGGCGCTCCGGCCGGCGCGGTCCGAGGGGGGCGAGGCTTCCTCGCGGACCCGGTGACGACCCCGAGCGCGGCGGGCCGGATTCGCCCTCAGTCGTCCAGGATCCAGAGAGTCGTTGCGGTCTGGGCCCCGAGCGCCCCGCCCCCCTCGGCGCCGTCGAGGTGAAGCGTGATCGTGCGCGGACCCTGGGAGCCGGGGCGGTCCACGAGGGCGATGTCGAGCGCTCGATTCATCTCGCCGGGGCCGAACGCGAGCGTGCCGCCGGTAGGCCCGGTGTAGTCGTCCCCGTGGTCCGCGGTGCCGCCCGTGATCGTCCAGTGCACGGTGATGTCGCCGGCGCTGCCGCCCGTGCGCTTCACCACCACGTGGGCGATGCCCTGAGCCTCGCTAGCGCTGACCGCGGCGGCGGCGAACTGCGCCGTTCCGCCGACGTCGTCGTCGCTGACCTGGATCGTCGCGGTGTGGGGATTCCCCAGCGTCGCCCCCGTGGGGCTGGCGAGGGCGAGGCCGATGGTCTCGCTGCCGTCGACCGTGGTGTCCGGACAGAGGGGGATCGAGACCGACCGGGTGGTCTGCCCGGGCAAGAAGGTCAGGGGGAGACTGACGGCCCGGTAGTCGAGGCCCTCGGCGCAGGCGTCGCCCCCGTCCGCGTTGCCGCTGCCCGTGGTCTGGACGGTGACGTGCACCTCGGTGCCGGGTGAGCCCTGGCGTCGCACGGTTACGGTGGCGCTGTGGCTGCCCTCGCTCACGGCGTAGACGCCACTCGAGAAGCGGACGGCGGGCTCGTTGTCGTTGATGGTCAACGTGCCGACGCTGGGGTTGCCGAGCGTCGCGCCGCCCGCCGGGGCGCCGAGCGTGACGACCACCGTCCGGGGTCCGTCGACGATCGCGTCGTTCAGGACCGGGATCTCGATCCCGGCGCTCGACTGGCTCGCCGAGAAGTCGAGCGTCCCGCTCGTCGGACCGTCGTAGTCGGTACCCAGCAGCGCGGTCCCGCCCGTGATGCTCCAGGGCAAGGTGATGTCGTCAGCCGCCCCGTCCGACCGGAGGACCGTCAGGATGCCGGTGGCGGCGCCCTCGGGGACGGAGTAGCCGGCGCTGCTGAACCTGAGGACGCCGCCCTCGTCGTTCTCCAGGATCTGCAGCACCGCCGTGCTCTGGACGCCGAGCTGAGCGGGGAGAGTGACACCGGTCAGCCGGAGGGTCAGGGCCTCGGCTCCCTCCTCGGCGCTGTCCCCGCACAGCGACACCACGAGCGTCTTGCTGGTCTCGCCGGGGTTGAACGTGAGCGAGCCGCCGGGAATCGGTCGATAGTCCGCACCGGCCGCGCACCCTCCCGGGGTCGGCGCCGCCGTGGCGCTGTCGCCCGCGGCTCCGGCCGCATACGCGACGGTCACCGGCCGGGCCGTGCCGCCGGTTCGCGTCAGCGTGATCGCCGCGGACGTGCTGCTCTCGCTGATCGTGAAGGTGGGCCCCAGGAACTGGACCGTGCCCTCGTCGTCGACAAGATTCACGGTGGCCGGATTCGGGCCGCCCAGGGCGAGCCCTCCCGTCAGGGGAGGCTCGAGGGTCACCGCGAGGGTCGCGTTGCCGTCCGGGCTCGAGTCGTCGACCAGCGGGATCGACAGCGGCCGGCTCGACGCGCCGGGCGCGAAGGTCACCGTGCCGGTGAGCGGTCCGCTCACCCGGTCCGTGTCGCCCGTGATCTTGTAGTGCACGGCGGCGGCGGCGCTAGTCGGCCCCGTACGCACCACGGTCAGCGTGACGGACCCGGCGTGCTCCTGGGTGGTGGTCGTTGCCCGGCTGAACCGGACTGTACCCGCCCGGTCGTCGTCCGTGATCGTGATCGTGGCGAGGCTGGGGCTGCCCACGATCGCGCCGTTCTGGGCGTTCTGGAGCGTCACCCTGACCGTCTCGTTGGACTCGATCGCGGTGTCGTTGACCAGCGGGACCATGAGGGTGCGCGTCATGACGCCGGCGGCGAAGTCCAGAGTGCCCGTCAGGCTTCCGCCGGGCGCCGGCCCGGTGAAGTCGGCGCCGGCGGCCGGCGGCGCGGTCGCGGACACTCCCGCGATCACGTAGTCGACCGTCACGTTGCCGGCGCTCCCGCCGGACCGTGCGACCGTCACGGCGACCTGGCCGGCGGTTTCGCTGGCCGAGTAGGCGGCGGAGCTCCACCTGAGTACGCCACCCGCGTCCATGTTGTTGATCGTGAGGTCGGCCGCCGAGCGCGGCCCGAGGTGCGCCACGCCTCCCGGCTGGGGAGAGGACAGGGCTAGGCCGATGACCTTCGGCGCCGGCTCAACGACCCCGTCCCTGCAGAGCGGCACGGTGAAGCTCTTGCTCATGTCGTTTACCGCGAAGCTGAGCGTGCCGCTCACGGGCCGGTAGTCGGCGCCCGGTGTGCAGCCGGACGGCGGGGCGGCTGCCACCGCCGCCTGCTCGCCTCCCGGGGAGGTCGTCGCGAAGTCGACCTTGACGGGCGCGTTGCCGGGGCCGGTTCGGACCACCGTGATCACGGCCGACGCGCTCTTCTCGCTTGCCGAGTAGGCCGGCTTGCTGAACTGGAGCCCGATCTCGTCGTCGGTGATCGTCAGCGTGGCCTGCTTCTGGGCGCCGAGGGTTGCCCCGCCCGTGGGAGCGCTCAGCTCGACGAGAACCGTCCGCGAGCCCTGGGCTCCCGCCGGGTTGAGGATCGGCAGCTCGATCGCCTGGCTCAGGACGTCCGCCCCGAAGTTAAGGGTGCCGGTCGTCGGCCCTCCATAGTCCGTGTTGAGAACCGCCGTTCCGCCGGCGACGACCGCCCAGTTCACGCTCACCCCGCCGGCCTTGTGCGCCCGCGCGACCGTCAGGACTGCCGTCCCCGAGACCGCAGCCTCGCTGACGCTGACGCTGGCCGGGCTGAACTGGAGCGTCCCTCCCGTGTCGTCGTCGGTGATCGTCACCGTGGCCGTCGCCGGGACTCCGACCGTCGCGAAGCCCGCCGGCTCGGGGTCGGACAGGGCGAATCGAATCGTCAGCGGCGGGTTGACCAGTGTATCGGCGCGGCGAAGCGGGGCGACGGTGACCGGGAGCGGCACGCTCTTGACGCCGGCGGCGAACGTGAGCGTGCCCGCCAGGCCGCCCCCCGGGGTGGTGTAGTCGGTGCCGAGCACCGCAGTCGTGCCTTCGGGGACGATGGTCCACTGCACCGCGGCGTTCGCCGTGCCGCTCGAGCGGAGAACGATCAGCTGGGTGCCCGCGTTTCCTTCACTCAGCGCGTACTGCGCCTTGCCGAACCTGAGGGCACCGGAGGCGTCCGGGCTGAGGATCGTCAGCACCGCCGTCGGCTGGTCTCCCAGCACCGCGCCGGCAGTCGGGTTGTGGAGAGAGAGCAGGACCGTCTCCCCCGGCTCGGCGCGCGTGTCGTCGACGATGGGGATCGTGAAGGTCTTGCTCGCTTGCCCGGGGGAGAAGGTGAGCGTGCCGGTCAGCAGGCCGCCCGGTCCCGTGAAGTCGGCGCCCGCCGCCGGGGACGCCGTCGCAGTGCCGGCGACGATCGCGTAGTCGACCGTCATCGGTCCCGCGGTCGTCGCCAGGCGCTGCACGGTGATCGTCGCGCTTCCGCTGCCCTCCGTCGCGGTGAAGGCCGGCGCGCTGAACTGGAGGATCGCGCGCGGGGCGATCGTTGCCGTCACCGATCGATCGCCGTCCATGACCACGACGCAGTCCTCGGTGCCGCCGCAGGCGCCGCTCCAGCCGGCGAAGAAGGAGCTCGCGGCCGCGGCCGCGGTGAGCGTGACGGTCGTCCCGGGCTCGTACTCGACGCTGCAGACTGCCCCGCACGCGAGCCCGCCGGGTCCATCGACCGTCCCCGCCCCGCCGCCCGTCCGGGTGACGGTGAGCCGCGGCCGGACCCGGACGAAGCGGTGGATGCTCCCGCCCAGGTGAGCGACGTAGAGCTCCCCTGCCGCGTCCTCGCCGAACGTGCTGATGCTCAGCTCGGTCGTCAGCAGATCGGCCCGGCTCCACGTCCCGCTGCCCGCCTGGACACCCAGCCAGACCTTCTTGCTGCAGAAGTCGCCGAACACGTAGGCTCCGTGGAGCGCCGGGATCGCCGCCCCGCGGTAGCGATACCCTCCGGTGACCGAGCAGCCGTCGCTGTGGGAGTAGTCGAGCACGGGAAGGACGAGGCTGCCCGTCTGGCAGCTCGAGCCCGGGCTGAAGCAGGCCTTTCCCTCCATGCGCGACCAGCCGTAGTTCTCGCCGCCCGCGTCCGCCGCGAGCTGGAAGTTGATCTCCTCACGGCTGCCTTGGCCAACGTCAGCGATGAAGAGGTCCCCCGTGACGCGGTCGAAGCCGATGCGCCAGGGATTTCGGAGCCCCCACGCCCAGATCTCTTCCCGTGCGCCCACCGTGTCGACG
>DASZOL010000118.1:0-19929 GCA_035550795.1 Candidatus Methylomirabilota bacterium
ACGGGCGGCGGAGCCACACGGCTCCGCCGCCCTTCGTGGGTCTCGCCTGGACGCGCTAGGCGCTCGGCGCCGCGAGCTGGGCCTGGTAGGAGCCTTCCCCGAGCGCGCTCCAGTCGTGGATCACCGACTGGAACTTGGCGATCGACGCGGAGACCTTCTTCGCCTGCGGGGTCTTCTCCGACTCTTCCTTGAGGACCTCGACCGTCAGCTTGCGGAGCTCCTTCAGCGTGTCGCTGGAGAGCTGAAGGATCTCCACCTTCGACTTGAAGTCCGTGCGGAGCTTCTGGAGCGCGACGGCGTTCTTGGCATCGTAGTCCATGAGCCCGTAGACCTGGACGGCCGCACACGCCTCGTCGACGATGTTGCGGAGGTCGGCCGGCAGGCTCTCGTAGGCCTTCTTGTTGAAGCCGAACTCACCGGTCGTGCCGGGCTCGTGCCAGCCGGGATAGTAGTAGTAGCGTGCGGCGTTGTGGAGCCCGAGCTTCATGTCGTCGTGCGGGCCGACCCACTCGGTGGAATCGATGACGCCGCGCTCGAGGGCCGTGTAGATCTCCCCGCCAGGCGTGAGCACGACGGTGCCGCCCGCCTTGGCGACCACCTTCCCGCCGAGGCCGGGGATCCGCATCTTCAGACCCTTGAGATCCGCGGGGCTGTTGATCTTCTTCCGAAACCAGCCGGCCATCTGCGGGCCCGTCGACGGGCCGGGGCGGGGGACGAGGTTGAACGCGCTGTAGGTCTCCTCCCAGAGCTTCAGCCCGTCGCCGTGGAGGTACCACCCCATCATGCCCTCGGGGTTCATCCCGAACGGCACCGCGGAGAACCACTGGACGGCGGGCTCCTTGCCCGCCCAGTAGTAGGGCGCGCCCATGAAGCACTCGATCGTGCCCTGCTGGGTGGCGTCGAAGCAGCCGAAGGCCGGCATCAGCTCGCCGCCCGCGAAGACCTGGATCTTCAGCCGGCCCCCGCTCATGTCGTCGACGAGCTTGCCGAGGCGCTGGGCCGCACCCTGGAGCACGTCGAGGGCCGGGGTCCAGGTCGTCGACATGCGCCACTGGAACCTCTGCTGGGCAATGACGTTCGGGGCGTCGACGGCCGCCGCCGCGGTGGCGGCGACGAGGGCGCCCCCGGCCTTCACGATGAACCTGCGCCGTTGCATGGACACCTCCCAGCGTACGGGGTGAGGGACCGGAGCGGAGACGTAGGGAAAACCGGCGCGATCTTAGCATCCCGATTCCACGAGGGTCAAACGATCGGATAGTCGAGCGCGTCCGACCCCGGCTACCGGAGCCTGGCCTCCGTCGACGGCGGCGGGCGGATGACGGGCGCGGACGTCCGGGACCCTCGGCGGGCTCTGGCGCGAGAGAGTATGCTGCGAGCGCCAAGCGCGTGGAGCCTATCTCGGCAAGCCGGGCGAGCTGTCGGTGGAGCAGCCCACGAGGTTCGAGCTGGTCATCAACGTGGAGGGCGCGAAGGCGCTCGGCGTGACGATCCCGTCGTCGCTACTCGAGCGCGCGGACGAGGTCATCGAGTGAGACCCGACCGGGGACGCGGCTGACCTGCTGCTCGTGCCTTGACAGCCGGGACCGCCGAGGGCTAAATACCCCAGCGTTCGACGGGAGGAGACCGATCGTGCCGCGTTCACCGGGTCCCAGCAGGCGCGCGTTCCTGGCCGGCACGGCGGCCGCCATGGCGGCCAGCGGGCTCGGAACGGCCGGCCCCCGCCCCGCCCGCGCCGCCCCGCCAGTCCTCCGGATCGCGCAGTGGGACCACTTCGTGCCGGCCTACGACGAATGGTTCGACCGGAAGTTCACCCGGGAGTGGGGCGAGCGGAACGGCGTGACCGTCGAGATCGACCATCTCGCGCTCACCGAGCTGCGCGCGCGCGCCGACACCGAGGTCGCAACGCGAGGCGGGCACGACCTCTTCGCGTTCCCTGGTTCACCGGCCAGTTACGAGGCGCACGTGACGCCCCTGACCGACGTCGTGACGGAGTGCGAGCGCCGGTTCGGCCGCCTCCCGAGCTTCGCTCACAAGGGCACGTTCAGCCCCCGGAGCAAGCAGTACTTCGCCGTCCCGGAGAGCTGGGCTCCCGGGCCGCTCCACTACCGGACCGACCTGTGGGGCGCGGCGGGCACCACGCCAGACACCTGGGAGCAGGTGCGAGAGGGCGCACGCAGGATCCGTGAGAAGCGCGGGATCCCGGCGGGGTTCGGCCTCTCCCCCGAGCCCGACAGCAACATGACCCTCCGCGGCCTCCTCTGGGGATTCGGCGCCGCGGAGCAGGACGAGTCAGGACAGGTCGCCATCAACTCCCCGGCGACCGTCGAGGCCGTCAAGCTGATGGCGACGCTCTACCGGGAGGCGATGACCTCGGACGTGTTCATGTGGGACGCCGCCTCCAACAACCGAGCCTTCGTGTGGGGCCAGGCGTCCATCATTCAGAACCCCATCTCCGCCATCCGGAGCATGGAGACGAGCAATCCGGAGCTCGCCAAGAAGGTGGTTCTTGCGCCGCCCGCGGCGGGCCCCGGCGGCCGGCTGGCCGCGGCGAGCGTCCTGCACTGCTACGTCCTGTGGAGCTTCTCGGAGAAGGCCGAGCTCGCGAAGCGCTTTCTCATCGACCTCGTGGCGGCCTCCAGCGACGGCTTCCAGGCGAGCGAGTTCTACGATCTGCCGTGCTTTCCCCGGACGGCGCCCGACCTCGCCAAGAAGCTCGCCGCGGGGAAGGTGGGCCAGGCCCGGAAGCCCGGGTCCGGGCAACAGCCGCCCGACCGCTACACGCTTCTCGCCGAGGCCGACCGCTGGAGCGTCTCGCCTGGGCATCCCGGCTATCTCACTCCGGCGATCGACGAGACCCTGCAGCGCGGAGTCATCCCCCTGATGTTCGCCAGGGCCGCGCGCGGCGAGCAAAGTCCTGAGGCCTCCGTGCGCGCTGCCGAAGTGGAGATGCGTCGCATCTTCGCGCGGTGGGCCAAGTAGACGGCCGTGCTGAAGGCGACCATCGCGGGCAGCCTTCCCAAGCCGTCGTGGCTGGCCGCTCCGGAGACGCTGTGGGCGCCGTGGCGGCTCCCGCCGGAGACCCTCCTCGAGGGCCAGCGAGACGCCGTGCTCCTGGCGCTGCGCGACCAGGAGCGCGCCGGGATCGACGTGGTGACGGACGGGGAGCAGGCGCGCCGTCACTTCGTGCACGGCTTCGCCGAGCGGCTCGAGGGCATCGACCCGGCTCGCCGCACGCGCATCGGCATCCGGGGCGACCGCTACGTCGCCGAGGTGCCGACGGTGGTCGGGGCGGTTCGCCGGTCCGCGCCGGTGCACGCCGAGGAGGCCGCCTTCGCGCGGGCCAACACGACACGGCGGCTCCGGTGGACCCTGCCGGGGCCGATGACCGTCGTCGACACGGTCGCCGACGCGCACTACCGGGACCGGGCGCGTCTCGCCCTTGACGTCGCGGCTGCCCTCAACGCCGAGGCGCGAGAGCTGGCCGCGCTGGGAGTCGACGCGGTCCAGTTCGACGAGCCGGCGTTCAACGTCGACGCCTACCTGGGCGACATCGTGGACTGGGGCATCCCGGCGCTCGAGCGGGCGATCGAGGGCGTCCGGTGCGAGACCGCTGTCCACATCTGCTACGGCTACGGGATCAAGGCGAACGTCGACTGGAAGGCCACCCTCGGCGGGGAGTGGCGGCAGTACGAGCGCACGTTCCCCTTGCTGGCGCGGAGCCGCATCGGCCAGGTTTCCATGGAGTGCGCGGCCTCCCGCGTGCCGCTGGAGCTCCTGCGGCTCCTCGACGGCAAGGACGTCCTGGCGGGCGTGATCGACGTGGCGAGTCATCGCGTCGAGACTCCCGAGGAGGTGGCCGGCACGATCCGCCGGGTGCTCGAGCACGTCCCGGCGGCGCGCCTCTTGCCGTGCACCAACTGTGGGATGGCGCCGCTGCCCCGCGACGTCGCGCGCGGCAAGCTCCGGGCGCTGGGGCGGGGCGCGGCCCTGATGCGGGCCGAGCTCGGAGAGGGAACCGCGGCGAGGGCGGGGGCGTGAAGCGGCTGGCGGCCAAGCACTCCTTCTACCACTTCGATCCCCAGCACCCGCCGGCCATGCGGCTCAAGCCCGGCGAGGAGCTCCTGATCGAGGTGCAGGACGCGTTCGGCGGCGAGCGCGAGATCTCGCGCATTCCCGACCCGTTCACGTCCGAATGGGAGGGACACCCGACGCCGCCGGCCACTGGCCCCGTGTACGTCGAGGGAGCCAAGCCGGGGCAGACCCTCGTGGTGGACATCCTCGAGATCGTCATGGCGCCCGAGGGATTCGTGGCGATCCAGCGCAACTCCGGCTTTCTGCCCGAGCGCTTCCCCACGCCCCGGATCAAGCGCGTTCCGATCCTGGACGGGACCGTCCACTTCGACGGGCTCCGGCTCCCCGCGTATCCGAACTTCGGTACCTTCTCCACGACGCCGGTGGCCGGGGGCCGGGCCGGGATCGCGGGCTTTCACGGCGGTGACCTCGACCAGAAGGAAGTCGCGGCGGGCAACCGCATCTACCTCCCGATCTTCGTCCCCGGGGCGCTGTTCGGACTCGGGGACCCCCACGCGATCATCTCGGACGGGATCGCCTGCGGGACGGGCGTCGAGTGCGCGGCGACGGCGCGGCTCCGGTTCGAGGTCCTGCCCAAGACCGTCGCCCGGCCGCGCATCGAGACGCCGACCGCCCTCCACATCGTCGGCTTCGGTCCCGACCTCGACACCGCCGCCCGCGACGCCGTGGAGCAGGGCGTCGTGTACCTCGTCGAGGACCGAGGGATGGACGAGGAGGACGCGTACATGCTCCTGTCCCTGGTGGGCGACCTGGTGATCGGCACCTCGCCGCGCCCCATCATGGGAGTGCGGCTGGTGGTCCCGTCCGGGGTCCTGGCCCAGCTCCCACCGGCCTGACCCGCGCCCGGGCCGCTGCGGCCGTTGCGTCCCGGCAACCCGTCTGTTACAACTGGGCCCCGGTAGGCTGGGGCGCGGAGCCGATGGCGGGCGAGCTGTCAATCGTAGTGGCCTTCGTGGGGGGGCTCTTCTCGTTCTTGTCGCCCTGCGTGCTGCCGCTCTTTCCGTCGTACCTCTCCTTCATCACCGGGATGTCCGTGGACCAGCTCCAGTCGGCCCCGGGGGACGACCGGGGCCGCCGGTGGATCCTGGCCCATTCCCTGGCCTTCGTGGCCGGATTCTCGATGGTCTTCATCGGGATGGGGGCGTCGTTCAGCGCGCTGGGGCAGCTCCTCTTCGACTACCGGGACCGGATCCGTCTGGTGGGCGGGGTCCTCATCATCGTCTTCGGCCTCTACGTCGCCGGCGTGCTCCCGCTCGGCTTCCTCGGCCGGTACCGGCAGCTCCAGCTCCGAACGAAGCCGGCGGGCCTCATCGGCTCGTGGCTGGTGGGGGTGACGTTCGCGATCGGCTGGACGCCCTGCGTCGGCCCCATCCTCGGCGCGATCCTCTCGCTGGCCGGCACCGCCGAGACGGTGTCCACGGGCGTCGCGCTGCTCTCGGCGTACTCCGCCGGGCTGGCGGTGCCGTTCGTGCTCTCATCGGTCGCACTCGGCGCGTTCCTGGCGGCGTTCCGCCGGTTCCGCCCGTGGATCCCGATCGTCGAGCGCGCGGCCGGGGCGCTCCTCGTCGTCGTCGGCGTCCTGGTCGCCACCAACTACTTCATCGTCCTCAACTCGTACGCGCTCAGCTTCACGCCCCAGTGGCTCCTCAAGCGCCTGTAGGGCGCTCCGGCCCCCGCCCGGGCGCCTGAGCCGTGCGCGTTCGCATCACCGTTCCCGCGAGCTCGACCAACTTCGGCCCGGGATTCGACGTGCTGGGGGTGGCCCTCGCCCTCCACAACGTCGCCGAGGTCGCCGAGGCAGACGGCGTGCGGGTGGCGATCGAGGGCGAGGGCGTCGCGAGCCTTCCCCGCGACGAGCGCAATGTCGTGGTGCGGGGCGCCCGGCTCGTCTACGAGGCCGTTGGCCGGCCCTTCCGGGGGCTCGCCGTCCACCAGCGGAACGGCATTCCGCCGAGCCGCGGGCTCGGCTCGAGCGGGACCGCCTGGCTCGCCGGAATCCTGGGGGCGAGCGCCCTTCTGGGCGACCCGCTCGACCGGAACGCCGTGATGGACCTGGCGGTCGCGCAGGAGGGGCACCCCGATAACCTCGGCGCCTCGCTCCACGGCGGCGTGACCGCGACCTGCTGGGACGCCGACATGCGAGCGGTCGTGTCGCTGCCCGTGCCCGACGGGATCGAGTTCGCGGTGCTCGTCCCCGACTTCGAGGCCTCGACGGCGGCGGCGCGGGCGGCGTTGCCCGGGAGCTACGCGCGAGCGGACGCTGTCTACAACGTCGGGAGGGTGGCGCTCCTCGTGGCGGCGTGGACCCAGGCCCGCTGGGACGTGGTCGGGCTGGCGATGGGCGATCGGCTGCACCAGCCGTACCGCGCCCGGGCCATGTTCCCCTGGCTCGACGCCGTCCTGGCCGCGGCCCGCGAGGCGGGCGCGCTGGGCGCCGCCCTGTCCGGTGCGGGCCCGTCCGTCCTCGGCGTGGCGCCCGCGGGCCACGGCGCAGCGGTGGCCCGGGGGATGGCCGAGTCCTTGGCCGCCGCGGGCCTCCCGGGGCGCGGGCACGTCCTGCGCGCCGACACGAGGGGCACGCGCGTCGAGCGGCTGCCCGGATGAGGCGCCTCCAGGGGCGGCGCTTTTTGGGGTTGACGGCCGGAGACCCCCCTGCTATCGTCCCGCCAACCCGGACACCATCCGCCAGCCGTGCTATCGCCGCCTCGGCCCTGGTTTCTCACACGCCGCTGAGCGAGCCGCTCGCGTCCGCTTCCCCGTGTCTTGCCGTTCCATCGACATCGGGCATCCCTTCCTTCAGGAGGTGAGACCGCGCCGCGACCGACCCGGACGCTCCCCCGTCCCGAGTACGTCAAAGGAGACGCACGGACCATGAGCTCCCAGGACAAGGTGTTGATATGCCGTGACTGCGGCAAGGAGTTCCTCTTCACGTCCGGCGAGCAGAGCTTCTACGCCGAGAAGGGCTTCCAGCACGAGCCGACCCGGTGCCGGAACTGCCGGGCCACGCGGAAGGGCAGCGCCGGGAGCGGACCGGCGTCCGACGCCGGGAGCCGTGCGCTCCATCCCGCCGTCTGCTCGGAGTGCGGGAAGGAGACGCAGGTCCCGTTCCGGCCGACGGCCGGGAAGCCCGTCTACTGTCGCGAGTGCTTCCAGAAGCGGAGCACCGGAGGCGGGGCGCGGCCCGGCGGGCGGCGGAGCCCGGCTTACCTGGACTGAGCGGACCCCTCAGGCGGCTCGCGCAGCGCTTCCACGATCACCACGACGAGCCCGGCGATCGCCAGCACGATCCCGCCGGCGATACCGGCGGGCAGGGGATGGGGCAGCACCTTGCCCGAGAAGAACATGAGCCCGATCCCGAAGGCAAGCATGCCGAATCCCAGGCGCAGGCGCGGGGTGAGAACGGGCTCGGACGTCTCGTCGGAGCGCATCGCCCGTACTCTAGCACGCTAGGGACCGCCTCCTTGACCCAATGAGGGTGGCAAGAGGGTGGCGAAGGGTGGCAAAAGGCTTGACTGCCCCCGTGCCGAAGGCTACCCTGAGCGTGAGTTTCGGGGACCGGCCCGCCGTCCCCCGATCGGTACCGGTGTGACGATCAAGAGCGACCGCTGGATCAAGCGCATGGCCCTCGAAAAGGGCATGATCGAGCCTTTCGAGGAGCGGCAGTTTCGAAGCGGTGTGATCTCCTACGGTCTATCGTCGTACGGCTACGACATCCGGATCGCCGACTCCTTCAAGATCTTCACCAACGTGTTCAACACCGTCGTCGACCCTAAGGCGTTCGACTCGCGGTCCTTCGTGGACTTCCAGGGCGACGTCTGCGTGATCCCGCCCAACTCCTTCGCGCTCGGCCGCTCGATCGAGTACTTCCGGATCCCGCGCGACGTGATGACCATCTGTGTCGGCAAGTCCACGTATGCGCGCTGCGGGATCATCACGAACGTGACTCCGTTCGAGCCGGAGTGGGAAGGCTACGTCACCCTGGAGATCTCGAACACGACGCCGCTTCCGGCGCGTATCTACGCCAACGAAGGGATTGCCCAGGTGCTGTTTTTCGAATCGGACGAGACCTGTGCGGTCTCGTACGCGGACCGCCAGGGCAAGTACCAGGCGCAGCAGGGCATCGTGCTGCCCAAGGTGTAAGGGGGCGACATGGCCGAGCAGCAGAAGAAGAAGGTCGAGCGGCCCAAGGGCGACGGGGACGGCGACGGAGCCGCGGCTAACCCCGAGGTGTCCAAGAAGGGCAAGAAGATCAAGGAAGACCTGGACAAGCTCCTCGACGAGATCGACGACATCCTCGAAGAGAACGCCGAGGAGTTCGTGAAGAGCTACGTCCAGCGAGGCGGGGAGTAGCCCCGTGCCGATCTACGAGTACCGCTGCAGGGCTTGCGGCCGCTCGTTCGAGCGGCTCGTGAGCGGCCAGCAGACGGTCGTATGTCCGGGTTGCGACAGCGCGGACGTCACGCGCCTCTTGTCCCTGTTCGGGTTCAACAGCGGGCAAGGCTTCGTGGCCTCGGCGAGCGGGGCGAGCGGCGGGGGGTGCGGCTGCGGCCGGGGTGGGTGCGGCTGTCACTGAGCGGGAGGGCAGACACGCGCGATTGGGCGGCGAGGGGCCGGCGGGCCCCTTTCGCGTTTCTGGGGACCGACCGAGGGGCGGCGACGTGGAGAATGGCCTGAAGGCCTCCGACTCCTTCTCGCTGGACGCGAAGTACCGCCTCGAGGCCGGCCGCATCTTCCTGTCTGGCGTCCAGGCCCTCGTGCGCCTGCCCCTGGACCAGCACCGCGCGGACCGGCGCCGTGGCCTGAGCACGGCGACGCTGATCTCCGGGTATCGGGGCTCTCCCCTCGGCGGGCTGGACCAGACCGTCGAGCGCCACCGAGCGCTCCTGGCCGAGCACCAGGTCGTCTTCATCTCGGGGGTGAACGAGGACCTGGGTGCCACCGCCGTGCTCGGGAGCCAGCTCGCGCACCTCTACGGCGGCGCGCGCTACGATGGCGTGCTCGGAATGTGGTACGGCAAGGCCCCCGGGGTTGACCGGAGCGGCGACATCCTTCGCCACGCGAACTTCGCCGGGGTCGGGCGGAACGGCGGGGTGCTCGCCCTCGCGGGCGACGATCCGCAGGCCAAGTCCTCGACGCTGCCCACCCACTCGGAGGTCGCATTCTACGACTTCCACATGCCCGTGCTGTTCCCCGGGAGCGTCCAGGACATCCTCGACCTGGGACGCCTCGGCTTCGAGCTGTCGCGCTACTCGGGGCTGTGGGCGGCCCTCAAGGTGGTGACGGACGTCGCCGACGCGGTCGGCACCGCCGAGGTCGACCCGAACCGGATCACGGTCGCGGCCTCGCAGTTCGCGTACGAGGGCCGCGCGTGGGAGGTGAGGCAGCCACCCGGCCTCTTGCCGCCGTACACGCTCGACGTCGAGCGTGAGATCGTCTACGGGCGCCTCGAGGCCGCCCGGGCGTTCGCCGCCGCCAATGGGCTCAACCGGATCACCGTCCCGGCGCCCGACGCGTGGCTCGGGATCGTCGCCGCGGGCAAGGCCTACTACGACCTCCGGCAGGGCCTGGCCGACCTGGGGCTCGACGACGCGGGCCTGCGGCGCCACGGGATCCGCCTCCTCAAGCTGGGCATGCTCTTTCCGCTCGAGGGGAGGATCGTCCGGGACTTCGCGCGCGGGCTCGAGGAGCTGCTCGTCGTCGAGGAGAAGCGCGGGTTCATCGAGCTGCTCCTCCGCGAGGCGCTCTACGACCTGACGGTCCGACCTCGTATCGTCGGCAAGCGCGACGAGGCCGGCCAGATCCTCGTCCCGGCGGACGGCGAGCTCGACGCCGACTCGGTCGCGCGCATCGTGGCCCGTCGCCTCGAGCGCCGGGTCCACCTCGACTCGGTCCGGGCGCGCGTGGCGATCATCGAGGCGGCGCGCGAGCGGCCGATCTCGCTCACGCTGGCCAGGCCGCCGTACTTCTGCTCGGGGTGCCCGCACAACCGGTCGACCGTCGTGCCCGAGGGATCGATGGCCGCCGCGGGGATCGGCTGCCACGGCCTCGCGATGAACATGGGGCGGAACGTCATCGGGATCACCCAGATGGGCGGCGAGGGCGTCCAGTGGGTTGGCCTGGCGCCCTTCGTCGACGTGCCCCACCTCTTCCAGCAGCTCGGCGACGGCACGCTATTCCACTCGGGCTCGCTCGCGATCCGCCAGGCGGTCGCAGCAGGCACCAACGTCACGTTCAAGATCCTGTACAACTCCGCGGTCGCGATGACCGGCGGTCAGGACGCAGCGGGCGCGGTGCCGGTGCCGGACCTCACGCGCCAGCTGGACGCGGAGGGGGTGAAGCGGATCCTGGTCCTCACCGACGAGCCGGGCAAGTACTCGCGGCACGTGCGGTGGGCGCGCGGCGTCGAGGTCTGGCACCGGGACCGCCTGGACGAGGCCCAGCGGGTCCTCCGCGAGGTTCCCGGGGTCACGGCCCTGATCTACGACCAGCGGTGCGCGGCCGAGAAGCGCCGCCTCCGGAAGCGCGGCAAGCTCCCCGATCCGGCCATGCGCGTGGTCGTCAACGAGCTGGTCTGCGAGGGCTGCGGCGACTGTGGCGTCAAGTCGAACTGCCTGTCCGTCCAGCCGGTCGAGACGGAGTTCGGCCGGAAAACCCAGATCCACCAGTCGTCCTGCAACAAGGACTACTCCTGCCTCCGGGGCGACTGCCCGTCGTTCCTCACGGTCGTGCCGGCGGGCGGCCCGCGCCCGCGGGCCCGGAAGCGCTACACGGTCGACCGGATTCTCCCCGAGCCCCCGCTGCGCGTCCGTCCGGCGGCAAGCCTGTTCCTGATGGGGATCGGGGGCACCGGCGTCGTGACCGTGAACCAGATCCTGGGAACGGCGGCCCTGCTCGACGGCAAGCACGTGGCGGGCCTCGACCAGACAGGGCTCAGCCAGAAGGGCGGGCCGGTGGTCTCGCACCTTCGAATCGGCGACACCCGGGCCGACGTCGCGGGCAAGGTCGGGATCGCCGAGGCCGACCTGTACCTGGGCTTCGATCTCCTCGTCGCGACCGCCACTCCGAACCTCCTGCGCGCCCGCCCCGACCTCACGATCGCCGTCGTGTCGACCACCCAGGTCCCGACGGGCGCGATGGTGGCCTCGCCCGACATCGCGTTCCCGGACCCCGGAGGGCTCGTCGCCGCAGTCAACCGCGTGACCCGGAAGGACGAGAACGTGTTCGTCGACGCGCTTGGCCTGGGCGAGGCGCTCTTCGGCGACCACATGGCCGCCAACATGCTCCTGCTGGGCGCGGCGTATCAGGCGGGGGCGATCCCCGTCGGGGCCGCGGCGATCGAGCAGGCCATCGCGATCAACGGGGTCCAGGTCGAGATGAACACGCAGGCGTTCCGTGCGGGGCGGCTCCTCGTCGCCGATCCCGGGTGGGCAGGGTCGGTGGAGCGGAGCCGCGCGGGCGCCGTCGCGGTGCGGGGGGAGCTCGGGCCGGAGGCGCGCGCCCTGGTCGAGTCCGTCGGAGCCAGCGGCGAGCTCCGGCGGCTGCTCGAGGTGCGCGTCCCCGAGCTCATCGCCTACCAGGACGCGGCGTACGCGCGCCCCTACGTCGAATTCGTCCGGCAGGTCCTCGAGGCGGAGCGGAGGGCGGTGCCTGCGGAAACGCGGCTCGCCGAGTCGGTGGCGCGGCATCTCTACAAGCTGATGTCATACAAGGACGAGTATGAGGTGGCGCGGCTCCACCTCCGCCCCGAGGTGCGGGCGTCGATCGAGGCGGAGATGGGCGCGGCCCGGGTGCGCTACCAGCTCCACCCGCCGGTTCTCCGGGCGCTCGGCATGAAGCGGAAGCTCTCGCTCGGCACGTGGGTCGAGGGGGTGTTCCGGCTTCTCGTCGCGCTGCGCCGCCTCCGCGGCACCGCGCTCGATCCCTTCGGGTACGCCAGGGTTCGGCGGGTGGAGCGGGCGCTCGTCGCCGAGTACCGGGGCATGGTCGAGCGCGCCCTGCAGGACCTCGCGCCCGATCGCCACGAGCGCGCCGTGCGCATCGCGCGCCTCCCCGATCTCGTCCGCGGGTACGAGGACGTCAAGCTCCGGAGCGTCCAGCGATTCCTCGAGGAGGCGCGGGCGCTCGGCACCGGGGCCTGACGGGCGCGCGCCTCGCGGGACATGGACCTCCGCCAGCTCGAGGTGTTCGCGGGCGTGTACGAGCTTCGAAGCTTTTCCCGGACCGCCTCGGCCCTCCGCCTGACCCAGTCCACCGTGAGCGAGCACGTGCGGCTTCTGGAAGAGGAGCTGGGCACCAGGCTCTTCGACCGCCTGAGCCGCGAGACGGTGCCGACGCGCGCCGGAGAGCTCCTCTACGGCTACGCGAGACAGATGCTCACCCTGCGGACCGAGGCCCGCCAGGCGCTCGACCAGTTCCTCGGGCAGATCACCGGCACCCTGCTGATTGGCGCGAGCACGATTCCGGGCGAGTACGTCCTGCCGGCCGTCATCGGCCGGTTCCGGGAGCGGCACCCTCGCGTCGCGATCACGCTTCAGATCTCCGACACGCGCGGGATCGTGCAGGCGGTTCTGGACGGCCAGGTCGACTTGGGCGTCGTGGGAGCCGACCCGGGCAACCGCGGGCTCGACGCGCGGGCCCTGATGCCGGACGAGCTGATCCTCGTGGTCCCGCCGGGGCATCGGTGGAACGGTCGCAGCGAGGCCACGCTCGAAGAGCTCCGAGCCGAGCCCCTGATCGTGCGCGAGTCAGGCTCGGGGTCGCGCCAGGCGCTCGAGGGGGCCCTGGAGGCGGCGGGGCAAAGCCTGGCGGAAATGCAGGTTATCGCCGAGATGGGCTCGACGAGCGCGATCAAGCAGGCCGTCAAGGCCGGCGTCGGGCTGTCCATCATGTCCAGCCGGGCCGCCGAGGACGAGTGCCGGTACGGCCTCCTGGCCTGCGTGAAGCTCAAGGATCTCGCCGTCACGCGGCACTTCTACGTGGTCACCCACGCCAGCCGCTCGCGCTCCCCGCTCTGCCGGGCGTTCCTGGAGTTCCTCGCCGGCGAGTTCCCGGGCTGAGACCGCCAGCGATGCGCCCGCCCCGGGCGCCGTCGCTCCTCGTCGCGGGTGACCGCCGGTCGGCTGCCCGCCGGCGTTCCTAGATCTCGAGCTCCGCCCGCTCGGTGGGTGCGGTCACCGTGGTCGCCGCGCCCAGCGCCGTGAGGCGCTCCCGGACCTGTCCGACCTTCGCGTCGATGACCGCGTCGGTGTGGTCCGGGTCGTGGTGGAAGAGGTAGAGGTTCCTGACCCGTGCGCGCGCTGACAGATCGGCGACCTGGCTGACGGACGAGTGGCCCCAGCCTGCCTTCCGCGGGTACTCCTCGTCCGTGTAGGTGCAGTCGGTGATGAGGACGTCGGCGTCGCGCGCGAACTCAGCGAGACGCTCCGC
This sequence comes from Candidatus Methylomirabilota bacterium, assembly GCA_035550795.1. Classification (GTDB taxonomy): domain Bacteria; phylum Methylomirabilota; class Methylomirabilia; order Rokubacteriales; family DASRDR01; genus DASRDR01. Next base: position 13,519 of record DASZOL010000118.1, read on the forward strand.
GTACTCCTCCGAGTAGCACTCGGAGCCGGGGACGTACATCTCGTTGTCGGTCACGTAGCAGATCGACCGCTTCCCGCAGGTCAGCCGGTAGCCGAGGCAGTTGCCGGGATGCGTGAGCAGCATCGTCTTGACGGGGATCCCGCCGATCTCGAAGTCGCCCTCGCTCAGGTCGCGGTACGTCACGCTCGCCGCGAACTCGCGGACCGTGATGGGGAAGTACACGCCGTCCATCTGCGCCGAGATGAGGTCGCGCATGGTGACGTTGCCGTGCGAGGGTCCGCAGATCTCAAAGCGGTGGCCCTGAACGTAGAATGGCACGAAGAAGGGCAGCGCGTTGATGTGGTCCCAGTGCGGGTGCGAGATGAGGATCTCGCCTTCGATCCGCGGGCGCTTGGCGGCCACGAGGGCGTCGGACAGCGCCTTGATGCCGGTGCCCGCGTCGAAGACGAACAGCCGTCCGTCCGGGAACGCCACGCTCACGCAGGAGGTGTTGCCGCCATACCGGATCGAGTCCTTCCGCGACACCGGGAGCGTGCCGCGGACCCCCCAGAACGTCATGGTGAGGGTGTCGGCCACAAGCCGCTCGAGCTCCTGCACGAAGGCCGCGGGATGGAGCGGCTTGACGAAGTAGCCGTGGGCGCCCATCTCGACCGCCCGCTTGCGCTCGAAGGGGTAGGTCTTGGTTGACATCATCACGAGCTTGATGCCGGCCAGCTCGGGCATGGCGCTCAATCGTCGGCACAGCTCGTAGCCGTCGACGCCGGGCATCATGATGTCCATGAGGACGCAGTCCGGGCGGGCCGCCGGGATCTCGCGCAGCGCGTCTACGCTCGACTGATTGACGCGGACGGAATGCCCGTTCGTCTCGAGGAGGGCGCGCGCGATCTCGGCCTGGATCCGACTGTCGTCGACAATGTAGACGCTGAGCCGTCTCACCGGACCCCATGCCTCCTGCAGCCGGGCCCATGGTGCGCCAGCCGGCGGGCCCGGTCAAGGACGGCCGACCCTGCACCGGGGCGGATCTTGCCGGTGCCCGGGCCTTCGTGGATGATCACGCCACCGAACCGTGGTTCCGAGCGGGCGACCGACCCGGGCGTCGCGCGCTCCCGGCGCGCGCCAGGAGGTGAAGATGGAACTCCCAACCTCTTCCAGAGGCGACCGGGCGGTGAGCCGGCCCGCCGCCAGGCTCGCGGGCCGCTGGATCCGGCTTCTCCGCCGCCGCACCGTCCTCGTCCTCACGGTCATGTTCTGTGCCGGGGCGGCGGCGATCCTGTGGCACCTCTCCCGCCTCACGTCGACGCTCGTGGAGTCGGCGGCCCTGCAGGGGGCCTCGGTCCACGCGGAGTCGCTGCAGGCGGTGCGGGCGCTCTACACTTCCGAGGTCGTGGAGCGGCTGAGGGCGCGCGCCGGGGTCAGGGTCACCCATGACTACCTGAGCCAGGAGGGCGCCGTCCCGCTTCCGGTGACGCTCAGCATCGCGCTCGGCCGGCGCCTGGGCGAGAAGGGCTCCGGGATGCAGGTCCGGCTGTACAGCGACTACCCGTTCCCCTGGCGTCAGGACGGCGGTCCGCACGATCCGTTCGAGACCGAGGCGCTCGTGGAGCTGAGAGCGAATCCCGACCGCGCCTTCTTCCGCTTCGAGAACTTCCAGGATCGGCCGTCCCTGCGCTTCGCCACCGCGGATCGGATGGAGGCGGGGTGCGTCTCCTGCCACAACACGCACCCCGACAGCCCCAAGCGGGACTGGAAGGTGGGTGACGTGCGAGGGGTCCTCGAGATCATCCACCCCCTAGGCGGCGTCGTCGCGCAGACGCGCGAGCGGCTGCGAGAGACGTTCACGCTGGCCGGGGTGATGGCCGTGCTCGGGCTTTCGGCGCTGTCCCTCGTGATCGGCCGCCTCCGGCGGACCTCGATCGAACTGGAGCAGATCGTGCACGAGCGGACGACGGATCTCCGGCGGGCCAAGGACCTCGCCGACCGCGCCAATCGGGCCAAGGGCGAGTTCCTCGCCGTCATGAGCCACGAGATCCGCACCCCGATGAACGGGGTCCTCGGCATGACGCACCTGCTCCTGGGGACACCGCTCGGCGACGAGCAGCGGCGCTACGCGGAGACCGTCCGGGATTCGGGTGAGGCGCTCCTGACCATCCTGAACGACGTCCTCGACTTCTCGAAGATGGAGGCGGGGAGGCTCCAGCTCGTCAGCGCGGACTTCGACCTCGAAGCCGTGATCGCGAGCGTCACGACCCTGATGGGCGCGCGCGCGCGGGAGAAGGACCTCTCGCTGGAGGCGAGGATCGCGCCCCGGGTGCCGCGGGCGCTGAGGGGCGACGCGGGACGGCTGCGCCAGGTGCTGTTGAACCTCGTCGGGAACGCGATCAAGTTCACCGACGCCGGCGGCGTCCGCGTCGAGGTGGAGGAGGCCGGCCCCGGCGGCGGGCGGGTGCCCCTGCGCGTCGCGGTCGTCGACACGGGAGTCGGGATCCCCGAGGACGCGCAGCGGCGGCTCTTCGCCGAGTTCAGCCAGGTGGACTCGTCGCCCACGCGCCGCTTCGGAGGCACCGGGCTGGGCCTGGCCATCTCGAAGCGGATCGTGACCGCCATGGGTGGCGAGATCGGCGTGGAGAGCACGCCCGGCCGAGGCAGCACGTTCTGGTTCACGGTCGCCCTGGAGGCGGCGGCCGGCGAGGCGGCCCCCGACCCGGTACGAGCCGACGTGGCCGCCCGGCCCCTCCGGGTCCTCGTCGCCGAGGACAATCCCGTCAACCAGCAGGTCGCGCTCGGTCTCCTCCGCCGGCAAGGGCACGAGGTGGACGTCGTGGCGGACGGGCGAAGCGCCGTGGAAGCGCTGAGGGCGCACGTCTACGACGTCGTCCTCATGGACGTGCACATGCCCGGGATGGACGGGTTCGAAGCGACGCGCGTGATCCGCGGGCTCCCGGGGGACAGGGGACGCGTGCCGATCATCGCGCTGAGCGCCAGCGTGCTCCCGGAGGAGACCCAGCAGTGTCTCGACGCCGGAATGGACGGGCATCTGGCCAAGCCCATCGATCCCGCGGCCCTGGCGACGATCCTGTCCCAGCACGTCGCCGCCCGGGCGGCCGAGCCCGCGCCGCCGCCTGCGGGCGATGAGGTGGTCGACCACGCGTACCTCCGTCTCCTCGTGGAGGCCCTGGGCGAGGAGCGGGTCGGCGAACTCGTCGCGCGGCTTCCGGACGACCTGCGTCCCCATCGGGAGAGGCTGGCCCAGGCTCGCGCCAGCGGTGACGTGGCGGGCGTGCGCGCCGCCACGCATGCCCTCAAGGGCATCGCGGTCAACCTGGGCCTGGCCGGTGTCGGTGAGCTTACCGGGAGGATCGAGGAGGCATGCCTGGCGGGGGATGCCGATCGGGTGGGCGCGCTCTCTGTGCGCGTCGATGCGTCGATCGAGGAGGGTCTGGCTCGCCTCCGGGCTCTTCGCGGGGCTCGGTCGCCCCGGCCTCGGAGCTCGTGACCCGAGCGCGCCCGGGTCCGCCGGTGTCGTCCGGGGGGCCCCGGAGGATGCCCTCCGGGGCGCCTCGATCGCGGCCCGGCCGGTCGCTTCGCCCTAGACTGCGATCTCCCGCGACTTGATCGTGTAGCGGAAGTGCTCCGGGTCCAGGCTGTCCCGGCGGCCGTCGCCGGTTTCGGCCTGGGGGTACATGAGGAAGGGCACGGGCGTCCCCGGCGACCCCGGCAGCTTGAGGTCGTGGGCGTAGTTGTACGCCATCCAGTTCATCTCCCAGGCGCCAAACAGCTTCGCCCGCGCCTTCTGCACCTGCGGATCGTCGAGCGGCAGACCGCCTGGCTTCTCCTCGAGGACCACCTTGCGCACGTCGGCCGGATCGACCGGCACCCAGCCGTGTCCGGCGAGGTAGAACTCGGCCCGGCAGTGCTGCGCCTTCGTGATGTCGCCGCTCTTCCCCAGGCTCTTGAACTCCGCCGAGTCCGCGACGCGGATCCCGTATACGTCTCGCGCGGGGATGGCCACCGCCCGGGCGAAGCCGACGAACAGCGCGTTCAGGTCGGCGCACTTCCCGCCGAGGTTCTTGGTCTCGAGCATCGTCTGGATGTCGCCCAGCCCGCAGCCCTTGACCTTCGGGTCGCGGAAGGTGTTGTCGACGATCCACTCGTAGAGCGCCCGCGCCTTCTCCACGTCCGTCTTGGCGGCCTTGGTGATCTCCCGGGCGGTCGCCTCCACGATGCCGTCCGTGCGGATGAGGTCGGACGCCTCGAGGTAGCGCCGGAGCACGGCCGGGTCCTCCGTCACACCTCGGGCCGGACCCGTCACGTCGACGCGGCGGTCGCGGGCGCTGATCCGGGTGACCACCTCCAGCGCCGGCGCGGAGACCCCCGCCGGCCACTCGGCGACGACGATGCCGGCCCCGTACCGCGGGTCGCGGACGACGTTCACTCTCCCGGCGTTGCCGGTCCACGTCTGGCCGACCGCCTTGTGGTAGTCGGTGTCCTCCGCGAGCGGCAACGGCACCCAGACGCGCGTCACGCCGGACGGATTCGGGATCTCGACCCGAGTCGTGACCTCGAAGGTGCGCCACCGAGCGTCCATGCCCGCGCGCGCGGACGAGCCCCGGGCCACGGTGGCGACGGCGGGCGCGAGAGCGACTGCCTTGAGAAATGCCCGACGATCCATCACGTTGTCCTCCTTGCGATGCCCAGATCCGGTCACGGTGAGACGGCGACAACATATACGGGAAATGCCGATGGACTCAAATCGGTAATGCCGATAACGTGAGGGGCAAGGGATCGGCGACGGGGACTTCGCCCAGGGGGGGCCGGTCTCAGGAGGCCCGCTTCAGGAGCTCGTGGAACAGGGCATGACCGGCCGGACTGTCCCACTCCCGCGCGCCCTGGACCGAGAAGAGCGGCACGCCCTGTCGCCCCAAGATGATGGTCGAGGGGAGCGCCCAGACGCGATACAGCCTGGCGAGCGTCTGCTCGGGGTCGAGCCCTATCCGGAACGTGAGGCCGTGACGCTTCAGGAAGGTCCGGACGACGGGCGCGCCCTCTCGATCCACGGAGACCGCCAGAACGGCGAGCCCCCCCTCGCGGTACGTCCGCGAGAGGCGCTCCAGCGCCGGCATCTCTTCCCGGCACGGCTCGCACCAGGTTGCCCAGAAGTTCAGGAGCACGACCTTTCCCTTGAGGTCGGTGAGGGCGAGCGAGCCGCCGTCCGGCGTGGTCACGCTGAACGCCGCCGCTGGCTCGGTGCCCGTGAGCCGTGTCAGACGCAGCGTCTCTGCGGCGCCGCCGGCCGCCGCCGGCATCGCGAAGCCGAGTGCTACCGCGAACGCGACAGCGGGGGCGAGCCGTCGCCTGGGGCGGGGCGCGCGGCGACGGACCCCGGACAGGCCCGACCTCACTCGCTGGCGCGGAGCCGGGGGATGACGTCGGTGGCCACGCGCTCCAGGATCGGGAACTGCTCCAGGCCGGGGGCGTCGATGACGAACTCGTTCACGCCCGCTTCACCGTAGCGGCCGACCATCTCCTCGAACGCGCCGACGCTCGACCAGGGATCGGCGAGCCCCTGCTCCCTCATCTTGGACGCCCAGCCGTAGAACGACCGCCAGATGGTCCCGGGGTCGCGACCGATGGACGCGCAGTGCTCGTCGAGGATCCGGTTCCGCTCGCGCATCTCGTCCAGGGTCCCGAAGGAGTTCCAGGCGTCCGCGTACTCAGCGCAGATCCGGAGCATGCGCGACTTGTGGGCGCCCAGAGTCAATGGCGGCCGCGGCCGCTGGACCGGGAGGGGACGAACATGGGCGCCCGCCAGCCGGTAGTACTTCCCCGCGAAGGTGACGTGGCCGTCGCGCAGGAGGGCGTCGACGATCCGGACGGCCTCGTGGAACCGGCCGACCAGCTCTCCCGGCGGCGGAAGAGCGATGCCGAACTGCTCGTGCTCGGGGACGAACCACCCGGCGCCCAGCCCCAGCTCGAGCCGGCCGTTGGACACGTGGTCGACCGTCATCGCCTCGTGGGCGAGGAGGCCGGGGTGGCGGAAGGTGTTGCAGCTCACCAGCACCCCGACGCGAATCCGCTCGGTGCGCGCCGCGAGGGCGGCAAGGAGCGTCCAGCCCTCGTAGTAGGGCCCGGTCGGCCGGCTCGGCTGGTTGAAGTGGTCGCAGTCCCAGACGCTGTCGAAACCGAGGCGCTCGAAGTGCTGCCATCGCTCGACCAGCGTGGCGAACGGCAGGTTCTGGTCGGTGCAGAGCCCGAAGCGCATCCGGCGCGGCATCATCGACCTCCGAGGAGAGTGTAAGGACCGGTCCCCCGCGTGCTCCGGCCCCCGATTCTGGGAGGCGGCGGCAGGGGCGTCAAGCAGGGGGCTGTTCGGAGGCTTGCGCTTCCTTGCGCAGGAACTCGATGAGGCGCTGC
>DASZOL010000119.1:0-10344 GCA_035550795.1 Candidatus Methylomirabilota bacterium
GCGCTCGCCCGGGAAATGCTCGTGCTGGGCGGCCTCGCCCCCGACCACGCCGAGGCGGCCGGCCCGGTCGAGCGCGCCCTGACCTCGGGCGCCGCGGCCGAACGATTCGCGCGCATGGTCGCGTCCCTGGGCGGTCCCGCCGATCTGCTCGACCACGCCGACCGCCACCTCGCCGCGGCACCGGTGCGGCTCGCGGTGGCACCCGAGCGCCCCGGCATAGTCACGCGCGTGGACACGCGGATGCTGGGCCTCACGGTCGTGGCCCTGGGAGGAGGCCGGCGCCGTGCCGAGCACGCGATCGACCCTGCGGTCGGCTTGGCGGACGTCGCCGGCCCGGGGGACGCGGTGGACTCCGACCAGCCGCTTGCCGTGGTACACGCGCGATCGACGGCGGAGGCGGAGGCTGCCGCCCGCGCCATCCGGGAGGCCATGGCGATCGCCGACGAGCCCCCTCCTGCGACCGGCCCGCCGGTGCTGCGGCGGATCGAGGCACCCCGGTGATTCTGTGCCGCCGATGGCGGCCCCGGCTCCTGCGTCTACTCCCCGACGTCGACGATCGCGATGACCGGCCCGCCGCCGTGCGGGCCCTGGTGCATTGCCCCGACGGAGACAAAGGCGGCGGGATCGCCGATGGCGGCCGCCACCACGGCGCCGACCGCCGCCTTCGCATGGCGATGGTGGTGCACGTCGGAATCGTCGAGCATGATCTGCCGGCGGCCGCGGAGGACCCCGCGGTGGTCCGCCTCGCACTTCACGAAGCAGTTGACGACGCGCCCGCCGAGATCCTCGGCACGAGGCCGCGCCGGCAGTTCCAGGCCCGCCCTGCGGATGGCCTCGTAGACGCCGTCGAGGTCCAGGGCATCCTTCATCACGTGGTGGCCGATCCGGTAGCGCCCGCCGGCGCCAGCCCGGTTGCCCATCAGCACGATCTGGGCCCGCGTCAGCTCCACGCCCGACGAGCACGAGGCGACCGATGAGTAGAGGTCGAGGTCGCGACAGATCTGCTCGGCACGCGGCATCGGGATCTCCCCGAGCGCGACAGCGATGCCAAGCGCCGTGGTGCCGTTCGAGACATCCATGGACCCGTGCACCTCGCACGCCACCGTCTGTCCCCGGCGGTGCGCGTCGGCGACGGACTCGATCGTGAGGAGCGGCGTCTTCGTCTGGACGTAGTGCACGTCGGCGGCGTCCGCGAGCCCGGCGTCCCGCATCGCCGCGCGCACGCCCTCGGCGACCTTCTCGACCATCGCCGGCCGGCCGATGTCCTCGGGCAGGAGCTCGGCACTCATGGCGGCACCGATCACCAGGCGGGACTGACCGGCAGGCCCGCTGCGCTCGTTCCGCGCGAACACCGTGGCGTGGGGGGTGAGCACGCCGTCGCACCCGCCCGACCACACCATGGGGACCCGCGCGACCGCCTCGACGCCGCGGCTCCCGTGCCGCTCGAGCACGCGCCGGAAGGCCCGATCGGCGAGGATCCGGGTGAAGTCGTTGACGCCGCCGTTGCCCTCGGTCTTGCCGACCACCGCCTGGACCTGATCGGCGGTGAACCGCCCCGCGAGAATCGCCGCCTCGAGGCCGGAGGCGTCCTGGACACTCTTGAGCTCGACCTTCACCACCTCGGTTGCCATCGCCTGGTCTCCCTGGTCAGAGGGTCTCGCGCGGGCGGTCAGGCCGGCAGGCGGCGGTCCCCGAGGAGCTCGCCGGCTCGGTGCACGGCCCGCACGATGTTCTGGTACCCGGTGCAGCGGCAGAGATTGCCCGCCAGCCCCCGCCGGATTTCGTCGTCCGAGGGCGCGGGCACGTCCCGAAGGAAGGCGACGACCGACAGCAGGAATCCCGGCGTGCAGAACCCGCACTGGAGCGCGTGCATCTCGTGAAAGGCTTGCTGCACCGGATGGAGCCGGCCGTCCTCGGCTGCCAGCCCCTCGACGGTCGTGACCTCGGCGTCGGCGGCCTGGACAGCGAGGAGCAGGCAGGAGCGCACCGCCTCGCCGTCCAGCAGCACCGTGCAGGCGCCGCAAACGCCGTGCTCGCACCCGACGTGGGTGCCGGTCAGCCCCAGCCGGTGGCGGAGGAAGTCCGAGAGCAGCAGGCGCGGCGCCACGGACTCCGCGTACTCGCGCCCGTTGACCCGCAAGCGCACCTCGATCGGGGCGGGCGTCATGCTGGCGCCCCCCCGCCCCCGCACTCCCCGTCGCCCCACAGGGGGGAGGGTCCGTCACGCGACCCCCCCGCCTTCGGGGGGAGGGAGCTGCGACACGGAACCCGGCCGTCAGGCACGCCGGCGCTCCTTCGCGCGCGCCGCCGCGAGGCGGAGCGCTCGCCCGGTGAGCACCCCGGCGACGTGCCGGCGGTACGCCGCGGTCGCGTGGATGTCGTCGCCGGGATCGATCGCTCTCCGGACCGCTTCCACGGCGTCGGCAAGCACGCCGGGCGTGAGGGCCTCCCCGGCAAGCCGGGTCTCCGCTTCGCGCGCCCGGAATGGCCGGTCCCCCACCCCCGTCAGGGCGAGGCGCGCCTCCCCGATCCGGTCACCCGCCAGCGTCACGACCGCGGCCACGCCGACGAGCGCGTAGTCCCCGTGGCGGCGGGCCAGCTCGATCCACGCCGAGCCCGCACCTCGCGGAGTCCCGGGAAACCAGACCTCGGTCAGGAGCTCGGTGGGCGCCAGAGCCGTCGTCAGCTGTGCCCGAAAGAAGTCCCCGGCCGGGAGGGTCCGCTCGCCCGCCGGCCCCCGCGCGGTGAAGCGCGCGTCCAGGCACAGGGCCACCGCCGGCAGCTCGGCGGCCGGGTCGGCGTGGGTCATGCTACCGCCCACGGTCCCGCGGTTGCGGATCTGGAAGTGTCCCACCCACGGCAACGCGTCAACCAGCAGGGACACGTGCTCGGCGACCAGCGGGCTCCGCTCCGCCGCCCGTTGCCGCGTCATCGCACCGATCGCCAGGCCGTCGTCCCGCGCCGTGATGTACGCGAGCGCCTCCACCCGGTTCAGGTCGATCAGCCGCGCCGGCGTGGTCAGACGCATGTTCAGGAGCGGGACGAGGCTCTGCCCCCCCGCGAGGAGCTTCGCCGCGTCGCCGTGCCGCCTGAGCTCGGCGACGGCATCCTCGATCGACCGGACCGCCGTGTACTCGAAGACGGGCGGTTTCACTGCCGCGCGCGCTCCCCGGGCCCCGCCGTCGGCTCGATGAAGTCCACGTCCGCGTGGGCCCGGCCGGCGAGCCGCCGGTAGCCCGGGCCGCGATCGAAGAACGGCAGCCGCCGGCGGGCCTCGCGGAGCCGGCGCCGGAGCGCGAGGGTAGCGTCAGGGTCGTGGCCCACCGCGCCGTCCGAGCCGGCGACCAGCGCCACGCCGTACTCCTCCTGGGCTGCCCGCGCCGAGACCTTGCCCTGCACCACGTCGAGAACCACCCGAGGCGGCTCACGCTCGAGGGGATCGCCCCAGCCGCCCCCGCCGGTCGTCTCGACGCGCACGAGGGTCCCCGCCGGGATGGCCTCGTCGTCCACCAGGCCGGGCAGGACGCGCTCGCCCGGGCCGCCCGGATCCACCGTCACCCGGAAGGGCTGCCCGGCCCGCCCGCCCGCGAGGCCCCAGCAGGCGAGGATCGAGCGGTCGGCCACCGAGAGGAAGTAACTGTCGGAGAGGGGACGGAACTCCTTCAGGTAGCCGAGCCCGCCGCGCCGGCGGCCCGCGCCGCCGGAGTCCGTCGCCAGCGCGAGCCGCTCGACCCGGAGCGGGAAGCGCGTCTCGGTGAACTCCACGGGGAGGTTCTTGCTGTCCGGCACGATGTGGACGACATCGGAGCCGTCGGCGTAGTACCGGCCGCCCGATCCGCCCCCCAGCACCTCGCGCATCAGGTAGAACTCGCCCCGCGAGTCCGTACCGTGGAAGCCCGTGTAACGGATCGTTTCCTGGTCGGCCGGCATCCGCCCGCCGGTGGCCTTGGCGAGCACGCCGGCCAGCACCCCGAGGAGCCGCAGGATGACGAACGTGCGGGCGTTGGTCGGAGCCGGGAAGACCGGCGTCAGGAGCGTGCCGGGCGGCGGGAACCGTAGCTCGATCAGCGGGACGACCCCCTCGTTGACGTCCAGCTCGGCCATCCGCTCGGGCGTGTCGGCGAGGTTGCGCAGGATCGGTGCGAGCCACTTCTTGAGGAAGACGCCGTCCGCGTAGTCCCCGGCGTGGTTGATCGGCCCCTTGGCCTGGGGGGTCGTGCCCGCGAAGTCGAGGATGAGACGGTCGCCGGCCTTCGTCATCGTGATGCGCTGGGCGTGGAGCCGGGGCGGGTCGACGCCGTCGTGCTCGGCGTAGTCCTCCCAGACGTGAGTCCCGTCGGGGATCCGGGCGAGGAGCTCCCGGCGAAACGTCTCGGTGGTCCGCCTCAGGATCGCCTCGAAGCACGCCTCGATCTCTTGCGCGCCGTACCGGCGGAAGAGCGTTCCGAGCCGTGCCGCGCCGAGCCGGCAGGCTGCGACCTCGCTGTCGAGGTCGGCCCGGAGGCTGTCGGGAAGCCGCGAGTTCCGCACGAGGATCCGCATCACGTCCCGGTTCGGCCGGCCCGCGTCGTAGAGCTTGACCGGAGGGACCATGAGCCCTTCCTGGTGGGCGCTGGTCGCGCGGGATGGCATCGAGCCCGGCACGGCGCCGCCGATGTCGTCGTGATGTCCGAACGCCTGGACGAACGCGACCACGCGATCCTCCTGGCATGGATCGAAGACGGGCACCGTCACGCAGAGGTCGGGGAGGTGGCCAATGCCCCCCTCGGACTCGTAGACGTCGTTGTGGAAGTAGACGTCGCCGGGCCGCATGGTCTCGAGGGGGAAGTCCCGGACCACCGGCTGGACGAGGGACGAGTACGAGCGGCCCGTGAGCTTCCGGCAGTGGCGGTCGTGGATGCCGGCCCGGAAGTCCCGCGCCTCCCGGATCATCGGCGACCGGGCGGTCCGCTCGATGGCCGCCTCCACCTCCGCCTCGACCGAGGCCAGCGTCCCCTGCACGATCTGGAGAACGATCGGATCGGGCCGGATCCCGGGGCCGGCCGAGGGGTCCGCGCTCGCCGCCGCGCGCTCGGGCTGGGCGCGCTCCCCAGCGGTCGCCGCGTCGAGACGGGTCAGGAGCAGGTTGGCGAACCAGTCCACCTCGACGCGCTGGCCCGGAAACACGACGGTCGTGGCGCCGAACTCTTCGACGATCGCGGGCCCGGTCAGGCGATCGCCGGCTTGAAGCCTCGCGCGGTCGTACAGGGGGCACTCGACGACCCGGCCGTCGAACGCGACGGCGCGCGTTGTCGTGCGGGCCCGCTCGACGTTCCCGTCACCGGCCGCCGAGGCCCTCAGCGTCGGCCGCTCGGTGAGACCCATGCCGACGACCCGGAGGTTCACCCACTCGACGCCCTGCCGGGATCCCGCCAGGCCCGGCCCCTCCGTCCGGTAGCCGTAGCCGTACCGCTTCTCGTGGGCGGCGTGGAACCGCTCCACGGTCTCGGCGGCGCGCGCGGCGTCGATCTCGCCCGGCGGCAGCTCGACGGTCACCTCCCACGCCTGGCCGAAGTAGCGGAGGTCGGCCAGGCGGACCAGGCGGCGGGCAGATTCGGCCACGCCCTCGCGCACGAGCGCGGCGACGGCCCGGGCCTCGAGCCGCGCGAGGCAACCGTTGACGCGGGTGAGGTCGAGCCGGGCGTGGCGCTCGACCGAGGTCTGGACGTAGTCGTTCTTGAGGTCGACGGTGAGCAGGCCGAAGGCGGACACCGTGCCCGGCGACGCCGGGATCAACGCCCCCCGGAGGCCCAGGAGGTCGACGAGGCGGCCGGCCAGGAGGGGCCCCGAGCCGCCAAAGGCGACGAGCGTGTAGTCCCGAGGATCGAGGCCGCGCTTGACGCTCATCTGCTCGACGGCGTTGGCCTGGTTCCAGGCCGCGATCTCGAGGACGCCCTCGGCCGTGCGCTCGGCGGTGAGATCGAGGTCGGCGGCGAGGGCCTCGATCCCCTTGCGCGCGAGGTCGACCGACAGGGGCACCTCGCCGCCCAGCAGGCGCGGCGGGATGCGGCCGAGGACTAGCTGGGCGTCCGTGACCGTGGGCCGCGTGCCGCCACGGCCGTAGCACATCGGGCCCGGGTCCGCGCCGGCGCTGGCGGGCCCGACCCTCAGTCCTCCCTCGGGCGCGCGCCAGGCGATCGAGCCGCCCCCGGTCCCGACGGTGACGAGGTCGATCATCGGCACCTTGACGGGGAACCGGCCGACGGCGCCGGCGGTCGTGAGCCCGGGCTCGCCGCCCTCGACCAGGCACACATCCGTGCTCGTCCCGCCTGCGTCCATCGTGAGGATGCGGTCGAAGCCGGCGGCGCTGGCGAGGAACGCGGCACCCAGGGCGCCGGCCGCCGGTCCGCTCAGGATGGTGGTGATGGGGTGGCTCACGACCTCGCGTGCGGAGATGACGCCCCCGTTGGACTTCATCACCTGGAACGGCACCCCGGGGCCGAGCTCCGCAGCCAGGCGCGCGCCGATCCGCTCCACGTAGCCGGACACCCGGCCCTTGGCGAAGGCGTCGACCAGGGTCGTCACCGTGCGCTCGTACTCCCGGTACTCCGGCCATACCTCGGAGGAGAGCGAGACGTGCGCCTCCGGGTGCTCGCGGGCGAGAATCTCCCGCATCCGCTGCTCGTGGGCCGGATTGGCGTAGCCGTGGACGAAGCTCACGCCGATCGCCCAGATGCCCTGCCGCCGGCACCAGCGGGCCACCTCGGCCGCGGCCGCCTCGTCGAGCTCCCGCAGGACGTCGCCGCGGTGGCTCAGGCGCTCGGGGACCTCGCGCACGCGCTGAAGGGGCACGATCTGCTCCGGCTTCACCCAGAAGTAGGAGTTGCCGTAGCCCTGGGGGACGCTCTGGCGCGCGATCTCGAGGACGTGCCGGAACCCCTCCGTCGTCACCAGGGCGAGGCCGTCGAACCGCTCCTCCAGGAGCGCGTTGGTCGCGACCGTCGTCCCGTGGGACACCGCGGCCACCGCGCCGGCCGGCGCCCCGGCCAGGCGCAGGACCTTCCGCAGGCCCTCGAGCACGGCGAGCGACCGGTCCTCCGGGATGGAGGGCGTCTTGGTCGCGAAGAGCTCGCCGGTCGCCTCGTCCACCGCGACGACGTCGGTGAACGTGCCGCCCGTGTCGATCCCGATGCGCAGGCGCCGCGGTCCCTCAGGCGTCAAGCCGAAAGCCCCGTGCGGCTACGCTGCCCGGAACCTCTTGCGCCACTCGTGGACCTCATCCTCCCAAGCAGCACCGCGTCCCCACGACCCGCATCGCAGCACCGCCAAGTTATAGCCAACCCCGGCGCGGCTTGCCAGGGGGCGGTGGCCCGTCGCCCCGCGCCGGGGGACCGTGCACGGCGCAGGCGGTTGGGTGGGGCTATACTCTTCACATGGCGCTCGGCCGACGCGCGCGGCTGCTTGGGACGGCGGCGACGCTCGGCCACGGCCCTGCGACGCGTGTCCAGGTCGCGCGTCCCGTTCGCGGGCGGCGACCAGCTCGACGGCGGGCTCTCGGCCGTACGGGAGGCGGAGGTCGACGCCATCGTGGTCTTCCCCGAAGGCGCCACCATGGCGGCGCGGGCCAAGATCGCGCAGCCGAGATCGCCGGACCGCTGCCCACGATGTTCGGCTGGAGCGAGTACGGCCGACGCCGGAGGGCTCATGAGACGGAGCGAACCAGCGCGAAGCCTACGTCCGCCTCGCCGCCTACGCAGACAGGCTTTTCGCGGCGCCAAGGCCCCGGAGCTACCGATCGAGCAACCCAGCCAGCTCGAGCTGGTCGTCAACACGAGGCGGCGGCGGCGCGTGGAATCAGCCTCCCGCCGGCCACGCTCCTGCTCGCGAGTCGCCGGATCGAACGAGGACGAAGGATGAGCCGCAACAGCCGTAACAGGCGCACGGTGGACACGTACATGGACGCGTTCGGCAAGTCCGACCATGCAGCCATTCTGTCGTGTCTGACGGACGACGTCGAATGGGTGATGCCGGGCGTATTTCACCTCACGGGGAAGGTCGCCTTCGACAAGGAGATCGAGAACGACGCGTTCGTAGGAAGCCCGACGATCACGGTCACTCGCATGACCGAGGAGAACGACGTCGTCGTCGCCGAAGGCAGCGTGCGCTGCGCCCGAAGAGACGGCGGCCTCCTGAACGCCGTCTTCTGCGACGTGTTCGTCATGCAGGGCGCGAAGATCAGGCACCTGACCTCGTACTTGATGGAGGTCCGGGCGTAGGGGGGGCATCGACCCCGTCGTTCCGACGGGCTGCCCTCGGCGGCCGCCGGGTCTCACGCGTGAGGCTGGCTACGCTTCGCGGAGCGCCTCGCGGCCCTCGCGGACCTTCTGGAAGAAGGCGACCTCCTCCTTGACGGCCAGGCGGCGCGGCCGGGGCAGGTCCACGTCGACGATCCGCACGATGCTGGAGCCGGTCTTCTCCGAACGGCCCCGCCCCATCACGACGACGCGGTCGGAGAGGAAGACGGCCTCCTCGATCGAGTGCGTCACGAACACGATGCTGAGCTCACGCGCCTCCCACAGGCGGAGGAGCTCCTGGTTCATCCGGTCGCGCGTGAGCTCGTCGAGCGCCCCGAACGGCTCATCGAGCAGGAGGACCCGGGGCGCAAGCGTGAGCGCCCGCGCGATGGCCACGCGCTGCTGCATCCCGCCGGAGAGCGCGTCCGGCCGGTAGTGGGCGAACCCGGCGAGCTCGACGGTCGCCAGCGCCTCACGGGCCCGCGCCGCGTGGTGCCGGCGGCGGAGCGGCCACACCCACCAGCGCGGGTCGCGCATCCGGAGCGGGAGGAGGACGTTGTCCTCCACCGTCAGCCACTCGAAGAGGACGGGCTGCTGGAAGATGACGCTCGCCAGCCCGCTCCGCATCGCCTCGGCGGCGGGCCGGCCGCAGACCTCCACCCGGCCCGCGCTGGGCGGCCGGAGCCCGGCCAGGAGGAACAGCACCGTGGTCTTGCCGCACCCGGACGGCCCGATGATGGAGACGAACTCCCCCGCCCTCACGTCGAGCGTGAAGTCCGTGACCGCCTGGAGCGCGGTCTCCTCGCGGGCGCCGGCGGGTCCCGGCCGCCGGTCGACCTCGTAGCGCTTCGAGACCCGCTCGAGCCGGACGAGCGGCGGGGCCATCTCCCCCGGGTTCGGGCCTACGGGATCACTCCGCTCTTGAACTCCGTCGTGTAAGCCGCCTTCACGTTGGGCGCCGCCGTGTAGAGGCCCGCCTTGGTCAGGTCCCGGGCCACCCGGTCCCAGCCGGCCGGGTCGATGTACCCGAGGCCCTTGGTCTTGGTGTCGGCCGACACCATGACCGAGGCGATGGCCTCCATCCCCTCCAGCTCGTGCTTCTCCTGGCCCTTCAGGTTGCTGTTGTACTTGATGAGGGTCTGGACGGCCTCGTCGCGGTTCGCCAGCGCGTGCTTGTACCCCTTGTACCGGCCGGCCAGAAAGGCCTGGACCGCCTTGGGGTTCTTCTTGACGGTGTCCTCGGTCGTGAAGACCACGTTCTCCGGCCAGTCGATCCCGAAGTCCGTGAACGCGTACGTGAAGTACTTGTCCTTCGCCATCCGCTTGGCGACAAGGATCTCGTTGTAGATCATCGCGTGGGCGAACGGGTAATCCTTCTTGAGCCACGAGCCGATCGTCGCCGGATCGCCCTGCTGGTTGACGATCTTGATGCGCTTCGCCCACTCCGGGCCGATCGCGGCCTTCACCTGCTTGTCGTAGCCGATCCAGGTGGCGACGGTTCCCTCGATGTCCTTCGGGCTCTTGATCTCCTTCCAGGAGATGAGCCGCACCGCCGACTTCTGGAAGTCGTGGGCCACGACGACGAGCGGGAGCTTCTGCTTTTCCCGCGCCTCGAGCACGTTGTAGGGGTAGTCCACCCCAAACGCGATGCCGCCCCCCCTCGACTCCGCCATCACCCGGTCGATGGAGGAGAGGCCCGGGCCGCCGCCCACCACCTTGACGTCAAGCCCCTCGAAGAAGCCCTTCTCGACCGCGGTCGGCGATCCCATGGACTCGTTGTGGAGGAACCAGGCCTCGAAGACCGTCACCTTGGTCTTGGCCTGAGCAAGGGCGTCCGGAAGATCGCTCCCCGCCGGAAGGCCGGCGAAGACGACCACCAGCGCAAGGGCCAGGAGCCGAAGCGATCGCATCATCGTCGTGTCCTCCATTGATCTGGCGATGAAGTGGCGGCCGCGTTCATGCCGCTCAGCGCGCGCCCCGGTCGCGCGCCATGCTCACGTGCCACGGTAGCAGGGCCCGCTCGGCGAGCGCAACCAGGCCGAGGAGAAGCCAGCCGATCAGCGTGCAGAAT